>NZ_NTMG01000017.1 GCF_002487355.1 Candidatus Methanoperedens sp. BLZ2 | reverse complement strand
CTGGGGTTCAAATCCCCATCGGAGCATCTAAAATTTCTTTATACTCCTATCTTTTGGTGATGTTTTTCACGGATTTTTAAGACAAGTGCAAATCCTTGCCGGGCTATACCACTTTAGTAAGAAATCCGTACAGTTTTTATAATATCCGTTCTCATGCGTTATTCAACCTAATAAGCATTAAGAAAAAACTTCGTTCATTTGTATCATACTTCGCAATCTGTGATGATTGGCCATCAAACATCGCATCAATAGAGAAGAGGTACTTTGATTTGCCCTTCAGAACACTTAATTTTCTTAGATGCTCAGTGTTTTAATTGATTGCTTGGATAATATGCAGCAAAAATATAAATAATTAGACGTACTATAATACGTACATAATGAAACGCAAAGAATTATCCGAAGCAAGTGTGCGAAGAAACTATGCATTCAGTCAGCGCACAATTGAAAACTTTAATTGGCTAATAGGCCACAGGATATACAGGAATGAGACCGAAGCTATTGATCTTGCAGTTGAACGCATGCGGACTATCTATGAAATGAGGGACGAAGAATCAAAAACTTCAATTCCTGAAAAACCAGATGATGCTAAAACGTCTAAAAAAGTTAAGACATGCGATAATTGACCATAAGCTCTGATGAGCTGATGCATGAACCAAAATGTTCCTGCGAAGCACAATTCCTGACTATGGGCGAATGCTCATACACCATATTCTTGCTAGAATATTCCTCAAGCATTTGAAAGGGTCTGGGGAATCTGTCCCTAGCTCACCTTCAAGAAGAAAAAGATGATGCATTTGCAGAGGATAAAGAAACATCTGGAGTATATCCACATCATAAGCTTAAAATTGACGATATCAAAATCATCATCCAGAAGGATCAAAGTGAGCAAGAAACGAATCAAAAGCCTTCCATAGGAAGCCGAAGCCCTCATTTCCCATGAAGGGGGAAAAATTTTGTAACTGTCTAAAAATATAGTCAAAGTAGCTCAACCGACTATTTTGACTATTTATACATTCTTAATATTTTTTACTTTCCAACCATTTAGTGAGACAACTATTTAAAAAAATATTAAGTTTTAAAGGTGTCTCCGGGTGTTCTGCATTGTACTTATCAAGCCTTTCCTTAAGGCTTTTATCCATTTTAAAACTGGTTGGGTAAATTTCGGTCATAGTCTTTATACTCTATAATACTATACTCCTTTAAATATGTCCTGCTTCTTTTAATGAAAAGTGTTTCGCATCTCCAATGATAACATGATCTAAAAGAGTAATTCCTAAAATACTCCCTGCTTCCTGGAGCTTCTTAGTAATTTCTATATCTTCCCTGCTTGGGGTCGGGTCTCCGCTTGGGTGATTGTGTGTAACGATAATATGCGCTGCGCTGGCTTCAATCGCTGGCTTGTAAACTTCGCGAGGGTGAACAATATTAGCGTTTAAGCTGCCAATAGATACAACTTCCTGCTTAATGATCTGGTTTTTAGTATCTAATAAGAAAACTAAAAAGATTTCCTTTTTAAGCTCTCTGTAATATGGATACACTTTTCTATACACATCCTCCGGGCTGCTTATTTTAGGCTTGGCGTCTATGCTTATGCTTTCCAGCCTCCGCGATAATTCAAAGGCTGTTATTATACGGTATATTGTATTTTCTGATAATCCATATTTTTTAAGCTGCTCAAAGTCCATAACAGATAAGGCCTTAAGGTCATTATTATTTAATAATTGGGTTGCTTTGTTTAATGCTTCTTCTCTGCTCCCTGAGATAAGAAAATTTAAAACTTCATTATTGTGCATATTATAAACGTCGTTGTTCTTGATTCTTATTTCGGGTGAAGTCTCTTTCATTGTAAAAATTAGACTGTTATTCATAATTTTACTCCTAAAAAATAAAAAAGGGCTTAAGCTGCAATTGCCCTTTTAACCCTCAGCTTTCGGTTAATGATCTCATCAAAAGATTCATCAGGTAGCGTTATAACTTCGTTGGCTTTAGTTTCTAATTCTGTCATACGTTCGGCGGTCTCTGCATTCTTTGCAGTGCTTGTTATGGCATTTAATAGGCCGTATTTTGTCGGGTCGTTCTGGTGTATGAAGTTATAAAGTATATTCTCGGTTTCGATATCGGTAAAACCTGCATGAATACTTATATTATTAATTGCCTGGTTCGGTTTTATGATCTCGGTCTCGCTGGCAGCTATCAACAACTTAACGGTATTATCAAAAGATTGGCCGTTTATAGTTGCTCTCACTATATCCCTCATTGCTGACAATGAAGCGAGGGCGTTTAATTCCTGAGTTTCTCTTGAATAAATCCCTTCTCCCATTTTGCGGCCTATGTGGGTTTGTTTCATCCCGTTATCTGGTACAATCATTCCATTAAGGCAAAATAACCTTAATACAAAGGGTTCAACCTGGAAGCGGCTTAATCCTATCTCGCTATTACGGATAATTAAACCGGCCTGGACTACATCACCTTTTCTTATCTCGGCCTGGGTCGTTGTTGATACTGCTTTAAGAAATAGGTAATTCTCGGTTAAATCTGCCCTGAAAAACTGCATATTACCTTTCCCCATTTCATCAACTGACATAAAAAAAACGTCGTCGTTATCAATGATCTTATAACGGTCACTCAAAAACGCGCGGGCTTTCCCGTCTAACGTCCTTATTAACTTCGGGTTTTCCTTCTCTAGCCAGTGATTAATATTTTTACTCAATAAATCAGGGCTTGAAGTTCTCAACCTGTCATAATATCCCTGCGGGATCTCTAATTTTCCAGCAATTTGATTATGACACTGTGGAGTTATCGAATAATTCCCGGTATCTTCAATATTAAGTATTATGTCTGTAGGGCTTGGGACTACTCTTATTTTTTGGCTTGGTGCTATAAAGTCTTTTTTCGTGTCTCTCTGCCTCTTTAACTCATTGGCTAAAAGTGGCAAGTTTCCGGCCTGGTCTATCTTTAATTCATGTCTCGATACAAAATTCTCTTTAAAAACTGGTTTTAATATTTGTTCCATAAATTTTATCCTCCTTTATAATTAAATCATCCTGTAGCACTCGATTTTTCTTAGTATCTGCCGATACTAAAAGGGATTTTCACCCTTGGGTTAGTAATTCCTTCTCTCTCATGCCGTCGGTTTTTCCTACCTCATGAAGGTCTTTGATAGATGCTTCACCCTTCGCGTATGTTCAGATAGTCATAATAGTACTTTAGACTATTTAATAGTATCTCAGCCTACGCATGATGTTTTCAAGTTTTCTATACACCCTTAAAACCAAGCGCACGCCGGAGGAACAAGAAAAACGGATATTAAAAACTGGATCGGCGCAGAAAAAAAGATACAACAACTATCTTGAAAATTTCGGCAGAAATAAATTTTAAAAACTTGTTTTTATAAATTTATAAAACTAAGCAAAGGAAGAGTTTAAGCATAAAAAACCGCGCATTTCGTCGGGGCGGTTTTTTGCGTCTCTTCTCTTTGCGCTCAATTCTATATAATTAAATTCGTAAATACACGAACAAACACGGGCGCATAACTAAAAACATCGCGAAGCGCGTGGAGAAGAGGTATCCAGGGAGGTTGGAGCCTGACCCTGCCACAAAAGAAAACGACATACGACAGAACGACCACATTGGATCGAAAAATACCTGTGCGCCCTCAATACGTAGAGGAACATTCAAAAGAGTATATCCGTGGTGTCATCGCCTGCCCTGCCAGATAGATAAACGACGAATGAGATTATGATGGCTCGTCGCCATGCGATTTTTTGCCGCAGCAAAAAACCATTCAGGGCGAGCCTTCATTATCTCAGGCGTCGATGACGTTTGGCAGGAGCAGGCAGCAACACGGATATTTACTTTTTGCGTGAACGGAGTACATAATAGACCTGCGCACCCGTCGTAATTAGCAGCTTCAACCATTAGAGACGTAAAGCAGCGACATTATGCAGTTCTTAGGGTCGCCCAATCTCAGCCTTTCAACGACCGGCCTCTTGCGCCGCAACGCACTATCTTTCGGATATTGAGGTCTGATGCCAGCTTGAGATTTTTTACTATCTTTTAAACTTGCAGGGGTTCGAGCAGCAGCGAGAACTGCCGATGTCCGAAGCGCAGCGGAGGGCTGAGGCAGCGTAAGCCCCTGCGGAGCGAAGCGACAGATCATATATACTGAAGTCATAACCCAAGGGCGGTCATAATATCATGATCCCGGCTGCCTCATGATATGATAACTCCCTGCCCTTCATCTTGTCATTCTCACGCGCGCCAATCTCAGTTAACCGTTACAATCTGAAAAAGTGACTGGATGAACGATGCCGGCGACTCTCTGGAGCGAGAGCGCAAGAGTGTCGCCCAGACAGCAGCGACAATGACCGCAAGGCAGCAGCCGTGCCTGAGTGAACGACGCGCAAGCGTGCGGAGTGAGCGAAGGATGCGGTGATTGGAGCGTACGGACAACGAAACAATCCCGCATCGTCGGCGCTGAATGGGTAATAAACGATCAATTCTTTTCTCCGAGGGGCTTCTCGACTTTTTTGCGCATGTTTCTTGCGATTTCTTTGAAGAACGTGAGCTTGAGGCTGGGGAGGTCGATGTTTTCATCTTCGATTAGGTATGTGATCTTGGTGGTGATGGTGATGATTTTGCCAGATCATGCGCCTGCGAGGATTAGTTGGGGGCTTTGTGTGGGAGGGAGGTGGAAAAGGAGGTAGATAGGGAGGCAGAAAAAAACTATTTCATTATATTGCAACTGATTAAAGAAAATCCTGCCCGCCTCCTTCGGTTTGAATTGTCAGGAATTTCCAGATAGTTGTTTATGGGGACAATTCACCATCCTTAGGAGCCTCCTGAAGACATCGTATTCCAATGAATATTCTGGCAGCTATTTCACTTTGATAAAATCCAGCATCAACCTCAAATCATTCACGACTGACTCGAAATCAGGAAGGTTCTTTGTAAGTCTGGCAAGAGCGATAGTCCAGAACTTTTTTGCTTCAGAGAGCCTGTTTTCATCAAAGATCAGTTCAGGGTTGAACTCAATCCCAGTGATCTGGCATTTCAGGATGAAAAGTTCTCTGATCTTATCCGGATTGAACTCTTTTTCTTTCATAAGCCGCCAGACATCGTAATAATCCCGCGCCTTCCCCCTCTGAAGGATGCTGCGCAGCTTTTCCACCATGATTTCATTTGGCGAATAAACAAGTACTTCAAATTCCGGAATATCCTCATATTCAGGCTTCACTTTTATCCGCGTGGGCTTTTCAATCATTTTTTCTTTCAGGGATATGTCATGTGCGATCTTATTCTTGAATCCAATAGGGCCCAGGAACTGGACATCAGCAAAAATAGCATGCTCTCCTGCATTAAAAGAAGTGAACGAATAAATGATGCTGCTTTTCTTGTTAATAGATGAGAAAACCTGCTCAAAACCCTGTTTCAACTCCGAAGGATCAACTTCCTGCATGATAGTGAAGTCCATATCCTCGGAAAGGCGCCATTCAGGAAAGTAAATTTTTCGTATTGCTGTCCCTCCTTTAAATATCAGGATATCTCTGAGCTTTGAATCCTCCCAGTAAATCCCGCTAAGAAGCCATGTCAGAGCGTAATCTTTTTCCAGGGTAGCCACGTTGAAACCCGTCCTCCTGGCTCGCCTTCTTAAATCATTTTCATCCATTTTCAATACTCCATCCAGCCCGTCAATTCATCCTTTGTCCTATTTATTATGAGTCCATATTTTTTGGAGTATTCCAGAACTTCCTTGGGTCCAAGAGGGTCAAGCCACATATATCCTTTTGATCTATAAGAAGCGATCTTAGAACTTATTTCCTCTGCCAGCCCCAGTAATTCCAATGCATAACCTATCCTTCTGGTAACCACGCTCACCTCCATCCGTTTTGAGTACTCAAGCAGCTTTACAAAGTCCAGTTCATCTCTGGCTTTCCATATCCCTTTGACAGCTTCATCCAGCCCGCCGCAGTATTTTGGAAATAACATGCAGTCAATGATGGTTTTCTCCCTTGAAGATATATTGAAAGTACCTCTGGCGGTATTTTCTTCCACATATCCGAAAAATCTCTTTTTCGTCAATGTGACAAATTCGTATCGCGTATCTCCAAATTCTAAATCTTTTTTTCTCTGTGTTGTTGCAACGAATACAACATTGGGAACCTGCTCTGTCATACTCCAGTAGTTAAGTGCTGTCCAGAAACCGATGTAATAAGCACTTATGATATGAGGAACAAGCAGATATGGGACTTCGGACCATGATCCCTCATAACCTGCTCTTGCCGGAATGAGAAGGTATTTTCCTTTTTCTATCTCTTCTATCCTTCCCTTTTTCTTCAAACGGTATATGACATTCCAGACAGAGGGCGCAGAGGTTTTCATAACTCGCCTTGCATCGGTTATTGAAAAAACGGATTTATTCTCTTCTTCTATAGTGAACAGTAACTTTAGTTCGTTCGCCCCTAGTTTTATGTTTTGTGTAATCATACTCTTGTTGAGTGAGAGTATGATTACACAAATATTAATAATTTTCTATTACTGTATTTGTCTAAATGATCCTGGCGTAGAAATTATGGAAGGTTTGCATGGATCTCCTTTCATTGAAGGAGTTTCTCGACTTTTTCGCGCATGTTCCTTGCTGCTTCTTTGGAGAAGGTTGGCGCGAGGATCTGGGAGGGGTCGATGTTTTCCTTTGACCATGTACGCGATTTTTGCAGTGATGGTTGTGGTCTTGCCTGTGCCCGCGAGGATCAGTTTGGGAGCTTGTGATTAGATTCCGTGTACGTTGTGCCGAAAAGAAGCTTGAAAGAATTTATCAAGGAATAGAAATGCGCTGCCAGACAGCAGGGGACTATAATTAATCTATAATCCTAAACGATTTCCCTTAATCCCTCAACATCATCCATTTTCTTAATCGAAATAACCCTATAACCAACCGCCTTCAACTTCCGGCGCTTTTCCTCATCAGCTTTTTGCACATAATCTTTTTCATGCGGACTTCCATCAATGAAAACAACTATATTAGGTTTATAGAAGAAATCTGCCGATGCTATCGGTATATCTTTATCCGATATTATCTTCTGAGCTTCATCAGGTAAGTTAATGTTTCTTTTTTGAATCTCCTTAAGCACATTACGTTCGAAATTTGATTGGCATTTGTTCAGAAATTCGTCAAGAGTTTTTCCAGACTTACTGATGCTCAATGGTTGAATGGATGCGTTTGTTAATTTTCTCAGGAAGGGAATCACAAGATGCCGATCCATTTTTTCATGTTCGATCTGGTTATAAAAATTAAGCAGACATTCATAACAAGCCCTGTCACACCCATCTCTTTCAGGCTCTATATCATGTAACAATTCAAGCGTCCTCTTGATTATTTCATTGAAACGATTTTGATCTGTCAGTGCCTTTATTGCCCCTATTCCCCCTTGCGCGGTTTCATACAAAATTATTGAAAATTCATACTCATGTGCTGGATTTGGAATTATTATGCCATCAATCTCATTTTCATCTACATTGAGTGTAACTTGGATTCCCTGAAGGATACTCTCCTTTAATGTGACATAGAAACTTTCGCTGACGCTCTGGTCAATATCAGCAGGGAGAGGAATATTCAATGCAGCTACATCATGGATTCCATCAGTATAAAGATTTATATTTTTTATTATATCATCTTCAGTAGCATTTTTTGGACAAGGTCTCTGAGAATCTTCTTTGATATGATCATTGATTCTGTCTTCTCCGAAAAGCCATCTATTGCAGACAGAGCAAAGTATAAAACCTGTATCTTGACCATCTTGTTGACTTTTTCGTGTTCCCTTATTAATAGTTATGATTTTTCCATTGTGTTCATATTCTATTTCAAAAGAAACTCCTTCCTTTGATGATACAGAAAATCTGTTAATCTTGTCTCCCATTTCATAATGCGTTGAAACAGCATACCCTAACCTCATCCGTTCTTCTTCATCACTTGTAATTCTATGCGGTGAAATAGCGAGCATATCTGGCATCTGCATTGCATTCGGGTTGGGATGAAGTCCAACAAATGAATTTCCACATCTTGGGCAGGCACTTGCCTGATTTGCATGTTCACCTAGAAGGGCAGTATTACATTTCGAACAAATGATTAATTTTTCTCTTATAGGTCTTTGTTTTTCAGTTCTGGGCCTTGCAAAGGATACAAGATAGCGGTTATTTTTAAAATATATGCTATTACCGGGAGCAAATTCTCTTATTGCAAGAACTTTATCTCTTTGAATTTCATCATCACTGGTATAAAATGAAAGGACTGTACTGGAACTTGGAAAACCATAGTTTGGTAAGAAGCCCTGAGTACCAAGATAACGATACGTGTAGAATTCCTTTTCACCTCTGCGCATATTCTCAAGTTTAGCCTCTATCGCTTTCCTGCGATCTTGCGTTTCTTTATTTGGTGATGATCTTTGTGCTTTATAATTTATGTCTTGGACTTCATGAAACAGATTACCATACTCTCTTCTCCAGTATTCAAAGGCTTTATCTAACTTTTCTATGAAATTATCAATTTCCTTACCAATGAACTCATCATTAAACCATTCAAATGTTGATATTTCACTCTTAAATGCATCTTGTACAGCAGTAATTATGTTGATTCTGCTCTGTTCGATTTTGTCTTCAAATTCTTCTTTCAAATTCTCAAAAAACGGGAATCCACCTTCCTCAATATTCAAAATTTCGGAGGGTCTGATCGGTAATCTTGTCTGGATGGTCTCAAGTACAAGAGAATTAATGTGGGAAATTATAAGTGGACGGTTATCAAGCAAGAACCGCGGTGGACTGATCTTACCAGATATGATTTTTTCAGGATACCGGTAGAAATATTGATCGTGAGGTCCGCGCATAGTTCCAACGCCACAGAAGGTTGATACTATTGCAGGCTGGTTCTTTCGACCAGCTCTACCAGCTCTTTGAGCATAATTGCTTGGAGATGGAGGCACATTTCGCATATATATAGCAGATAAATCACCTATGTCGATGCCCAGTTCCATCGTAGGAGTACAGATCAAAGCATTGAGTGAACTGTTCTTACTTCTAAAGTCAGCTTCAATCTTCTTTCTCGTTATTCCATCGATTTGACCACTGTGTTCTCCTGCCTCGATTCTTGTTGATTCATTAAAGTCCTGAGTATAAACTTTCCTGAAATAATTCTTTGAAAAATCGTCTGTTCTAAGCTGACCGCAGCTTGAACCGGTGCATATATTTAATTCATTAAAGTGGAAAACATTGCCGCATTTTGGACAGACCTTTTGCTGTGTGTTTTTTATCCCCTGAATAATTATCGTACCTTTTGATGGAACCATGTAAATTTTTCCCACATTTTTTACTGTGTGTTCTACTAAGTATCCTGCCTCTTCACTGGATAATATTCTGACAATTTCTTTTACAACATTTTTAGACTCTTCGACTTCAAGTCCTAAAGCTCTCTTTGTCCACTGAACCAATCTGCTCTTTGAAGATGTCAGTCGAAGAACTCTTGCATCTCTTCCTTTTGTAGAAGCATCATCACTGAAGCCAATTGGTTTTCCTCCATATGGATTTATGTCAAAAAGACAGTTTTCATTGAGCTTATCTATATGTTCGAATTTAAAATTTACTGGATTAGTTAAAGACTCATCCTGAATCGCCATTTGTTTTCTGAATATGTCTAAGAATCCAGTCAAATAATCATATCTAATGTTCTCTGATACAGCGTTCATTGCAGGTACTTTTGACCATATATCATTTGCAGCTGCAAGTTTATCCAGCCCATTGTATATAACTTTCAAAAGACCCACATCTTCAAGGTTTTGTTGATTTCGCCGGGTTGATGCGGACATGTCTGAGATCATACTATGATGGAGATAACGAATATAATGGTCATCAGCAGAAGTATTTTTACGGAATCTGCCTTTTTCTCTTGAATATTCCGGCATAACATTGTACTTTTCATTTATTTTGAAAACCTTTAATCCAACATCTGATATATCCACCCCACTCTGACCTTCAATATAATTTCCTTCAAGAAGAGCACGATAGATACCCCTGCGGAAATGTATTCTTTTTTGAAGATTATTCATGTGGGCAGCCTGTAGAGCTGTATCCTGTCTGTTATCACTGAATGCGATTATCTTTTTTTCATCTGCAGGAAGTCTTGTCAACATGCCTGAAACAATTATATCAGTTCCAGTGCTGCGCCCCACCGTACCGAAGGAAAAAAGCTTGTTGAATTCTCGCGGCCTTTTATCATAGTGAACGCCGCAGGATGGACAGAACTGGAAAGGGGATGGGATTGAGGAGATCTTTCTCTTATCTTTGCATGTGCAATTTGAATCCACCTTATTACAGTCCGGGCAATAAATGACTGCTTTAGGCTCAAGCTCGGCAAGCTTTGTTTTCAGAACTCCTTTTTCAGTTACCCATTCCTCAGGGAAATGAACTGCTGCTTCATTATGAATCCCAGGATATAGATAGACATTTTGCCCTTCTGTATCTGGAGTATCAATATCTCTCGGCATGACTACTCCATCTTCTGATATGGAAACGCTGTAGAATTCCTGCCCACATGCCCTGCAAAAAAGAAGCGGGAATGTATATTTTATTTTCTGGCTCTTGGCGCATTCCGGACAGGTGATTTCTCCTCGATCATTAAGGTGAGGACCGCTGTCTGTCAAACAGCTTGTGATGGTTCTTCCCTGTGAGAAGAAGGTATGAAGCTTGGGTACAAATCTGGGTTGCTGGACTCCAAGAATATTTATTGTTGCTACTGATCCTGCCAGTATAGCAGCTTCAATCTCTCTTATGCACGAGCGTAGATCTGTTGCAGGTCTATATTGTTTCTGATAAATCTCTGCAAGGTCTTTTTTTGTTTTTGTGTTATCCGACAGGGCTTTTTCGATAAAATGAATTGTAGCTTGATTTCCAAGGAGAATCCCTAAACCTTCAGATGTGGTTTCTGCCGGGGTAAGGGTTCTTGCGATTAATGCACCGACCAATACCGCGGCTTTATCAACCGATCCATCAAATTCCTTCAGCATCTTATCGGTAACAAGGATATTTGGCGGCAAAGTATCAGGAGACACTTCATTTATAGGCACGTAGGTTTCGCCAATAATATGTTCTTTCGTGAAAGTTTCACTAAAAAGATCTTTTGCAAACTCTGCAATCAACTCTCTGGCATCCTCGCCCTCTGCACTCTGGACTGTAGCGCTTGTTCCGATGCATCGCAATGTTCCAATTGTACCTGTATGCTGTTTCAGCCTCCGGATGAGGCAGGCAACATCTGCTCCTTTTTTCCCTGAATATGTATGCACTTCGTCAAGTACAAGAAATTTCAATCTTCCCTTGTGTTCAGGCGGGAAAAGTGCGCGGTCTTCAAACCTTGTTAGAAGAAGCTCAAGCATGACATAGTTAGTCAAAAGAATATCCGGTGGATTGCTCTGAATCTCATGGCGCGATAGAACTTCGCTATCCCAGGGTTCTTTTCTACCTGTTGTCTCAAGAAAAGTGGATTTTGCCTCATCCAGGCTGTTCTTTGTATCGCCTGTGTATAATGTAATTCTCAATCCCGAATTCTGGAGGCGGTTTGCCATGTCTTCGTACTGGGAATTGGCAAGTGCGTTCATCGGATAAACAATGATTGCTTTTATTCCCGAAAGCCCCGCATCTTTCATCTTCAGGCATTCGCTTACTATTGGCATATAAAATGTGAAGCTCTTGCCTGAGCTTGTGCCAGTTGTAACTACAGTATTTTCTCCATCGGCAAGGATCGAGCGGATCGCATCGCTCTGATGTTTATAAGGAGAGACAGGTTCAGCATTCCTGTCACCAGCTTTCTTTGTGAAGACTTTGAGAACTCCTGGATGAAGTAACCCCCTATAGATCAATTCCTGAAGAGTATCTCCCTTCTCGAACCTTCGGTTAAGCTGGATAAATGGCTCTTTCCAGAGAAGGGTCCCTTCCCCTATTCTGTCATGAACCCAGTTCTGGATTGTTGGATTTTTGAATTTCTGAAAAGTAAATACATAGGTTTTGTAGATATCCTGCACATATTCCAAAGCTTCAAATGGGTTCATCATGTTTAAGTCTCGATATAATGATCATGATAATTATACTTTAGATATTCTTATTCGGACTTAAATATTATTGTGTGTCAGTTCATAATGTTCATGTTAATATTGAAAAAATAGATTCTTATCAAATAAGAAATTTCAACCTCGATTTTTTATAAGGGCACCTCTTTTTCCTATAGATAATAGCTCAACAAATTCTTCTTTATCAGCTGACCCTCTTTTAATGCTTTCAAATCGATCAAATTCTTTTATAGTACCCTCAATCAATCTTGGAGATTTCTCTTTCACAATCGGGAAAGTAGAAAGAATATGCTCAAACTCCTCTTTATTCAATCCATACAAATGAGCCACTAATGCATCTATCTCGCATCGAAGCTGCGCCCTATCCCCGGTATCGTGCTTTGTCTTATTCCATCCGTAGGCACCGCACTCTTTATTCCATACGGGCGTGAGTTTGCTCCAGTCTTCAAGTATACTTGTGCCTCCATCCTTGACTGATAAGAGGTTCCATTCAGGACAGTAAACCTCATTCCAGAGGTCTGCGAACTCCTCGGTGATGCAGATGAGGCGAGCAGCGCGAGGGACAAGTTGGTCAAAATACCAGTTGCCGGAGGTGAAGCGGGGGATAGGAAGTTCATTAAGATATGATATAGGTACAGATGTCATTCCACCTTTTTGTCTCAAAATATAATCAAGAACGAAAGATGATAGAATTGAAAATAAATAGATGTTTTCATATTTATTTAAGAAATTTTCTATGCGCTTGCCCCTTTCAAATTCAGTAATAGTTTCCATACCATAAGTGCAAAAAAAAGCCTTCGGAATTATTCCGGTAACGAGTGTCCGCTCATTTGTATTTGCAGCTATTCTTCTTACCCCACACCTATATTTCAAATAGTCAGGATCAAATTTTTCGTTTCTATAATATTTCATTTCACCTTGTTGCTCTTCAATCCAAAGTGAAATCATCTCTTTATGAAACATGCCAAACCAAAAATGTTCGCCAAAACATAAAGGTAAATTTCTTTCACCTCGCTTTCCGATCCATTGAATACCATTTGATCTAGGAATAGCTCTCTCTTCCTCAAGTTTTTCTTTTGTTTTAAACAAATGGTTATCGTTGGTCATATCAAATTCTCTTGTAAACTTCACATTCCATGCTCCCTCAACACACTCTCCAAGAAATGGATGTTCACCGTAAATCTTTACAGCCAGGTCAATGTCGTGTTGGGATTTGAACTCCATTATCGAAAGAGTATCGGGTGAGAACTTCTTCACAGAATCGACACTCATACGTAACGCATCTTTCTCAAGGCTTGGTAGGATATCTGGATCGTGGAGCATGAAGGCAGTTTTGAAAGTATCGGTCCCACCGCCTTTCTTTGTTACAAATAGAACGAATTTGAAACTTCTATGTATAGGAAATATCCCAAGTTTGTTCTCAAAGCAGTAGAGAGACTGTATCTGTGAATTATCAAAGAAGAGCTTCCTTAGCTGTAAGCAACCTTGGTCAGTATATATTCCAGAAGGTACAAGTATTCCAAAGCGAGCATCTATTTTTAAGATCTTAAAGAATTGTTCAAGGAATAATTTGAATGTATTAATATCTCCCCGTCCAAGGTTTGGAAAACTATTTGATTCTCTATAAAATAGGCTCTGCTTATTGATAATCCGCTCGTATTTTTTCCAAGCATCATCGATCTTCTTGTTCTCGCGTAACTCATCCATTACTTTCTTTGCTTTCTGTTTTGTATAACTCCGAAATTCCGGGTCTTTTAAACTGAAGAATTCCTGTGAATTGGGCTTGACGATCTCCCACGGCGGGTTTCCCAACACGCAGTCAAACCCAAAACTCTCCCGCTGGAAGACATCCGGGAACTCAAGATACCAGTGGAAGAACTTATACTCCTGCGCCAGTGCTTTCACCCGATTTAGAATATTCTTATCCACTGCGCTCTCTCCGCTCTCGCGTAACATTCGCAAAAACCCATCAGTAGGAGCATCTCTGGTCTCCTTAGTTAGGGGCCAGAAAAATGCAGCTGTCCAGGTATCAGCAATGAGTTTCCGACTATTGGAGAGGTAGCTGTTCATAAGCCGGTTATAGCAAATTTTCTTATTTTCTACATCCTCTGGATTATCTTCTGGAAGATCATTCAATTTGTTGAACTTTTCTATGTATTTTTTATCTTCCTCCCTGGTTTCCCATTCTGCAAGGCTCTGGCTTTTCTTTTGCTTCTTGTTAATATTAATGATCTCTTTTGCAACCGCTTTATCATCTCCCTCTACAGGAGTGAATGCTGTATCTGGTATGCCCTTACTCAAAAGTGTAGGCGTCGTTCCAATAAGACTGTTGCCACATTTGATGTGG
Source organism: Candidatus Methanoperedens sp. BLZ2 (assembly GCF_002487355.1). Lineage (GTDB taxonomy): Archaea > Halobacteriota > Methanosarcinia > Methanosarcinales > Methanoperedenaceae > Methanoperedens. Next base: position 115,160 of record NZ_NTMG01000017.1, on the reverse strand, counting down.
TGATCGAGGAAGTTCAGAGGCATATCCTCTACAACCGCATTAATCCAGAGTGATACCTTGGCAAGTTCTACAGCCATCGGGTTTAAGTCCACCCCGTAGATGCAGTGCTGCAGGATTTCGCGCCTTGCACGCTGCTCCTCTTTATCTGATGGGTATTCAGTACCAGTACGTATCTGGGCAAGCTCTTTCCCCAGATACATTGTGGCTGCTATCAGGAAGGCTCCACTACCACATGCTGGATCGCAGACCCGAAGTGATAAAAGCGCCTTTTCTTTCTCCAGAGATGTCTTCCCAGAGTATATTTTTTCCTGTGCCACTGGAATCAGGGCGCTCTTGATAAGCTCATCTACAAGACGCTTATCTGTGTAATAGCTGCCAGTTGTTTTTCTGGCTGTACCTCTTGAGTCAAGAAAAAATGTCTTGGCACGAATAGGCTTTCCATCAACTTCCCCATCCTGAGCTAGAACACTTGGAATCAAATCTAGTAGGCTCTCATAGATTGAACCAATCTCCTCAACACCAAGATCGAGGTAGCTAATACGCTGGAGAACCTTGTCTTTTTCAATCCAAGTTAAATAATGAACGGCAGTAAGAAGGTCTTCATTTTTGCACTCAAGTGCTGAAAGGGTTTTCAGCCTATCATCATCAAATAGGCTGCCGTTATATGGAAACACATTGAGCTTCTGATATCCCTTCTTTAATATTTTGAAAGTAACCTTTAATCCATACCATATATCTGCATACTTATCATTGATTTTGAAATTCTCAGCCCGTTCCCTGAGACTTGTAATGCTGTATTCCTCGGCGTACAGGGAATCGCGGCTTGGCAGTATGCCTCTCTGTTCTTCGAATAACAAAAATAGGATACGATAAGTCAATGTCAGCAGTTCTTCATAATATTCTTTGCAGAATTTTTCATCAGAAATCATACGCTGTACGAGATCTTCGGTTAGAAAGCCGTTGCCAAGGGTTTCAATTGCTAGTTTAACATTACCTCGCAGATCCTCGCCGACCTTGACTCCTGCTGCGCAGCTTTCTTTATAAAAATGTTCCAGAATTATAGTATTATCCCCATTTTTAGAGAAACGGCTGGCATGAACCATGCGATAGAGTGCACGGAAATCTGAAAAACTTCTCTCGGTGAAGATATTCTCAAGGTCAAATTCCACATATCCCTTTGTGGATGTATGATAGAAATCCCTTAAAATCCGCAGGAGTATACCATTAGTAAGTAATCCCCACTGGCTCTTTTTATCTACATTAAGAAAAATCTGGAGGGTGTCATGCGGACTTTTCTCATTTCTATCATTACCATTCCGCACATCAAGATCCTCTGAAGGGGAGACTGCATGGATCATTGGATCGCGCTCTTCAGGGAAACCTCGGTATAAAATATTGAACTTGAGCCGTTTATCTTCAGAAATTACAATATCCTGTGGCTGATACACTGGTTTAAATCCTAGAATCCGTAAGATTGGAAGAATCCATTTTTTTCTAGCTTCTGTAGTATCCTTATTTTGCACATTGAAAGAAAATTCATCCCAGCGCTCTAAAAGCTCTTGCCACGCTGAAATCATCTGCTCATTAAGCTGCTTTTGGGTCAGAGGTGGCTCGCCTGGAACAGAGAATGTCTCAGGTCTGATATAGGGATTATTGAAATTCTCCTGCCTCAATGACTTGAGAAAATCTGATGAAATTAATCCCCCACGTGAATTTATATTAGCCAGTGGGTCTTTGCGAATGTTATCACCCCACCTGAGCAGGATAATATAATGTAACACTCAGTAAGTCATTAGAGCCAAGAGTGAGATTATCCAAACCCGACAGCCAATCCTGTGTTCCATTTTTCTCAAGACGCTCTTTTATTGTTTTTCGTTCTCTGGAGATCTCAATGAGCCGCTCTTTCAATTTTCGTAAAATTATATCTGTTAGATCACATCTTCCGAGAGCTTCCTTAAGATCCTCAATCTTTTCTCTGGCGGTTCTATTATCTGAAATTGGTTTTGCTGAAATGAGTTTATCTTTCTCATCTCTTGAAAACACATTTTCTCCATAAAGCACTACAGCTATCGGGATAATCTCTTCAATAATGGAAACAGGTCTGGTTTGCACTACATACCGCGCTATAACGTTATACAGCGCAGTAGTTTGCTTTACGGCATCTGTTTTCATTGTAGCCGTTCTTCCATAGCTAGAGGAATCAACAAATGTTGACTGTTTCACCAGTTCTGTCAACTGGCGGACAAGAGAATGTCCCAGATCAATCACTTCAAGAGATGGATCAACAAAAGCACATTTTGGATTGAATGTTGCATTTTCAATCTTATTGCCAAATCTAGTTTTGAGGCGATTATCTGTAATTTCAATGTTAAATATTTCAGAAGACTTTTCAATTAGAGTGCAGTTTAGCTTATTCAGAGAGCTCCTGACAAAATGTTCTATCTGTTCGCTGCTGCCGATTGCCCTTTCTGTTTCCTTAAGTTTCTGTTGGACTTCCACTAAATCTATTTCAGTCTTTCCATAGAAGCTTTCACTTTTGATTTTTTGAATTGATTCATCTGAGAAGGGATTTGCACTTCCCTTTTTCACCTCCACAGCTTGATAGAAATCATCAAGAGTCCTCTGGCCTACATTGACCTGAAGTCCCTTTTCCCTGATTAAATCCAGAACAGAAACATCATCACCAAAAAATGGAGGAGAAAAGCCATAATCTTTCCGTATTTGGTCTGCCTTTTGGACAAGAATCTTTAAAATCGCTGCCTCAAGGGTATCTTTCATTACCAGAGTCCGAATATAAACTTTCGATTCTTTCTGCCCGTATCTATCTATTCTACCGTTTCTTTGCTCTAATCTATTCGGGTTCCATGGAAGTTCATAGTGAATTAATTGATTGCATGCAGCCTGAAGATTAATACCTTCAGAAATACAATCCGTAGCAATCAAAATGGCCGTTTTCGAAGATTCGAAATCTTTGAATTTCTCTTTTCTTTGCAATTCATTCAAAGAGCCATCTATTGTAATAATCGGAATATCTCTGTAGCGGGATGAATTTTTTATATTGCCCTCAAGATAATCCAGTGTATCCTTATATCGGGTAAATATTATCACTCTTGGATACGTCTTAAGTCTCTCACGAAGCTGGTTTTCAAGCAAGTCCTGAAGTTTATTATCCTTAGCCGGAGTTACTTTTCTGGCATACTCAAGAACCTCTTTCAAAAGTGCTACTTCCCTTTCTTGAGCAGCTTTGTCTCCAAAAGTTATTCGCTCAGATCGAGATCCTGTTTCTTCGTCTGTGGTTTTCTCGCCTGTATCATGATCTAAAACATTTGCTCTTGCATCATCCTCAGTTATACCAGCACTGTCCTCTTCTCCTTCCTCATATATCTTCTTTTTTTCCTCATATTTTCTCAATCTATTTTCAAGTGAAAGCACCAATGCACGGGGAGAACTCAGTGAACGTTTATGGAAATGCATGACCACCCATCTAGCAAGCCTTCTTCTGTATGCACTTTCCTTTTCAGCAACATTAAGAATGTAATTACCGAGTTCATCAACTTTTTCTATGGATATTCGCTGTGCATCTGATAAAGGGCGGTAAATTTCATTCTGATCTCTTTCAGGAAAAGGACTCTTTTCAGTTGATGATTTCTTGAACCAATCTTCAACATCTTTCCGCCTACGCTGACAAATATATGACTTAGCAATGTCTCTGTTAATTATAGGTTCATGAGGCAGTCCCGAAACTGCGTCCACATTAAGCATTCGGATGAGACTTGCATATGTATCTGTATACCCATTGTGTGGAGTTGCAGTAAGGAGTAGCAAATGCTTTGCTATTTTGGAAATTGCTTCAGCAAGCTCCCAGCGATCCATCTTGATTTTCTGTTCGGCAGATGCCTGATGGGGCTTTGCAACATTATGAGCTTCATCAATCAAAACTATGTCCCAATTCAGCTCCAATATCTGGACTTTTATTTGGGGCATTTTGGCATAATCCAATGAAGTTATCAGAAAAGGATAGTATTCCCAAGGATTAGTGCCGGGCGGAAGTAATCTCTCCATTTCACGGCGATGCCGCGTGGAGATTATTTTAGCATCAATGTGAAAGAAATGCTCCAGAGCTTCTTGCCATTGCTCACGTAGATTTGCAGGGCAGATAACCAATAACCTTGTTGCCTGCTGCCTTCCGAGCAATTCTGTAATGATAAGCCCTGCTTCTATGGTTTTTCCAAGACCAACATCATCTGCTATAAGCATCCTTACTTTTGGCATTTCAAGGGACATTACAACAGGAACAAGCTGGTATTGAGTTGGAATTACACGGCTTCTTTGAAGACTCATAAGGGGAGCAGTTCCATGAAGCATACTGAGTTTAAAGGCTCTTAACATCAAATCTTGAGCCGAGATGTTGCCTATTATTTCTGGATTTGGGGCTTCAAGATTCCCTGGTTTTATATCTTCTAATGGGATTAGAAATCTGCGATGTATTGTATTTCCACCGTCAATACTTGTTGCGGTCAGAACATCATCAGAAACTTCATCAACCCGCCATAATCTGGAATGGTTTTTAATTATGGAACCAGGGCTGAGAAATTGATTATTATTTTGTCTAATAGTTTCGAAGTTATCAGGTGTATGCGGTATTGTATCATTTTTCAAACTAAACACATTCCCATGAACTTTACATCATTTTGATTTGATTTTTTATCGGTCAATTTTGCAGTTTTTTATCATTTAACTATTATTTTTTATACGTTGTAATGCCTAATCACATGTACATAAACAAAGGTGTGATACTTTTGTGATTCACTCCCAGACTCTGGACGAAATGTCAAGACACCGTATTCATGTGGGTTTATTCTTCTAATATCAAAGTCTGGGATCGCATACCCCAGAGCAGTAAGATGAAAGAGTAAAAAGTAATTTCGAAAATCTGTACAATGATTCAACAAAATAACGAATAGTTTCACCCCACTCACCAAAACAATAAAACTAAGCTTATATTATACAGATTGAAAAATATCTCCCTTTATGCAGACCTCTAACTGTCCCCTTGTAAAACATTTCACAAAACCTGAACCAGGCGTTCACTTTGAACGTTATTGTTAAGGATCCTGCAGATGACAGGATATTGGAGTGTGCTGTTGAAGGTGAGGTAGATTATCTGGTTTCAGGCAACAAACATCTTCTTGATGTTAAGGAATTCCGGGGGATAAAAATCGTGACTCCAAAGCAGATACTTGAAATCCTTGGAAGATGAACTACAAGATCGCATTAATGAGTCCCCGGCTGTTACCTTCAATAATAGTCAGCTTATAAATAAGCTGAACGGTTCTATGGGTATTGAAATCTCTATTACTGAGGATGTTCTACCAGTTCTATCAGCACCTCATTCGGGTCTTTAAATGAGGCAAGTTTCATACCTCCCTCCAGTTGTATTGGCTCTAAATGAAATACAACCCCCTTCTCCTTAAATTGAGATACTGTAGCTTCAATATCATCCACGGAAAAAGTGATATGGTCATTTATCGGGATTGAACCCTCTCCCATTTTGAGTTTAACACCCTCAGAATGCTCTGGAACATTTTTGCCTCTATACTTCATGAGTTCTATTTTACTTCCATCCTTTTCTACGAAAACTGCTGATAATCCAGCCTCTGCCATCTCTATCCTGCTGAAAATAGAAAAGCCAAGCACATCAGTATAGAATCCCACTGACTGATCTAAGTCATTTGTCATAATCCCAATATGGTCGATTTTTTTAATCATTGTTTTTCCTCCCTGCTGCTTTTTCAGAACGCCTTTAGAATATTAAATATTTTACATTTGATAATCTTTTGAGGAGATCATTAACAAGCTTGAGACTGAAAGAAAGAAAGAAAGCGATTGAACAGGTAAGATTTGAACGGTTGAATAAATGGAGGAAGAAATAAACCCCTTTATTTCTACTGGAAAATTATATAAGTTAATCTATTCAATGCTAATAGGATAGAGCAGGCGATGGATAGGATGGTAAGTGGAGTGATATGAAGCTAATTGCCTGCTCACACTTAACAATAACCATCAAAACTAATATACCTATTTCGTTAAAAAATGATTATCATTATGACATACTCAGACTAAGGTTTTATAATTCGATCATCTCAGCAACTCTATTTCCGCAGAAAACACATTGGAGAAGCTTTGCATTTCCAACTGTGAAATATTGCATCATGTGACCGCATTTTTTATAAAGTGTTGTGTTGCCTTTCGCTTTTATGGCATCAATTGTCTGCCTTATAGATCGCAATTTTTCATCCTGATCTTTGTCAAGATACATCAGGTCTTCATCACTGAATATTATCGGCATCGTATGTTATATCTATGTTATTCATATATTCAAGTATCGCTAACTTGAATAAATATGTATATAATTCTATTACAGGCAATTGTGCTTTATTTAATTTCAGGCTACTTACATTGCTCCCAGATGTGGTATCCAGAAAGTAAATTTTCAGTATTTTGTCTGTTCCTGCGCAAGCACAATCCCTGACTCTGGATGAATGTCCAGATACCATATTCTCGCCGGTTTATTCCTCTAGCATCAGGGTCTGGGGTCATCAAGACCCCGGCGCAGTCAATCTATGAACTTAAACGATTCAAAAATCTCATTGAAATTATGTCCAAGTTCAGCAGTAACATTATCCCGTTTTTCTGCATCGGTGCTGATGACCTTGAAACGTAATACATACAACCTGTTTCCGTGAATAACATGTATATCTCGCTGGTATAAGTCCCCGACAGTCCTGTATTTCCTGATGATCTCCCATGCCTTTTCTCCACCGAGTTTTGTCTCTCCCTCATAGGTAATGCCTTCTTCTCGTTTCAATTCCTGTGAACGTGCATACGCCAGAGTGTACCCGATAGGGACTAATTGTGTATCCATACTCACCTGGACTATAGAAAGAGTGCCGTACTTTTGCAGATCAAGCCTTATGGAGCCATCATCACCCGACGGCCACCAGGGATATTTGTCATTAACAAAATTTACTACACCGCCATAAGGTAAATTCCACATCGCATCATCTTTCCATCCTGCGGGAAGCTTCATTTCAAACATGAGCGTTTTGCTGGAATAAACATCCTTTCTGATTTGATCAGTATTGGATAATGTCTCATTACCTGCAATGCATCCGCTGAAAATAACGATTATCAGCAAAGATAAAGTCAATACAATGTTTTTCTTTTTCATAATTATAACCATTGATAAATTAAAGTTAGAAGCTCCTGGTAGGTTATTGAATGCGCATATCCAGCTGGTACTGTTTTGCTTATCCAGTCATCTATTGCTTGTTGAATGTCAGCATACTCCACTGTGCCGGGATCATCACCAAGTCCTCTGTAATATGCAAGAATATCAGGCGCACTTGCAGGTTCAACAACCCACACCCATGTTTGTATGGCACTGCCTTTTGCATTATTGACAATTGAAGTTACGATCCATGTGCCAGGTGATGCGCTGGCGTTGACATAGTTCGCCTGGGTTACGCTGTTGTCGGTCTGAACTAATGCATTATTGAGAGACCATATATAATTTGCATTCTGATCTGTTGTGATACCAAATGTCCTTTTTTCACCCACAGTATTTTTTACTGTGGAAGTAGTGGGGCTGAAACTGGTTATATTCGGCGCGCCAATCGATGGGGTTTGCTGTGACTCTTCAGTTGCATTTATTGTTATGACCTGGTTCTCCTCCTGTAATGAGGTTACATTGAAGTAGATCCCTTTTCCATATTCCCTGACAACAGATACGGTGGTTCCGGAGGTAAAACCCATTTCATCATAATAGGGCTTCTTTGATGAATCCTGAATAATTACATGGTATAATACATCGGGTTTACTGTATGTGAAATTAAAATATGTTTTTGTAGAGTTTGATGAGTAAGTAACAACATAAGGAATAGTTGAACTCTTCGATACTGATGTTTCATAGGTTGCGTCGTATGAGCCGCCATAATCGTCATCGCTTCCGATATAACAGCCCCCTTCCTCAACACGTACAAAAGCAGACTCATTCGTATCAGGACTGCAATCCTTATAGTATTGAACTAAATTGTTTATGCGATCCAGATTTGTAAATATATTTGTGTCATATGATAAAACGATATCTGTAGATGTAATTACGGCATTATCATTAAAAGCCCAATGAACTTTGTTATTGAGACGAGAAAAAGATACAACTCCACCGCCAGAACCGCCGGACCTTATCGTAAAGGAAGTTGTATAATCCCTGGGAGGGAACGAATATAGATTCGTTAAATTAATGGTTAGAGCTGCCAGATGATCCCAGGAAGAAGTATCAAAATATAGTTTATCGAATAATACGTTATATTCGGTAGCCCAATCGTTCCCGTTCCCAAATGTGTAAACATGAGTATAATTTTTTTCCTGGGTGTCGTTTACGACGACTTTACCGGATTCCGCTCCGGCTACGGAAGTAACTAAAAATACCAATATTATTGAATACAATACCTTCTGATAATTCATAGTTGCAATTCTTTTTTTATACATTAGTTTTTTCACAAAAATTCGATACTGCGGCTATGTATTTAAATTATTGCACATATAATATATAAAAGTTAAAATTAGTTTTTATCTTCAGTTTTCATCTCGTATATTAAAACCAAGATTTAATCTTAAACAACGTTGATGTGGATTGAATATCCCATTTGGCCAGACCAGATTAACGGATTTTAAAAGGGGTGACTCAAATGGGCAGAAAGGTTCCAGGCTATTGCATGCTGCTTGAAGGGATAATAGAAGAACTTTCAGCAGATATGATCGATGAAAAATGTGGACACAAGCCAGAAAATAGCGTTTATACGAAAGAAAAGAAATTCAGTGAAATGTTCTAATGAATAGATAATACAAACAAAGAAACCATGACCAAAAACATATTTTCTTCCTATGAAAAATCAGTTATCACGCAAGTACTGGATGAAATTGCAGAATCTGTTTTCGATGATCTGGATAGCCTTGACGTTGAGAGCGACTGGGAGGAAGTGGAAGAAATACAACAGAAAGATGTTGATCCAGAAGAACAGGCATCCAGGATGTATGACGACGTTATAGAGTCTTATCTTGATGTTCTCAGGGAGTATCAAAATAATTCAAGGGATGATTCAGCAACAATTCAATGCATGGGGATATTGAAAGGGATTTATAAGTTTGAAAATGAACGCATGAACGATTTATTTGATTGGGGGCAATATGACAATCATAAAAATCTCAAACAGGTCATTGAGGAGTGGAGAAAGGGAAATACTGATCCCAGGAATCTTAAAGAAATGGATAAATTTGTGATGGAAAATTTTCCCGAATGGCATGAAGATACATATTGATGCTTTAACTATAGCAATGAAAAGTATGAGCTGGCTACTTATCCTGACGGTGAGTTCTTCGGAAAACCTGAATATGCATTTCTGGCTTCTGCTGCCTTTTATTGATGGATACAAATCAGGAAGATCACAATGAAAGAAAGCTGTTTGATCTTGTTAGTTTCTTGTTTATCTTGTGATTTCCAATAAAATTCTTTCAATTTCCTCGTAGCTAAAACCAATAATAGATGCGACATTTATGATCTCTTGTTTTGAAATAGAGCCAATGATCTTTTTGATCTTCCCCCCATCATAGAACTCAAGCAGGTTTGATTTAATATCCAGAATTTCAACATCAGTAAACCATAGCAAAGCGAAAATATCAGCAATGTCTTTCAATCTTTTGTGTTCTTTATCCCGACCGATTACCGAGTTTAATTTTGTGGCTAACAAAACATGGGGTTTTGGAAGCCAGAGATTTCTTCCGAATGATTTTTCTATCGTCCTATTGGCTTTATTTCTGAAAACCATTTCAATCAGTGGTTCATCGACCGGGTTAAAATGAAAAACATCATAAAATTTTGGATGAATGATGTCAACAACCGGGTCTATATATAAAGGAAATACGAAATGCTGTGGCGTTGTTTTCGCTTCCTCTTTGTTCAGTTCTTGTTCGGTTTCTATGTGAAACTCCTTTAAGTATCTGAATCCTACTGGCATGAACCCAAGATCTTTCTCAATAATTTGAAGAGATTTAGCAAATGTCGACTCATGCAGATCTTTCTCGCTCCAATCCTTCTCAAAATGAAATCCAAGGTCAATGTCCCTTGACCCTATGTAATCTCTGCCTGTTGCTTTCTTAAAATTCTTATTTACATTATGGAAAACTGCCCATCCCCCTATCAAACAAATTGGTTCTTCAAGTCTGTCTACCACTGTTTTAAGGTATTTATAAGAAATATCTATTTCATACGGTTCATACATCTTTCATAACCTTCTTAATAAGCAGTTCTGCAGCCTCAACACATACGCCCCCCTCAATCATCAGGTCAATGATCAACTGAGGCGTAGAAACTATTTTCAACCCATTCTTTTCAAAGGCCTTATAAAAAACATGCTCATCCGCAAGTAATAACCTCATATTTCCCTTACCTACCAGTCCTTTTTTTGTGATCATATCATGCCACTGTTTCCAGTCGTCTTCTTTTATATAAACATCTATCCTGCTTGGAAACAAATAATTCTGGATGAGATTTTCTGCCTGGTATGTGGTCAATGCATAGGGTAATTTACTGTTTTTGAGAAGCTTCAACGGCTCTTTGACCATATACTCCCTATATTTAGGTTGGATATAAAATGCCTGCCAGAAACGCAATAGGGCAGAGTAACTTAAGACTTCTGTACCTTTTATCACTCCGAGCCCTTCGAGTTTTAAGAGAAACTCACGCACCCAGGGGTATGTAGCGCCAGCCTGCCTGGCGATCTCGTATTTGCTCATATCACCGGTTGGATTGTTTGTGAGAACTCTTAGTATTCTATCTCTTACTTTTCCGCGCATGATTGTGAATGTAACTTTATGTGTTTATATATATTAACTATATAGTTAATTGAGGTTACTTATATACTTTACATTCATAAATCATGTAATTCAACAACTTTTTCACAGTCGCCATAAAACCAATCCCTTCCATCCCCATCACCAGTTGTATCACATTCCCGTCTTTCCCGCACCATCAACTGCTGCCAATTAAGACCATGGCGAGTAAATCTCCGTTACTCTAGCCAATTCAGCATGCTCCCATATAAAGAAACAACTTGCAGCTGAAAGAAACATGCCACCGATACCGGCGACTGTCCGAGCACCCGGCGCAGGACTGTCGCCAGGACAGCAGCGACAATGACCGCAAGGCAGCAGCCGTGCCTGAGTGAACGCAGCGAAGCGGAGTGAGCGAAGGATGCGGTGATTGGAGCGTACGGACAACAAGGCAACCATGAATCACAGCTATCAATGCTATTTCCAGGAGAAAAAACACATCGCAAAAAGAGTGATGTGATTTATCCGACCTCAAAAAAAAATTAATCCCGGTCGAAAAGGTGAGCTGGGCAGCCACAATTATCACATTTGTTCAAATCATTCAACAGCAGAGCAGGCATCAACTCTTTGCATTCAGGACATTCTACTCGTCTTTCTTTGCTTTCCATAATAACCTCCAGCAGGGAGACAGAGACGCCGCCTCAACCCGCACACGTTCTTGTGGAAACCGGCTGGGGCTTTGATGGTTTGTCCGCCGCAGCGGATGTCCGCAGACACCCCGAAGGGGCAAATCTTCAAGCCCCAGACGGAGGGTAATCGTGTGCAGGGGGAGAGCGCGTTAGAGGAGGTCACATATCCGGAACAGGAATACAAAGAGGCTGGGGGAGTCTCGACCTCTACGGGCAAGCAGCGGAGAATTCTCGATTACTTCTGCAAACGGGTACGCAACCCTGTCATACGCTCTGCTTCCCTATGCATTCGTGCAGGACTACACTGAGGCAGGCTATAACCAGAATGTGATGACCAGAGCACCGAGGTTTGCACGACGAAGGGTAGCCTGAACCTGAATAGTCAGTGGAGAACTTGCGCGAATGCCCATACAGCAGAAGCTGGAGTTGGCTAAAAAGCTGCAATCTGAGAAGTTCAAACGAATGACGGAGGTTATTGGCTGAATGAGGAGGCTTGCGGTTCCTTTCCCCATCTTGCTTGCGCCTTGTAGATTTCCATCACGATGACCTTGGTTAGTGAAGAGTCGGCTTAGATTTATATTGAACATTATGAGTCTTTTTGATATTTTTAAGTGGTTAAGGGAGTCTCACGGCGGTCAGAATTAAGGATTACCAATAGTAGAGATTATTTTTTAACAAAGAACAATGTAGGTCAGGTAGTACAGAATGGAGAATTAATAATGTCAATAAGAGAACTTGAAGAGGAAATCATAGAAATTGAAAAAGTAAAAGAACATTACAAATCAGGTAGTATAGAATGGAACAACATTGACGCTATAATTACTGAAAAGAAAAGAAAACTCAGCAGATTGAAAAAACGAGAAGATGGTGAAGAAGATGATGTCCTTGGAGGCTGTGTAGGAGATTGTAGTAGGTGTGGTGGATGCACATAAACAAAAAAAGCTGCAACAGTTCAGGGCAAGATAATTTAAAGATTGGCTACTGATCCTTTAATGCGCAACGCAAATGGCATTTTGCGTTTTATATGAAGGTTTTATCAACAAGCAGATATTAAATGATATTATTGTTATTCCTGGAGGACGGCATGAAAGATGAAGAAAAGAATAAAGCAGAAGTGATGTTCCAGGGAATTTTTGATTTTGCACCTGATGCCATCATCATCGTCGACAGAGAAGGGCGGATTTTACAGGCGAATTCACAGGCCGAGAAGATTTTCGGATATGCCGGGAAAGAGCTTATTGGCAGATTGGTTGAAATCCTTATACCTCAACGCTTCAGGAAACGTCATGATGAACACCTGAAAGGATATATAGAAAAGCCACGGATTCGCCTTATGGGATCAGAGTTTAACCTTTACGGCCTTCGAAAGGATGGAACTGAATTTCCCGTTGACATCGCTCTTGGTTATCTTGAAACTGAGGGTGGAATTATTGTTTTGAGTATCGTCCGTGATATTACCGAGTATAAGAGAATGGAAGAAGCAATAAGGATCAGCGAGGCAAAATACCGCGGAATTTTTGAGAATGCTGCAGAATGCATCTTCCAGACTACCATCGATGGGCGAATACTTGTAGCAAATCCCGCATGCGTGCGTATTTTGGGCTATACTTCAACCGAAGAACTTATCGCCAGTGTTACCGATGTCCGCAAGCTCTATGCAGAACTGGGAAGGCGTCTGCATTTGGTAAGACTGATCCGGGCCGATGGTGCTGTTTCCGATTTTGAAGCTATGATCAACCGCAAGGATGGAAGCAAGATATGGGTTTCAATAAACGCTCATGCGCTGGAAGATGCCGCTGGCATGGTCTTGGGTCTTGAAGGGATGGTAATTGATATTACTAATCGCAAGAGGGCGGAAAAGAATTTCCAGAATTTAATAGAGGGTGCGCCAGATGCTATAATAGCAATTGATAGGGATTTCAACATACTTCTTATTAATACTCGTACTGAGAAATTATTCGGATATACTCGATTAGAATTAATAGGCAATCCTTATAATATCCTGTTACCTGAACGATTCAGGGAGAAACACGCAGTATATTGTAAAACATACTATGCAAATCCCTCAACAAAAATAATGGCTCTTCATATGAACTCAGTTGCAAAGCGCATGGATAACAGTGAATTCCCTGTTGAGATCAATATGAGTCCAGTTGAAACTGATGGAGGAATTATTATAGTGATTGATATTCGTGACATCTCGGAAAAGAAAAAATGATTTGATTTAGGGGATTTGATAATTGCAAAAGTGTTCTAAGGAGCTCTTGGAACAGGAGCCTCTGCACCCGGAAACAATTTTTTTGACATCATGAATTCCCTTGCTTTCTTAATCGCAGTTGAATATACGAACATCCATCCCTCATTAATAAAAATCGTTCCGTTGCGGATTGTTTCCTTGCTGAGTGTCTCAACACTGAATTCCATCAACAACTGAATTGTGGCAACACACGCAGCTGAATATTCATCCATATCTTTATTTTCAGTCGTTATATCGTGGAGCAGCATTTTAAAAAGGCTTCTGAACTTATTGGAAGGAATGTATTGTTTCTCACCAACTTTTACCATCGCATTGATTTCAATAAGCTCTGAAATCAATTTGTTGACCTTTTCCTCATCCCAGTGTTCTGTGGGAAAATCCGTAAACTCATATTCAGCCCAGACATTTCGAAGATGTTCATCAATTAATTCCTTTTTATCAACTCGTTTTAATGCATATTCAGAGGATTTCAATTCCGGTATCGTTGAAACATAGAGCCTGAAAAGATTTCTTAGTTTCTCTCCGTCTTCCCCCTCGACAACCTTTATTTTCTTAAGTATCTCATATTCAAGGTCGTTCAGGATTATTATCAAATCTTTTGGCATTAACTCCTCTTCAGTAAGATCTAACTTGATTTCTTACTCCATTTGATAGCACTATCCTTATATAAATTGAAATGATCGATAGCGGTACTCATTCTATCAACTCCGCAATAAAAACACACTCTTTTGCACCCTTAATGATGCATTCTTCGCCTTTTTTGCAATAATATCTCGCATCTATGTGTTTTTTAGATAATCCTCCAAAGAATCCCTTCCAAATACCACAATATCTGCATTTTTTTCCCTCAACAGGCAAACCTTTTACATGAAATATGACTTTTTTTTCCGATTTTTCGATCGAAATAGTAATACCTTCATTTTCAAATTCCCTCTTAACATCCTCTATTTTAAGAGTTTTCATATCAAGTGCCGCCTGCTCCCCCGCTTCAAACATCAATACCGAATTGGCTGCCTCAGTCACAATATTATTGCATACTTCGACATACGATTCCAGAAATCTCCTGAACAATTATTCACACCCTTTATTCATATATTATAGTCGAATTGCATTCATAATAAGGTTTTCTTGTGGATCATATATGCTTGTAAGCTTTTTAATAGAACCACGTCCATAATATAGGATAACTTCCTGTTAGGCTATACAAAACTATGTCCAGTCCAATCACCATCCAATTTTGCGGTGCGGTATGTGAAGTTACATGAATGTTCCCATTTCATGGTTAGGTGGTCGAAAAATTGAAGTTAGGTTTTTATAACGGTGTAACCTAAATTTGGGTGTGGAAATCCTTGTTTTTGATAATCATTTGAATCAACCCCTATTTATAATTAAAACAACCTCATTGAATTTCTGCTTTGAATTTTTCGAATCCGATCTCATCGATGAATTCCCCGAGTCTCTTTTTCTTGGAATGTCTTTTATAGTATTCTATTATCCTGTCTACGGTATCAAGCGCTTCTTCATCTGATAGGTTTTCATTAAGTGTTACACCTAATCTAGGTTTTAATCCCGCACTGCCGCCTACTGTGATATTCCAACCTTTGGAAGTGCCTACAATTCCTATATCCTTGATAATGTGTTCAGAACAAGAATTAAGACATCCTGAGACTCCAATTTTTAATTTTGATGGTAATTCCTTGCCATAATTTTTTTCATCCAGTTTCAAGCCTATTCCAACAGAATCCTGCTGGCCTTTCTTGCAAAAAGTAGTACCAGGGCATATCTTGACACTGCGCACACAGAGTCCCGCTGCATGAGCAGGTTTCATTTGCAGGTCATCCCACAAATTGTCCAGATCTTCCGGTTTTATTCCTACAATTGCTATCCTCTGGGCAGAAGTTAATTTCAATGCCTGAGCATTATACTTTTCTGCTATATCTGCAATTTTTCTAAGTCCTGCCACATCTATTATTCCACCAGGTATATGTGGAGCAACAGCGAATGTTTTTCCATCTCTTTGAGAAATAGCTCCTTTTTCTAACATGTCTTTTGCCATAAATTCCTCCCTATCGACTCGGCATATCATACCGTTTCCTATCTCTTAGTTCTTGTTGTTTGCCTGCATTCCAGCCTTTAACATCTCCGATATATCCGGTAACTCTGGATAATTGGGTGACATTATGCCGATTACATACCGGACACATTGGCTTCCCACATTCATGGCATGTTGCAGTTCCTGATATGGTCTCTTTACACGGTTTGCTTGCATTTGCTTTTAATGCGATTGTACATTCTTTGTTTTCCATGATTTCAATCTCCGTTTATTTTCAAAAATATCTGTCAAACATGCCTTGTAGAGCTCTTGTATGTCGAGCTTCATCCCGCGCCGAGACATCGAAAAAGTCATGTGCTTCATCAATTCCTGCTTCTTTTGATTTTAATGCTGACTCACGCTTGAATTTATTCGCACCCTCTTCACCTTTTAGCATCCTCTGAAGGTTTTCTTTTGTACTGATGGAAATTTTACCTGCAAGTTCGGCATAGCCTGCTGCATGCCAGGCTTCTTCAAAAGCTATTTTTTCCAGAACTACTCCAATCTCAGGGTAACCTTCACGCTGTGCCTGCTTTGCCATTGCAAGATATAGCCCGACCTCACCGGTCTCACCTTTGAAGCTATTCTCAGCTGCTTCTTCCATTACGGTTCCTTTGACAATTCCGATTTTGTTCTCGCTTATCAATTCCATAAAAACTCCTTTGTTAGATATCAAACTAACAGTAAGGTTCAAGTATAACTAATACCATATAAAACTTACTGAAAATTACGATACTAAGAGTATGATATGGCTTACATTCTAAAACCTGACGAAAAAACGGCAAAATTATTTTCAGACAAAACAAGACTGAAGATATTGGAGTTACTCTCCGAAAAAGAATTGACAAATTCCCAGCTTGCCGGGATGTTGAATTTGAGTAAACCCACTATTTCTCATCACCTGAAATTACTTCTGGATGGTGGCATTGTGAAAATATCAAGGATTGAACATGAGGAACATGGCATTGCGATGAAATTCTATGCAGTCAATCCCAATATTCTTTCAGTTGAAGCGCTTAAAGATAATAAATTGACTGAGCAGATTTCAAAAGAAATCCAGGAAGCTATGGATGCAAGATCGGGTCTCTCTGGTGGCCATGCTAACAGTGCATTCTTACGTATGTTGAAATCCACAATTCTCAATACAGGAATAGATATGGATAAACCATTTTATGATGCTGGCTACAAAATAGGGGTTAATGTAATATCTAAACAGGTAAAAGCCAATACACTAAAAGATGTTTTAAAAGAATTAGCCGTTTTGTGGGAGAAACTTAAGCTTGGAACTGTAGAATTAGTCTCAGAAAATAAAATCAAGGTAGCAGATTGTTACCAATGTGGAAATATGCCCAATATGGGAAAAACTCTCTGTCCAAGTGATGCTGGAATAATTGCAGGCGTTCTGAACACAGTTTGCCAAAAGAGATATTCTGTAAAAGAGACAAAATGCTGGGGGACAGGGTATGACTTTTGTGAGTTTGAGATAAAGGAATTGTAGCCCATGTCCAGTCCAATCAATATCCAATTTTGTGGTGCTACAGGTGAAGTCACAGGTTCAATGCATCTACTGACCATTGATAATAAGAAAATACTTCTTGATGCAGGAGCTTTTCAGGGAACTGAGGCAAAAGATAAGAATTCAGCCCCTCTTATATTTGATCCTGCTGAAATAGATTATATCTTTTTGACCCATGCACATTATGACCATACCGGCAGATTGCCAATGTTATGCCAGAGAGGCTTCAAAGGTGAGATTATAACTACACCTGTGACAAGGGAAATAACTTTTCGAATAATGGATGACTCTTTAAGAATACAAAAAGAAGAAGGGAAAGAACTATTATTCTCAGAAGATGATGTAAAGAAAGCAAAAAGCCTTTTCGTTCCATTAAATGAAGATTATCCGCAGTGGCAGGATGATGAAAAAAAGATAAAGATCAAATTCATCCCATCAGAACATATCCTGGGAAGCTCTTCAATATTCATAGAGGAGCCAGTTTCCCTCTTATATTCAGGTGATGTTGGGGGCGGCTCATCCAGCCTTCACTCCATTCCAAAACCGCCTGATACATGTGATTATCTTATTATCGAAAGTACATATGGAAATCGAAATCTTGAAAAAAGCAATAGTGAAATATTATCGCAATTGAAAGCCGCTGTTGAATCAATCGGGAAGAATAACTCAAGACTTTTGATACCTATCTTTTCCATAGACCGGGCTGAAGAGATCCTGTTCATGCTGCGCGAGCTGAACATCAAAGAAAAAATATATCTTGATACTCCTATGGGAATTGATATACTTGATATCTATTCACATAATAAATATCTATTATCTAAGATTTCAGATGAGTTCATAAAAAAAAATTCAAAGGAACTTGATAAAATATTCCACCCCGATAATTTCGAGAGGCTAAGAGCAAAAAAAAATAGCGATGAACTTGCTGAATCAAGCGAATCATGCATAATCCTTGCAAGCTCAGGAATGTTGGAAGGAGGACGCATCAGGAAATATCTTCCCCAATTCCTTCCCGATGAAAAGAATATCTTGCTTTTTTCAGGTTTCCAGGCAGAAGGGACTCTGGGCAGGGATATCATAAATGGATATCCAGAAGTGAATGTAGATGGAATACCTGTAAAAGTAAAAGCACAGATCAGGAAAATTGAAGGGCTTTCCGCTCATGCTGATAAGACTGCACTTTTAAATTATATCGATTGCTTCAAGACATTACCTGTAAAAATTTTCATCGTACATGGAGAGATGGTAGCATCCCTGGAATTATCTGATGCCATAAAAGAGAAATTCAGGATAAAAACGGTTCTTCCAAAAATAAACGAAAAATATGATCTGGCAGCAGGTGAGATAAGGGAAAGAACAATAATCAAGGGAATATCAATTGGAAATGTCAGGTTGAATTTTGAAAATATATCTGGTAAGAAGATAGCTCTTTTTGCAGGGGGAATAATAGATAATGGTAACGAATATTCCCTTGTTTCTGTTCGTGAAATAGAGGAAATGCTTCATGATTTGAAAAAAGAAATGGTAAAATCTCTCCCTGAAGAAATAATTATTTCGGAAACCCATATCAGACCTGAGACTCTATCGAGTGCAACTCCTCCATCACCTGAGGAGTTGATCCTTGGTTTAATTAAAATTTTTAAGGCAGGTTATGTTTCTAAAGGCCTTATCCGAGATCTGATGGATGCATCAGAGCGTGGGATAAGCGAATATAGGAAGGTTATCGACAAGAAGATTAAAAACGATGCATTGATTCTGGATGAAAATGATTTACGTCGCAAAGGAATTCAAATCCCGGACAGGTCTCTTATTTCAGGACAGCTGGAAGACTTATTGAAAAGAAGCTCCTTAATGGAACAGTTAAATTTGCAGTTAGCACTCCATCGAATGTTTACCGAAATAAAATAAAGGAGAAATATATTAAAATCTAATTTATAAATATATTAATTATGAATACCCTGTTCTGAGGAAGAGAGGTACGATGCTGGCTTTCTTGCTCTTATAGGTGATACCATAAATTATCGATAATATGAGAAATCGATCAGAATTGAAAGATTTATTATTGATAAAGACGTTTAACTCAAAGTTCTCGTTCAATTGGGGTTTTTCAAATATTATTAGAAAGGAGATAAAATAATGTTAAATGAAGACTTATGGATATTAGAACTAAAAGCAACAGCAGTGTCACCACTCTATACAGGTGAGAATAAACTGGAGAGCCAGAAAAGAAGAAAACAGGGAAATATGCTGCCGACCAGGATGTCAGGGGATGGATTCGCATCGATCAGCATATTCGGAGCAGTCCGTGGGTATGCAGAGAAGATATATAAAGACGCCGGGACATGCGATACCGGAAAAGACACAAAAGGCTGCGGGAGATGTCTAACATGCGATATGTTCGGAAATCTGGGACGAAAAGGAAGAGTATCCTTTGAAGATTTAAAATCTGTACGACCCTTCGATAAAGTAGTTGAAAGAACAGTACATCCGCACATTGATAGGGAAACAGGTGCGATATCTGCTGGAAAAGGCGCGTCAATCGAGCTTGAAGAGATCGTAGAAGGAACCGAACTGACAGGCAAGATCGTTATCAAGAACCCTACTGAAAAGGATATTGAAGTCATAAACGCTGCTCTTGCGGCAGCTGAAGATAATGGAATAGGCGGATGGACACGGCGCGGGAAAGGGCGAGTTAAGTTTGAAGTAACGCCAAAAAAGGTCAAATGGGCAAACTACAAAGAGTTAGGGGCGGCGGAAGCTAAGAAACTGGTGAACATGAAATGAAGCCGCTGGCTTTTAAAATACAGGGAGAACTTGAAAACCAATCAGAGTTGCATATAGCCACAAATAATACATATAATGAAAGGGGATCACGGATAAAAGCAAGCGATATCTACCCTTTAGGACAGAATCTCAGGGGAGCATTCGGATATCTTTTTCTTGAAATGAAAAGCAAGATCGCAGACACTCTTGAGAATGGACATCCTGTTATCTATTTCAGGGACGCGCTGATAAAACATCATGACGGCATTTTTATTCCTGTAGTTAAATTGGATAAAGGCATAAGACAGGTGGTTTACGAATGTTGTGAATGCCTGCATATCGATAAATATCCTGCTTTGAGACAGCCGATGGCTGGAATATCGCTTGGCATTGGAGGAACTGTCAGGAATATGTACACGACTGATGTAATCTCAAGCAAAAACAGGTTCAGGTTCGAAGCGATTTTCAACATGAAGGCAAAAAGCGCCCAAGAGGAAAAGCTCAATGAAGAATACCTGGCAGAATTTATCTCAGCCTTGAAATATGTTGAAGACAATGGTTTATATATCGGCAAGCGGAACTCAAAGGGATTGGGTAAGGTCATCCTCAAGAAATTGACAATAGTGCCTATTACGATGGAAGATATCAAAAAGAGAGCAAAAATCATTTCTCAGATAGTGAGAGATGAAGACGGGAAAATGTGGATTCATCTTTTCTCTGATACTCTCAGCAGCTTCCCGCTGTCAGGTGAGGATATTGTAAGAGATACGAAGAATGCAGCAAAGTTCTTTGATCCTGATTTCACGCAGTATAAAGATCCGAAAATAACGCATATAGAAAAACCAGTCGAACTTCTTGTCAATTTGAGTTTTCTTGACCTGAAAGTAAAAACAGGAAAACCCAGATTTGAAGCGCCAAAGAGTGTTATTTCAAGAGGTACAAGATTTAGATATCAGGTAACTGATGCTGTTCCAGAGTTTTTTAATGCGTTTGCAATGGCAGAGCTGCTAAGAGGTTTGGGGGATCGTACAAGTTTTGGAAAGGGGGAGTTTGTAGTAAGTTAAACGATTGATGTCCATCAATGAATACCTTGTTTTGAGGATGAGGTACGATGCTGGCTTTTCTGATTCTGAAGTATAGTATATTTGTGCAAGTCTTTTTAAATGATGTATCGGTTTTGAGAGTATGCACTTTGATATTTCCTATTTCAAGGAAATATGTGACTCGAAATGAGAAACTAAGTCTGATTCTTGGACCGTTTTAGGACACGTTCCTGATGATATGAGGGTGCAACTTCCTGTCGCATACTGCCATATTGAAAAGCTTATATTTGTATCAGGACACGTTCCTGATGATATGAGGATGTAACATTAATCTATTTATATAAATTAAAAATTTGAAACCTATGAACCTCAGAGCATGCTCTTAATTACTGAAAGTTGCCATTGCAGCTTCTGCTAATGTATATGAATTATCTGCACCGGACATAGATCTGCAGCCCTTCGCACCATTTTCTCAAATTCGCCGGATACTTCTCCTTCACCAGGGTTGTTTGCGATCCTATACTCATCGATAACCTGGCTGCAAGCATCTTTTGGATTCTGCTCAAAGAATTCAGGGCAGCTATTCCAGCATGTTCCACAGCTGATGCAACCCTTGCGGTCTATACTTACTTTCAGTTTTTCTGCCATATCTAAAACCAGTATTCAGGATATTTTCTATTTTCTGAGAGATTATTCACCAACAGGGCAACGATAAGAAGAATGAAAGCTCCCAGACCGGCAGGTACAATGGCATAAAGAAAACCAAGATTATGGACCTGTTCACCCCCGATTACAGCTATCAGTGCAGTTGCACCTCCTGGAGGGTGCAGTGTCTTTGTGGCAAGCATTAATGCTATGGATAGGGAAACAGCAAGCTCTGCTGCTGCCCAGATCACTTTTCCAAATACCTGGTAGCAGAATACCCCTGCAAGCCCGGATAGTATATGTCCGCCGATAAGGTTCCTCGGCTGTGCAAGAGGACTTTTAATTGCAGCATATACAAGGACAGCGGATGCCCCAAAGGAGCCAATTATCATTGTCAGGTCTCTGGGTTCAAAGTATGCTGATGAAAGATACCCTAATATCCCGATACCTGTAACTGAGCCAAGCCATGACCACATCACCTCGGAAATTCCCACACCCGGAGGACTTTTTGCGCCCCCTTTCAGTTTTAAGAAATATTCTTTCATTGTTTCCCCAGGTATCTCACGATGTTCGCCCTTGAGATTATTCCAATGAGCTTATTCTCCTCATCAACTACAGGGAGCCTTTTGATTCTTTTTTCATCCAGTATCCTGGCTACTTCCCTGATGTCTCTATCAGGTGATATTGTTATTACCTGTGTGGTCATTATTTCTTCGACCTTGCCCCCATTCCTGATCTTCGGATGTGGTTCACCAAGAACATGCCTTAAAATATCCCTGAAATCATGGCTTTTTTTCATGCCGGTTGAATAAAGGATATCTGCTTCCGTGACAATCCCTATCACATGCTTTTCTTTATCCACAACAGGCATCCCGCTAATCCTGTTTTCTGACCGGATCCTTGCAGCTTCATGAATATCTGCATCTTTACTGATGTATATCACATTCGTTGTCATCATATCCTTAACGGAAACCTTGAGAGTGAGCCTTTTTTTTGCATGTATAAGAGCAATTGTGTAAATTTTCTGGAGGTCTTCTTCCGTGATGTCCACATATTGATGCAATTCCTCTAATGCCGCATGGAGATCCTCACTTTCAAGTTCGATATCTTGCATATCTATGATCGTCTCTTCATGACGAGTAACAAAGATACCATTATACCCAAAACTGCAAGCTCAGTCCCGAATCCCGGAGTTGCTTTTGTTCCTTTTTCCGTTGTCTTTTGAGCATTTTCAAGCTCTGCTATCCTTCGAAGTGTCCGGTTCTGGGACTTTATCTTTTCAAGATCAAGATTTATTTGCGCCCATCCGTACCAATGCGAATAATCCGGGTTCATATGATAAGCTCCCTTCCAGGAGTGGATCAATGCATATTTGAACATTCCAAAGAACTCAGCCTCAATGCCTGAGGTATTTGTGTATGTCTGCTGTCCTGTAATAGTAAGTTTATTTCCTGTAACGGGATTAGCCGGCCTGTTTTCAGGCATGGGATCAAGCAATCCATCTTTATTCAGTCCTTCAATTATTATTATGCCTTCTCCCACTTTTTTATCAGCTTGCACTTTTATCTCATCTGCATTTTCAAGTACATTTTGTGCAAAATTTCTGGAATGGCAGCGTGCACAGATTGATAGCATTTTGTTCCTGTTGGTATCGAACTGTTCCTGGGTGATCGCTCTCATCGCAATGCCATTTGAGTCTTTGACATAGTCATTTCCACTGCTCTTGTTGCTTATGAACGCCCCCTGTGAAACCGTGCCTATTGTTGTTCCCTGGCTCACATCGTGAGTTCCTTCATCCATATGGCATGTGATACAACCCGGAGCGCGTGCACTCGTCCTGTTTGTTTCCTGTATCATCCCGTGCTTTGATTTCTTGTAATATTCTATCTGTTCATGGTCAAGCCCCATATGGCAGGTCTCACATGCTTCTGGCTGGCGCGCCTCCTCTTTGCTAAATAGATGCCTTGTATGGCATGAATCACATTTACCGGCAGAGTCGTCAGCATATATTTTTCCTATGCTGTGGCAGCCTTCGCACATGCTTTCCCGCATTTTTTCATTCGGGATAGCCTTGTATCGGGCTGCAGCGGTCATTTTTGACCAGCTGATGCTGTGTTTCCCTGCATTGAACTGGCTTACCTGCGTTGAATGGCAATTTGCACAATCTTTAGGTGATGGCGTCGTTGTGATCAGAAAACCATTGTGACTTATCGCGTCTTTATCACCTTGCGCTGCCTCATGGCATTTATCACATGTAACATTGTTTAAAGCATGTTTACTTTCTTTCCAGTCATTGATTATCCCTTTTGTAGCTCCCACCGAGGCATGACAGCCCACACATGCGTTTTCAGCTGCTGCAGATAATCCGGTTAAAAATAAAAAAACAATAGCTATTCCAATAAATTCTTTAATCATCTATTAACCCTCTTCGTGTCGATAATTTTAGTTAGGATAATATAAATATGTATGATGCACCGGAAGTCCGGGGCATCACTTTTTTCTTATAGGAGGTAAGTCTGTTAAGCTGGCAATCCGAGTGCCGCACGTTTCTTCATAATATGGGCTTCAATACCATTTGCTGCGTCAACCATGTCTGTCTCTACAGCGATCTTCCCGCCTGTTATTCCCTCAAGGTCTTCAGTAAGGAGTTTCACGAGGCGTGGAGCTCCTGCCACTGGAGGGAGAGGTGAAACATGGGTATATAGACCAAAAGCGAGTGCGAAGATCGCATCAATTGTTGCTTTCTGTTCCATATACTCAGGTGCCGTCACCGCAACAGGAAGCTGGGACGGGTCAACTCCAAGAGCATCTGCTACAGCCGTTACAAGAAGGGCAATTCTTCCTGTATCTGTGCATGTGCCAAAGCTCAGCACCGGAGGGATCTTGAGCAGTTCGCAAACCGCCCTGAGCCCGGGACCAGCTTCTTGTTTTGCTTCAAGTGTGGTAAGTCCTCCGACCTGGAGGGCAGCATTTCCACATCCTGCGCTTATTACGAGGATATCCCTTTTGATAAGCTCTCTCGCCATCTTCAAGGTATTGATGTCCTGTCCGCCGTCGCGAAGAGTTGTGCAGCTGACAAGTGCAACAACACCCTTTAGAGTACCTTTCTTGATAACATCAAGCAGGGGATCAAGAGTCCCGCCAAGTGCACCGAGGCATGCTTCTGTCGAGAAACCGATCACAGCATTCTGCTTCTTGCTTGATGGAGTTGTGGTTTTTCCTTTTCTCTTCTTGAAGTTCTCAATAGCGATATCTATGAGTTTCTGCGCCTGGGCTGCTGCATCTTCAGGTTTATATATGATCTGGTCTTTCATGCCCGGAACATTGATCAGTTTAGATACTGAAATGAGACTTGTATTGTATTTATCCTGGTATTCTGCCATTCCCGGAGGTGAACAGTTCATATCCATTGCAAGGACATCGATGCCGCCTGTTGCAAGTGCTGGTTCGATAGAAAGCCAGTTACCGGTCAGTCCGACGAATACATCATCAATATTGTACCTCTGGACAAGTTCCTGCCCTGTCTCGATAGAACCGATTATGTGAAGTCCTTTTCCACCTGCTTTCCTGGCAGTTTCCTGGTTTTTCGCCTCATGGGCAGCTTTGATAAGAGCTACACCTATGAAGGGTTCATGACCGTTTACAGCAATATTTACATATGCGGGGTCGATGATTCCAAGGTCAACATTAACCGCATGCGGTTTGGGTGTCCCGAAAAGAATATCCTGTCCCATTTCAAGTGGTATCTGTGAGCCGTAAATGCAGGAAATACCAAGGCGCAATGCCTTTTTAGCCAGTGAAACATAATCGCCGTCAATATTTGTCATTGAACTTGTGACACAATCCGTGGTTTCATTTAGCGGTCCTCCCGGAAGGATCCCAAGTTTTCTCCATAGGTCTATTCTTGATTTTGGTGCAAAACGAAGAACATTTGAAAGCTCGATGTCAGAATCAGAGTTTATTTCTGCAATCATCGCATCTGCTACTGCTATTGCGACATCATTTGTACTTCCATCATTTTTTAATCCCAGCTTACCGGCAAAGCTTCTAAGTTTTGCTTCATCGGTGATCTTGAATGGCGTTTTGCCAAGCGCTGTTGCTCTTAATGTTTTTGCGACTTCCTTGGCATGATAGGTATACGCTGCTATTCCCATGGTATTCAGGAACATCATATTCCTCATGGCCATGGCATCGGCATCAATCCCGCATACTCCACGATCCACGCCAGGTTTTATCCTGCATGGGCCATTGCTGCAAAGCTGGCAGCTTATGCCCTGTTCGCAGAATGAACAGCGTTTTCCCTGGGCAAGGGCTCTATCAAAACTGTTGGTTATATTATCTTTATGCAATATTTTGTGCATCTGGATCACTGATAGATGTGCACTTACGTCCTCAGGTTTATTCTCTTTTATATCCACTTTTATTTCCTCTTTTTTAGTTCCGATTCCAATTTTCTCTAAAAAACTCATATATTTTACCTCCGATATGTTTTTACTCATAATAGATTTCAGAATGTATATACTTGCTGACTATAAATTATAATAAATAACTGGAAATTGCCTATATAAAAATACAATATATATCAGAATCGAATAGGTGATTACTGAAATAGTGCTTATTTCCAGATATTCCCGCTATAGTTATTAGTCACAGGACATCCCAGACATCTGTTAGATATATGATGATGACAATCCTCACATTTACATTGATTTCCGCAGGGTGGAATGTCTTTGAAATCAAAGTTCATCCTTAATGGCATGATCAAATCCTTCATCGGACTAATTACTATGCTGACTTCCGCTTCCTTTACTAAAGGGTTGTTCCGAAGATGTCCATCCACGATAGCCTCAAGAGTAGCGATATCCTCGCTTACGAAAAAAAGACACAGGTTATGTTTTCCTGACACGATCAGGCCGTTTAAGAAGTACGGGCAGTCCTTGAAAATATCAAGTAGGGATGATGTATTGTTAGCTGTCACATCAACTTTTGCCATATGAAGTTTAACTTTTTTTAGATTCATTCCCACGATATGAACTAGAGCTCCTTTTTGTTTTAATTTATGAATCCTGGCGCTGACAGATGGCTGTGATATTTTAAGTATTTCTGCCATATCATTCTGGGACATTTCAGGTGATTTTTCCAGCAGGGACAATATCTCCCTATCTCTTTTATCAATGTCAAGAAAATCTCGCATAAATCTAAATTATCAAAGTGGTATAAATAATTTATCTATAATTCAGAATTCAATGTTATAATTTAACTATATTTAAAAGCCATTAACTTTATAAGAAATAAAATCAGATATTAGTATGATAGAATATGAAAAGAAAGATAGTATCTATTGATGAAGAAAAGTGTAATGGCTGCGGTGAATGCATACCTAACTGTGCCGAAGGAGCAATTAAGATAATTGACGGGAAAGCAAAACTATTGGATGATAAGTTCTGCGATGGACTTGGCGCATGTCTTGGACACTGTCCCCAGGATGCAATCAGAGTAATCGAAAGGGATGCGCTGGAGTTTGATGAGGAGGCGGTAAAGATGCATCTGAATGTTACGGAAGAAAAGCCCAATAGGGTACATAAGGGAGTACCCCGCGGAACGATGCCTGGGGCAGGGCCACGAGGATGTCCGGGCAGCATGGCAATGGATTTCAGGAGCGGACAAAGCTCAAACGCCACAACTTCACAGAGGCAGGAACCTCAATTGAGGCAGTGGCCTGTACAGCTTACACTTGTTTCTCCACAGGCATCGTATTTCAAGGACGCGGACCTTCTCGTAGCAGCTGATTGCGTTCCATTTGCATACCCGAATTTCCATCAGGATTTCCTTGCAGGAAAGTCGCTTGTTATAGGGTGTCCCAAGCTGGATGATGCGGATTTCTATATAGATAAATTGACCGAATTGATCAAGACCAGCAATATCAAAAGCATCACTCTTGTCAACATGGAAGTCCCCTGCTGTTTTGGATTGCAAAGAATCGTAGAAGAGGCGGTAAAGAAGTCCGGGAAGGTTCTGCCCATCAGGCAGACGGTAATAACGATAAAGGGTGAAAAACAATAAATCTACTGCGGACGTGAAAGCACTATCCAGAGGCATGAATATAACTTGAATGATGAGATAGTGACATGAGCTGTATTGATGAACTGGATTATGAGATACTGCTACCAAACAGTTCCATAAAGGAATGTGCTGATTACATAAAGAAAAATTTTAAAGAAATATATTATGTGCGCCAGGGATACATGATTTTCAATACATATTTGATCGGGATCAATCCAATTCCTGTTGCAGTGGATAATGATTATATTATCATGCCATACGTCAAACCGTGCCATGGAAGCTTTGTTCTAAAGATCAAAGGAAAGGTGGAAGTTGAAAGACTTAGAGCCGGAGGTATATAATGAACCCGATCAAGCTGATCCTGGAATGCTCTTTCGGCCCAAAACCAAGGATAGCAGAGAGCCAGCCCATACGTCCTGTCGAATTGAAGGCAGACCCATACAGGTTGGCTGAAACGATCCCGTTCTTCCTGGTAGCATCCATTGAAGTAGGAAACACCACAACAAAGTGCATCCTGACCGCAACAAACATGAAAGATGGTCGCTCACGTCTTGTAAACAAGACCGTGAGAATGACACGTAATGTGCGAAAACCAAAACCAAATGAGCGGATCTTTGGCACAACATTGAGTGGTGTAGCACTGACAAGGGAATCTATTTCTGAATTAGTCCGGGATACCCTGATCGAGGCGCATGAGGATGTAAATCTCGATATCAGGACAGACCTTGATTTTGCAGTGAGATCAACAGGTGTTGTTGCAGGTTTTTCATCCCCTCATGAGGTGGGGGAATTCGTAAAAGCCCTGGCCGACGGATGTCTTCTTGCAGGTATTCCCCCTAAAAAAATGGTTCCAGCTATGTCTATCGATAATGTGCCTGTTAAGTTCAAATCCCACAGTTTTATTGATAAAGTAGTCTTTACAGGCGCTGTGGGAGGGGTTCTACCCCCCATTGGTTCCACTGGAGTAGAGATAGTGGCAAACGAGATGGAAGGTGAGCTTGCGACAGCCGGGATCAAGGAGGGTGCCAAATGGACGGGTGTGGATTTCAGGAATCCTGTTTTTTCGATGGATTTTGGCACCACCCTTAAAGGCCGCATCACCAATGATGATACCCCTTATGCCAGAACCATTGCTAACCTGTGCGGTTATGCAGGTGCGATCCCTGATGCTGTGATAAAAGGAACCGACCTTGTGGATAAGAGATATGGTGCTGCGCTTGATCTATTTAAAGATAAAAGGGAGATATTTATCTGGCTCACGAAAAAAAGTATTATTAAAAAATATGCCCATGCTATCGATTCTTTGATAACTATCGATCTAGTGCCACAGGATAGGGATAAATACGGAAGTGTGCCTGTAGATCCTGCCGCAGCAAGAGATATAGGTGTCACGCTCATAGGATGTGATGTTGGTGTTAATGGAAGCTTTATGCCCAAACTCACCGATATCGGCGTTGAAATATATTCAAAGCACGGTTTAAAAACGATGTTTGCAACTCTTGATCTTGTTTCTGCGATGATGGTAAAGAGGCTTGTAAAATTGAGCCTTGATAATCATCTGATCTCTGAGAAAACATCTATCGGGTTAACAGGCAGGGCAGCCATCACAGGCTGCAAGCCGTACCTGATACTGGATGAGATAGAGAAACTTGGGATTTATGATAATGCAAGAAACCATGTGGTTTTCGTGGATGATGGCCTTGCCCGCGGCGCCGGAGTTATGGCTCGCTGTATGAACTCACTGGGAGTCCCGGGTAATCCGATCGGGGGAATAAGGGGTGGAAAATGCGTTCTGGGAAAGCGCATCGAGCATTATAAAAATTCAAAAGAAAATTGATTTATTTCATAATTAATAGCTCATTTCGATTTTTTACCTATCATTCATAGTAATTAAGTTTATACATTATATGGTTTAAGTTAGTATTACCCGAAAACAGGAGGGCAACTCAAAATGGTTGATATACTAAATAAACTTGGAATTGGAAACCGAAAAGAGAACGAAAAAGAAAATGCTTCAGTTCATAAATCCACCCTGGAAATGTATGAAAGAACAGGCAAGATGAACATCCCCACCATCTTCGACCGGTACAATGCCCAGCAGCCCCAGTGTACTTACGGTGCGCAGGGCATATGCTGCCAGTTGTGCAGCCATGGCCCATGCAGAATAACGAATAAGGCCACAGTCGGCATTTGCGGCGCAACCGCGGATGTCATCGCTGCCAGGAACTTCCTCAGACTTACAGCAGGAGGCTCAGCAGCCTACACCCACCATCTTGAGATGATAGCAAAAACCCTCAAGGCAACAGCACAGGGAAAGACCACATTCAAGATACAGGACCCAGGAAAACTCAAGTCTGTCGCCGGTGCGCTTGGACTTGATACAAATAAATCAACTGAAGACCTTGCAATCGCTCTTGCTGATGCTGTTCTTTCAGAGGTCAAGAAGAGTGCAGATGAACCGCTTCTCCTTGTGGAAAAGTTCGCACCAAAGACAAGGCTTGAGGTATGGAAAAAGCTCGGAATAATGCCAGGCGGCACGTATGCGGAAGTGGGAGATGCAATGACAAAGACGCTCACATCCATAGACACAGACCCGGTAGACCTTCTGCTTACAACTCTCAAAGTGGGAATAGCCACAGGTTACATGGGCCTTGTCGCAACGATCACCTTACAGGATATACTGCTTGGAACTCCGACTCCAACAACCTCCTCAGCCGATCTTGGCATCATAGATCCAAAGGCGGTAAATATCGTTGCACACGGGCATGTTCCGCTTATGGCAACAGCAGTTCTTCGGGCAACGCAGAGCTCTGAGATGCAGAAACTGGCAAAAGAGGCGGGAGCATCGGATATAAAGCTTCTCGGTTCCATGTGTACAGGCCAGGAACTCATGCAGCGCTCTGCAACGAGTGCAAAGGGATTCGCAGGACAGACAGGCAACTGGATAAACCAGGAGTACCTCATCGCCACAGGGGCAATTGACCTTGTGATGATGGACCTCAACTGCTCGACACCAGGGCTTAAGAACATGGCAGACCACTTCCACACCAGGGTCATCTCAGTGGATAAGCTTGTCAGGATGGCAGGGGTTACAGACCACCTTGATTTCAATCCGGAAAAAGCGGATGAGCAGGCTATGCAGATAGTGAAGATGTCTATCGATGCATACAAGATGAGGGATAAAAGCAAGGTCCATATACCAAAGTATAAATCTGAGGTGATGGCAGGCTTCTCGGTTGAAAGCTGTAAAGCTGCCCTGGGGGGAACCTGGAATCCTCTCATCGACGCGATAAAGGCTGGAAGCGTAAAAGGTATTGTTGCAGTTGTGGGGTGCACCACGGCAAAGACAAAACACGATACTGTGTCGGTCAAGCTCTCGCGCGAGCTCATCAAGCGCAATATACTGGTAATAAACGCGGGCTGTGTAAGTTCTGCAATTCAGATAGAAGGGCTAATGAAGCCGGAAGCAGCTGACCAGGCAGGCGAAGGTCTGAAAGCGGTTTGCAGATCACTGCATATACCTCCGTGTCTCAACTATGGTTCATGCGTGGACATAGGGAGAATAGGCGTTGCCGTTACCGAGATAGCAGCTGCTCTCGGAGTTGATCCAAGTGCTCTGCCAGTCGCGGCATCCGCACCTGAATATCTTGAGCAGAAGGCGGTCGCTGACGGTGCATTCGCAGTTGCCTTCGGATTGCTGCTCCACCTCGCGCCAGTGCCCCCGGTCACCGGAGCGCCGCTCGTGGCAAAGGTACTCACGAACGACGTGGAATCACTGACCGGCGGTAAGGTGCTTGTGGAGCTTGATCCTGTAAAGGCTGCTGATGCCATCGAAGCCCACATCAACACAAAGAGAAAGGCTCTGGGACTTCCAGTCTGAATGCAAACCAGGATACTATGAAAACGATGCGCTGCAAGCCCGGCGCATTATTTTTCTATAGGGTATAGTTGAAAATGTAACTTTGAGTTATAGTTCATAACGGGTATATATTTACGTTGACAATTCATAAAACCATATGCGGATGTGACTTTTAAAAAATGAAGATAGGAGATGAATTCATGACAATGCCTGGAATAAAGTATCAGTTGTATAGAGATTCTATTGAGCGGAAATTAATTTGGAAAAAAAGATCGATATTTGATGGGACGGGATACGTCCCATGAGTTCTTTAATAGATGCCCAACATAGTACTGTTCCGACTATAGAAAAAATAACGCGAAGAAATTTTATAAAAATTTCCGCAGCTGCAGTTGCAGCACTCGGTATGAGTAACCCCGTACTTGCTGCTTTCAAATTTATCCCTGAGATCGATAATCCTCTTGACTTTTACCCTGACAGGGATTGGGAGAAGATATACCGCGATCAGTTTAAATACGATTCTACGGTTCATTTTCTATGCGCTCCGAACGATACCCATAACTGCCTTTTGAGGGGATATGTAAAGAATGACATCATTACCAGGATAGGCCCAAGCTATGGCTATGGCAAGGCTAAAGATGTTTACGGGAACCAGGCCTCCCATCGCTGGGACCCACGCTTATGCCAGAAAGGGCTTGTGATGGTTCGAAAGATCTATGGGCCGAGGAGAGTGAAATATCCGATGATAAGGGAGGGATTCAAAAACTGGGTTGACGCCGGATTTCCGAGGGACGAAAATGGGAGAATGCCGGAAAGATATCTCAATCGTGGGAAAGAATCATTTATAAGGGTTACGTTTGAAGAGGCTTGCGAGATAGTCGCTAAGTCCGCTGTCAACATTGCAACTACATACTCAGGGAAGACTGGAGAGAATCTTCTTAAGAAACAGGGCTATGACGAATCAATGATCGAAGAAATGCAAGGCGCAGGGACTCAAACGCTGAAGCTTCGGGGCGGCATGGCATTCTTAGGGGCAACAAGAATATTTGGTATGTACAGGTTCGCAAACTCATTAGCGCTTCTGGATGACAAGATACGAAAGGTTGGAAAAGAGAAGGCTTTGGGCGGGCGTGGTTTTGACAGTTATTCATGGCATACGGATCTGCCACCGGGACATACCATGACATGCGGCCACCAGACAATGGATTTCGATCTATCCACCGTGGAAAATTCCAATCTCGTTATCTGCTGGGGAATGAACTGGATCTCCACAAAAATGCCCGATGCGCACTGGTTAACTGAAGCGAGGCTTAAAGGGACGAAGGTCGTTACCGTGGCATGCGAGTACCAGTCTACATCCAACAAGGCAGATAATGTCATCGTAATTCGGCCTGGAAGTGATACCGCCTTTGCGCTTGGACTTACTAATATCATAATCAGCGAGAACCTTTACGATACTGATTTTGTGAGGGGGCATACCGACATGCCTCTTTTAGTGCGGATGGACACACTAAAACTGCTCAAGCCTCAGGATATAATTGTAGATTACCAGCCCAGTGAACTGAAAAAGACGACAATACTCAAACAAGGGGAAAATGCCCTCCCTAACACGGAACAGGACCGCCAGATAACAACCGAAAAGTTGCGCAATGAATGGGGAGATTTCATTGCCTGGAATTCAGATACAAATCAAACAGAAATCGTTACGAGGGATGACGCAGCCACCATTAAAAATTTTGCGCTTGAAGGCGAATTTACAGTTGATGCCTTAGACGGGAAAAAAATCTCTGTTAGACCCGTGTTCGATATGCTCAAAGAACATGCCTCATATTTCACTCCTGAAGTTGTTAGTGATTTATGCAGTGTGAACCAGGATGCGATAACCTGGCTAGCCCGTGAAATTGCCAAAAACAAATCAAAGACCCTGGTACCTGTCGGAATGGGTCCGAACCATTTCTACAACGGTGACCTCAGTGGCAGAGCAATATTCCTTGTTTGCGCTCTCACTAAAAATATAGGGTTCCACGGAGGAAATATCGGAAGTTTCTCAGGTAACTACCGGGGCGCATATTTTAACGGCCTTCCTTATTATATCGCTGAAGATCCTTTTGATATTGAACTTGACCCTGCAAAAACCCCCCGTCACAAGGATTATTATAAATATGAATCCGCTCACTACCTTAATTATGGTGACCGCCCGCTCAGGGCAGGAGATAAGCTTTTCACCGGGAAAAGCCACATGCCCACCCCGACCAAATTCTTCTGGTTCAATAACGGGAACTCTATTCTTGGAAATCTGAAATGGCATCATGATTTTGTGATGAACACGCTTCCAAAGATCGAATGCGTGGTTGTGAATGAATGGTGGTGGACAGCGTCTTGTGAATACGCTGATGTGGTCTTCGCAATAGATTCATGGGCAGAGTTAAAATACCCTGATATGACCGCAGCTGTCACCAATCCATTCTTGTCGATATTTCCAAGAACCTCCCTGAAGAAGGTGCATGATACCCGCAGCGATATCGAAGTTCTGGCAGGCGTTGGAAAAGCGATGGCAAAAGTTACAGAAGATGCTCGTTTTGATGATTACTGGAAGTTCGTGAACGAACAGAATGTCGAAGTCTATCTCCAGAGGATCATCGACCACTCTTCTACCCTCAAAGGCTATAAAATAGAGGAGCTTGAGGCTAACGCCATAGAAGGCATACCAGCGCTGATTATGTTACGAACCTATCCCAAAGCCATGGGCTGGGAACAGTCCGTTGATAATAAGCCGCATTACACAAAATCCGGGAGGATGGAGTTTTATCGCGATGAAGATGAGTTCATAGAGTACGGGGAGAACATCCCTATTCATCGTGAACCCATTGATTCCACGATCTATGAACCGAATGTGATCGTGTGCGGTGGAACCAATTTGATAAGACCTAAGAGCCCGGAGAAATATGGTTTATCACGGGACGATCTCTCCTGCGAAGTCAGGCAGGTCAGAAATGTTATTATACAGCCTGCGCAGGTCACAAAGACTGTCCATCCCCTGCGTAAGAATGGTTTTTCTCTAGTTTACATAACGCCTAAATACCGCCACGGTGCACATACCACGCCAGTTGATATCGATCTCATGTCCCTATGGTTCGGGCCATTCGGTGATATATCACGTCGGGATAAAAGAATGCCATGGGTGGGGGAAGGATATGTTGACCTGAACCCGGTTGATGCAAAAGAACTGGGAATAGCAGATGGAGACTATGTCTATATCGATGCTGATCCCGATGACCGGCCATTTCGGGGATGGCAGAATAAGCCCGATGACCACAGGGTGCATCGCGCAATGATGCGTGCGCGCTATTACATGGGCATTCCTCGCGGTATAGCCCGTTCATGGCATAATATGTTCGTTGCCACCTATGGTTCTGTAGAGGGACACGAAACCAATCCGGATAAACTTGCAAGGAACCCGCGCACAGGATACCAGGCAATGTTCAGATACGGCTCTCATCAGTCTGCAACTCGCGCCTGGCTGAAACCGACCTTAATGACAGATTCGATGGCGCGCAAGGACTATTTTGGACAGAAAATCGGAAAAGGCTTTGCTGCTGATGTTTACTGTACGGTCGGGGCGCCTAAAGAGGCGTTCGTGAAGGCTACAAAAGCAGAGCAGGGCGGCGTGGAGCATGCTCTCTGGAGACCGGCTGAACTTGGCTTCCGGCCTGGCTACGAAGGTGAAGCTATTAAAAAATTCCTCAAAGGAGGCTTTTCATTATGAAAGTTTACAACTGGCAGCTGAACAGGGAAATGGACTATAAATATCAGGAGATACATCCGCAAAAACAGGTCACCTGGGTCTTTGATACTAATAAGTGCATTGCCTGCCAGACATGCACTATGGCATGTAAAAATGCCTGGACATCAGGTAAAGGACAGGAGTACATGTTCTGGAACAATGTTGAGAGCAAGCCATGGGGATTCTATCCTCTTGGATGGGATGTAAAGCTCCTGGAAAAACTCGGGCCCCAGCCATGGAACGGGGATAAATATGCTGGAAAGACCATCTTTGAAGGAGCACAGTACGGGGAGGAAATATTGGGATATGCGCCTGATGAAAATGATTACTCGCACCCGAACCTGGGCGAGGATGAAGTAAACCAGCAGGTTAAAGAAAAGGAATATATAACGATCCCCCACCAGCCCTGGATGTTCTATCTTCAGAGAATATGCAACCACTGCTCATATCCTGCTTGTCTTGGAGCCTGCCCTAGGAAAGCGATCTACAAAAGAAAAGAAGACGGGATAGTTCTTATCGATCAGAAAAGATGCAGGGGTTATCAGGAGTGTGTGCGCGCCTGCCCTTATAAAAAATCAATGTTCAGGACGAATACAGGAAAGTCAGAGAAGTGCATATCCTGTTTCCCTGCTGTTGAGCAGGGGAAACAAACGCAATGTGTCCAGAATTGCATCGGGAAGATCAGGCTTTTCGGTTTCAAGAGTAACTGGAACGAGCCAAGAGGGAACAATCCTATTGATTATCTTGTCCATATTAAAAAGATCGCTCTTCCACTTTATCCGCAATTCGGAACCCAGCCCAACGTGTATTACATACCACCCATACACGTGCCGGAGGCATTCAACAGGCAATTGTTCGGTCCTGGAGCTAAAAACGCAGTTGAACAGTACAAAAAAGCCTATGAGGATCTGAACCTTACCGGCCTTTTGATGCTATTCGGCTCTACTGATCAAATAATAAGTTCATTCAAAGTTGAAGGTGACATAAACAATGGGTATTGTGCTGGCTATG
Organism: Candidatus Methanoperedens sp. BLZ2; assembly: GCF_002487355.1. Lineage (GTDB taxonomy): Archaea > Halobacteriota > Methanosarcinia > Methanosarcinales > Methanoperedenaceae > Methanoperedens. The sequence continues at coordinate 78,548 of NZ_NTMG01000017.1, read as the reverse complement.
ACGATAAGGGGAATGAACTTATAAAAGTCCCATTGAAAGAACCCATCATTATCAGAGAGGAATACGATGAACAGAGAAATGTGCGAAGATTCAATGTTACATGATACGGAGAGGATGAATATGTACAAAACGTTTTCATCGGCTTTCTCTTATCCTGATGAACATTTCTTCAACCTGTTTTCTTTCACAGATGCAGAAAAGAAGGAACTTATTTTGGAATATGACAGGCTTTTCAGGGCAAAAGATATCTGGCTTTATGGGACAGAGTACACAGCGCTGAATGAATTCCAGAGGGTTCAGTATCTTTCTGACATCATGGGCTTTTATAAAGCATTTGGTCTTGAACCTGAAAACGATAGACCGGATTCACTGCATATCGAGCTTGAATTCATGCATTATCTTGTCTTTAAGAGATTTCATGCATTGGAGAAGGACGAAGCAGATTCAAACGAAAAAGCATTTATCTGCCTTGATGCCCAGAAAAAATTCTTCAATGAGCACCTCTATCCTGCGGCAGGGAAGATAGCAAAAGCAATAATTTCCCAAAGCAAAAATAATTTTTATGTAGAAACTGCGAATGACATGCTTGAATTCTTAGAATCAGAAGAGAAAATTTTTGGGAGGAATACATAGATGAAAAAAAATAATGTTATTTTAATAATCATTGTTGCAATATCTTCAGTTGCACTGGCTTATTGTGGATTAGGAGTTTCAAGTGGAATACTGGCTGCTACACAAGCACACCAAATGCCAATAGAAGTTCAGTTCATTGACAAAGATATAGATCTTGAGAAAGGCATTTTTCCTGAAATATGGGAGCCCATCCATCCAATCGATATAGAGATGGAATATCAGGTCATGGTATTACCGTGGGGAAAGAGCTTGATCAACCCCGTTACTGTAAAGTCATTCCACAACGGAAAGGAAATTTACTTTTATATGAGCTGGAAGGATGACACTGAGGATAGAATTATCGGGACAAGCAGATTCTCTGACGCAGCAGCCATAATGTTCCCTATTGGAAATAATGTTCAAAATTCCACAATTATGATGGGATTCATGGGAAATGGATCAAATATCTGGCAGTGGAAAGCAAGCCAGGACAATGAGTACTGGTTAAATGAGACATCAAAAATTGAAGCTTATTCAGATTATTATTATCCTTTCGAAGATAATGAAACTTTAGCAGTTTCAAAAGCAGCACCCGGATCAGCGGTCAACGACCTTATGGTGATAAGAGTGGGTACGCTTACGCCCAAGCCAGCCCAGAATGTGCAGGGCAGAGGCATCTGGGATAACGGAACCTGGCAGGTGGTATTCAAGCGTTCCCTTGACATTGCCGACCCGGAACAGGACGCTGATTTTAACACGCTAACGAGAGTTGCTTTCGCTGTATGGAATGGAGCAAATGGTGACAGAGGGGGAAGAAAGTCCATAGCTCACGACTGGACAGCGCTTGATATAATACCTGTGGGGGGAACAAAATGAAAAATAGTATGAAGATTCTCATCATGGTTCTCGTTCTTCTGGCCATTCCAATAGTCATACTCGCTCAAACAGAAGAACCAAAGGAGAAGGTGATTACCATCAACGCCCAACAGTTCTCCTATACACCAGGTACAGTGGAGGTGAACAGGGGGGACAGGGTAACCATCAGGTTAATCAGCACAGATGTGCACCACGGCTTATATATCGACGGCTATGAGGTTTCAACAGATGCGCGCCCAGGACAGGATGGGAGCTTAACTTTTGTCGCAAATAATACCGGAAAATTCGTAATGCGCTGCTCAGTCACATGTGGACCTTTCCATCCATACATGATAGGCTATCTCAAAGTCAAACCTGACTACCGGCTCTTTGGATCAATATGGCTTGCGGTGGGAATATTCATTGGTTCGATTTTACTTGTAATAAGGAGGCAGAAACCATGACAGAAAAGATACTTGGACTGATCCCCGTTGACTGGAGATTTGAGCTTACTTCGCTTCCCTATGTCCGGAAGATAATCAAGAGCAGGTGGATGCCTTTCCTTCCTATCGTGCTGAATCTATCCGTATTCACGATAATACTGATGGCAGGCTTTGTTGGAGGGGTTTCTGCTGGCAATTATAATTTTGGGATAATGTTCGTATGGATAGTCTGGTGGCTTTTATTAATGATGGTCATGGTGCCATTTTTCTCAAGGATCTGGTGCATGATATGCCCGCTTCCTGCTTTCGGTGAATGGCTCCAGAGACTCGGCTTCATGAAGGTGAGAAATAAACTCTTTGGGCTTAATAAAAAATGGCCGAAAGCATTGAAGAACATGTGGCTGGTGAACTTCCTGTTCCTGGGCACCACTTATACTACAGGCTTCTTAACGACACGTCCAATAGCTACTTTCATACTGTTAATGTCTATAATCATTGGCTCCATCGTTCTAATGGCTGTTTTTGAGAAGAGAAACTTCTGCAAGTACATTGGATGCCCTGTAGGCGGTTTCCTGGGGCTTTATTCGAACATGGCAGTAACTGAGATACGCGCAAAGGATCCGCAGATATGTAAGGACCATAAGCATAAGGATTGCGTGATCGGGAATGAAAAAGGTCACGCCTGTCCATGGATGATTCTCCCGTTCGACATCGGGAGAAATACTTACTGCGGCATGTGCCTTGAATGTTTCAAGACCTGTCCCTATGATAACATGGCGATTAATCTTCGACCGCCTGCAACAGATCTACTTGTAGATAAGAATCGAGGACTGGATGAGGCATGGAAGGCCTTTATCATGCTGGGCATCGCCATATTCTTTTTCCTGATCATGCAGGGCAACATGGGTTTCCTGAAAGACTGGGCAAACGCAAAGACAACAGAAGGCTATCTCACTTTCGTTGTATTACACTCAATTTTCAACCTCCTGCTGATTCCGGGAGTGTTCTTTGTCTTTGTCTATGCTTCCCGCACCCTTGGCAATAAGGAGATTCCGCTTAAAAAATTATTTACCAATTTCTCCTACACACTTGTGCCCATGGGACTGATAGCATGGATAGCCTTTAGCTTCGGCATCCTCTTTCCCAACAGCAGCTATGTGCTCCATGTGATCTCAGACCCATTTGCCTGGGGCTGGGACCTCTTCGGGACAGCGCATTTCCCCTGGACGCCTTTTCTGACAGGGGTGATGCCCTACTTCCAGATAGGGACTCTGCTATTCGGGCTTGTCTTATCGCTTGACATAGGCTTCAAGATATCCAAACAGACATTCCAGAAAAGAGACGAGGCTGTCAGGGGTTTCATTCCCATCGCGGCCTTCCTGACAGCAGTGACAATATTCCTTATATGGCTCTTCACAGGGTAAAGAGGTGAAAAAAATGGAAAAAAAACAACTTATGGAGATCATTGCGGGGATTCTTGTGCTTCTGGCTACAGTCGGCACCATTGGTGCTGCGCTCCTTTATGATGAACATCTATGGGGTGGGCTCAGAACCATTGAGCTCACTGCACAGGCCCCTGAAAGGGGAAACTGGAACATACAGGAGATACATCTGGTCAGGGGAGAACCTGTAAGGATAAAGATCAGGAACATAGACACTGTGAGCCACGGTTTTGCCATCCCGGAGCTCGGGATAAGCCTCAACGGCACCGGAGAGATCAAGCCAGGCAATGTGGGGGTAATCGAGTTCACCCCAGATAAAACGGGTGATTTCTTGTTTACCTGTACAACGTGGTGCAGCACCCAGCACATGCAGATGACAGGCAGGATAATAATTTCAGAAAAATAATCTATTATAGGAGGAAGATATGAGTTCAAAATTAATATATGGAGCAATAATTGGTTTCATAGCCATATGGATAATCCCTGTGGTTCAGGCTAATGAAGAGTTTCAGTCAAGTTATACCTGCATCGAATGTCATCCTGACAGGTATGAAGAATGGACGCGTTCTACACATGCCCTTGCAGTGAGCGATCCGGTCTTTGAAGCATCATACATGAGAGCGCTCAAATCCGATCCACAATACAGGGAATACTGCCTGAGCTGTCATTCTCCAATTACCAGGGCATCAAAGGATTTCAATCTTACAAAATCGATTTCCATTGAAGGGGTAGGCTGCACTTTCTGTCATTCGGTCACAGGGGTTGAAAAGAACAATTATATTTTCAACCAGAGCAACCCGATGCAGGGTCCATATTCAGACTCAAAGACAGAGGCGCATACATCTGCATATTCTGACTTACTCACAAAATCCGAGTTCTGTGCCGGATGTCATGAGTTCTCAATTAACGATGTACCAGTTTATGAAACATACACTGAGTGGAAGGAAAGTCCCTATGCGGCTGAGGGAAAGCAATGTCAGGACTGCCACATGGAGGCTAAACGCGGCGAAGCAGCAAAAAACGGAACAATACGGGAGAAGGTTTACCAGCATTTCTGGTATGGGGGACATTCAGGGTTGTTCCTGGAGAAGGCGTTTGATTTGAAGGAAGACTCGATCCTGGAGACTGGAGACATGGTCAAAGTGACGCTCAACATCACCAACAGGAATGTGGGTCACAAGATCCCGAGCGGTTTCCCTGCGCGAAAAGTAGTTTTGCACTTCACTGCAAGCGACGAGAATGAGCAGGAGATATATCGCGAGGATAGAGTTTACGCCAAGACCCTTGTTGACCAGTACGGCAATGAAGTGGCTGACTTCTGGAAGGCAGCATCCATATCAAAGGATAATAGAATCAAACCCAGAGAGAGCAGAATTGAAGTATTCGAGTTCAAAGTGCCCGATAGTTCAGGAAAAGTAAAGACCAAAGCGACATTGGAGTATCAGCTTGAAGCAGAGATTATCACCAAGTCTTTGGAATCTATGAACTTGGAAATCGCACAGACGAGTAAGACGACATCGCTCAACAGGACAATTGGAGTAGAAGCAACGACATCAAAGAAAACGCCAGGTATTGGATGGATTGGAGCTATTGCAGTTATGATGGCTGTTTCCATGATATACAGAAAGAAAAACTGAACACTATGCAAAATAAGACGAAGTACCAAAAAAGGAGGTGAGAACCAATGATCGGATCTACAGAGATGATATTGATATTCGGTGTGGTAGTACTTCTTTTTGGAGCAAGTAAGCTCCCTGAGCTTGCAAGGTCCATGGGGAAAGCATCTGGTGAATTCAAGCGTGCTCAGCGAGAGACCGAACTTGAAATGCGCAGGCTCGACGAACCTATCCGCCAGGAAGCTGGAAGCATCTCGCAAAACGTGCAGAAGCTTGCATCAGATCTTAATATCAAAACAGAAGGAAAGCTTCATGAATAATATGCTCATGGATCCTTATGGCCGGGTAATAACAAGTCTGCGTATATCAGTAACGCAGAGATGTAACTTAGGTTGTATCTATTGCCACCAGGAAGGTGAAAATAGCAATTCCATATCTGAAATATCCCCCAAAACAATTGCCAGGATTGTAACGGCTGCAACCGAATATGGAGTAAGAAAAGTGAAATTTTCCGGGGGAGAGCCGCTTATGAGGAATGATTTTGAAGAAATAATAGCAGCATTACCTGAATTGAAGGATGTTTCAGCCACCACCAATGGCGTTCTTCTTTCAGAACGGGCAGCATCACTGGCAAAGAACGGTCTTAACCGTGTGAATATAAGCCTTCCTTCACTGAATAAGGAACATTATAAATTCATAACCGGTTCCCGGCATGGGCTTCCCCGGATCATGGAGGGGATAAATGCTGCAATCGACGCTGGTTTAACTCCTATAAAACTCAATATGGTTTTGTTGAAGGGCATCAATGAATTTGAAATTGATAAAGCTATTCAATTTGCATCCAGATTCGATGGGAATTTGATGTTGCAGCTGATCGAACTTATGAATTTCAAGAATACCAGCCAGTACACGGTAGATATAGAAACCGTAGAAAAAATGCTTGAATCAAGAGCAACCTATATGTATGAACGCAGGATGCATCGGAGAAAAAAATATTTTATAGATGGAGTTGAAGTGGAACTGGTAAGACCTATAGATAATTCGAGTTTCTGCGCGAACTGTAACAGGATGCGTTTAACTTCAAGCGGAAAATTGAAACCCTGCCTGATGAGGAATGATAACCTGATAGATATTCACGAAGAAGCCACCGTCCCGGAAATCAAAGCAATGCTTGAAAGAGCGGTGCAGAGACGAGAGCCGTATTATAAAGAACTGAACTCGAAAAATATGATTTTATTGAAAACATGAATTCACCGATAGCACTTGAAGATGCGCTTGAAAAAATAAGAATGTTAAAGACTAAGTATTACTTCAGACGCGAATCAGAGGATACCACTCTGAATGATTCGATAGGCAGAGAACTCAGCGAAACTATTTTTGCAAATTCAATATCGCCAGAATTCGATATAGCTGCCATGGATGGTTTTGCTTTTAATTGTGAAGATAAGTTTCCTCTGAAGATCACGGGGAAAGTGTATGCAGGTGATAACCTTCTAAAGATAAAAAGGGGAGAAGCCCTTGCAATAACAACAGGAGCATTGCTGCCAGAGGGGGCAAATGCTGTGCTGAAAATAGAGGATGCCGGGGTAAAAAATGATCTGCTTTTCGGGAATACATTACCAAAATGGAAAAATATCTTCAGAAAAGGTTCGGATTATAGAGAGGGCGATATGATATTTGAAAGAAATCATCGCATAATGCCCCAGAGCGCAGCGCTTTTATATAGCCTTGGTATAGAAAAAGCACCCGTATACAAAAAGCTAAAAGCGGGTATAATATCCACAGGCACTGAGATACATAATGGCATGGTAAAAAATACAAACGCAGTGCTGATCCAGGGTTTTATGAAAGAGATGGGCTGCGAATCCACATTTATAGGGACTGTGCCTGATGACTATGAGGAAACAAAGAAAATGCTGCTTGACACCTGCGAGAAATATGATATTGTATTCTCAACAGGCGGCGTTTCAGTGGGTGAGCGAGACTACATTTCAGATATCATCAAGGAAATCGGTGAACTTGTATTCCATAAGGTTGCCATAAGACCGGGAAAACCCCTGGCTGTTGGAATAGTTAATGATAAGCCGGTTTTCGGTCTGCCGGGCAAGCCCACAGGTGCGTTTGCAGCTCTTGAAATGGTGCTTCGCAGCTATTTCACAAATATACCCAGGGCCACATGTGAGCTTATTATAAACGAAGATATTGTACTGGATGAAAAAGGTTTTGATTACATTCTCTTCATGAAAATTAAAGAAAATTCTGCAAATACCATGGGATATAAGAATTCAGGAATGAAACTTTTTGATAAGAAATATGAGACCGGGATAATTTCTTCATCACCGCGCTCAACTGTGGTGGACGGCTATGTTGTAACTGACAGGGATATTAAAAAAGGGGAAGCTGTTATAATCAATCTTTTCAGCTAGGAAGATGAACAAATATGGATGAAAAAATAATAAAACTTGCAATCGATCTGCATGGTCATCTGGCGCCGGGAATAGCTCTGGGACTTCGAATGAGTGAGCTTTCCCTTTCACACATGGGCATAAGTAAAGGAAATAAGTATCTTATCGGAATATCCGAAACAGCACGCTGCCTTGCCGATGCCATGCAGGCTGCAACGGGCTGCACTCTTGGTCATGGAAATGCCTTTGTTGAAAATTATGGGAAACTTGCAATTACCATAGGGGATATAAAAACAAAAAAAGGAGTGCGGGTTGCTCTTAAGGATGAAGCGAATAATCTTTCTCCTCTTATGAATAAATGGATGATGCGCCTTGGAAAACTCACGCATGAGGAAGAGAATGAACTCGGCAACCAGTTGCTGAAATTAGAGGACAAATATTTTTTAATTCAAAACGTTGAGATAAACAGGAATCAAGATTTTGATAATTCCAAAATTGTCAGGTGCCAAAAATGCAATGAGTCAATTCCAAGGGGTCTGGGAGTAATTAAGGAGGATATCACCTATTGTAAAGCGTGCAAGGGCGAAACATACTATGCATTACTTGAAACTCAAAAAGCATGATCATTTTAGGAAAATAAAATGAATTTGGAGGAGGTCATCCTTCTTTCTGTCCTTATCTTAGCGGCAGGGTTGCTATATTCAAGCGTTGGCCACGGTGGAGCGTCAGCATATTTAGCAGTAATGGCGCTATTTGGACTGGCACCTGAAGTAATGAAGCCAACAGCTCTCGTATTGAATATTCTCGTTGCCAGCATCGCCACAGCGCAATTCTTCAAAGCTGGCAGTTTTTCATGGTCTACCTTTTGGCCTTTTGCTATAGCTTCGGTTCCTTTTGCATTTATTGGAGGTGCTCTATCTTTACCAGGTTCTGTATATGTGCAAGGTGTTGGTCTTATTTTATTGTTCGCAGCTCTTCGGCTTTTTCAATCGAACCAGTCAGAGATAAAAACTGATGTCAAGCCCCTATCAATTCCTATAGCTGTTCTGTGTGGGGGTGGAATTGGTTTATTATCTGGATCCATTGGTATAGGGGGTGGTATCTTCTTGAGCCCATTGCTCATGTTAACTGGCTGGGCTGGAGCACGGCAAACTGCGGGAGTTTCAGCAGCATTCATTCTTGTGAACTCTGTGGCTGGTATCCTGGGGCATTTAGCGAGCATGAAATTTATACCCGTAGACATTGGATATTGGGGATTAGCAGCAGTTCTTGGAGGGACAGTGGGCTCTCATCTGGGCAGTCAAAAACTTGCACCCACAATACTTTATCGCTTGCTGGCGGTAGTGCTTGTTATTGCAGGCTTTAAGCTATTGCTTGTGTAAAGCAAAAATCGCTTATCGAATATGAATTGACGCCCATGGTATGTATTGTATTCTTGACCTTTATTTGCTCTAAAAACACCATAACATTTTAATTGATTGTCAACATTTCCACCACAAAAGTTAACAATCCCTCAAATCATGCTAAAAAAAATCGTTGCCAAAATCGAAAAAAATGAATCTATAGACTTCACGGAAGCATTAGAACTCATTCAACTGGAAGGAAAAGATTGTATGGAATTATTCTCCCTGGCAAACCATGTGCGGTCAAAGCTCGGTGACAGGGTTGACCTGTGCTCCATCGTTAATGCAAAGTGCGGCTTATGCTCCGAAGACTGCAAATTCTGCGCGCAATCGGTACACAACGATACCGAGATAACGCCTTACCCGATGATGGAAGAGGAAGAGATTCTCAACATGGCCCAAATGATGGAAGAAGAGGGATCTGCCCGATTTTGCATCGTTACAAGTGGAAAAGATGTAGGTGTGGAAGATTTTGAAAATATGCTAAGTTCCATACGACGGATCAGGAAGGAAACCCGTTTATCGGTGTGCATTTCTTCGGGCATGCTCACAGATGAGCGCGCTTTAGCCCTGAAAAGTGCGGGAGCAACGAGATTGCATCATAATCTTGAGACCTCAAAAGGTTTTTTCAATAAAATATGCACCACGCACACGTATGATGACAAAATAAAAACCATTCATATTGCACAGAGGGCTGGTTTTGAAGTCTGCTGTGGCGGGATAATCGGGATGGGCGAGTCGATACGAGACCGCCTGGAACTTGCTTTTACACTTCGGGAACTGGATGTGGATTCCATCCCTATAAACATATTAAATCCCATCAAAGGAACGCCACTTGATACTGAAAAACCCATAAAACCCCTTGATATCATGAAAACAATATCAGTTTTCCGTCTCATTCTACCTGGAAAAAATATACGAATAGCCGGCGGTCGCGAGAAAAATCTCCGGGATATGCAGGGTTTATGTCTTCTTGCAGGCGCGAACGGGCTGCTTCTTGGCAATTATCTCACCACCCAGGGTAGAACGCCGCGCGATGACATTATGATGATAAATGACCTTGGACTTATTCCGGGAGGTGTTCATGTTTAGCATCAGAATGAGAGCGGAAAAAAACGAAAAACACATATCAGGAGCAGAGACACTCGTTGAGAAAAACATGATCTCGGCTACCATCATGGAACTTGCCCAAAGGGCGTTATCTCATGAAAAAGGAGAGCCCGATTTCATAAATATATCAGTTGAATCGTTAAAAATCCCGGTCAAGAAACTAACTTCCCTTCCGCTTATTTTGACGCATGTTGAAAATGAAACCGAAGGAAAAACACTTGCCAGGAAATTGCTTCTTGAACTTGGAATACCGAAATTGTGCATTGCAAAAAGCATCTCTCTTCTTGAAAAAGGACCGGCAAATGGTGAAAATATGCGGGGTGCGATTATTATGGATCTTAATGGGAACAGGCTTGAGCCCGACGTCGTTCGAGGCATCCGAGCATCCCACATTGGGATAACGGAAGAAGCTTCAAAGGAACTTCAAACGGCGATTTCAGATATGAGATTGTCAACCTTTTATACATATATCAGTGATGCACTTGTACTTGCAACAAAAGTAGCATCTGTCAAAGGGACGCTCGGTGAACTTTGCTGGTCTGATGACCCTTCATATACCGCAGGTTATGTTGCGTCAGGAAAAATGGGGTACATCCGTATACCGCATTTGAAAAAGAAAGGCGATCCCTGCGGAGGGCGCGTGTTTTTTGTAGAAAATATCGACCCTGGAAATTATATTAATGAGATGGAAAGTGCTCCGGTTCTGGTCAATAGATTTGGCGGAATAAGGAGCTTTAATGAATGATAAACAAAACAAATAGAGGCTTTTTATGAAACAACAACAGGTACTGAAATTGAAACGATCGAACAGGAATGAAACTGCCAACATCGCCGTTCTTGGCGCCGGCGGTCTTGGAATGGCAGCAGCAAAAATGCTGGCAAAGAAAAAGGAAATGAGACTTGCGGCCATAGCTGATAAGACAGGGTATATTATTGATCCTATAGGGATAGATCCAGGGCTTCTTGAGACTAAAAAGCCCGGTGAAATTGGTATCAATACCGATGACGCTATTACCCATATCATTGAAAATTCACAGGAATTCGATGGCATTTTCTTAGCTCTCCCAAACCTTGCGAACAGCTTTATCCCCGATATAGTATCAAGGTTTGCCGATGCGGGTTATAACGGAGTGATGGTGGATGCCATGAAACGGTCGCAGGCAGTTGAAATGATCTTTGGACTGGATGATGTTTTACAGGATGCAGGTATCACATATATTACAGGAGCCGGCGCCACTCCGGGATTACTGACATGTGCTGCTGCGATAGCTTCGAATTCTTTTATGGAAGTAACAGGCGTTGATATCAATTTCGGAGTTGGAGTTTCAAACTGGGAATCATATCGTGCAACAATAAGAGAAGATATTGCGCATCTTGAGGGTTTTAACCTTCAAAAAGCTGCGGACATGACCTGCGCCGAGATAAAGAATGAGCTTGATAATAGAAAAGGAATTCTACACTTGCACGATATGGAACATGCGGATGATGTGCTTCTTGAAAGGGCCGGGGTAGTCTCTCGTGAAAAAGTCACTGTTGGCGGAGTAGTTGACACGCGAAATCCCAGAAAACCAGTAAGCACAACGATGACACTCACTGGAAAAACCTTTGATGGTGCGGTTTCAAGCCACAAATTCATCCTTGGCGATGAGACCACAATGGCAGCAAATGTGGTTGGACCTGCTCTTGGATGGATGAAAGCCGGTCTTGAGTTCCATACAAGGGGTATATATGGCGTATTCGGCTCTGCTGAACTGATGCCAAGATTCGTCCTATGAGTATGGATTGGCTCTCAAATGAGCTTGCAGAGATAAAAAGTAAAGGATTATACCGGGAACTCAGGACGATAAAAACCGCACAGACCCCAAGGATAAAAAAAGATGGAAGAGAATACATACTTCTTTCATCCAACAATTATCTTGGTCTGGCCACTCACCCGGAGGTAAAAAGATCCTCGATCGAATCTATCGAAAAATATGGGTCTGGCGCCGGAGGCTCACGACTAACGACAGGGAACACCGACCTCTACGATAGCCTGGAAGAGAAAATTGCAGATTTTAAAGGGACTGAAGATGCAATTGTTTTTAGCTCTGGATACATGGCAAATATCGGAACGATATCCGCATTGATGACAAATGGCGACATGATCCTTAGCGATGAACTCAACCATGCAAGCATTATCGATGGGTGCAGGCTGAGCCGCGCAGATGTGAAAGTCTTTCCCCACAGGGATGTCACATATATCGCAAAGGAACTTCGCGCTTCAAAGAATAATAAAAAACTCATAGTGACAGATGGTGTCTTTAGCATGGATGGCGATATTGCGCCTCTTCCTGAAATCATTGAAGTTGCAGAAAAGTTCGATGCAATAGTCATGGTTGATGATGCCCACGCTACTGGTATTCTTGGAGAACATTGCAGGGGTACAGGGGATTATTTTAATGTCGAACCTGATATAAACATGGGCACTCTTAGCAAAGCGCTTGCAAGTTCAGGGGGATATATCGCAGGAAATAGCGAGCTTATCGATTATCTTCGCAATATATCACGTTCATTCATATTCTCAACTGCACTTTCACCGCCTGATGTCGCTGCTGCCAGTACTGCCATAGATATTATCAGAAAAGAAAATCCTGCAAGAAAATTATGGGAGAATATTGCAATTTATAAAAAAGGGCTTATCGATGCGGGATTTGATATTCAGAGTGAAACCCAGATCATTCCTTTAATAACCGGGGATACGGAGACGACCCTCAAAGCTGCATTAGAGCTTGACAAACTGGGAATTTTTGTCCAGGGAATCAGACCGCCCACAGTGCCTGAAGGCAAAGGCAGGATACGAACTACATTGATGGCGACACATAGCAGGCAGGATATAAGCGAAGCCCTCATTGCCATTCGAAAAGTTAAAGAAAAATTCAACTTGTGATATGACCGGGATATTCATAACAGGAACCGACACCAATATCGGAAAAACTGTAATTGCGGCAGGACTTGCAGGCGCCCTAAAAAATAAAGGATACAGTGTTGGCGTTATGAAAGCTGTGCAGAGCGGGGCAGGAATCAAAAATGGCAAACTTTATTCCCCGGATATTGAATTCATGAAAAAAGTGATGGAAGTCAATGATGAAATGGAGCTTGTCTGTCCCTATCTTCTAAAAGAAGCGATGGCGCCAGGGATCGCGGCGGAAATCGAAGGAAAGAACATTGACTTTGAAATTATTAAGAACGCCTTCCAAGAACTTGAAAAAAGACATGATATTGTGATAGTTGAAGGAGCAGGTGGTATTGCCGTTCCTGTAAAAAAGAGATTCTTGATATCGGATCTGATAAAATACATGGATATCCCAGCCATTATCGTAGCACGGGCAGGTCTTGGGACCATAAATCATACATTTCTCACTATCGAATATGCGAAAAGATCAGGGATAAAAATAATCGGAGTAATAATTAACGATTACAGGGGCGGTTTTGTGGAAGAGAAAAATCCAGGAATTATAACTGACCTGACAAGTATCCCCATATTGGCAATTATTCCAAATGACCCGGATGTCTGTTCAGAAAGAGGTGTGCCTGGAAATATCGTATCTCTTATGGAGAAGAATGTGGATGTAGGTCGAATTATTGACTTCATCCATAACGATATACACTATATCCTCTCCTCTTAAAATTGATACCAGTCTTATGATGCATCAGGAGATCGATTGAGATAGATGCACGCATCAAGAGCACCAGTTTGCGCTAGTGCTCTTCGTTCTCTAACCTTTCAAGGAGTTCTCTGACCCAGCTATAGGTCATTATCATTTTCGGGAAGCCTACCGTGTTAAGGGTTAGCAAGATGGTATGATATATCTCCTCTGGTGTGGCTCCTGCCTCAAAGGCTTGAGTGACATGCGAGCGAACTGCGCCGTGCAACTGGGCTGATGCTGCCATACCAAGCTGTATTAGATGGCATGTCTTTTTATCAAGGGGTCCACTGGTATGTATCAGGTTGCCTGTTTTTTCATGTGCTTCCCAGACCTCTGGGTACTTTTCAATAAAGGATGTGAGTGCATCTGAGAATTTCTTCATTTCCTGCTCTCCTTAATTACGTGAGTGAGTCCTTTCCTATTAAAGATTTCTGCTCAATAAGCCAGCGTATCCTTACAGTCAAATAATTTTGTTCATAGTCGATGCACTGGTTGCAAGTGGCTATATTCAATAGCTATAGATCACATTTTAGATTATAGTTGATAGCGGTTAAATTCTTAAGTTAATAAGATATAAACGATTGAAATAGAACCACAGAGGTTGATAAAAAACTATAAACATTGTCAATATAATCACATCAATGTAAAAGCCTCTATAGATTCATGATGATGCGTAAGCTTCTGGCCCATCATCAATTTTTAGTTATAAAAAATTAGTAAATATCTAGGATTGATACCGTGCAATATAAAGAAAATAAAAAGGTGAATAAATGGTAGAAGATATGGTTTCCAGCCAGTTGGATCTCAGAGGAGTGATGTGCCCTATTAATGTTGTTCAGATTAAGCTGAAAATGAAAGAAATTGAAAACGATGGTATTTTAGAAATAGTTCTTGACGAAGGAGAACCGATGCAAAATGTGCCACGTTCGATAAAAAAAGAAGGGCACAAGGTAGTAAAAGTTGAAAAGATTCCTGAGGGCTGCTATAAACTTCTAGTAAGGAAAAATGGAGGTGGTTTGAAATGATAGATAAATCTGTAAAAGATAAAAGCAATAAAGTAAAAGTAGATACGGAAGTTGAAGGGAAAACGGGGGACATAGATTTCAATACTCTCAAATCCGGGGGTCTGATCAAGCAAACGCAAAAAGATTTGTTCACGGTCAGACTTCGCTGCCCAGGAGGCAGGGTCCCACTTTCAAAGCTTGAGAAAATTTTAGAAGTAGCAAAAAAATATGCCGGAGACTATGTACATCTTTCTGTCAGGCAGTCTATTGAATTACCGTATGTTGATTATCATGATTTTAAAAAATTAAATGAGGAGCTATCAGTAGCTGATCAGAAGATTGCCTCTTGCGGCAGGCGGGTCAGGGTGCCCACAGCATGTTCCGGCTGTGAGTATAATCCAAACGGCATCATGGATACACAAAAAATGGCAGAAGTTGTAAATGAAAAATTCTTTGCACATCCAATGCCCCATAAATTTAAGATCTCATTTTCAGGATGCCCCATAGATTGCGCCCGCACTTCTGAAAACGACCTTGGTTTTCAGGGTGCTGTCGAACCCAAATGGGTTGATGAACTATGCATTGGATGCCGCATTTGCGCCAGTGCTTGCAGGGAAGGGGCGATAGAGAGCGATCCTGAGAGCGGAAAACCTGTATTTTACGCTCAAAAATGTCTTTATTGCGGAGACTGTATCCGCTCGTGCCCGACAGATTCATGGCAGGAAGAGAGAAAGGGCTGGATTATCCGCATCGGTGGAAAGCATGGAAGACATCCTGTCGTGGGTTGCAAAATAGCCGAGTTTGTGAGCGATGAAGATATTCCGGAGTTCATTGAAGCGATTATAAAATGGTACGAAAAAGCAGGCAAAACATGTGGAACTTTGCGGATCGGGGATATTCTGAGAATGCCTGAACAATGGGATAATTTTATTTGCGAATTAAGAATTAAGTTTGATAAGAAACTGCTCCCGGCTCCAAAAATGCCATATAAAAATGAGATCCACTTTGAGTGAGGAAGTATGTATAAAGTCAAAGCATATAAAAATCAGGATGGAGTCACTCTCCATCTCCTTGGGAAAGATGGGCAGTGGGAAGCAGATAAGTTAACGATGTTATCAGACTTGATAAGAAGATACAACATCCCTTTTGTTCACATACCTATGGGAAAAACATTATTTGAAATAAAAATAATCTCATCTGATGATATACATTCAATTCTTTTTGAATTGGAGAGAAATGGTTTTATTCTGAGTTCAGAGTCCTTACAATAATGAAAAAGGATGAAAAGACCACAAAGATCGCAATTGTCAGATGCGACATCGTAAGTGAGACCTGCCCAGGCATGGCATGTTTCAAGGCATTCAACAAAAGGAAAGTTCATTTTAGCGATTACGGTGAAGCTGAGATTATCGGTTTTTTCACCTGTGGAGGCTGCCCTGGAAGACGAGTCTTCAGGCTTGTGGATAGCCTTCTCAAACATGGCGTGGATGTAGTTCACCTGAGTTCATGTATGCTCATGGAAGGGGGTTATCCCAAATGCCCTCATATAGATGAGATCAGGCAGATGATACTTAAAAAAGGCGTGAAAGTTGTGGATGGAACGCACCATTGAGAGATTCTTAATACACAATGCAAAATGTCTAACTTTATTGAACTTTAAGTTCAATTGCTTAAGTCCTATATTAAATGCTCACTACTGATTACTGCCGCATACCTCTCCGTGATCAGCGCCCGCTTGAGCCTGAACATGACCTTCTGCTTATCGAAATTGAACTGCTCGGCCAACGTCCTGATAAGCCTCTTCTTTGATGCGCCTTTTAAGCTCATCTCTGCCATAATGCCATCCACGAATTCCTTGCTAAGGTCAGATTCTTTCTTTGCTTCCGGCCTTGGTTCAGGAACTGCCTCTTCTGTTTTGACTCCTTTCTCTACTTCTTCTGCCATTCCTATCACCTCGAAATCTCAACAGGCGTAATAATTCCCTTCTCTATCCCGAACCTGTTTCCTGTAAGCAAAATATTATCCTGGACAGGCGCAACCTTGAATCTCTTTTCAACAACGTTTCCGTTTGATTTTATCTTTAACGTCCCGCCTTTTAATAGCTTTAGCGCCCTGACTGTGTTCAAATTCAATTCTACGAAATCATTGTCATCGGCAAGGTTGAACCACGTGAAAGGATTATACACATCAATAAGAACTGGCTTAGCCTCCAATGCCTTCGGCGCTGCCTGTATTGCACCGTATCCGGGTCTCTCGTATTTCGGTACGGTAAATTCATCAATTTCCGTAATGCCGATCGCTTTCTTTACAGATTCATGAAGTTCATTGAAATCAAATTTGGCGCCTACAATGGTCCCAAGCACGTAAAGCCCGTTTATCCCGCTGCCGCCAAGAGCCTGCATCCTCCCTTCATTATTTATGAGCGTACCTTTTTTCTTATAAAGCGGCTCATGGGCTATCACGATATTAGCTTTTGCAGAGACTGCCTGGCCTGTCTGGATTATCAGGTTCGTGAGCTTTGAAAGAGTCTCAGGGGGTATCAACACCGACGGATCGGATTCAAGAGCAAAAAGCGTCTTTATCGTTCCTTTATTAATATCATCAACGAGTTGTGCCAGGGATTTTTGTTTTGCATCCTTTGACAGTATATATGCGCCAGTTGAATTCGCAAAAGGTTTGAGGAATGTTATTTTTGTACCGCTGTTCTTTGCAAGTGAAAGCACATTCTTTACCTGCTCCATATCCGAAAACGGATGGAAATCAGCAATAATGAGTGAGTCTTTTGTGAGTGTAAGTTTTGAGGTATCTTTCAGTCTGATGTTCTCATCTGCCAGCGGCAGGTCTTTCCACCAGACTGCTGTGATTTTAGCACCTTTGTTCTTTGCAGAAAGCAAGCGCCGTACGATCAGAGGATACTGCTCGTACGGGTCAATAAAAAGCACAATATGTTTTGCGGCCTCGATCTCGCTGTACGGAATTCCTACGCTGATCGTCTGGTATGTATCCTTCGGAAGCGCTTCAAAATTTACTCCTGTGCATAAATATGATTCGGCGATCTTCTGGAATGCAAGAAGCTCTTCACATGTGGTATTGCCTGATGAAAGAAATGCAACAGAATCCTTATTTGCTAAAATTCTCTTTGCTGCTTCCTTTGCAGCATTGTCAAGCGTTATTTTTTTGCCATCTACGGTCGATTTTACAGGTCCAAAGAACCTTGGAAGGCTCACTCCAAACCTGCACAGTTTTCCGGCATTGGCAGGCGATGATTTTCTGAAATCAACTGCCAAATCGGCATTTTTGCGGATATAGAGGCCGCAGCCGAAATTGCAGCCAGGACATATTGTTGAATAAACATCGCTCATCTTAAATACCCCTCTTTTGTAAATCTTCCCAGAGGACGAGTCTCATTAACAAAATGCACAGGAGTTAATCCGGGAGCGTTTCTCATAGCCTCCGTAGCTAACATCCCTTTTCCCAGAGATGAAAATAAATCCAGCCTGCATCCGAGTTCATCAGGGTTCTTCTGCGGCTTATTTTTACTGTTTAAATTAAAATCTTCACTCATTTAACTTCACCTCGAAATAGGGAGGCTTTCGCATATCCATCCCTGGCTCATATTTTAACTGCTCCTGCACAGGATTTGCAAACCTCCTGTATAATCTTGTAAGCGGGATATCAACCGGGCATACGTCACTGCACTGCCCGCATCCTATACATGCATCTGCAAGATGCAGGAAGCGAACGAGATGATACATCGACATCTTATAAGCATCGCTTCTGGAATGATAATCTGTGCACTTTGAAACTTCACCGCACGAGCACGTCGGGCAAACTGTCTTGCATGCGCCGCAGTCGATGCAGTGCTCAAGCTCTTTCCTGAAATATTCAAGTCTTCCATTCTCGATCGGGACAAATACTTTGCCTTTCCATTTCTTGCCAAGGTCTTCCATCACCCCTTTGATCTTGGCGCGCATTGCAATACCTTTATCATCAGGCTTTTGCACCTGCACATATCCAGCATCAATCGCATTCTGGAGGAGTTTTGCGCCTTTTTCAGAGTTGATCTCCACGAATGTGGCTTTTCCCACAAGGTCTCCTGTAACGCCCCAGTTGCCACATGCGATATCAGAATTGTTTGGTACCTTTATCGTACAATAGCGGCAGCTCTCGCGCCTTCCGAATACCTTCTCCTCAAGTTCATCAATGGTTATTGCATGTTCTTTCCCGTTTTTTGTCTTAAAGATAAGTTTTCCCTTCTCGATCTCTTCACCGTGGACATCTTCAGGCTTGATCTTATACATCACTTCAAGCATCTTGCGTGTGACAGCAGGATGCATTGACCCGCCGCAGTTCAATCCAACGATGAAAGTATTATCAAGATTTATTGCATTGCGCTTTCCCTGCTCGATTATTCCCCGAACATCGCATCCTTTGGCAGGAAGAGCGACTTTGAGGTTCCTGTTCGCGATCAGCTTTGCAAAGTGACTTGGGACAGAATGCAGGGAACCTGCTGAGTTCAGGACTTCATTAATATCAGAAGTAATTATTGGAACAGCTTCAAATTCATTTATCTTCTTCAAAACGACAACAGCATCCACAAGCTTCTTATCAAGCGCCGCTGCCAGCATTGAAGTTACTAGACCTCCAGAGCCTCCGCGCTTTCTCACGTCTTCTTTTGTTGACCATCCAACATACATCTCTCCCTTTTCCATTACGCCACCCCCTCAGGTTTCAATGGACTTGGGCCAAGTTTCTTTATCTGCGCTGTGACATCGCGGATAAAATTGGCGAATTTCTCGCCTTCGCTTGCCGATATCCAGTTGAGCTGAAGCCTCTCTTTTTCAATACCAAGCTCGTGAACCACGTTTTCAAGATATTTGTATTTTATCTTCGTCTTATCATTCCCGTTAACATAATGGCAGTCGCCAATATGACAGCCTGTGACAAGAACTGCATCAGCACCTTCAAGGAAGGCATTGAACACATGCAACGGGTCTATTCTTCCCGAACACATCACTCGTATAATCCTCGTTGATGCCGGCTGCTGGAATCTTCCCATACCCGCGCTGTCCGCGCCTCCGTATGAACACCAGTTGCAGCAGAAGGCCACGATCTTGGGTTCCCAACCGTTGGTTGTTGAGACGTTTAAAGAATTAATTGAACCTTGTTCTTTGTTCATAAATCCTCCACGATCGCATAGTATCTAATTTTCTTAACAGGTTTTCCACTTTTTAAAAGCCTAAAATGATTTAGATTTTTCATAGGTTGTAAAGGAGTGATTTTATTGAGTAAAAAGGCATAATCATTTGGCGAGTATTTAGACGATATAGGCTCAAAAAATTTTAATCTAAATTTTGGGACATATTGTTGTATGTTTGGAAAATCCAGTTCCATTATTTGTTTAACATAATCAATTTCAAATTCATAAGAAATCTTTTTGGTTTTGTAAATATAAAAATATCCTGTAGATATATCATCATATTTCCAAGGGGATTTTCGAATTACTGACATTGAAGCACCTGGAAAACCAACATTCCAAAAAACTTTATTATTTGCTTTCATATGTTCGATATGGTCAGCAACGTTTAGTAAACTCGGATTCGAAGTCTCTTGGCCTACAGGAATAATAAACGCGCTCATGCTGCCACCTCCTGGAACTTAAACACGTTCTTGATCTGCGCAAGCAGCTGGTTATTCTTGAAGTGGCTTTGCTCAAGCGCGCCAGTCGGGCATGCTGCAACGCACGTTCCACAGCCCTTACACAATGCTTTGACTACGTTCGCTTTATTTTCTTTTTCATCAAACTTTATTGCCTGGAACGGGCACATGGGTACGCATACCTGGCATCCCACGCAAACATCAGGTTCTACAACTGCTGTGATGCCTTCTGTTATGGCTTTCTTGTTCTTAAGAAGAATTGTTGCCCGTCCTGCGCATGCGCTGCCCTGGGATACCGCATATGGTATATCTTTTGGACCTGAGGCACAGCCTGCAAGGTAGACGCCATCTATGGTAGTATCAACGGGCTTGAGCTTGGGATGCGCTTCCATGAGCAGTCCATCTGCTGCTTTTGATAATTTCAATAATTGCTGTATCTGGCCTATCCCTTCATTCGGAACAATACCAGTAGCCAGCACCAGGAGATCGAACTCAAGGTTTCGCATTTCACCTGCAAGTGTATCCTCAACCCTTACTTTGATATTCTTTGTAACAGGGTCTTCTTTCACTTCAACAGGTCTTCCCCGCAGGAACTTAACGCCAAGGTTTCGCGACCTGTTGTATGATTCTTCATATGCCCGAAATGGAGTCCTGATATCGATATACATAACCGTATGGTCAGTCTCAGGGCGCTTTTCCTTGAGAAGCTGAGCGTTCTTTATCGTATACATGCAGCAAACGCCAGAGCAATAGATGTTGGTATTTTTATCGCGCGAGCCTACACAATTTACAAATCCTACGCGTATTGGTTCTTTGCAATCAGATGGACGCACTACATGGCCGCCAGTTGGCCCTGCTGCATTCAGAAGTCGCTCAAATTCCATGGCAGTAATAATGTTGTCATATAACCCGTATCCATAATCGTGCCGCGGTTCAGGGTCATAGGTCTTAAAGCCCACCGCTCCTATGATGACACCAACATTCAGATCAGTATAACTTGTCTGCATATCATAATTAATTGCTCCGCTTGCGCACGCTTTTGCACATGCCTTGCAGTTTATGCAATTCTCCTTGTCAATAAGGGCGCGAAGAGGGACAGCCTGTGGGAAAGGAACAAATATGGCTTTTCGTGTCCCAAGCCCTTCATTAAAGTCATATGGCACTTCGACCGGGCAGACCTCACTGCACTTGGCACAGCCCGTGCATTTGGTGACATCAAGATACCTGGGTTTATGCTCGATCTTAACATTGAAATTGCCAACATAGCCATCCACAGCTTTCACTTCTGAATAGCTCATTATCTTAATATTTTTGTTCCTTGCTACTTCCACCATCTTTGGACCAAGTATGCATATGGAACAATCGTTCGTTGGGAACACTTTATCAAAGCGCGCCATCCTGCCGCCTATTGAAGGCTCCTTCTCAACGAGATAAACCTGGAAACCCATATCGGCAAGGTCAAGCGCTGACTGCATTCCAGCAACACCCGCACCTATAACAAGAGCCTTATCAGTTACAGGTACTTCGCTTGCCTGAAGAGGTTCAAGCAGCTTTGATCGCTCAACACCCATTCTGACAAGGTCTTTTGCCTTCTCAGTGGCCTTCTCCTTCTCCCACATGTGGATCCATGAGCAATGGTCTCTGATATTTACGAATTCAAGGAAATACTGGTTCAATCCCATCTGCTCGATACAGGCCCTGAAAGTGGGTTCGTGCGTCTTGGGAGAACATGCAGCTACAACAACGCGGTTGAGGTTGTGCTCTTTTATCTTCTGCTGTATGTCAGCCTGCCCTGAATCGGAACATGTAAATTTATTAACGGAGGTAACCTTAACGCCATGTAAAGTTCCAATATAATCCGCTACCGCTTTTGTGTTGACGACGCCTCCGATATTAACGCCGCATTCGCATACGAACACACCGACCCGTTTTTCTTCAATATCTTTTTCAACAGTACCTTTGTTTTCAGTACCTTTATTATCACTCATTTCACTCACTTCCTTGAACATTAACCGCTGACTTGTTAGCCGATGCATTAAATCTGCGTTCATCTGCGTCCCGATTACCCTTCGGGAGCGGGAATCCACGTATGCCATCGGGGCATACGTGTCTGCGCCCTTCCGAGGCGCGACTCGGAATCTGCGGTTCTATCTTATGTTTGACCGGGTTTTCTCCGAGTTTCTTAATCTCTTCTGTAAAATCTTTTATGATTTCTGAAAATCTCAATCCTTCGCTTGCTGAGATCCACTCAAGCCGGAGCCTCTTATCAAGCCCAAGCTTTACAAGAGCCTTTTTGGTGTTATTGATCCTGATCTCTGCATTCTTATTACCGTCTATGTAATGGCAGTCCCCGATATGGCATCCTGCGATAAGGACTCCATCAGCTCCTTCTTTTAGCGCTTTCAGAATAAATGCAGGTTCAACCCTGCTTGAACACATTACCCTGAGTATCTTAACAGTTGGAGGATACTGGAACCTGCTCACGCCTGCAAGGTCTGCCCCAGCATAGGAGCACCAGTTGCAGCAAAAAGCAAGAATATTTGGCTCCCAACCGTTTCCTGCCTGTGCGGGCTTAACAGCAGCTGTTCCTGAATTCATACGGTCACCTCCACAACACTTTTCTCGATCGAAATACTCTTCACGCCTTTATCAAAAGCATCTATTGCCTCACCTATCTCTTTTGAGGAGAAATGCAGAGCGGTTATAGCGCCAGCAGGACAAGCAGCAGCACATGAACCGCAGCCCTTGCATGAAGCTGCGTTTATTTTTGATTTCTTCGTAGTATATGTGACTTCCTCCACTTTTACGGTCACATCATACAATGAAGGGGCATTATAAGGACAAACCGTAACGCATGTGCCACATCCGATGCATTTTGCTTCATTAACTACTGATATGGCGCCCTCTGTCTCGATGAATTTGCGTGACAGGATCGTGCACGCACGCGACGCTGCTGCGCTTGCCTGCGATATTGCTTCCTCGATAAGCTTTGGCGCCTGGGCACTGCCGCACAGGAATACGCCGTCCGTTGCAAAATCAACTGGACGCAATTTGGGATGAGCTTCAAGGAAGAATTTGTTCTTATCAAGAGGGATCTTAAAGAGCTCGTTGATCTCCTTATTCTCACCTGCGACAAGAGGTGTACTCAAAACGATGAGGTCTGATGCTAACTCAATATCCAGGTTAAGCATGGCATCATGAACGATTACCGACTCGTTTTGCAATTTTGGCAGTTTCTCAGGTTCGTATTTAATGAAAACAACGCCAAGGTCTCTTGCAGTCTCATAGAGCTTCTCCATCACACCGTATGTTCTCATGTCACGGTAAAGAACATAGACGTTTGTGCTGCTGTTTGCTTTCTTTATCCTTATCGCATTCTTGACAGCATCAACGCAGCATGTGCGGCCACAATATTCTCGTTCTCTGCTGCGCGCTCCCACACACTGGATCATTGTTACATTTTTAGCGCTGATACTCTTTCCCAGCATTTTCTCAAGTTGCGCCTGCGTAACAACGCGTGGATCTTTTCCATACTCGAATAATCCCGAAGGCTCAAGGTTAAGGGCGCCAGTCGCAACCACAGCCGCGCCAAAATCAACTGGTAGTTCCTTTCCACCTGCAAGAATAGTTCCTTTGAAATTGCCAAGATAACCTTCGACCTTGATCAGTTTTGCCTCGTTTATGATCTTAATATTCTTGTTCCCGCTCACTTTGCCTATCAGTTCTTTTAGCACATCGGCAGGTTTTTTGCCATCGTATAATTCCATCATTTCACGAAGCATTCCGCCAAGTTCTTTTTCCTTCTCGATCAGCGTCACATGATAGCCATTATTGGCAATATCAAGCGCAGCGGTCATGCCGGCTACACCACCGCCAAGTACTACCGCTTTGTTAATGAGATCGACTTTTTGCTTGTAAAGGGGCTGGAAAAGCGCAGATTTTGCCACAGCCATCTGGACTATGCCTTTTGCCTTTTCTGTGGCCCTCTCTTTCTCTTTTGAATGCACCCATGAGCAGTGCTCGCGGATATTTGCCAGCTCGAAAAGATAAGGATTAAGTCCAGCCTCGCGGCATGTGTTCTGGAATAAAGGTTCATGGGTACGCGGCGTGCATGATGCCACTACCACGCGATTAAGATCATTCTTTGAGATGGCGTCTTTTATCGTGACCTGTGAATCAGAAGAACATGCATAAAGCATTTCCTGGGCATGTGCTACTCCTGGCAGGGTCTTTGCATATTCCACGACATTGGGGACATTTACAACACTTCCGATATTTATTCCGCAGTGGCAAACGAATACGCCTATGCGCGGTTCAATCGAGAGTTTTTTCTCATCGGGGAATTTTCGTTCCTTAATGAGCGTCCCGCGTTCCGGGGAGAGCAGGGCGGCGGCCTTTGATGCGGCAGCACTTGCCTGTGCTACGGTGTCAGGGATATCCTTGGGACCCTGCGCCACACCGCATACATATATTCCGGCTACACTTGTCTCCACAGGATTTTCGATACTTGTGGCAATATTCCCGAAATCATCAAGTGCAATTCCTGAGGACTTTGCAAGAGCTTGGGTCGAATCAGCCGGGTCAAGCCCGATGGAGAGAACAACCATGTCAAAATTCTTTTTTATAAGGTCTCCCGTATTGAAATCTTCATATTTCAAAGAAAGAGAATTATCTATGCCAACCGTTACTTCAGACGGGCGGGAGTTGATGTACTTAATACCGTATTCCCTCTGCGCCCTGTTATAGAATTCCTCGAAATTCTTGCCATAAGCTCTTATATCGATATGGAAAATGGTAATATTAAGTTCAGGATCATGCTCTTTTGCGATTATGGATTCCTTGGTGGCATACATGCAGCACACTGAAGAGCAGTGCTTCCTGTCGATCCTGGGATTTCGTGAACCAACGCACTGGATGAATGCAATATTTTTCGGGACTTTCCCGTCTGTTTGTTTCGTGACATGACCCTGCGTGGGGCCGCTTGCGCTCAACAGGCGCTCGAACTGGAGTGCTGTTATGACATCAGGATGATCGAACCTGTATTGTTTCAGGATCGAAGGGTCAAACGGCTTAAAACCTGTAGCGAGCACCACTGAGCCAACATCGAGTTCCACTTCTTTATCCTTTTGTTCATAATCAACAGCTTTTGGGCCGCATACTTTCTTACATACTCCGCATTTGCCTTTTGTGAGGTAAATGCAATGTGCGGCATCGATCGTCGCAACCCTTGGTATAGCCTGCGCGAATGGGATATAAATGGATTTACGCTTTGACATGCCTGCATTATATTCATCGGCTACTTTAGACGGGCATTTTTCAGTGCATGATCCGCATCCTGTGCATTTTGTCTCATCGACATATCGGGCTTTATTAACGACTTTTACTTTGAAATCACCGGCTGTGCCAGTTATGGACTTGACATCGCTGTATGCGAGTAATTCTATATTGGGATGGCGCGCGGTCTCCACAAGTTTCGGGGAAAGGATGCACATGGCGCAATCATTCGTAGGGAATGTCTTGTCAAGCTGGGACATTACGCCGCCAATGCTTGGTCTTGATTCAATAAGATAAGTTTTAAAACCGCTGTCAGCAAGGTCAAGTGCTGCCTGTATTCCCGCTATTCCACCGCCAACTACCGCTACTGAGCCTTTCATTGTGCTGCCTCCGCTTCAACTGCTGTTGCTATTTTTGCCTCTACCTTTTTCTCAGCTGGTTTTTCTTTTCCGATGGATGCAATAAGTTTTGAAGCTGAAACCATGTTCTTATCCAGTTCAAGTTCTTTTTCGCCCAGACCCATCGCAAGTCCGATAAGCTGGGTAAAATAAAGCACTGGCATATCGATCACCGTGTTATGGGCTTTTTCGATCATTCCCTGCTGCCCGTCAAGCAGCATGTGGCACATTGGGCATGCAACCACTATACAGTTAGCACCTCTGGCTTTTGCTTCGTCGAACAATTTCTTCGTGAGAATGAATGCATAATCCTGTTTGCTCATCAGAAGATTGCCGCCGCAACATTTCGTTTTCTGGATAAAAGGCAGACATTCGGCACCTGTCGCCTTAATAATATCATCAAGGGATGTGGGATTTTCAGGATTATCGAATTTACATATCTCTGATGGACGTATAAGAAGGCAGCCGTAATATGGGACTGCTTTTATGCCATTCAGGGACTTTTTGAATTTCGTGGCAATGGTTTCTGTTCCCATGTCATTTACAACGACATCCAGAAGATGTTTTATATTTACACCAGTATATTTTTCACCGAGCGCTTTTTCGATCTTTTCCCTGAAACCGCTATCCGTTTTCATGGCTTTATCAGCTCTTGAAAGATTATGCGAGCAAATGCTGCATGGGATGACAAGATCAAGACCTGTTTTTTGAGCCTTGAAATTATTTCGGGCAGATAAGCCCATGGAGAGTTCCTTGTCAAAAATCGCCTCAAGCGCTCCGCAGCAGTTCCAGTCATCGATTTCTGTAAGCTCAATGCCAGCCGCTTTGCATATTGCTTTTGTGGATGCATCGTATTCGCGGGCTGTTCCGTGGAGCGTACATCCAGGATAATAAGCAAGCTTCATTTTTCCACTCCCTCAAATATGCGCTTGATCTCGCCTTTTCCTTTTATCGTATGCGGCAGGATGCTTAATTTCCCTTTTTTCCACAATTCAAGACCCATTGGAGCATAACCGATCGCTCCACCTATACCTTTTGTCTTTAGCATGAATGTGCCGCTCACACCTGCTTCATACCATTTTCCGTTCTTCTTGACCGAGTCAATGAAAAGATGATCAAAAAGCGGTTTGTGATTAGTGAGCTTGATCTTGCCGGCTTTTGCCTCGCGCTGTGCGATCGCGCGTATAGCTCCAATGACTTCTGTTATTTTTACATCCTGCGGGCATCGTTCATAGCAGATATAGCATGAAGCGCAAAGCCAGAGTGACTCATCAGAAAGCACTTCTTTTCTCATGCCAAGGATGGCTTTTCTAAGTATCATTCGCGGGTTGTAGGTTTTATCGATTTCGGTGACCGGACATCCAACAGTACAGCCCGTGCAGTTGAAACATTTTTTAATATTCTCGCCGCCCGGTTCTCTGGATATTTCATATTTAAAATCCGGGTCAAGATCAGTTGATTTTATCATTTTCCCGCCTCCAGCTGCCGCGCAAGGAATACGCTTAAGTCCACAATATCAAGATCATACTTCTTTGTTGCATCTTTTTCAGTTTTAAGGCAATTAAAATGCGCAAGGCATTTTGAACATGTTGTGATCAGGGTCTTTGCGCCTGTAGCTTCTGCTTCGTTCATGCGTGCAATGCGAAGCGCCTTTGTCTGCTCGTTGCAGTTCATGAAATTACTTACCCCGCAGCACAGGGCATTTTGTTTTGAATGCTCCATCTCTTTTATGATCACGCCATTTGCAGTGAGTGCATTTCGCGGTGCGTCATATACACCCATGTGCCTGCCAAGCCTGCATGGGTCATGGTAGGTAACTTGCTTATTGATCTTCATTCCAAGCTTATCATAGAGTTGCGATGTATGAACGACTTTTATTCCGATGTCATAATCCTTCGAAAATGTGCGGTAACATTCTGCGCAGCTTGTGACAAGGGTATCAATGCCGCTTTCTTTGATAGATTTCTTATTATAATTCTTTAACCTATCGAAAACATCTTTTTTCCCTTGCCATAGAACATCATGACCGCAGCATTTCATGTTCATGACCTGCGGTTTTATACCCAGTTTATCAAGAAGCTTGAGTGACGATGTGGTAATTTCCCCGAAATTGGTTTTTACATCGTGAAGGAACAGGTCGAGTGAGTCCACACATCCTGGAAAGAATCCATATTTCGAGTCTGATGTTTTATCGGGAATGTTCCTGTTCAGTTTTGAGCTCAATTCCGCCATTTCCGTAAAAACACCAAGATGAGCAATATCCAGAGGCTGTTTCCCATTCCTCTCTTCACGTATAAAGCCAAGGAAATCCACCTGCTGCGGGCATTCGATCGGACAGAGGCCGCATGTCAGGCATGTCCAGATGTCTTTCGTTTCAAGCCCATACACACTGGCATTATATATTGAACTGCGTGGTGAGGTCTTCGAAACCCGGCGCATTGGGCATATGGATGTGCATTTGCCGCACTGATAACAAGATTGTACGTTACTCATTTCGTATCCACCATCGTTACTTCTGGTTAAATGTTCATAAATTTCGATAGAATTTCATCCTCAATTAATACTTGAATTCATGAGGATACAATGTCAATCAATTTGTGTTCTTTATTTTTCCTGTTCAGTAGAGATCATACAAAAAGTATCCTCTGCTTTTGCATTTGGATCTATAAGGCCAAGTAGTCGTTCGTCTTCAACATTGATTCTCTCATCAGTCTTGCTTTTGAATCCATATTTGCCGTAATCAGTAAGAGTTGGTTTCCTCTTCATATAGTTCCCTTGTTTGAATTCAAAGGAAAAAGGAAGCACCCGTTCACATGCCTTTTTGACGCTATCCATTGCACGTTCATCATCAACTTCGACTAAAATCTCTCCGACCATTATGTGCAATTCGAAAGCACAATCTCCGACATGAATTATTTTTCTTTCAGGATGGTTTACATCTGTGCCAGTCCCGGGTCCACACATGACTTTTTTGGGAAGGCTTTTTCCATTAATGAGCATTCTGATCACACCTTTGACATGATCAATCTCGTTTAAGGTTTTTTCAACAGTTTCCGGTTGTAACAATCGAGCCGGGAATATTCTTATCTGTATGGGTTTATTCTTGGCTATTTTAGCTTGAACCATTTTTTATCCTCCATTTCCTTCTATATTTTTATGATTTTATTTGGTTAATCGTATTATTTTTGGTGTTGAGCATTCAATTAATTTTAACTCACCGCTCACGAATAAACTTAACCACTATAAACTATAATAAAAATAGCTAATTCAATCTATATGTTATAGCAGTTAGATTTATCTGTTAAAAATATCAAGAACATGTGATTGAAAACATTCAAAAATAACATGATAGGAGATTAAGAGTTGAATAAAAGATTGATTGGGTTAGCTGCAGTAACCCTGATTTTCATGGGTTTCTCAGGAATAGTGGAAGCACAGAAGGAACAGTAGCAAAACCAGTGTCGGGATTTGAAGCAATCACAGCGTGGCACTGATGGATTTTGCATCAATAGTCTGCTTAGACGGAGAAGATAAAAAGGAGACAAAGAAATAATATGGGATTGATAATAGATGCACACAACCATGTAGGTGGTCCGGATAGGGGTGATGGAAAGAGGCAATCTGCCGAGGAAATAGTGACTGAAATGGACCGGCTAGGTATAGATAAGGCAGTGATATTTCCGTTCAACGAGATAAATCCTGGAATATCTTTTTCCATGGCGAACAAAAGGACGGCAGAGGCTATCAATAAATATCCGGACAGGCTCATAGGCTTTGCACGGCTTGACCCCAACTTTGGGAAAAAAGCAGTCGAAGAGCTAAAACGTGATGTTGAGATTGGGCTTGTTGGTCTAAAGCTTCATCCCTCAAGCCAGAAGTTCTCGCTCAGAAGCGAGAATCTAAAAGACATTATCAAAAATGCAGACAGGCTCAACATTCCTATCATCTTTGATTCAGGTAAAAAGGAATCGCCACCAGAACAATTTGGAGAACTGGCAGATTTATTCCCTGACGCAAAGATAATCATGGCACACATGTTAGGAGATTTTCTCCGAGTGGCTTTACACCACCAAAATATCTATCTTCAGACAACAGGCATGCCACGAAAAGAGATTATCCAGGAAGCGGTTGAGGATCTCGGTGCTGAAAGAATAATCATGGGATCAGACTCCCCATATATCAGTATGGAATCGGAACTTACAAAAATAAAATCGCTCAATATATCCGAGAATGAAAAAAAGCTTATTATGGGGGAAAATATGAGACGCATACTGGAGTTGTGAGTATTATGCAGGAACTGGAACTTGAAAGTGAAGACCTTCAAGCGGCTTTGAAGGAACTGCATCAATACGTGGACATTACTGAGGAAGACCTCAAGATAATTTTTAAAATTGCACTGAAGCATGCAAAAGAAAGAATTGCACTTAAGATTCCTGTCAGCGATGTGATGACTAAAGACGTTATAACTATTAAAAAAAATGCAGGTCTCCATGAGGCTGCAGGGCTCCTTTCAGAAAATAAGATCAGCGGAATGCCTGTGATTGATGAGGAAAATCATGTGATCGGTATTGTCACAGAAGCTGACATTCTTTGCATGGCTGGCATAAAGAGCGATCATACATTCAAGGATATTCTAATGCATATACTTGGAGAGCCGATTCCAAGACGCAAAAATTGTGAAACTGTTGCTGATGTAATGACCTCACCGGCAATAACAATAAAACCTGAGGCTGATATCAGGGAAGTAGCGAGGATTCTGGATGAAAAAAGAATCAAAAGGCTCCCTGTAGTTGATGAGGAGAATAAGCTCATTGGAATAATCTCAAGGGCAAACATAATCCGGTTTATGAGGAAACAATGAAAGAATATTTTTCGAAAATGAGGGGCAGCACCAGAAGTCCACCCGGAGTTGGATTTAGTGAGGTATTCTGGTCATGGCTTGGTTCTGTTATTGGCATCAGTATAATTGGGTATCTCTCCTCGCAATACTTTGAACCGAGAGACTTGACTCTAATCATAGGCTCATTCGGTGCTTCGGCAGTCCTTGTTTTTGGTGCAATCAAAAGTCCTCTTGCCCAGCCCAGAAATCTTATTGGAGGACACATAATATCAGGCCTTATAGGTGTAGCATGCTATCAATCATTCGGCAAGACCATCTGGATTGCCTCTGCACTTGCCGTATCACTCGCAATTTCAGCAATGCTCATAACAAAAACTCTCCATCCTCCGGCAGGTGCAACCTCATTGATTGCTGTAATCAGTGGTGATAATATACACAGGCTGGGTTATCTCTATGCTTTCATGCCTGCCGGTCTTGGTGCTTTTATTCTTCTAATCGTTGCCCTTTTGGTGAATAACCTCTCAAAAGACAGAAAATATCCTGAATACTGGATTTAGCTATGGTCACTTGATCCACTCTTATGGTTTATATTTAGGAACTTCTAAAAGCAGATGCTCCATTAAAATCCTAATCGATAATTATTTGGTCTTGAATGAGTATTAAAATATGACAAAACCGATACCTCAGGTCTGTTAAGTTATTTGCAACTATTCTGGGGGGTTCCAATATGGGAGATGAAAGTAAGACAATAGAGCAACTCATAAGTGAATTAAATGAACTAGCAGAATCTTTTAAAACCAAACCAATGTTTGAAGGTCTTTTCCAGTTTGCACCTGACGCTATTGTAGTTGTAAACCGCGGCGGGGACATTGTACAGATCAACAAGCAAGCTGAGAAGATGTTTGGTTATAGCACGGATGAGGTATTCGGTAAACCCGTTGAGATCCTTTGTACCAGAACGCTTCAGAAAGCTGCATGTGGAGCAGCGCAATAATTATATGTCCAAACCAATTATCCGCTTTCTGGGCACCCAATTGGAATTATATGCTATAAGAAAGGATGGAAGCGAAATTCCCGTATATATAGCTCTCGGACCACTTGGAACCGAAAAAGGAACCGTCGTGATGGCCCTTGTCCGCGATATAACAGAGCGCAAGCGGGCTGAGAAAAATTTCCAGAGATTTATAGAATCGTTACCAGATGCCATCGTGATAATAGATAGCAAATTCAATATCCTTCTTGTGAACGCACAGACTGAAAAAATATTTGGTTACAAACGAAAAGAGCTCCTTGGTAAACCGTATGATATGCTGATACCTGAGCGCTTCACTTTGGTTCACTTGCAAAGAATAAAGATGGGAGCGAGTTCCCGGTTGAGATTAACATGAGCCCAATTGAAAATAAGGAAGGAATCACTGTCGTAACTACCGTCCGAGAAATTGTTCGAAGATGAACAGAAAGCAACCCTTGATACGATATTTGCCCTGGCTTTCGGTCTTTATATCATTTTAGCGCCTTTGCCAGCAGTAGGCAAGCAACATTTTTTAATGATTTTGAGAAAGGTTGAAGAAAAGTCTTAACTTTTCTTTATTTCTTTTGGCGGTATGATCGAACGCGCCACATTATAAACAAAGATGTAAATTGCCAGAAGCGATATCGAACCAAATACCTCTGTCCCGAGCAGATAGCTGTTACTTGCATACCTGTAGGGCATGGTGAAAGCAAGGCCAATGAGCCCTATGTTCTGAAGCCAGAATTGTATCTCGGCGAGGCCGAGGCTGTACAGGTCAGTGCCTGCGAATACCGGTAGAAGATGGTACCCCACACCAAATATCATCATTGAAACGAAGCCTATGAGAAGCACATGAGCGTGGGCGGGTGTAAGTGGTGATGAGTTTAAAACCATTATGAATCCCATGGTGCTGCCTATGAGCAAATAAACCAGGCTTGCCCAGGCAAACTTAAGCGGTATTTCCATGTTTTCCCTTCGCTGAAAATTTTATATTTATGCCGTCTCTGCTGCCTTATTCAATTCGTCAAGCAATTGATTAATATCCACCCTGTGCATCCTGCAGAAAAATTCCAGATTTTCGGATGGCAATCGTCCCACATATTTTGGCATTCCGTGTTTGATAAATACATCCCTGGTGGCTGGATATTTTGTTATTACATCGTTTAATTTGTTATCTTTGGTTATTTTGTCTACCATAAATTCCTCACATTCATATTAATTATC
Organism: Candidatus Methanoperedens sp. BLZ2; assembly: GCF_002487355.1. Lineage (GTDB taxonomy): Archaea > Halobacteriota > Methanosarcinia > Methanosarcinales > Methanoperedenaceae > Methanoperedens. Next base: position 45,566 of record NZ_NTMG01000017.1, on the reverse strand, counting down.
TTTTGTCTTAAAACTATTTATTTTTTTGTTTGTTCGTGTTATTCTATTTGTTCTCAGTTTCGCGCGCTTTGTTCTGTTTCTCTTTTTCCTCCCATATATTTTCTAACTTATTCCTGGTTTCCTGAAATAATTCTTTTATATTGAGATTGTCGGAAAAGTACCAAAATTGGAACATTCTAAGATATTAATCCAAGTAAACCGATATGCATTGGCACATCGAGTTTGGACTATTATTTCTAAAACCCAAAAAACAGGACTTATCCGACAGTCTCATATTATCTTTACTGCACAGTTCAATTTTTTCCCCGCAATAGTGAACATCTTAAACATAATGGATATGATATGAATAAAATCGTTTACGAGATTCTTATTTCTTTACAGCTATCTCCTGTGCAAAAATCTCAGATTTTACTGGAATAATCAGGTTCTGTCAAATCTACGTTTGCTGAGGGATGCTGTCAAAATTCGTTTGCTGGTTTTTCCAAAAATAATATCATCATGATATTATCATCAAAAGATATATATTTAACACCGTAGAATATTAAGTTTATGTCTGAAGCAATTGAAGAGTATAAACATTTTGGAGAAGCTTTTAAAAAGAAAACAACTTCTTTTTTATTGTTAGGAATTTTATTAATGAGTGCTTCAATGTATATAAATGTTTTAAAAGCACCTACTGGAGATATAGGTATCTTCTACTCAGAAATTATAATTAAGTTAACTATTGCGATGCAAATTATTCTTTGGGTAATTTATTTATTCAGAGAGAAACGAAAATTATTCGATAAAAAAGAAAAAAAACAAGAATTAGTTAGCACCGTTATTTTTTCTATTCGCTGAATCGAAGGTTGCATTCTGGATTAGCGTTATCCACTTATTATCGCCCTCAACCTGAATACCACAAGCTTCCGCTGGTGTCTTTCCCTTTAATGTCTGATGTGGTCTTATGTAATTATGAAATATTTGGTATCCTGGAAGAATCGGAGTATCTTTTACCTTTAAACCTCTCATCACTTTTTCTCTATCCCTTACTTCCCCATTTGATCTTTCCATTGTATTGTTGTTCATATCCCCATCCAGTTTTATAGCGTTGATATGCTTGGATTGAGGGCATGTGTTTGTATAAAACTCCTTATTGAAGGCATCATGGTAAGCTGGCAATCCATCAGTAATGAGCACATTGGGTCTTTTTCCGGCAATTTCTTTTCCTTCGTGGAGTAGGCTTCTGGCATCGTGCTTAAACTTTGTTTCAGCGACTTCCTGAGCAATCCAATATTTTGTTTCATCATCCATCAAAGCGAATAGATATTTTGTATCACCGCTGAATTTTATGAACACTTCATCCGCTCTCCATGTACTGCCAACATTTGGTTTTAGTTTATCGACATACTGTTTCATGAGATTGGTGTATTTTTCAATCCAATTGAAAATTGTCTGGTGTGATACCTGAACTCCAATCAATTTCAGTGAATTTTTTGTATTTCTGAGTGATTCACCACTAAAATATAATTGCATAGCTGTTGTTACTGCTTGAGGATTGTGTTTTAATCTCTCAAAACCAATATTGAATGAAAAATACTGTTTACAATCTCTGCATTGATATTTCTGAACATCATGGTGTTTGTTATGCCGAACCCCGAATTTCTTAATATTGGTCGAATGGCAATAGATACAATCAGTAATTTCAAGTGGGTGGATTACATTTTTTTTTACTTGTTCTCTCAAGTTAAAGACTAACTCCACAGCGAAAATGTGTTTACACTTCACACCTCTTGTTTCATGGTCAGGACAATTACATTTCCAACCAGTCTCAGTTTGTGTTATGTCATAAAGAATATCACTGGACTGTGATTTTACTTTATAAGAATGGTCATTCATTCGCATGATCTGTCTATCTTTTTCAGCTATTGCCCTTCCCCTGTCTTCTCTTGTTCCTATAACTTGTGGATATATTGTATTAGTTTCCATTTTAATCATCTCTTAATAAATCGTACGATTTACTAAAGGACTTCAAATTATATAACTCTTTCTATCAATCGTACGAAATGTTAAGTTTATATAGTAAATCGTACATATTAGTAGTAGATATGAATGACTCAAATGTACGATTAGATTATGATAATTTACCGAAAGAATTACAGGATGTTATTGAACCTGCATCTGACGTAACAGAAAAGGAAATGAGTATCAGTTTTGATGGTAAGCAGTTTTTGGTTAGATTTCCAAAAGATATTGCTAAAGCGATAGGTGTTAAAAAAGGAGATAGAATCAAGATCAGAGTTGAACTTCCATCTCCCAAAACAAATCAGCAAGAGAAGATTGAAATAACGTACGTACGGAGTGAAAAAGGTGATTAGCAAATTCACATCAAACGAAACGCGAATAATCAATCTTCTTTATGTGGCTCGGAGACCATTAACAACAAGGCAAGTCTCGGAGAAATTGGGTATCGCTTGGCAGACCGCAAAGGATAATCTCTTAGCGTTGCATGAAAAGAGTTATGTGAACAGAAAAGAAGAAAGCAATAGAATTTTTTGGTGGCTGAGGACATGAATGAACGAAATACAGAAGATATTGTAAACGACCATTTTAAAAACGATGAAAAATATAATGATATTCTTCTTGAAAAACAAAAGTCTAGCATCCCACGTGTAGATAAAATATTAAAAATTGCATCAAAGTCTGGAATGGGTGGAGGAAAACCAGAATTTATAATCACGTTCCAAAAAGAAAGACCAGACTACATAATAGTCGTTGAATGCAAGGCAAGTGTGATGAAACATGAAAGCAAGAACCATGATAAGTACGATGAATACGCTGTTGATGGCGTATTGCTTTATTCTTCATATTTATCTAAAGAATATGATGTTTTGGCAATAGCAGTAAGTGGAGAAACTGAAAAAGAATTGAAGGTATCTCATTATTTACAATTAAAGAACGAAAGCAAAGCCAACAGTGTATTCGGCGATAGACTCCTATCGTTGGAAAATTATCTGAATGATTATAAAGAAAGCCAAGAAAAAACAATCCACACGGTTGATAGTATCAAAAAATATATTATAGAACTTAATAATAACCTTCATAAAGATAAGGTTGGTGAGGACAAACGACTATTATTATTAAGTGGTATATTGATTGCCTTGGATAATAAGGCGTTTAGAAGTGCATATCGAGAACAGACAGAACCAGTTGAACTTGCTCGGTTTTTAATTGAGTCTATTAAAAACCAATTGAAGGGTAAACTTGATGAGAAAAAAATACAAATCATAATAAGTGAGTTTGGTTTTATAGAAAACCATGCTACATTATCCCAAAAACGGGAGGTATTATTTACAATTATAAAATCAATCGAGGACAATATTAAACCATTTATTGCAAAAAATAAATATTATGATGTCCTGAGTGAGTTATATATAGCTTTTTTAAGGTATGCGAATAAAGATAAGGCGTTCGGCATCGTTCTAACCCCACCACACATCACAGACCTTTTTTGTTGTTTGGCATTGGTAAATAAGAATAGTATTCTCCTTGATAATTGTACCGGAACAAGTGGGTTTCTAATCAGTGGTATGCGAATTATGATGGATGATGCAAAAGGTGACAAGCAAAAAGAAAACGATATAAAAAATAAACAACTTATTGGCGTTGAACAAGCGACACACATATACGCACTGGCATGCTGTAATATGTATCTTCATGACGATGGGAAAACAAATTTAATGCAGGGAGATTGTTTTAATAAAGAGACAATGACAAAGATGTCCATGTTTCAACCAAATATTGGCATGCTCAACCCACCTTACAAATCTGTTGACGGTGACCCATCGGAAATTAAATTCATCTTGAATAATTTAGAGTCCCTACAAAGTGGTGGAACTTGTGTCGCAATTATCCCAATGGAGCGGGTTCTATCTACATCTGGAGAAGGATTAGAGGATAAAATAAACTTACTCAAAAACCATACGTTAGAAGCAGTAATGTCAATGCCAAACGAGTTGTTTTTTGATTCAGATGTGAATGTAGTAACTGCAATTCTTGTTATAACAGCAAAGAAGCCACACCCACCGAATAAGGAAACCTATTTTGGATATTGGAAAGATGATGGATTTGTGAAGAAAAAAAATCAAGGTAGAATTGACTTGGATAAAAAATGGGATGGTATTAAGACCGTATGGGTGAATAGCTATTTAAATCGCAAAAATATACCAGGTTTTAGCGTAAATCATGTAGTGAAATCTGAAGACGAGTGGTGTGCTGAAGCATATATGGAAACTGATTACTCAACACTTACAGAGAGAGACTTTGCCAAATCAATCAAAGAGTTTGTTATATTTCAAGAGATGAATTTAAAATGAATGGCAATTCCTTTGTGAATACAAACTCATGGAAACCTTTTAGATACGATGAACTATTTTATATTCAAAAAGGAAAAAGAATTATTAATAGAGACACGCAACCGGGAACAACACCATGTATAAGACCAATCGATTCAAACAATGGTGTCGATAGATACATTGATATTAAACCAAACCATTCCGAAAATACAATTACTGTGAATTATAATGGTAGTAGTGTTGCAGAAACGTTTTATCAACCAATACCATATTTTGCACTTGATGATGTAAATATATTGTATCCCAAAAACAACTTTAGATTAAATATGTTTATTGCAATGTTTCTAATCACATTAATTAGAAAAGAGAAATATCGATTTAATTATGGGAGAAAGTGGAAATTAGAAAGGATGAATGAAAGCATCATTAAACTTCCAGTGAAAGAAAACGGCGAACCAGATATAGAGTTTATGGAAAAATATATTAAATCGCTAATGAGTTCAACCAAACCAATATCAAATAAAAATCTGATCTGCACGAAAATCGAGTTGGATGTTTCACAATGGAAATATCATAAACTATCAGACCTTTTTGAGATTACAGGAAGTAAGAGAACCCCATTGAGAACATTGGAGGGATCATACGGTAAGGGGAAATATCCATATGTAACAACGCAAGCTACAAACAACGGTGTGGGTGGATTTTATGATTTTAAGGCAAATGACGGTAACATATTGACAGTAGATAGTGCAGTGATAGGTTACTGTAGTTATCAACCTTTAGACTTCTCAGCAAGTGACCATGTGGAGAAACTAATTCCGAGGTTTAAACTGAATAAATATAATGCGATGTTCTTAACCACTGTGATTAATTCAGAGAAGTATCGATACAATTATGGAAGAAAAGCAAGCCAAGATAGGATGAGTAAAACACAGATTAAACTTCCAACAAAAACAGATGGCACGCCAGATTTTGATTTTATGGAAAACTACATTAAGTCATTGCCTTATAGCTCTTCATTGTGATTTTACCAGCAAACGATTTTTGACAGTCTATCCTAGCAAACGTAGATTTGACAGAACCGAATAATCACAACAAATATATATGGTAAATCAGTAATAGGGTTTGATTATGTTGCCCATAGATCCATTGATGGTTGAACACCGTCTCATAGAAAGAATGATCAACCAGGTTCGTAATGAAATAGAACAAATAGAACTTGAAAAAAAGATCGATATAGTATTCATTGATGTTGCCATCGATTTTATCAAGATATATGCAGATATGACACATCATGGTAAAGAGGAGAACATCCTTTTTCGAGATCTTTCCAAAAAGCAGATATCAAAGCAACACCAGAAAATTATGAATGAGTTGATTGATGAGCATAAATATGGGAGAAAACTAACTCAAGAATTAGTGAGGGCAAAAGAGAAGGATATTCAAGGTCAAGGAGAAGATTTTCATAGAGTGCTCGGGCTTTTAAATCAATTGGTTGAATTTTATCCGGAACACATTAGAAAGGAGGATAAGCATTTTTTTATCCCATGCATGGATTATTTTAGCCAAAAAGAGAAGGAAGACGTGCTTCAGGAGTGTTGGGAGTTTGATAGAAAAATGATTCATGAAAAATACAAATCAATTGTAGAACACTGGAGTTAAAACTGTCCGATCTAAAAGGATTATAAATGCTTGAGCAGTAACGATGAAAGTTTCATACGGGGTTCTTAGCGAAGGCGAGTAATCACCCTCTCTTATTCGATTATGAGGGGCGCACTCTAGCAATCACCAAATGCCGTATATGATAATACAGACTGAGGTTGGGAGTTCCATATCTTCAACCGAGGCCAGCCCAGACTGGAATGAATACAAAACCTTAATAATGAAAGAAGGTTAGAAGACCGGGTTATTGAATTTTTTTAATCGCCGGATTTTGAATTATATTGAGTCGATAGCAAGGATCTAAGGTCACCATATTGAACACCACAAATACTAATATGATTTTTCAGATACTCATTCATCTTTTTCCATTACGACCACCGACCCATCCCGCATTCGCACAAGTCTCTCTTTCTTTATCCCATATTTTCGATAGCTCATTGCCTCAACATGGCCCAAACCGAGATTTTTCATTATCAGGTTCGCATCTTCCTGCAATATAACAAGCTCTTCGATCGGTGGTGCGGTTTTGATTTTCTTTTTTGCAAAAATTACCCCGTCTTTCAGATTTGCGCCCACGAACCCTTTTGAATCGTTTAAAATCAGCGTGCCATTTTTCATGTATGCGCCAGCGAATTCATCTGTCATGCCTTCTACAATAACCACACCACCATCAAGATGCGCACCAGTGTTCATGCCTGCATCTCCCAAGACATGAACCGTGCCTTTCTGCATCAACAGCCCTGTGCCGTTGTAGGCATTTCCCTTTAGTATGACAAGAGCCTCACAATTACATCGTGCGGCCACTGTCCCGCGAAGCATTCCATCATCCAGCACAAGATGCCTTTTTCGCTCATCATAATCATTCCAGACAAGAACATCTTTTCCCAGCCCTTTACAGAGTATCTCGGTTATTGATCGGAACTTTCGATAACCTGGCTCATCTGACACAACCTCTACTACATTTCCGAGAGGTTCTTCTATAAGCCCTTTAACATTAACATATATCACTCCTGAAACCATACCCATACCCATTTCAGAAGAAACATTTCCATCGATGTATATCTTTCCTGCTTTTTCAGGCGCTCCGCTTCCCCCGAAATGCACGAGGTCAGCGCCCAGGCTGTAAGCAAGCCTCTTCCCAACGCTGCCAGTAATACGCACATCTTTGCCTTTTCTTAATTCATTCACCAGCTCTTTGTATGTAAAACTCGTGTTTTCTTGAGAAGGAATGATACCGGTGGGACGGATCATATTACTCTGCCATGTGAAGTTATACGTGTAATCGCAGAGATTATCAACTGGTTCTTTCAGTTTCAGTTCCATAAATCAAATATCTCCATACCTGGGGAATGCTTCCGCAGCTCCGGGCCAGAATATAGTTTTCCATTTCGGCTGTTCAATATCCTTCTGTGTAAGAAGATACTCTCCAAAAATATCTTTCATATGTTTTCTGTAATCGTCGATTCCTATTCTATCAATGGTGAAACCGATGCGTTCCCCTGGCTTGCCTCTGGATTTATACCAGGCGAGGGTTCCATCTATCACATCAAAGACCTTTTCATCGGGAACGAATTCAGCAACTGGATACGCCGCATGTGGGTTCCTTCCGTGTTTTCCTCCCACATATACGGCATGCCCCACATTTTTTGCAACAAGAGCACTGGATGGACATACGTTGATGCAGTCCCCACAGGATACGCACATTTCCCATATTCTTTTTGGAAGTTCATTTACCATTTCAAGCGCGTCTGAATGGCAGGAGTGGATACACAGACTGCAGCCCGTGCACAGACTTTCTACCAGTTCAGGCTTTACCATGCCCTGAAAACCCAGATCCATTTCACGGGTACGCATGCAGTCGATGACGCAGCCAGTAAATGCCATCTTGAACTTGTGATGCGTCCTTGTACAAAAATATCGTCTATCAACTTCCGTAGCGAATTTTTGAGTATCTGTCCATCCTCTCGGATTGTACTCGCAACCGCCGCACGCAGTCGGAACACGGACCCTGCTCCCGCATGTGGCTATGGGTGAATGCCAGAGACTTCCAAGCTCTTCGACCACGCTGGTCAAGTCCTTCATGTTGATATACAGTATTTCAGGGGACATACGTGCCGATAGATGTACCGTTCCATCACCATATTTTTCAGCAACATCAGCCAGTTTCCTCAGCTTGGCCGCTGTCAAGCGCCCACCTGGAGCCCTGCATCTCACTGCGACCAGGTCTTTCTGTCGCTGCGGGATGAATCCCCCACTTTTAAGTTCCTCTGCGGTTATGAGTCTTGGTTTTTTATCTTGTGTCATATACGCTGAGTATTCAGAGTTGAGTGCTTACTTCCTTCACCTTTATAACAAGCGCTCCTCTTGCCCACGGAAATTTTTCCTTTGCCATCTCGGCGAATTTTCCTGAGGTCTGGAGTTCACCTTTTCCAGAGATGCAGCATCCCTGTCCAGGACCGTAGTTTCCCTGAACTTGTTTTGAAGCGATCAGCAGTTCCACACGATTGTTCTTTTTGAGATTTTCCTCGGTTATATTATAATGCCCGGCAGGAATAATGACAACTTCGCCACCTTTTATACCAATGGCTCTTATATAGTCTCCCCACGTCGCTACAACATGCAGACCATTATCACCACTTGTTACTATTGCTACCCATTCTGTTTTATCCATAACTTCTTTACATTTTCCTTCGATCTTTGCCATATTGCTCTTCTCCTTTAATCATTGATTTATAACATCTCTACAGCGATTTTGGGCTTTTCATCCCAAATAATCCACGGTACCAATTGCCTGAGAACTGCCGCTGCATCGTAACGCTCCGGCATTTTAAGTTTTCTCCTTTTTCCACATGCAACAATAAACATGTTATTTTGAATCTGTTTATAGTGCTCTGATTGACCTGGAATCTCTTTCCCACAGCCGCATTCAACTGGCTCTCCATCGCTTTTCCATTTTTTTAAGAGTTTCTCTTGCAACTCTTTCCTTATTTTACGCGGTTCTTTTACCTTCAATTCTTCTATCAATTCCTGTTTAGTTATCATTTCTCCTCCAATCGGATTATTTGATATCTTTCAAAAACCTTTTTTCGATCTCCGGAGTAACTTTTGAGTGGCTTTCATCTGCCGTCTGGGTACTTGAATGACCCAAACGATATGATATGACCTCAATCGGGACTTTACCGAGCAATTTCATAGCCATGCCTTTGCGGAGCTTCTGGGAACTCCTGGGTTTTATGCCTATAGCGTCGCAATAGCCCTTCAGCCTCTTATCAAAATTATCCCGCGACATATCGAACAGCAGATTTGTTATCCGCCAGGTATCCCGATACTTAAAAATTTCAAAAAGCAATGCCTTATCCAGGGAAATTGTATGATCTACTTTTTGCGATTGCCGTCTGATCTTAAAGGTTAGCGATTCTTTTTTAAAATCTATATTATCTAATCTTATGCCCAGCGCGTCGGAGATCCGTAGTCCAGTACTCCATAAAAATAGAATTAATAGTTTGTCCCTGTCCTGAAGAAATGCTTTACATAGTGTTGGAACGGTAAATTTATCCAAGTAATCTATTAATGAATCTATTTCGGATTGAGTAAAGTACTCAACTGGCTTTTTTTCGTTTTTTGTGGAAATTTGTTTATCACCCATAAATTTTCTAATTGTATTTTTAATATGATGAATTGTCTAATAAATATAGTCAGTAGATATACGAACATGTAAGTTATTCTTTATAACTACTGACTAACTTCGATAGTTGTTATTCAACGTATATTGATGTTTCTGTCCTTCGATTATCTGTGGCTTTTTAATTGTTCGAGAAATTTTTTCTGCCTCTCTCTTTCAGCCTCGGAGACCTCTGGCTTTTTGATATCCTTTGCCTTTTCAGCTGTATCCATTGTGCTTTCAAGTCCAACCATTTTATCTCACCTCCATTATGCGACTTTGGAGCGAACAATAATTGAATGTAATTGTATATATAACTATGCTAAATTGTCTAATAATGATTAAAAATCGTAGAATTATTGTTCATAAATTGTATAATTTAATCATATCCTCCAAAGGCATACACCGACGAACACCATGGAAGATTTTTTCTGCCTATTTTATCCTGTTCTATAACTTCAGAAAGATTAACATTTGAAGACGTCTGTATTATAATGAATTTTTTACTCACTGATGCTGATACCTTAGCTGCGGCCTCCATAGATAGTATCAACACCTTTATTGCTTCGTGAAAGCCTCCATTTTTCCAGTTTTCTCTAATGCATTTATTAGCTATTTCTTTCGTTATATTGTTCCCCAGCACTATGAACGCACTACCACCCTTATTAGTCACTTTAACTTCAGAGTCTCTGGTCTCTGCAATCATATAACTTCCAGCCGTGGCATACAACCTCCTTTTTCGCACAAATCCATCTTCGACCGAGACAACCTCCCCCACAAGAGCCCCATATCGCTGCATTACCTTGATCTTATTATCCCTGATCTTTATTTTAACCCCGATCTCTTCTGCCATTTTTTCAAGTTCAATATCTGTAGCGATGGCTCCCCTGTATAGCTTTCTTTCAAGTCTCTCCCTGAGGACTTTATCCCCTTGAAAAGTAATTTCCCGCATGTCTGCGACAATAGCAGCTTCTGTTCCCCCAACAAATGCGATTATCAGACTCATCTATTTCTCACACGACTTTTGGATAAATTTGATGGGATGTAATCTTCATACTGGACTCTAAAAGACCCTTGAACGGATTCGTCAGCATAAATTGCCAAGTCAGCATGCCAGGATTGCAGGTCTGGTACGCCGGGGAATATGGACAGCTATTTCAACATCTTCTTCGGCATCCTCTTCAGTCTCAAGCTCCGGGATGATCGCAGGCTCTGTTGAAAGGGCCCCCGGATCTTTTGCAGCAAGCTCTTTTACCTTGGCGACTATAGCATCTTCATCCTCGATGCCGATCATGTTCACAACCTCAACCACCTGTGTCTGGAATCTCTTTACAGCCTCATCAGGTAGATTTTCAATGTAGGGTATAGCTCCTGTCGCGCCAACGACCCTATTATCTCTGATACCATTCTTATGAAACATTACCATTGCTTCACCCGATATATGCCCTTTGACTTCTGCTCCTGTAACAAGCAGGAAGCGTATGTTGGGATTAGAGATAACATTGGCTACTATTTTTTCTATTCCGAGATTTTCTGTTTTCTGCGGACCTGTAATAGCAGCACCGGCTGTCAGTTGTGAAGCGCCTTTGACGTGCGACCCGCATGTACTTACTGCTACAGGATTTTCAGGGTTTCCAACTTCATATTCTCCTTTGATGACAGGCCAGCCCTCGGCCGGTTTAACTTTGTTTACCATTTATGTTCCTCCTTTGATTGAAAAGTATCTTACATTATTATACATTATAAATCTTGTGCCATGACTAACCTGTTCACAATGCTACGAATCATCCCGATAAAGATGACAAACCACGCAACAAGAGCAGCATAAATGAAATAGCGGGAAATTAGATAAAATGGACTCAATCCTGTAGCTTGTGCAAATACGAGAGTGCTGGTGGTGTACATACCAAATGGGAAAACAATGCTCCAGTACTGTGGATCATATCCCAGTGGAAATCGTTTATAAATGTGGCGCCAAGCACCCAGAATTAAGAGCAAAGGTATCCACCATGTGGCAGTTGCCCAGAAGAACAGGGTAAATCCTTTAAGAAATGGAAGAATTTCTTGAAGGAAAGCCCAATGATGGGTGTTCTGGATGAGTCTGGCTCCTGCAAGCGTTGTAATCGCTGCAGCTCCCATGTTGACCCAGTAGAGAGCAGTAAAGGCTTTAGGAAGAGGACGGAAGAATATAAGTCGGTAGAAGATCAGAGAGATGATCAGTAGGTACAACATGGCGCCAAACAGATACATGAAAAGCGTGAAAAAAAGAATGGTCTCCTGCCCGGCCGGAAAACTGGAGACAACCAGCGTGCCAAGGACAGAAACTGACTGGGTCGCCACGACCGAGATGAGCCAACCTCCATGGATTCCTGTTTCCAGATCCGGTTTTGGTTCATGTATTACCATGGCCGTGAAGAATGTATATACATGGATGAACCACAAGAGAATTCCTGTAAACCAGAGATATATCGCAGTGGTGTAATCCCCCGAAATGATCACATACTGACTTCCGAGCACGCACGTCCCTGCAACCACTGTAAAAAACCCCGGCCCACGAACATGATCTATTAAATCATCAATAAAGTCAGGAAAGTACCTGAGCAGTCGGATCAAAGTGAGAAGCCACAAAATCACATACGCTGCTTTGTTTATTAAAAACAGCGGCCAAGCTAAATAGGCCATTCCAAGCATAAATGAGGCGATAGAAACAATGCCTGTTGCCATGACCAGTGCAAAATAACCAGGGTAAAGCTCGCGCACTCCAGTTAGCATGTTTTCTTTCAATTTTGATGCCAAGACTCTTCTCCCGTTTGGCCTATTTCGACCTCTTGCTTTGTCGTGATCGATTCCAGATTACAACCTGGTAGGGTCGCCATAGATAAGAGAACGGAAATGTCACCAGGTGCATCAGCCGGGTAAAAGGAAAGAGCGCAATTATAACGAATCCACCTATGATATGAAGCTTGACCAGCCACGGCAGTGTGACAATGTATTGAATCTGCGGGTCGAATGAAAGCAAGGAGACAAGGTAAGGAACAGCGGTGTACAGGTACCACTGTGAGCCCCATCTATAGAACAGGGCAACCATGAAACCCATATCAACCTGAACCAGAAGGGTAGCCACCAGAATCCAATCCATGACCGAGGTTACTCTGAATACGCGGGCGTTGTCAAGACGCCGTAGCAGGAGAAAACCCAGTCCTACAAGGGTGAATAAGGCCAGTGCAAGACCGCTGACTTCCAGCACATAGAGGTGATCAGGCACGATCATCCAGGCTGAAGGAAAAATCAATGCCAGCAGATGGGCAAGCAGAATAGCCAGGATGCCATAATGCCATGGCACAGATCCCCAGAACAGGGTATTTTTTTCAAGGAACTGGGAAGAAAAACTTGAGTAAGAGATTCGATCGTTGAAGTATCTGTATATCCCCACAGCAAAAGCTAAAATGATAGCCACATATGGAAATATCCCAAACAGCACAAAATCAAGCATTGTTAAGCCTCCTTTTTATATTGCCTGAGCGCCGCCTCAAGAGCTTTAAGCGCAATAAAGTACTGGCTTTGTGACTCGTTTTCAGAACCTTTTCCTCCTGTCATTAGCGTGAGCGCAGGGAGCAAAGCTTCGCTTATAATCTCATCTCGCACATCTACTTTATCACACACGGCTATGAAGCGTAGCAGCACGGTCAGATGATCTGGTAGTTCGTTTTCTGCAGTGAAGCCACACGCATTATAATGCTCTTTTAGCCCGATCAAAAACATGCTGCGTTCATAGCTCTCCCCAAAAAGGTAGTGTCCAGCGTAAAGGCAAGATGTTGCGTTCAGGTCAAAAGTTGAGGAATATATCTCTTGCAGCCGATTCAGAGGCGTTCCTTCAACAAAGCCTCTGAATTCACCAAGCATAGCCCCCGCCTCAGGGTTCGTTGTTATAGTCTCACTTTGACACTCCTGTACCACTTTGAGCAGGTTTGACTGCGGGTATTCCAGTATATCAGCGAAGAGACTGATGATCCGTTCCATAATTCACCCTCTCCTCTTAATGATTTTTCGAAATCCGAAACCTGCATCCTGCTTATGAGTGTCTGGATCAACGGTTGTCTCGATATTCATTTCCCTTGCCAAAGGCGGGATTACAAAATGTTCTTCAAAAGTTGACCTTGATGTCAGTTGAAAGATTGCTAAAGCCTCCTCTTCCGTGGTACCACCCGAAACAAGGGCCTGCTGTACCTCAGAGGCTGGAATATCCATCACACTTTTAGCACGCATATATATTCGGACTGCAATGAGTTTTCGGTATACTTCTTCAACAATCTTTTTATTTCCTGCAGCAAAAAGGCCGGCCATGTAGCTCAGGGGTATTCTTGCCTGTTCAAGTGAAGTTAACAGGGGAATCATACCTTTTTCACCAGCGCCAGCAACTTCATAGTGTCCGTTTTTCATCGTCGCCAGCACTGGCAAAAGCGGTGGCACATAAAAAAGCATGGGCAGTGTACGGAACTGCGGAGAAAGTGGAAGAGCTATTTTCCATTGCTTTACAAACTTGTAAACAGGGGATTTCTGGGCAGAATCGATCATGGCATCTGATATACCATTAGCTTTTGCGGCAGCTATAACTTGAAAATCAAAAGGATCCTGTATTATTGCCCTTTGTGCCTCCACAAGGTCGGTATCATTTACAGATGCAGTCTCTTGTATTCTGTCTGCGTCATAGAGCAATATGCCTAGAAAGCGGACGCGTCCTACGCAAACGTGGAAACATGCTGGGGCATGCCCGCTCTCTAAACGTGGATAACATAGAATGCACTTTTCTGACTTACCTGTGGCCCAGTTATAGTAGACTTTCTTGTATGGACATCCTGACACACACATGCGCCATGCGCGACATTTCTCAGGACTGATAAGCACTATGCCATCCTCGCCCCGCTTGTACATAGCGCCAGGATTGACAGCGCCAGCAGGGCAGGCTGCCACACAGCCCGGGTTTAAGCAGTGGTTGCAGATGCGAGGGAGATAAAAAAACACATTTCGCTCCACTTCATTCAGCAGGTGCCGCTCTTCTTCGGTACTGTTTTTAAGAACTGGATCGTTTTTGGCATATAGCTGCGAGCCACCCAGGTCATCATCCCAATTCGGTCCAGCTTCTATATCAATAGGCCTGCTCGTAATAAGAGAAACAGGTCGTGCAGTGGGCTGGTCATCCCCCGGAGGGGCATTGAACAACTCTTCGTACCTGTATGTCCATGGTTCATAGTAATCGTCTATCGTAGGCAGTGAGGGATTAAAGAATATATTTGCCAGCGCTCCTATCCTGCCTTGCAATTTCAGGCTAAGCTTATCTTCTTTTTTCTCCCACCCCCCTTTATATTTATCCTGATCCTGCCACAATGTTGGATATCCAGTGCCGGGCTTTGTTTCAACGTTGTTCCACCACATGTATTCGGTGCCTTTGCGGTCTGTCCAGATGTTCTTGCAGGCAACGCTGCATGTGTGGCAGCCAATGCATTTATCTAAATGGAAGACCATTGAAACCTGCGCGCGTATGTCCATTTTTACCACTCCAGTTTCGTAAGTTTGCGCACCAGCACATAGGTATCGCGATTGCAGCCCGTGGGCCCCCAGTAATTAAAGCCATAAGTAAACTGTGCATAGCCTCCCGCCAGTTCCACAGGATTGATGCGCACACGGGTCAAGCTGTTGTGCCCTCCGCCCCGTCTTCCACCGCGCAGCTGGGATTTAGGCATAGATGTACGCTCTGGAGAGTGGTAAATCATGCATGTTCCAGGCTGTACGCGCGAGCTTACTGCTGCACGGGTGACCATAACTCCGTTATCATTATAAACTTCTACCCAATCATTATCCAATATCCCTACTTTTTCCGCATCCTTATCACTGAGCCAGCATGGTTCAATTCCTCTGGATAATGTGCGCATGCGGATATTATCTGAATATGTAGAGTGTATGTGCCACTTGCCGTGGGGAGTGAGGAAATTGAGTTTGATGCCCTTCTCATCCAGCAAGCTATGTTCTATTTCATTCATCTTTTCGGGGTCGAGTTTGGGCTTGTAGGTGGGCAGATGTTCACCGAAATCCAGGTAATAGGGATGGTCCAGATAGAAGTGCTGCCTTCCTGTGAGTGTGCGCCATGGTACAAGCCGTTCCACATTCATGCACCAGGCGGCGTAAGCCCTGCCGTTATTGACTATCCCTGTCCAGCATGGACTTGTGAGTACACGCCTGGGCTGCCTTATTATGTCGCCAAATGTCATATTAACCCCGCGCGCCTTCTCGGCTAAATCAGAAAGAGGAAGACCCACTTTCTCCTCTTCATGTTCGAAGCCGACATAAGAGACTTCTCCATTAGTTTCAGGAGCAAGGTAGAGCACAAGATTGGCAGCATCCAGCGCATCTTCAAGGCTTGGGTATTTCTGTCCATTCCACGATACGCAGCGCCTGTGCCATGGGTCAGGCGTGCCTCCAGTGGGGTTTTTTAGCAGTTCATCATAGAACTTTGCAATCGGAATGTTGACGCCGTTGCCTGTGATGCCGTCCTGACGCACAAGCGGACCAAATGAAATGAAACGGTTGTACAGGTTCACATAATCGCGTTCCACAATCCGCAAATGAGGCATAGTTTTTCCAGGGATCGGGCTGCATTCGCCCAGAGTCCAATCGCGAACTTCTGGTTGAGCAAGTTCGTCGGGCGTATCATGCATGAGCGGAGCAGCAACTATGTCCTTGAATGGCTCAGGGAACACTGAAGGGGAAAGTTCACTAACCTTCCTGGCTAAAGCTTTGAAAATATCCCAGTCGGTCTTGGATTCCCATACAGGTGGCACGGCAGCGCCAAGATTGTGAATAAAGGAATGAAGGTCTGTGGTATTCAGGTCGTTCTTTTCGTACCACATGGCTGTGGGCAGAACGATATCCGAGTATAAAGCCGATGTGTCCATACGGAAATTTATATCCACTACAAGATCCATCTTGCCACGTGGAACAGGCTCCCGGAATATGACTGATTTCACGCTTTCTTTAGCATTTTCCCCTGCAACAGCATTATCATGCGTGCCAAGGTAGTGACGCAGGAAGTACTCATGTCCTTTGCCACTGGATAATATGGCATTGGCCCGCCAGACAAACCATATCCTTGGGAAGTTCTGCTGCGCATCGGGATCGTCTATGGAAAAACGCAATTTACTTGCTTTAACTTTCTCCACTACCCAGTGGATGATCTCATCATCGGTACGTGCACCTGCCTCTTCTGCCATACGAACGAGATCGATAGGGTTGCGATCGAATTGTGGAAAGAAGGGCATCCAGCCCATGCGAACTGCTTTGGCGACCAGGTCTATAGCATGACCTTTGGCCCAACGAGCCTCAGGTGGCACAGAGGCATATTCTGTAAAACTACTATCATGACGCCACTGATCGCTATGAACATAGTGCCATATTGTGGTTTGCTGACGCCTTGGAGGCTTAATCCAGTCAAGTGCGAAAGCTATGCTTGTCCATGGAGCAATTGCGGCAAGCTTCTCCTGGCCCACGTAATGGTTCATGCCACCGCCATTGCGCCCGCAACAACCACACAGTAAAAGGGCAGTAATGGGAGCCCGGTATGACAGATTGTTGTTGTACCAATGATTCACACCGGCACCTATTATAATCATGGAACGTCCCTGCGTCACTTCAGCATTGCCTGCAAACTCTCTTGCAAGGCGAATCACGGTCTCTCTACCTATGCCTGTATGCGACTCCTGCCATGCCGGTGTATAAGGGATGTCATCATCATAGCTTTTCGGATAATCGCCAGCCAAACCCCGATCAATACCGAACTGCGCCATCATCAAATCAAAAACCGTCGTTACAGGCACCCGCCCTTTGGTAGTTTCCACGTATTTTACAGGCACACCTCGAAGCATGGTCCTGCTATGAGTAAAATCCTCGAATGATACCTGAAATACCTCGTCATACTCGTCCAGGAATGTGAGAACCGGATCTATAGGACTGTTATCCAGTCCATCTTCCATCTTGAGGTTCCATTTGCCCTTTTCCTGTCCCCAACGAAACCCTACTGTGCCTTTGGGCATTCGCGGTTGGTTATCGTATACCAGTGGCTTCCAGTTTCCATTTTCTACATTCTTGTATCGGCTCAGCATATATGCGCGGAGTAGCTGATCTGGTTTGTAGTTTTTCTCATCCTTCCCGAGCTGTACAAGGAAAGGGGCATCAGAGTAACGCTTGAGGTAGTCGATGAAGTACGGTACCTCTCTTTTAACATAGAACTCGTTGAGAATGACATGGTTAACAGCCATCCAGAGCGCAGTATCCTCTCCTGCTCTGACCGGAAGCCACCAATCGGCATATTTAGCCACCTGGCTGAAATCCGGAGAGAGAACCACGAACTTTGCTCCTTCATGGCGTGCCTCCGAGACAAAATGAACATCAGGGGTGCGTGTCATACTGAGGTTTGATCCCATGGAAACAATGTATTTGGCATTGAACCAGTCAGCGCTCTCGCATACATCTGTCTGGTCGCCCCAGACTTCAGGGAAGGCATTGGGGAGATCTGCATACCAGTCGTAAAAACTCATGTTCACACCTCCCAGAAGCTGCAGGAAGCGCGAGCCTCCAGCATAGGAGAAGTAAGACATAGCAGGGATGGGAGAGAAGCCAAAGATACGGTCAGGCCCCCATTTCTTTGCGGTATAAAGGCAAGAAGCAGCAATGAGCTCAAGCATCTCATCCCAGGTTGCACGGCGAAAGCCTCCCTTACCCCTTGCATGCTGGTAACTGGTGCGCTTCTGGTCATCTTCAACGATCGAACCCCACGCTTCTATCGGATCATCGTACTTTGCTTTTGCCTCAAGCCAGAGATCAAGAAGAGCACCACGCACGTAAGGATATTTTACACGCAGAGGACTATAGACGTACCATGAAGCACTGATGCCGCGCTGGCATCCACGGGGCTCGTAGGGCGGCAAATTTGCCTCTAGGAGTGGATAATCCGTAGCCTGCATTTCCCATGTAATTATGCCATCCTTAACAAACACATTCCAGGAACATCCACCAGTGCAATTAACACCGTGTGTACTGCGAACTATGTTATCATACTGCCAGCGGTTGCGGTAGAACTCCTCCCAGAGGCGTCCTTTAGGGTTTATCAAGTCTTGAATCCAGCTCATGCCTTCACCTATATTTCAAAGAATCTCGCACATTACTTAGACGATGCCGCCAGATGATGTGCGAAAGCAATAATAGTCCCACCATTCCTATCAACGAAAACACCACAATCATAATCAAAGCTTGCTTGGGTTGTTCAGGTGCAGATTGCTGCAAAAAAGCCTTAAGGTCGGCCTGCTCCTGTAGAGTGAGTGGACGATTGCTATATATGGGGCTCATCGTAGGAAAGGGGACGCTGGCTAGAACTGATGCAATCCCGGCTTCGCCATATTTACTATAGGAAAGTGTAAGGTCGGGTCCCAGAGTACCCCCTTCCATTATTCCCGCAATGTTGTGGCAGGCTATGCAGGAAGAACCTCCGTTCTTGAAAGGAATAGACCCCGTGAACAGAGCACTGCCAGTTTTTGCGTCACCGGTCAGTGTTTCTACAGGAGAGGGAACTGCTTGAGCAGGAGTTATGGAAGGTTGCGTTGCCTGAATACCTCCTACAGCCTCAAGGTACGCCACAACATCATCTGCTTCAGCTTCTGAAAGCCCCATGTTGGGCATGGGAATGTTATTGTATTCTTCAAGCAATTTGATAGCAATTGGGTCTTTATCAGCTAAAACCTTGTCTGGTTCGGAGATATAACGTACTAGCCAATCTCGATTCCTCAGGCTAGTTACATCTTTCAGGTCAGGCCCTATCTTCTTGCCGCCACCAATACTATGACAGGAAATGCACTTATCGGTATAGATATCTTCCCCTTTCATTGCTTTTTCGTTAAGATTTGAAGCTACGGAAGGATGGATTAATCCAATCATAGCTAATAGTAAAAGAAGCAGCTTGGAAACTTTACCCACATAGTTGAAGAAATTTCTCACTGTTAACATTTGGACCTTTAATTCTTATATATGAAGATTTGTTAATAATCGTCGCTTGATAATTGTTCTCATTCGCTAAGATAATACACTAATGTAAATAGCTATTCGTTATAGATTATAATGAAATATCGTAAAATAGCTATACTCAATAGCACTTGCCTGGCAATCGGTAATAGCAAGTGAACAGTCGTACCTATCCAACCTCATTTTTAATCACGATCTAAACCCCAAAGGCATCTATAATGCTCTTTGTTACGTACAGTCCAATGCGTGTACCCCATACTTTCTTGACGCAGATGTGTCAACTGATAAAAGTCTCTTCGCTTTCATGCTCCACGATCGCTGCGTATTTTTCAGTGTTCTGCTGACAACGGAGCCGTCTGAATAGCTTATGGAGCCGACAATATCAATGGCTCTCGCCACAGGAAAGTCATTGGGCTTGAAACTCAGGTCATCTGTCTGATTATGCGGATTCATAATATCATTTTTTTAGATTCTTCGCGAATTGCTTCCCGAATTGTTTGCATTCTTCCAGTTCATCACTTGTTGGATTATACCTAAACTTTATTCCGGGGACAGCCACCTCGATGCCGGCACTCTTTAGCCCATCTTCTATGACACTCACCGACTCCCCGCTCCAGCCATATCCACCGAATGCCGCCCCGGCCTTATTCTTGAACCGCAGACCCTTCATGGTCTCTATCAGGGCACTCACAGCCGAAAGCACCCTCCTGTTTATTGTAGGCGAACCGACTATGACACCCTTCGACCTGAATATCTGTGTTATGATATCGTTCATATCACTCTTTGCAATGTTGAACAACTTGTAGGGTACCCTGCTCTCCTTTAGACCGGATGCGATGGCCTCAGCCATGGATTTAGTTCCATTCCACATGGTATCATAGGCAATAACAACAAAGTCCTCCTGGTACGCATCAGCCCATTCGTAATACTTCCCTACAATGTCCAGCGCGTCCTTGCGCCATATCACGCCATGACTCGGTGCTATCATATCCACAGGCACATTCATTGCCTTGAACTCCTCAATCTTCTTTTTCACAAGGGAACTGAACGGGGTCAGGATATTGGCATAATATTTGATGGCTTCCTGGAACAGTTCGCACTGGTCGACCTCATCATCATACATGGCAGATGTAGCATAATGCTGGCCGAACGCATCATTGGAAAGCAAAAGGTCAGCGCCCTTGACGTATGTGAACATGCTGTCAGGCCAGTGCAGCATCGGTGCTTCCACAAAAACAAGCTCGTATTTGCCTGTCTTTAATGTGTCACCTGTTTTCACCTCATTGAACTTCCAGTCCATGTGATGATGGCGGTAGATCATATCGTGCCCATTCTTTGTGCAGTATATATCAGCATCCGGTATCTGCGACATAAGATGTGTCAGGCTTCCGGAATGATCGGATTCTGAATGGTTCACGACAACGGCATCGATGTTATCAAGTCCGAACTCAGCATCAAGCCTGGCTACGTATTCTTCCTTAAATGGAGTCCAGACGGTGTCCACAAGTACGTTCTTTTCGTCCTTTATCAGATAGCTGTTATAAGTACTGCCACGGTGTGTTGATAACTCCTCACCGTGGAATGTCTTTATTTCCCAGTCCTTAATACCTACCCAGAATATGTTCTCTTTGATTTCTATCATAGTCTCACTTCACTGATGTTAGGCTTTTTCCAGAGCCAGTTTTGCAGCCTTAACAACAGGCCCATCCATTGTATCGCAGTGTGGTGGCATAATTTATCCTCCGGATCAATATTTTGTTTCCATTTCTCCGTTTTTAATTTGACACCCTTCAAGTATTAATTTTTTTTCCTAAACTATAGCTCTTTTATTTTACTTCAGGTATATCACTTATTATATTTTTGTATTTAGTTATTATATCCTTTTCTTCCCATTTTCATACACATGTATGCATGTAGCAGGACAGCTTTCTGCAGCTTCGATGTTGCACTTCACATCGTCCATCTCTCTTTCTTCATTCTCACCTATTTTTTTTGACCCCTTTAAATGGGAGAAACCGTCATCAGCCATCTCCCAGAATTCAGGGCAGGTATTGACGCAGTTCTCACATGCTATGCATAATGGTCTTTCAATTTCTACCTTAAACTTTGCCACACCCTTCACATCCGAAATCAACTTTGAGCAATTTTCTTATTGCGTTCTTGCAAACATTGACCCCCGGAGCTCCAGCGGTGACATAGACTACTCCAAGCGTATCCAGGATCTCCTCCTTAGTGGCGCCATGGTGAATTGCGCTTTTCATTTGTGATTCTGCACAGTCTGGACAGAGCCGCCCCGCCACAACAGCGAGTGCCATCAGTACTTTTATCTTTGCCGAAAGAGCCGTTTCTGACCAGAGCGCTTCATCGCTGTCACGGTACAGCTTAAACCATTCAGGCGCATGCTCTCCTACAAGCTGCTGGATCTCGGGTATGAAACCCATGCTTTTTTTTGTAACATCTAATTGGTCATTAATTTCTTTTTTTTCCATGAATAAACCTCTATTCTTATGATTATTCTATTCAGTCGCAGATTTAATAAATGTACCCCTATTATGACACTTTAAAATTATTTGTGGAAATTACCCCATATGCAACAAAGACTATTTCTGCAATGTTTAACCAAGTTAATATGTGAATCAATATGGCTGAACCCATCAATTTAAAAGATTTCATCGAATACAGTCCTGGATCAGTAGTCAGTAAAACCTTAAAACAGAATTCGGCAGGTACTATAACTTTATTTGCTTTTGACTCTGGACAGGAATTGAGCGAGCATTCAGCACCATTTGATGCAGTTGTACATGTTATCGAGGGAGAAGGAAGTTTCCTAATTGGTGGTGAGGAACATAATTTGAAGGAGGGAGACTTGATAATAATGCCGGCAAATGTGCCACATGCTGTCAAAGCAGTGCAGAAGTTTAAAATGTTGCTCACAATGCTTCGGGCTTGAATTTCTTCCAGGTTCTTACAGCAAATGACTGCCAATGATCATGTGCCGTTTAGAGTCTGTTCAATGCATATTGTTGTTCTCCAATGTCTTCAAGAAACTAATGGCTAATCCTGCGGTAATAAGCATTATACATGGATGGGCAAACAAAAATTTAACATAAGGATATTTAAATTATAGCGAGGATGACCAGATGTAGTGGATACTTTTTCATCCTCGACCCCATTCATCCGTGCTTTATAGCGGTATTCCTTTTAACTGAGTACGGTTAAGTTTTTTATAGTAAGTATCTTTTTGCAAAAGCTATCTAAAGATGGGCTCCTCCTCTTTTATGGTGGCTTCTTTCCGCCTCGTTATAGTAGTGACCAAGAAGTATAAAAGGGGCAGTACACCGAAAACGATGATGAGGGTATCAGGAATAATCCTCAAACTGCCAAGTAACTGGAATGTAGGCGAGTTGAAGAACTCTGGCGACCTTGCGTACCAGACGCCCCCCGTGGCCGAGGTGGTGTAGCCAAGTTGCAGGAGCCCGGCCAGGAAAAGGGTTCCTAAGGACATTATAAGGAAGCCTGCGTTCAGGGCCCAGAAGGAAAGCTTAAGTGGCCTCTCATCCCAGAATTCAGGCTTGACAATTCCCCGATAGGCTATGAGTATGAGGGCGATAGCGAGCATTCCGTATACCCCGAAAAGGGCTGTGTGGGCATGGTTCGTGGTTAGATAGGTACCATGTTCATAATAATTGGCTACAGGTGTTGTTAGGATAAATCCGAAAGCTCCGGCACCGAGGAAGTTCCAGAGAGATGAAGCGATAAGAAACCTCATAGGCCATTTATAAGGGAATTTAACTCCTATTTTTTCCATGTGGCTCTGCTCTCTCCATGCCCGGGCTACAAGGGTGATGAGGGGAATGGGCTCCAGAGTGGAGAAGACGCCACCCACGCCTACCCAGAAGGCAGGATCCCCGAACCAGAATAAGTGGTGTCCTGTGCCGATGATACCCGTGATGAAAGCAAGGACTGCAGATAGATAGACTACCTTGAGTGCCCCTTCCTTTCCCGCCAGACCCAGAGAGACTGTAACAAGTGCTATTATTGCTACAGCAAAGAACTCGAATATAGATTCTACCCAGATATGAACCATCCACCAGCGCCAGTAATCCGCCATGGTGATGTGGATATCTCTCCTGACAAGGAATGTGAAAGCATAGAAGCCCACAATTGCGATGGCACTGTAGACGTACATGTGGGGCAGGTCACCTTTCTCCTTTCCTTTCTGGAAGATGCTCTTTACTACTCTAAAGACTAAGAAGAGCCAGATAACAAGACCCAGGAAGAGAAGAATCTGCCAGATACGCCCGAGCTCTAGGAACTCCCATCCCTGGTGCCCAAACCAGTACCAGAGGTCTCCACTCAGGAGACCCATTATACCGGCTGCCTCTCCCAGGAGACTGCCCACGGCAACTATGAGGACTGCAATAAATAGCACATTCACTAAGAGTCCTTGATGCTTAGGCTCTTTGCCGATCAGAAGTGGGGACAGGTACAGAGAAGCCCCGATCCATGAGACAGCAATCCAGAAGATTGCCAGTTGAAGATGCCAGCTCTTTACCAGGTTGTAAGGCAGGAGACTGGCGATAAAGTCTAGGCCGTAGAATGACAGGGGATGGACGCTGTAATGGCTCATCAGGCCCCCAACGAGGGTCTGTGCCAGGAAGAGGGTTATTGCCACCAGGAAAAACATGCCTGCCTTTCTCTGGCTGGAAGTTATTGGAGCATTGGCTATAGCCACTGCCACATCGGGGTTCTGTGCACCCCCACCCCAAAAGCCATAAGCATGGATGATGTATACGACAACACCCAGTGCAATGATCATGACAAGGAGTGAGACGTAAGTCCAGAGGATTGACACTGCAGGTAAGTCGTTACCCACGGATGGGTCTCTAGGCCAGTTTGTTGTATAAGTATAATCCTGCCCGGGTCTATTGGTACCTGCAGCCCAGCCAGTCCAGAAGAAAAAAGCAGCCAAGTCGTCTCTTTCGCTCTCGCTTTTTATTAATCCCGGCAAGATATTGTAATCTATGGAGCCCACTGAGAATATCTTCTGGTAATACTCTCTTATTTTTTGGTAAGCGTATGCCTGAGAAGGGGTAAGAGTAAGAACATCTTTTGTATAATCGTAACGATTTTCTTTAATCTCGGAAATAACCCTTACATCCACAGCCGCCTTGGAGTCTGCATCCAATTGGGTGTAGGGCGTCTTGTAGAGTTCTGAAGCATAGTAATTCCGCATCTCTTGCCCCATCATATGAAGGGATTGAGCTGAGAAATCCGGTCCTCTTATAGTCCCATGGCCCCAGATAGACCCCAGGTCCATGAGCCCATATTTCTGCCATACTCCTTCTCCGCTCTTTATAGCAACCCCATCTGTGAGATTTTCGTCTCCTGATACGACCTTTCCAGGGTAAGGGACAGTGTCTTTGGAGGTGTAATAACCCCCAATCAGCAAGAATATAATTGACACGACAAAAGCCAAGAATAAAATTATCTTATAACTTCTTGATACCATAATATTACCTCCACATCATATTCCATTCTCTTTGGAATTTAAAAAACTTTCTGTTGAATAAGATTTCACCTTTCGCTGGTTTTTTATTAAGATTTGAAGCTATGGAAGGATGGATTAGTCCAATCAGAACCAATACAACAAGGAGTAGCTTGAAAACGTTGCTCGATGTGTTGGGTGAATTCAGATGCATTGTTATGCTTATAACATTTCATCTCAATTATTTGGGGAGGGGAGAAACGACTGTTTCCCCAATAAAGTCCCACTTTTTTAACGAATTATAATTAGGATCTTTGCGGCTTTGATGATTTTTTTACAGGAACCATTGATATAATCCTTTTTTCCGTGACTTTATATGCCCAGCCGCCGAAACTGTTTATATACAATATGTCCCCATTAAGGCTCTTTTCAATAATTTGGACTTCCCCTTCCTGTATATCATCTGTTCCAACTTTAAATTTTACAATATCACCTATAGAGTACCTCATACTTTCACTCGCCATGTTTTTATCATTTTAGACTCTTGATTCTTGCAGATTTGTTAATAATCACCACACTGCAGATATCTCATATTTTATAAATAATACCCTAATGTAAATAGGTATTCGTTATAGACTATAAAGAAATGTCTCGAAATATCTATATTCAATAATGTCTTAATTGACAATAGGTCAGAGCATCTAGACAGTAGTCCCTTTTCCAACTTTGCTTTCAATCCATATTTTTACCTCCAAAGGAATTCTATAATATTCTTTGTAATGTACAGTCTAAGAGCCCATCTTCCGTACCCTTCATCTCCATAATTTTTTATTTTCTACATAAACGGTCGATGAATTATTTTATTCTATTGAGTGAATTATAGTGTAACAGTTACAATATGGCAGCAAAAATTGTTTTAGCAAATCTTATACTATTGTAATAAATTACAATAGGAATCATGGCAAAAGAATTCATACGTGAAATCAAAGGTCACAAGTACAAATATCTCCTGTATTGGGGCAAGGCAGAGAAGAAATCAAAACAAAAATACTTAGGAAGAGTCGATATTGAAAAAAGTGTAATTATGAAGACGCCTACCGAAAAAGAAGTAGCGGAAGCCATAACGAAGATAGGAGGAGGTTTAATAGAACGAAAACATTTAGAAAAATGGATCAAACGACTGAAAATTAAAGAGAACATGGATATATTGAGGAATCTATTTGTTGAACAATGATTTTAACTATTGTAACAGTTACAAGGTACGGAAAAAGGGTAAGAGAGTAAAGCCATACTTTTTTGCAATTGACGCTTCAATCTGATAAAAACGCGCAAATAAGCGGCGTTTTTTAATTGGCACTCATCTACCTGTGGAAGTGCGGACTTATAGATAATATTATAGATACAAATACTAATTATATTATATAATATATTAAGAATGTTGTTTTACTTATAATTTTTGTAATAGTTAGTTTTATATATTATAATGTCACCAATAGGCTGCCGTTTATAGGAGGAATAAATGAGACAGATATCAATATACGGGAAAGGTGGAGCAGGTAAGTCCACGGAGACATATAACCTTACCACAGCGCTTGCTTCGATGGATAAGCGAGTGATGCAGATAGGCTATGATCACGGAGCTAACTTTACGGGGATGCCTCTGAGAGGAAAAAACCAAACAACCATTGTTGCTATCCTCAGAAACTTCCACACCGCAGACATCAGATCTGAAAATATTTTGCGGAGAGGGTGCATTGGTATAAAATATGTTGAATCAGGAAGGGCGGAATTTATGATACTTCCTTGCACTAGAGGGGCAGCAAAGCTCACAAAATGCGTAAATCCTAATATTATAACAAGGTGAAGAAAATGAAAATTCTACTCATTGTTGGAACCATTGCTCTGATCACAATAGGATCGGGTATGTATGTCAATGATTCAGGCACATATATCAACGATTCGGGTATGCATGTCAGCTATTTTACTGAATACCTTGGAAATAACCCCTCTACATGTAACAACTGCCATGTGATGGATGCAGTTTACGAAGGCTGGTATCACGGCGACCACAAAAACCATGCCGTCTGCGCTGATTGTCATCTCCCACATGATCTTGTTCCCAAGTATATAGTGAAAGCTGAATCTGGTTTTCATGATATCACAGCCTTTATCTCTGGTAACATTCCTGACACTATTCGTGCCAAAGAATCTTCGCAGGAGATCATTCAGGAGAATTGCCGCCGTTGCCATGCACAAACCGTAGAGAATATCGCGGATGGCCAGATGGATTCTGGGCGCTACTGTTTCAACTGTCATCGAACCGTGGGGCATGGAGAACCAGGCATCTCACTCTTACCCTACAAGGAGGGGTAATGAGACGCTCAATTTTTATCTTTATTTTGATAACTATCACAATGGCTATAGCAGCGGCATTAGTCATGTCATTGATCTTTATCAAGAATCAGCCAGGGTCAACTCGCGGAGTTAATCCTCTGGTAGAAGTAAATGTTATGGAGCCTGATTCTGCTCAATGGGGACTGAACTTCCCCAATGAATACTCAACTTTCTTGCTCACTAAAACCAATCAAGCCCGCACCACGTATGGCGGGTCCATGCCCTATTCAAAATTGGAGGCAGATCCGCGTCTTGTCACTTTATTTGCAGGCTACAGTTTTAGCAAGGATTACAATGAAGAACGCGGGCATCTTAATAGCCTGAGCGATGTGCATAGCACCAAACGTGTCAACGATAAAACACCTGGCACATGCTTCTCATGCAAGAGTGCCGATAATCCCCGCCTATGGGGAGAGATGGGAATGGCAAAGTTTGACAATAGTTCCTTTAGAGAACTTAGTAAGCATATAAACAACCCGATTGGCTGTGCCAGCTGTCATGAGGCTAATACGATGCGCCTGATTGTTACCAATCCTGCCCTGGATGAAGCTCTGAAAGCTCAGGGCAAAGAATGGCAAACTTTTACGCGCCAGGAGATGCGCACTGTTGTATGCGCAAACTGCCATGTGGAATATTACTTCGCAGGAGAAGGCAAATACCTAACCTTTCCCTGGAAGAATGGCATGAAGATTGAAAATATAGCCACATATTATGATGACATAGGATTCAAGGACTGGCTGCATAATATCACTGATGCGCCAATGATCAAGATGCAGCATCCCGACTATGAAATGTACACTGCAAATAGTACGCATTACACGGCAGGGGTGGCTTGCGCTGATTGCCACATGCCTTACATCCGTGAAGGTGCTGCTAAGTTCTCCACTCATGACGTTAAAAGCCCATTGTTGAATGCTAATGTAGCGTGCGGTGCCTGCCATCGGGATGTGGACTATGTGAGTGCGCGGGTTGCTGTGATCCAGAGTCAGGTGCGGGAAACCATGAACACTACTGAAGATGCACTCATTGAGGCAATTACGGCGATTAAGGCCGCATCGGCGCAACCCAACATGAATACTACAGCTCTGGAAGAGGCCCGACGACTGCACCGCGAAGCACAGCTCCGTTGGGATTTTATCAACGCTGAAAACAGCATGGGCTTCCACAACCCTGAAGAAGCCCTGCGCATTTTGGCTGCTTCAACCGATCTTGCCCGTCAGGCCCAACTGAAAGCAGTACAGGCTGCTGGCAACCCGGCATTATCCGGAACAGCAGTCGTTAATTATATTTAAATTGAGGTATACTGAATGTTTTCTTTCATCTAATAATTATGTCTCATAAGCGCAAGTGATATAACTGTGCATATAAAAAAGGCAATAAAAACTTGAAGGGAATTCCAAATGCGAATATGTGTTGCATATAATGGCAAATTCGGAGAACGTGTTATAGGGAATCTGATAAACTACAAGAATTTCTGCATTTCCTGTGACAAATTATGTATCTTTTGCAGGGACGATAAAGCACTTAATTATACTGATAATATTATTGGAATATACACTCAACCTTCAAATCTGCCGGTTTATATAGAAGAGCCAGCGAAATATATGCCCCCCACCCTGCCAGAAAACGATGTATTGTTAGCTATAAATCTGCATCCCGATATTATCAGCGAACTTCCAAACCTTGCAAAGGATTCAGGCACTCGTTTGATTATAGCTCCCGTTGAAGAGCCAAACTGGCTATCTGCGGGTTTGAAAAATCAAATCAAAGAGAAAAGCGAAAAGCTTGGAATAGTTTTTACTGCTCCTAAACCATTTTGCTCTCTCAAAAAGGGAGACAATCCATTAATAGACCATTTTATAGAGCATTTCAAGATAGGCTTCCCCAGATTAAAAATTGGGGTTAAAAATAACAATATTGTAACAGTACAGGTTTTATGCAGCCAGCCATGCGGATGCGCTTATTATGTAGCACAGAAACTCAAAAACACTCATTCAGATGATAAATTGGATGAGATTATATCAAATGCGCACCATGCATATCCCTGCACCGCTAGTATGGAAAGAGACGCTGAACTTAAAGATACTATACTGCATAAAGCAGGATATATTATCAGAAAGGCGGTTCATGATGCTCTTTTCATCGAAAATAACGATAAATGACATCCCTGCACTTTACAAATATGAAATTTCAAAGCTGCATATTTGATATCGATATAGATATAATCCCTATGTTCAAGAGAAGATTAGCTCAGGCCAAGCTCGCAAACCTCAGCATCTTTGTCATAATATTGCAGCCCACATTGTTATCAAAGAACTCATGCACAAAAGCATAGGGCAAAAGTGCATTACGATAGAGCAGCAAACCCATGGACTGAACTGATATCGAACTTGCACTGCTTTCCAGTGGAAGTATTTATTTACTCGACATCTGCCTCTGAGATCTTATAAAGAAAAAGATCCATAATGTGTCTGTTGTTCAGAGAAATAGTCTATTCCGAGATTCCGCCTGACTGCGATGTTCTCAGTATTCTCATATAGCCGTATGGTTGATATATATATGATACTGCCAATCCTCTTTTTGCATAGGATTCCTGTCCAAGATATTATAAGGATGCACCCAATCCAGTTGTCTTCAATAAAATCACAGCAACATATTTTCGAGTAGCACTCTTCCTTCAATTTGAAGTTCATCCGTCTTGATGGTAATGAACCACTAATATTTACCCCATAAAGCGGACTCAGGGTATGGTAAATATAAGCGGCACTCTGAGCAATAAAGTGGTGCTTCGAGCAGCCGCAAGTCAGGGAAGAAAATGACCAGATAAGCAAAGGTTGCGAAATATTTACTCATGCCCTTTTCCATGATTTGGTTATGTATCTGTTAAAAAGGAGAATCCAAAACAATGTCAAACAACGATGTGGCAGAAATACGGGCCACTTTAAAAAACATTGGTGTTTCAGCAGCATCGGAACAAATTAAAAACTCAGACCGTTCAATGTTACGGGCAAGGAAGCTTAACGAAATGCCACCAGACGTCTGCCAGGCAGCAGGCGTTAATCCCTCCGCTCTTTATAAGGGCAGTTCAACGCCAATTCATGTTGCAGACGTGAAGGAAGACGGCAATTGGGTAACCTGAAAGTGAAAGTAGTGCAGATATGGGACAACACATCTGATAAGATTACCCCCTCAAGCAAACTTGCTGTTTTTAGAAGACAGATAGAACCATGAATCCATTTTTTTAATGCCCCCTACGCGTATAACCCTTTCCTACCATCGAGTGTTGGCTGAGATAGGATTGTAGAAAAAGAGATCATAATCCACCAAGGAGAAACTGGGAACTCATCAAGGCGCTCCACTCGTACCTAACGGATTGCAAAGAGAATGGTTACCTGTGCGGTCTGAAATGGATTGTTTTCGCTCTTTTGGATATGTTGTATTGTTCCAAAATACTTTTACATAAAAAATCATTTATCTTAACGATATATTTAATACTGACCGTTGAAAGGTGTATTTTATTAGTTAAAGCCGTTAAATCCACTAAAATGTTCGGCATAAATCTAATCAGATTTTTCAGGAAAACCCAGGCCGTCGTAGCCGAAGCCTATAGAGGAGCAAGCAAGATGGGCAAAGGAAAGAATCTGAAATCTTCCGATGTTACGGCAGATTTCGAGAAGTTTGAGAACTTTTTCTATCAGGATTCCCATGTGTTCGGGATAATCACCTGCATAGCAGACAGCATGTCTGAGTCCGGGTTAACTTTCGTCCACCCTGACAGGGATACCTCATAGCAGGCGAATAACATGGTCTCTGAGTATGAGATGGATACCATGATATCGGAGCTTACTGTTGCAAACATGGTATTTGGGAACTCATTTACCGTACTTGATCCGGCTGAGTCCGACTTTGACTTCCTGGAGCAGTTGAATCCGAGATACATTACTGTTCAAAAGAATAGTGAGGCTGGAAGGCACGATGGATGGAAGTATACAGAAGAAGAATTTGATTCCACGCTCACGATCGAACAGACCCTTCACAAATCCTTATTATAACCCCATCGGTCTCACACACTCTACCACCCACGATTTATCTATAAAACAATAGTGTAGCAGCCTGGCAACACCCCCAATAATAAAGTAGCTTCAGCTATTCTCCCCTTAAAACCCCTCCTTCCAAAAACAAACACTCCAAAACAACCAGATTCTATTCATTCTGTATAGTTTTTTCACCCAGCAGTTCTTTTATCTTCTCCTCCAGGCGAGTTCCCCTCGGAATAACTATTTCGTCAGTTTCTATCGAAAGCGCGACCTCTTTTACGCTCTGAGTATTCCCCACAAAAAACAGACGACCGTACTTGTTTTCGCAGTTTTTCCTCTTCTCGGTCAATCTCTTCGGGTCGTTATATCCAGAGGTCTGGTACTCAAATGCCATTGGTCCGTCCGGCAGCCAGGCAACCACATCAGCGTCTTCATAGTGATTAACCTCGACTTTGATATTTCTGTCAATGAAATATGCCGCTATCTGGATGACGCTCAGATAGTGTTCTTTGCTCTGGTTCAGGATGAGTTCGTTATTTAGCTTCTCCTTTTCGATATATGCAAAGACCTTCCCGCTTCCTATCGCGCGCTGAGTCCATTCCACGAACCTTTCCGCCCTGAGTACTGTTGTGTCGCCATTTATCCAGTCGGACATGATCACACCCTGCTCTTTTGCGAAGGATTCAAGATCAGGATGAACAAACGTATAAGCAACCTGGCGCTCCTGTTTTCCGAACAGGATCTGAGCCTCAAGATCGGAGGCTACTCTTTGCATATGATAGGTAGTCGCGTATGGGTATCCCACTGATACTGCGCACATGCCTGGCCTGGAGCAGGATAATAAGAACTGTGCATCGTTATTCGATAGCTTGAAGAACCTCACGACATCGTCAATACTCTTCCCGATGTTCAATCCATATACCTCTGAAATAAAGATGTTCGCCCTCAGCTCAGGACCGATACTCACAAGATCTGAAAGCTGCTGAGACCCGATAATTATCCTGACTCCGAAACTCCCTGCCTGCTTCAGCATCCGCGAGAACTCATCCTGAAGCCTGGCGTTCTTCAGGAATACGCCTGCCTCATCGATCATAATGGTTGTCTTTCGTTTTGACTTTATGTTGAATCGCAGGGCAAGAATGGCTGTGAGAAGGTAATTCATGGCTTCCTGTGTGTCTATGGGAATTGCAGACAGGTCTATGACCGTATATTGCTTTGTCAGGTCAACGTTAGTGGGATTCGAAAGCCACCTCAGTGTATTCCTGAGAGATGACGTTCTGCTATATACTGCTTCGATGGTAGCATCGGATTTGTATTTCTTTTTATCCCTCTCCCAGAGATCATATAAATCAAGAAAGGTCGGCTGTTTTTCTTGTTTCCAGGTTTTTCGATCGTCCGGGGAAATTCCAAATTTTGCATAGAGCTCTACCAGGGTCTCTCCAATGTATGTTATTTGTTTATGAGTCCTGTCCCCGCCTGTCAGCAGGTTCAGGAAAAACTTGACAGTATTCAGGTGCTCATAGAACTTCGAGATCGGGTCGAACTGGACGTTTTCATTAAAGATTATCTCAAGCGGATTGATGTTGTAACACGTCTTGCCGTCAGGCTGCCTTCCAAGGTTTATGATCTGGCTGACGTCGCTGAAATATTCTGCCACAGCGAGATAATTTGTGGTTGAATCCGGCTTATTTGTTATGTAGATAGCATCATCACCGTTCAGGATAGTTCTTATTCCTGTTATTGCCATGGCTGTGGTTTTGCCTGACCTTGTCGGGCCGATCATCAGCGTGTGGCTTGCTCCAAGCTTATCCAGGTCGATTATTATCTCCTGTTGAGTATGAATATCATTCCCGAAATAAACCCCGTGCGATGAGACCATATTGTTCGGGCCGTTCACGAGAGGTGTGATCCTTGAGATTCCGGAAGTGGGAAGCCAGACCGAGATCTTCTCGTCATAGTAAGGTAAGAATTGAGTGCACTGGATGGTCTCCAGAATCCTGCCGTTTGGAACGCGATTCATGATGTTGTTGGCGCTAAGTATTGCCCTTACCTTTGATATCCCTGCCAGCAGTGATGTGTATGAAGGGGAAAAGACCGTGATAATGAAGTTTATATCGAACATGCTCTCCTTTCCGTCCTTGATCTGGGCATAGAGCGCTCTGAGGTCTTCCTGGTCAAGCCCCATATCAAAGCGCGCTGTCTGGTTGTTCTGGAGCGATTCCTCATTCCCTTTAATGGTATTCATCGCTCTTTTGATCTCAACAAGCGCTTTGGGAGAATCTATCGGGTATATGCTCTGGTCGATCCTGATCACATGTTCTTCGCTTGCTGACAGCCTGTAAACTTGAGTCAGTATTTCAGGTGACAGAGTCGGGGGAAACCCGCTTACCCCTCCCACAGGGATGCCCACGATTATGCAGGAAATGTACTCGGCATTGTTTACCAGAAGATGGTCCCTGTTATCCACGATCGAACCCTGCATTATCTGGCGCAGTGTATTCTTCCAGACTGCCTTCTCTCCGTAGAGCGCGGGAGTCCTGTTAGATTGAACCTGATATCTTGTATTATCATTTGCAAAGATATTGTATATCTTATCTCGCTGTGTTATTACAGCGGATACGGTATGAGCTGCCTGCAGCCTGTTCAGCACACCGGGCAGCAGGGTCATCATCAGGGTCTCTACTTCGTCTGGATTCGATATTACCGAGATGAATATTTTCACGTCCCAGTTCGTGGTCTTTGGGGTCCTGGAAGAAAGATCGTGCAGAGAATACAGCAGAGCCTTTTCATTATGGGATCTTGGTTGATTCACCTGCTCCATTACCATTCTTTCCACAGGATTCAGATAAGGTATCTGGGAGCTTGCACGCACCTTTATCA
Organism: Candidatus Methanoperedens sp. BLZ2; assembly: GCF_002487355.1. GTDB lineage: Archaea > Halobacteriota > Methanosarcinia > Methanosarcinales > Methanoperedenaceae > Methanoperedens. Next base: position 11,045 of record NZ_NTMG01000017.1, on the reverse strand, counting down.
GGGTCCTTGGCTGTATCGAGTTCAGGAATCCGCTTACCCTGGCAATATTTAGAGCCAGTTCCTCATCATCTAGCCAGCGAGTATCGCATCCCAGGATCACACCAAACCTGTTATCCCCGAAGTCTATTACTCCTGTTTTCGATATGTTCTTCAGGCTGAATCTATACAGCTCTGAGACCTGTTTATCCGGGCTTGACATGCTTGAATATCTATCCAGCCCCTTTAATTTCCTGATCTTATGAGCGAAAATTATCTTTGATTCTACCAATACTTCATGGGTTCTTGCGAATTTATAATATAGTCCCCATATTATTGATAAGGTTGTGAGGTTGAATATAAGTCCTGATGTGCCTTCTCCTACTCCTATTACTATTGTCGTCAGAATAGCACAGATCAACATTACCTTTACCTGATCCCAGGATAATTCCAGAGGTCCAAGCTGCAATTTCTCAACAATATACCTCGGCGGTAAAGGAACGATTATTTTATGGGATTGTGGTTCATTCACTTTAATACACCTCCTGTCTAACGAGATCGTCTTCCTGATCCGAACAGATATTTGCCTATTACCAGATACTTTATTTGATTACCAAACAGAGATAAAACCGGATACAGGATGCACAGTAAACCTGCAAGCAGTGCGCCCTGCGTGATCACGTAATAAAGCAACAGTGATTCATTCAGTGGGTATGGCAATCCGCTCATTAATCCGGTTCCTCCCAGCAATATCAGGCACATGAGGAACCGTGAAAACAGCATAACTGCTCCATACATGAAAATTGTCAATGCAAACGATCTTGCCAACGGGAAAAATCCTGCAGCAGCAAATAAGAGGAAATATGCTGATATGATACCCACCACCAGATACCTGAAATAAAATATTATCATCAGGCTAACAAAACTCAATGCTCTTAGAAGATATGCCATGGAGTTATCAGGGGAATATGAAACGAAATTCATCGACTCCAGGAAGGCTGATTTTGCAAGTATTGATTCCAGTGAGAATATCCACTGCAACCCGTACAGGTAGAATGCCCATACCAGAGGAGCGATTATGGCTATCTCGAAATATTTATTTCTCCAGTTGCCAAAAGCATTTCCCATCGTGTCAAAACTTGCAGATTCTTTCATCACACCTATCCCTCCTGCCAGCAGGAATATTATGTAAAACACGAAATACCAGAAGGATGTGAAGTTCTTCTGTTTCTGTACCATTGGATTTGATAAGAAATCGTTTTTCTGTGCCATCAGGGTGGATACTGCCGGCTGTGCGTTTGAACTGTTTACGCCAATTATATCGTATATGTTATCAGCCTGCGATTCTAGGATCCTGTCAAATCCTTTTGAGATAAGGTCAGGAAGAAGGTCTTCCAGGTCGAAGGAAGCTGCTGCAGGCTGAGTCATGATAAGGCACAGAGTCAGGAATAATATCACTCGTTTCATCTAAACCTCGACGATCTGTACATTATGTAAATTCCTATCAAAAATATCAAAACTACATAAATTATGAAACCAATTGCCGGGTTTATGCTTGTGTGCTTATTCTGGTGATAAACGGCATATTCGCTGAAATCGTAATCCGGCGCTCTTCCGAAAGGCGTCCAGAAAAAAACAGAGATAATAGTATCATTATCCATTATCGGGTCGTCACCCTGATGGTAGATTCCTTTTCCCGTCTTCCTCCATACCGAGAACGGGGTTACGTTCATGTAAGGGATCCCTTTGCCTGTTTGCTCGACCTTGCCAATGTTCATTAAATGTTCAACAGAGCCTCTTTGCGTAGTGATATTGAAAAATATTATTGAATCATTGAGACCTGGAAAGTGTATCAAACTCACCGGGGCGAAACCCAGATATTGCTCTATAATCATGTTTTGCGGGCCTGGGAATATGAATTGTGGCGGAGAGATCTCTGTATCTGTCCAATCATGTGTTTCTGTGAAACTGCCGCTTATCCAGCATCCTTTATAATCACATGAGACCGTATCCCACGTCAGGACTGCATGAAGGGTGGCAATAATATTTGCTCCGACCTGTTTAACGGATATGCTTCTAGTCAATTCGGTGTTGATTCCAGGCGGCTGGAGCCATATCCTAGCATTTCCTCTCACGACTGCATTTGCTGCTGGATCCCCGCAGATATAAAAAGTCCCGCTTATATTCGCTAAATTCTGGAAGCCCACGATGTCAACCCAACCCTGTAAATGATCGGATATAGTCTGTTCTATTTCAGGCCGTAAGTCTGATTCTTTGTAGGGAGGAAGCCCTGAAATGTCAGTAATATAGGTACTGTTCAATTCTTCCAGAAGCCCTGCACAAGCAGGATTTAACGACATTGAAAAAAGAAATAAAGCTAATACCAGCCAAAGAACCGTGTTCCTATTTTTATGAGTAATACTATTGCCACCAGCGCATAAAGGACTTGAAGTAAAGCATTCTGTGCATGAGACCGTTCCCTTGGGTCTCCCATGGTCGTTGAATGTGCCATGATCCCGATACCCGCTTTCCCGGTGAATATCACATAAGCAACTATGGTAACTACAACAAGGGCGCCAAGGACAAAGTTAAGCAATTCCTGTACATCTGCTCCCTGTTGTTCGAGCCAGGTGCGTCCCATGCCAGGCTGCATTAGATCGCTGTCATTTCCCGCGGCTGATGCCAGACCTGCCAGCATTATGAGTACTAATAAACATATTACATATAATCGCATAAATATAGGTAATTACTCAATAGTTTATATATTTTACTTATTAATTACATAAAATGAGAAGATTTATATTAGTTCAGGGAAAATATACCTTAAACATGGCTAAAGATGAAAAAAACTCGAAGGAAGAGATCAAATACGCATTTGCCAAGTACTACAGGAAACCTAATGGAAGCGGAAGCATCAATCTGCCTGTAGGGTTCGATGTAGGTCTAGAACAGGGCGAAGAGCTTGCTGCGAAATGGGATGGTAAAACTATCGTGCTTATTCCGCTTAAGAAGGTGAACTTTGAATGAAATTGAAATTATTTGCGGCTATTATATTGCTCGCATCTTTGTTCTCAGGGTGTGTAAGCAATAATGCATATATTGGCACGTATAAGCTTGATAAAACTCCCTCCAAGACTCTTGAACTCAGAGAAGATGGGACTTATCTTCTGGTTCCTGTTGACCCTAAATTTACTCAAAAGGGTGTCTATGTCAAACGTGGCTCCACTATAGAAATAACCAATGCTTTAGGATTTACCAGTATGATGAATATCACGGATGATGGTCTTCTTGAGGACAATGGCGACAGATGGATAAGAGTTACACAGAAATAGATAAGAAGTAGATTATATTTAAAAAGGTAATGGAAGAACTGATGGTCGATAATACCTTAATACCGATCAATCAGTTCTTCTTATCCCATTCTTAGTTTATATCAAGCTCAATTAGCTGAGCTAATTCTGCCTCTTTCAGGCATTGTCTTCCTGCCAATTCCTGAGTGCTCTGAGCTTCTGCCTCTCTTTTATACGCTCTACCATGGCGATCCGTGTAATTGCGGATTGGATTGCCTGTATATCATCAGCAAATATCCCGCGACCTATAAGGTAATCCAGATCTAATATTACGGCCAGACAAAGAAAGCTGCGAATACCGGGACACTTTCCATTCATTTAGGTCTCCCAATTGAACTCAAATTCCATTGATTTCATAATGCCATTTTTGTAGATTTTCTTAATCATTTTTTTAGTATCCTGGATTAGAAAATAAGGCCTTTCAACCTCATTTCCATACCTCCGATCGCTAAATGTCTTAATGGGTATATAATTTTTATGATAATATAAATTTAATAATTTAAAATTGAAATTAAAATCTGAACTTGAGGATCAAATAAAAAAGAGTATTAGAAACATTCGAATAACTATTATTCAGGATCATCTTTTAAAATCTGAATAATAAGCAGCAAATATCAAAGTCAAAAGATGATATTAACTCCAGAAATCAAAAATCATGTTAAATCTCTTTTTCACAATAAAATGAGATCATTTGAGCAGGGATATAAACCCAGGCATTTCCAATCTTATATTCGTAAAATTCTGGATTTTCTACTTCCTCCTCTTTTTCTCCTATTGTATAGGTGAGTGGCTGCATGATCGCCCATAGATCAGCTTCAGGACGCCTTGAATTCCCCAGTATTTTGCCGGCATTGTCTTCGAGCATTCTCCATGAAACCCAGGGCAAATTTGTTTCCTGTATGGAATATTTCATGAAAATTAAGATCTTTTTAAGTTTATTGTCTTCGTTCGAAAGAAGTTCTTTTAACTTATCATCAGATAACTTTTTTGAAGCTGCCGTTTTTCTTGTCATGGTTATAAACTCTTGTTAACTATGAATGTTAACTTTTGGTTTTGATAATCCATATTATCCAATATCCATATTTAAAAATTTCCATTCTTAATATCAAAAAATCCAGGATCATTCAATTATCTCCGCGATCACATCATGTATCTTGCTAACCTGGTTACCGCTGATAGCAGCAAAATTGTCAACAACTGTCTTAAAATCCTCCTTTGAAGACATTATAGCCCCATCGTAATCTCTATGCCTCTGATACTTGTTTATCAGAGCAGTCGCCAGAAGCATCTCAAAAATAATGTTCTGCGTATCTGCGCTAACGCCATCTTTGAATTTGAGGTTAAAATTGAAAACAACCTTTTCTTTTTTGGATTTGAGTTCTTTGAATATCGCCCTGCATATCTTCACTTCGGGATAATCTTCAGGATACTTTTCCTCACCCGTTTGTCTTCTCTTTTGCAATCGATCTGATAGGATATTTGATCTTTGCTCATTGACTTCTATCACAATCTTCATGCAGCGTCTTTCAGTCTCGTCATCACCCATATCAGCAACTGCTGTGAGCCACCAGGTCAGTCTGGGGGGAACTTTTAAAACTACATCTTTACGCAGCGTGTTATCCTTCTCTTGCTCGAACTGTTCCTGGAAATCACGGATACTATTTTTGAATATCATCTTCATGTCATCCGACATTTGCACATCATCTGAAAATAATATCATATCCGGCTGAACGGAATCAGAATAAAAGATCGCTTTATCGGTCAGGCTTCTCCGGATCCACCATTTTTGTGGAATAAGATGCAACATTGACCTGCATGCATGCGATTTTCCCCCGCCGCTGTCTCCGTTAAAGTTTATGGCAAGGCCATCGCTTGCAACTATGCTGCTGCATACGGAACTGCATAATAAGACATAACCAAAGGGCCTGTCTCCCGAATGGAACTTGTTCCAGGTGTCCAGTATATATCCGATAGGATCACCTTTTGTCATGATCTCGATGGCCTTTTTCGTTGTTTCGATCTCTGTGTCTTCAATATCCGGGCTTTTTTTGAAACATGACCTGCATATTTCCATTACTTCAGGGAAGTTCTGACGGATGGTATCGCATTTCCAGGTTTTCTTCTCATCAACATTCTTCCACTCATCTGTGGTGCGCCCGGGATCATAATTATCTCCATACACCTTCTTAGCATACAGCCTGAACTCCTCAAGCGTCACTTTCTGGGCTTTCAACTCCGTTGCTGTTGCAAGCATTAACCTGCGTCCTTCTTTACCATGCATGGCATCCAGTGATTGGTTTATGATCCACCTGAAGCATTTGCGGCAACCTTTGATCCTCTCATCGAGCTTCTTTAATAGTTTGATAGTTTCAATGACGTTCTCTGGTAATTCTGGAATTTCGAATGTTTCCAGGTCTGCTCCTTCTGTCAGCTGCCATTTATACTGTTGCCCTTCCCTGTGGACTGAAGGGGGCACAACTACCTGATTCCCCTCTCCTAATATCTCGATACCGAACTCATGGAATTTCCAGTTCCCAATCTTATCTGTAAACTTGAAATAGACGTGCCCTCTGCCAGTTATTCTGTCTGCTCGAAGTGTCTTCTCAAGGATCTTCTGCCCGGGTGGAAAAATGACATCGACCCAGTCAAGCTTATCGAGGTCAATTACAATTATCCCGCTCTCTTTTCCCAGTACAAGTCCTACGTTATTATCAGTTTTCTCAAACCATTCTTTTAACTCGGTTGCTGTAGCCTTCTTTCGTTTTTGCCAGCTGTTTAATAGAGGTCTCTTCCCGGGACTATTTCCGGTGTCCTTTGGGCATGCGAGTGGATGGATTACCCAACCTTTTCTGGTGAGTTTAATGGCCTCGTTCAACTGCTCTATTCCCAAACTATCACCATTTTATTGTAAATCCTGAATTCTGCTGGGTTCAGGTTTGTTCAAATGCTCAGCTCTGGCTATATACGATATTACCTCAGCTGTCTGCTCTTCATTCAAAGTGAAAAGCGTCGAAACTCCGAAAGAAACAGCTATAGTCTTAAGGAAGTTCTGAATGAAAGAAAGATTAAACGGTCGGCTTGGAAAGAAGGGGTCGTCTCCTTCAATAATCAGGATTGGGCGCTCATAGATGCTTGTCATATCTCCTATCTTGCTGGATAGTTTCTCGCCCTTGAAAATAGATTTAAGGATATCATTAATTGTCAGGCGCTTGAAAGCAATACTGTGGTTTACTATATAGTCTCCAGCTTCAAGGGTTGCGATCTCGATTTCAAGGTCATGGTTCTCAAGTGCCTTTACTACACCTGAATCCTTTTCCTTTGAATCAACAACAATTTTGTAACGCTTCAAGTCATTTCTCCATTAATACAGGAGGCAAGGGAGAGATTGACACAATCCCTCCCGGACAGATTTTTGTAGGGTTGCTGTAGCTGTGCTATTTCAGTTATGGACGCTTTAAGATGCGCGGCACAGCCTGCTAATGGATAAAAGGAATTGTATGAGATCGTTCTAATTATATTCATTTTTTCATCTTTTGTAATATAATACGTACTTATTATAGTATGATTTTAACCTATAAATACTTTTATGTTATATGATACGCACGTATTTTTATTAAAAGGTTTTTCTTTTTTGCCGATAACTAACAGAATTTTAATCTCTCAACAAAACCTACTTTAAGACCGATCTTCCATCCAAACTCATCCTTTCTTGTGTAGATGCACCCTTCTTCTTTTAATCGGGCTATGGCAGTGGGGGCATCTACGGCGCTCACACCGGTTTCATCACAGAAATGATATAAATCGCGAAAATAGCGATACTTCTCTCCTGTTCTCTCATAATGCCCCACCAATACTTCTACTACTACTCTCTCTGGATCGGCGATGTCTGATCGAGATGTAAAAATTGATAGGTTCAGCTGATGCGATTCTTTGGGAACTGTGTAAAGATGATTAATACTCGATTTATCTTTGATTAATACTTTATTAATATTCGATTTATCATTATTATTATTAATGCTTAATATAAACAAACCAAAAGACGTAGCTATCCATCCCCATCGTTCTTTTCTTTCAAGAATACCTCTTTTCTCACCGAGCCAGCAATATACATTAACTGTTTTTATCGGCATCCCTGTTTGGTCAGCAATCTCCCTTGTAGTCATTCCACCGCTATTGGAAATAACACCAAGAATATCTATGGTTTTTCCCCTAAACTTGCAGGGATTTGAAATAAAATTAGTAGGAGTAGGAGTACTGCTGGTAATTTTGAAATGGTTCTTGTCTTGATATTTCTTTTTTTCAGGCATATCTCAAACCATCTTTAAGTCCAAACGACCTGCAATTGTCTTGATATATATCGCAGTAGTAATCCACACTTTTGAGCTCCGACCTTGAAAAAAGAAGTATTCTATTTCAGTTATCATTAAAAGGTTGCTCATAGCTGTTTGATATGCAATCAAAAATTTGTAACTCCACTCACTGGATATTATTTGAAGTCACGATTACCTTTGCCCACTCGATCGCCTTCCTCAGCATCGGATTCGTATTCTTTGCAAGTTGATAGATCTCATCCGGGGCATTAGCATACATCTGAACGAGCGGGTCATTACGGAGTTTTTCAAGTTCAGATTTTGTAGCGATCATAATTCCTTTCCTTTATTGGTTTGAGTGACTACGATGCGCTTGTTCTCCAAATCATATTCAATGTCTAAAGGCTCTCCCTTCTTCCATCTAAAGCCTATTTCAATCAGGAGTTTATCAAAATAAATATAGGGATATTGTCTATCAGAAGTTTTTTGTAGCTTTGTTTTTGTCATATACGTGCGTGTTATATTATGTATAAATATTGATTTATAACTTTCGGTTATGTCAATAAATGAAAAGAATTGTCCCCTCAGGACAACTTTGTCGTACTTCCATCCTGGAATATTATTTGATTTGAGATCGGAATCAAGAATTTAATGTGATTTGATTAAAAACTAATAAACTGTCAAAATGACAGATTCAGACGTTGCCGATTGATATTAAAAAAAAGATAGACTGATAATTATCCACGTTAGTGAGTGCAGCTAACGAAAATGCCATTTCAGATTAGTGAAAAAAAGTATTAATGGGGAGTGTAATCAATTTTGCTGAAACTTCTATAAACTAAAACAAATATTATAGGAGTTGAGTGACATGGCAGAATTATTTACACGAGAACAAGCAAGGGCATGGCTTCGGGCAAACAATTTAAAAACGGGTAAAGGCATCCAGGATGCGTTTATTAACGAGATAAAAGGAGTTCTTCAAGAGGCATTAGAAGAAGAAATGAATAACACTCTTGGTTATTCTAAATATGACTACACAAATAAAAATAACGACAACACAAGAAACGGTCATACAAAAAAGACAGTAAAAAGTCAATTTGGCAAGATAGAACTTGATATCCCACGTGACGCCGATGGTGAACATGAACCAATCATTGTAAAGAAACACCAAAGAACAATATCAAGCGACCTTGAAGGAATGATCGTTTCATTATTTTCTCAAGGATTGAGCAACAGGGACATAGAATCTCATATGAATAAAATATATGGCCTTGAAGTTTCGGCTGAAATGGTTACCAGGATAACTGATAAGATTCTACCGATTGCGAAAGAATGGCAAATTAGACCATTGAACGAACTGTATCCTATCATCTATCTGGATGGTATTGTTTTTAACGTGAATAAAGATGGGCAGATAGTCAAGAAGACGGCATATGTTGTATTTGCAGTAACGATTGAAGGAAAGAAGGATATTCTTGGAATATGGATAGGCGAAGCCGAATCATCCAAATTCTGGATGGGTGTTCTTGCTGATCTAAGAAATCGGGGTGTAAAGGATCTCCTTATTTGTTCTGTTGATGGTTTAAAAGGATTCGAGGAAGCCATTAAAGCCTCTTTTCCTAAAGCGGAGATTCAAAAATGCGTAGTTCATCAGATAAGGAATAGCACCAAATTTGTCAGTTATAAGGACAGAAAAGTATTCTGTGCAGATATGAGAGAGATCTACACTGCTGCCAATGAGGAAGCAGGATTGGCTGCTCTTGACCGGTTTGAGAATAAATGGGGCATTAAATATTCATATGCTATCAAGAGTTGGAGAGACAATTGGCAATATCTATCAACATTCTTCAAATATCCTCCTGAAATAAGACGAATAATATACACGACCAATGCTATAGAAAATTTCAATAGGCAGATACGGAAAATCACAAAAACCAAAAGTTCTTTCCCAACGGATGATTCCTTATTCAAAATACTATATCTGATAGTGTTTGATGCATCTGAGAAATGGACAATGCCTATGCGTGAATGGGGCATTATAGTGAACCAGCTAAGGGTCTATTTCGGTGAAAGGGTTGATACATATTTATAAATATGAGGAGATATTCATATGGATAGTTTCAGCAAAAAAGGTGACACTCCCTATTAATGGGATTATTTTGTCATTCCTATTAATAATTTCTTTGCTTCGTCGCTCTTAAGCAGTAATTCTATAAGCTGAGGTATCTGTTTCTCGTAATTCTGAATTTTTCCTGCAAGGTTTTGATCAAGAATAAGACTGCACTGGCTGCAAACTCTGTCTGATGGCCTCAAAACATTGAAACACCTTGGGCACTTCTCTAAGGTTACCTGGCGCTTTTCATCTTTCTTGAGACCATATCTCTCATAGATTTGATCATTGATCTCACCATCAGTGAAATTCGCATAAATTTTTAGCATTTGGTTACTACCTTTACTCCATCCTGCACGATGCTTGATTTCCTGTTCACTCAATCTGTCAAGCACCCAAGATGTGATTGCCTTGTGTCTAAAAGAGTGCGGGTTTACTCTTTTAGTTACTCCTGCTGTCTCCGCTATCTCTTGAAGCATCACACGGATCGCATTGTAACTCAGCGCTTCGTGAGGTACTGTCATAGTAGTCCATAATGGAGCCTCAAGATCATCCTTTAACGGATGGATTGCCAGCCATTGATTTAGGAATCCAGCGCTCCAAATTAGAGGTATTCCTTTGGGAGCAGTGGATTTTTTCGATTTGCTGGTTTTGCTTATATATATTATAGCACCGCTTTGATTAAATTCCACGTTTTTTATTCGAGTTGATGCAAGAGCACCCACACGCATACCACTGTCTAATAAAACTGCAATAAATGCCTTGTTTCTCGGATGCTTACAAGCTGCAAACATTTTATCGATATCGCTCTGCGTCAGGAGATCGCTTGGTTGGACGGTGCTATCAATACTTTTCAACTTTAGACGGTCAATCCATTTAGGCAAATCGTCTCCTGTTTTCCACCGGAAAAACTTCTTTAATACTTTTTTATAATTCCTGATCTCTCCGGTACTTATTCCCCTGACCTCCAAATGTAAAAGCAGCTTATCAAAGTCAGTTTGATCAAGTTCATCAAGATTTTTAGTATATGTTGTTTCTTTCAGCCTTTCAGTCATACGAGTGAGGAGATTCAGATAATTGGTTGTGGTACTTTTTGCCAGTTCATCTCGCCTACATTCCATAACAAAGCCTTTTATCAATTCTTTATTTTTCGAAGAAGTCTCTGCACACTCTAATCGAGCCATGGCATTGATAAAACCGCTATCATAACAGTGAATATCGTCAACATTTCGTGTCATCACTTCCTCAATAGGAGGTATAGGAGTATAAACTATTTCTATATGCTCCCCATCGGAGCAT
>NZ_NTMG01000020.1 GCF_002487355.1 Candidatus Methanoperedens sp. BLZ2 | reverse complement strand
AACCTTGGGGCTATTACCTCAACAAAAGGTGGGCTATGAGTTCTACTCGACAGATTTTTTAAACACGTCTCTGTGTTCTCTGTGCTCTCTGTGGTTCATTCGGAAATATACTATTTATTGATTTTTCGGATAGGCACTAAGACCTATATTCAGAACCAGAAGGGTTAGGTGAAATTATGTCGCTAATGAAAGGGGGTACGATTCATCCATCAGATAAGTGGTATTCTTTACCCTTCTACCCCATATTATAAAAACATTTCATCTGCTAATCCTGATAAAAAGAGCCAGAATAATTTTATTGCACATAATTTATTAAGATAAAAGAAGTATAAAGATATAGAGGACAAAAATAAGAAGGTGAATACTATCATGAATAATCAAAGTGACTCAAATTTCTTTTCTGCTCCAGCTATCGGTTTGATAGTAGGCGATCTTGGAGGCGGAAAAGATAAAGAAAAGGGCGGTAGTGGGCTTATTTCGCCATTTGGTATCGACCTGGCATTAATGCTTGGCTGGACTTTTGGCATCTTTAAGACTTTCGGATTTACTTTTACTCCTGGTATCGCAATTGGTAGAATGGGGTTTATCGTATTCTCCGTAGGAATTCACTTTAACAGGCGTATCGGGCTCGGAATTGTCATTCCGATATTCCCCATCTGGGGTTAGTCATGAGAAAAAGTGAAATTATCGCCATTGGAATTGTTTTACTCTCATTCACAATCGGTATCTATGTTTTTCCAGAGATGCCAGAAAAAATTGCATCTCACTGGAATGCCCGGGGAGAAGTTAATGGTTATATGTCAAAATTCTGGGGAATTTTTTTGATGCCAATTATTTCAGTGGGATTGTTTTTGCTTTTCATGATAATACCCGGGATAGATCCACATAAGTCAAACATAGAAAAATTTAGAAAATATTATGATAATTTCGTTCTACTTATAATTGTATTTCTATTTTATATTTATCTTCTGACTATATTCTGGAATGCGGGTTTCAGATTCAATATGATTACCCTCTTATCACCGGCTTTTGCAATTTTATTTTATTATTCAGGAGTTTTAATAGAAAATGCCAGAATGAACTGGTTCATTGGTATCAGAACTCCATGGACTTTAAGCAGTGAAAAAGTATGGGATAAAACTCATAAAATAGGTGGGAAGCTCTTTAAAATCGCCGGGATAATTGCCATTGGAGGAATATTGTTCCAGAGCTATGCAATATTTTTTATCCTTGTTCCAATATTGTTAGCCGCTATTTATTCTGTTGTATTTTCGTACATTGAGTACCAAAAAGAAATAAAATAAGTTATCTTACAATATCCGGCTTCGTACAGACATCCAGTTTTTGACATATTTCGCAATCTGTCCTGCATGGCTCAACATGGATCAAAATCGAAAGATTTGGGATTTTCTCCTTAATTTCCTTTTCAAGATGATCGCAGAAATCATGTGCATCTACAACATTCTGGTTTTTGGGTACGACAAGATGCAGATCCACGAATCTTTCAGCTCCGGACATCCGCGAGCGCAGGTTATGGTATTCCGCATACTGGGAATAATGTTCATGAATTATTGATTTGATAGCATCCTCTTCGTTATCTGAAAGTTTCACGTCCATGATCCCTGATACTGAGCGTTTTGTCAGGTCATAGGATGCTTTGAGAATAATGAGAGCCACAATTATAGCCATTAACGGGTCAAATACAGGATTACCTGTGACCCGAATTAAAATAAGACCTGCTAAAACACCAACCGAAGTATAAACATCTGTCGTAAGATGATAAGCATCTGCTTCAAGGGCAATTGATTCGGCTTTTTTTGCAACTTTCATTATCCTTGCTGAAACATAAAAATTCACAATTGTCGAGATTCCCATTATAACGATGCCAATTCCAATTAAGCTCGAATCGATTTCAATTGTTTCATTACCCAGGATCTTTACACTTGATTTATAAAGTATTATTATTGCTACAACGAAAATAAGAATTGCTTCTACTGTTCCGGAAACATTTTCGAATTTGCCATGCCCGAACCTGTGTTCGTCATCAGCCGGCTGTCCTGCTTTCTTGACAGAATAATTTGCTATGACAGCAGCCAGAAGATCGATGCCCGAATGAAGGGCTTCTGACATTACGCTTATCGAACCCATGAAAAAGCCCACTGCAAGCTTTATTATAAGTAACAGGGAATTGGAATAAATCGAAAGTCTTGCTACGGATGTTATTTCTTTATGGGCCGCAAAATATTTGTTATTTTTATCTGGCATCTATTCTTTACTTAATTGAGGTGAAAGTATAAAGGGATATCCAGAAAAATCCAGAAAAAACAGATAAAATGTCAACCAAACCTTTTAATATCGAGAGCAACAAAACATAAACAACCATAATACAATTGGTTAACGGAGGTTAAATTATGTGCAGTACATATACCGGATTCTCCATGATGCCTGATGATCTTGAAGAGATGAAAAAAGGAAGCTCCATGTTCTGGTGCATCTCATGCAAGAAGACTTTCATGAAGAAAGGGGCAACAGAATGCCCGAGCTGCAGCTCAAAGAATATCAAGGCAAGGGCGCCGTAGAATTAAAATAAATATCAATATCAATTATAACCGTAATGTATTTCATCCCTGTGATGTATCCCTGAGTGTGTACCGGATTAAAATAAAGGATTTTAACCTTGATCATTCCCTTTCATGCGGCCAGGTATTCAGGTGGGAAAAAAAGGATTGGTGGATTGGGATAGTCAGGGGAGCTATCGTCAGGGCTAAACAGGAAAATCAGGAACTGATAGTCGAATCATCTCTTGATAAGGAATTAATTATCGATTATTTCAGGCTTGATGATGATCTTGAACAAATTTACGCCTCAATTGCAAGGGATGAAAAAATTACATCATTGATCAATAAATACAGAGGTCTGCGTCTTATCCGGCAGGATCCGTGGGAATGCCTTGTATCGTATATGTGCTCAAGCAACAACACTATCAGGAACATCACTAATTCCATCAGGCGCATGTGTGAATGTTTCGGGAATGAGATCGAAAAAGGCTATTATTCCTTCCCCACACCAGATGCACTTTCGGATGCAAGGCTGTGCGACATGTCGCAGTGCAGGCTTGGTTTTCGTGCCTCCCGGATATTGAAATTAGCAAATAGTGTGGTAAATCGCGAATTTGACCTGTACGGGATCAAGGACTTATCCTACAGGGAAGGGCGGGAAGAACTTGTGAAAATAGAGGGCGTTGGAAATAAGATCGCTGATTGCGTGCTGCTTTTTGCATTCGGGAAGCTTGAATCTTTCCCGGTGGATACGCATATCGAACAGATAATGGAAAGGTATTATGGATCCAGTTTCAAAGGTCCGAAGAGCAAAAAGAGAGATGAAATAGCTGAATTTGCCAGGAGCTATTTTGGAAAATATTGTGGATATGCGCAGGAGTATCTGTATATGGAGGATCTGGGATAACGCAATGAATAACTTAAAGGCAACAAAAAAATTCAATCCCGTAATTATTCAATTGTCCTTTTATGCTCGCCAGATATGGGTATCCTTAAATTATAAGAAAATCAATTAAGTCATATGATACATATCCTTGAAAATATCGATAAGTGGAAGTGCGAATATAAGAAATGCGGCGCTAAATGCTGTTCCGAAGGTATCCAGCTTACAATTGAGGATATAAAAAGGATCAAAGACCTGGGATATTCACCAGAAGATTTTCTTGATTTTGATGAAAAAGAAAACATATTCAAGGTCAGGGGAAAAGAAGGAAAGTGCTTTTTTAATGGTTTGAAACTTGAATGCACGATACGTAATAACGAGCCGCTTGTGTGCCGTTTGCTTCCATTTAAGATCATCGAAGTCTCATATTCCGATGAACCTTTAATGAAACTAAAACCTGTTGTGGATTGCCCTGGGGTGGGCCAGGGTAAGAAAATCGATAAAAAGAAAATCGAATCCGATGCAACATCCTTTATTCGTGAGAACCAGGAACTTATAAGGAATTTAAAGAAAAAGGGCAAGAAAGGTGTTATTGAAGCCCTATAGTTATTTTTTGGGCAATCGTTGAGACTATGACCTCCCTGTTCTCCGGCGTCACAGTAAAAACCTCAAACTCCTTTCGTATCCTCTCCGCAACCGGATGACTCGACTTCTGATGCAACACCACCAACATATTCTTGTCTCTGCAAACCGCCTCCTCGACTATGCGAATAAACTCAGGCGACTTGAATTCCATGGGTGCAATTTCATCGATAACGATCAAACCTGAATTCATGGCATTTTTGATCGAAGCCACACCGATATTGTTCAAATTGTGATATCCAGTATCTCGAATCCCACGCGCTCCCCTTTTTCCCTGATGTCGGCGCTAATCATCCCGCCGTATGTGCAAGTGAGATGTTTCAGCACATTGAGGCAGACCGTGGATTTTCCTGAGCCCGGGGCTCCTGCGATGGCGATCCGGATCATTATAAAAATAAAAAAAGAATTGACTAAAACCAGTTGAAGTTTTAGGATTAAACGCTTCGAAGCTTGTGCGAGACCTGCTTTCCCAGATCCGTTAAAGCAAATTTGGCGCCTTCGCGTGCTATGAGGTTTTTTCCGGTCAATTCTTCTATTGTTTTTTCCGCCCCCACAATCCTCACCGTCTTTGCTATGGTTGCTCCATCCATTGCGCCTTTTGAATCCAGCACTGCAAGGATCTTGCTGGCTTTGTGATTGCTTGCAACGTAACCGATCAGTTCTTCCATTAATTTTTCATCTCCTTTTCTCTCTATATTGGACTTCCTTGAGATAACTTTATTGCATTCGAGGAACATTACCACATCGGCGGGCTAGCCCGGATAACTCGGCGTTATCTGTAACCCGAAACCGTCGATAGCGGGGGGCGAAGCCGGAGGAAGAAGCTTTGACTATTGCATGGCCCACAGATTCTACTGTGAAACCCCGTCCTATGGGGCTGGTGTTGGTACAAAGGCTTTCCTGAAGGAAGGTTTTTGTGCCTTAGTTGCGGAAAACGGTCTAGGCCCGGAAGGGAGCAAACCAGCCGTAAACAACTATCGCTCATGGGGGCGCGGGGCGGAGGCGAGTTTGTGGTCAACTATGCACTGGAAGAGGCTGCGACCTGAGGCGTGCCCGCTACTTTATTAAGCATGAAAAATGAAGAAATTCAGGATCAATTATTGTGTGTCAGAATTTTTTATGAATGCTTCACATTTCATGCAGTTGTGGACTTTGGCTTTTGCGTCACCCTGTTTTACTCCACCGCACCATGTTCCTTCGACAATCCAGCAGCGAAGTTCTTTGGAATTGTATGCCGGGCACTTCTGTCTGACCTCGTTGCTGCAGTTCTTGATGTCCCAGCAGCGCACGAAATCATCAACAGATCTTAGCACAAAATGTGATGAAGCCATTTGCAATCCTTCTGACAGTTCCGCAAGGTCCTGCGCAGTTATCATTAGCTGCTCCATCGATGCTGAAAGTTCTTCAGTAGCAGCTGAGGCTTCCTGAGTACCTGCCGCAGATTCCTCGCTTACGGATGAAACACTTTCTACCGAGGCTGTGACTTCTTCTACAGATGCTGACTGTTCTTGCGCTGAAGCCGCAATCTCCTGTATCATATTGGCAACTTCATCTGCGCCAGTTACAATACTATTAATAGCTGATGATGCAATTTCAATAGTAGTTGAACCTTCACTCACTGTTTTCGTGCCATTTTCCATACTTTCAACCGCTTTCTTTGTTCCCAGCTGGATCTCTTTTATCAGCTGGGTAATCTGGTTCGCCGCCATTCTTGACTCCTCAGCAAGTTTTCGGACTTCATCAGCCACAACCGCGAAACCTCTTCCATGATCCCCGGCCCGTGCCGCTTCAATGGCTGCATTAAGAGCAAGAAGGTTTGTCTGGTCTGCAATAGTAGTTATCACGCCGATGATTTCGCCAATTTTCTGGGATTTACTTTCAAGCTCCTTTATTACAATAGCTGAACCATCGACAGTTGTTTTTATCTCGCTCATCTTCTGCGCGACATTTCCGGAAATCCTGCCCGCTTCCTGTGCGGTTTTATTGGCTTCCCCTGCCCGCATCGATGCTTTCTGGCAATTTGCCGCAATTTGCTGCACTGTTTGCGACATCTCTTGCATGGCTCTTGTTATCTGTGTCATGTCTGTCGCCTGCTGGCTTACGCCTTTGGCGATATCCTGCGTTGTGCTGGCTACCTGCTCTGTGGATGATTTAATTTCCTTGCTTGATTCTGAAAGCGTCTGGGATGCATTTGAGACTTTCATCGCAGATTTCTGTACGTTTCCGATTACGGTCTTTAAATTACCTGCCATGTCCTGGATGGCCATGGAGAGCTGTCCCACTTCATCCCTGTGGTCGCTCTGCACCTGCACAGTAAGGTCGCCTTTTGCGATCTTTTTTGATGCCTCAAGCATATTATCTACTGGCTTTGTAATTGAGCGGGATATATAGATGCTGGCGCCAACGCCTGTTATAGTTGCAATGAATGCCAGAATAATGACGGCCATTTTCGAAGAACTGTTTGAAGCAGTCGTCGCATCCATATGATTTTTCAGGCTAGCCTGAGAATCATTTACTATGCCGGCAATAAGAACGTCTATCTGCTGCGCATTAACAATGAGTTGCTTTTCTCTTTTATCTCTTTCAATGGAAATACCTACAAATTTATCAAAAGTAGCCACATACAGGTCAAGTTTTGATATGGCCTGTTTTTTTTCATTGTCAGATGCTTTTGAATTTGATATGTTAATTTTTGCTATATCGATGGCACCATGTACCTTGGTCTGGTAGAGCACTTCCTTTCGGATCACATAGTTTTTCTCATGTCTTCTGGCTTCAAGTAACGACGCCAGAGCATCTGTGCTGCCAATCTTTTTTATATCCGCTTCTGCATCTCGTGCCTGGTTAATTAAATCTCCATTTAATCCTTCCATTTCCAGTAAACCAAGCTGTTTTTGCAGATTAACAAGTTCAAGAAATGTATTCTCACAACTGGTGATCAGAGACAAGATATTATTAGCATCATCCTTTTCTTTCTGTCCAATATCGAGTTTTGAGATATCGGCAACATCATTCTTAATGGCATTAACTGAAGACTTAACTTTATCCACATATTGAAGGTCATTTTGCATCAAGAAATTTTTCTCATCATCTCTTGACTGGAGAAGATTAATGCTTATATTATCTGCTTTCTTACCCAGGTTTACTTCATTATCAAATAAACTTCTTGTTGCTGTGTCTATTGAACTTAATTTTGCCACACTCAATGCGGCAACTATCATTAATAGAATAATTACAATCCCGAATCCGCCTATCAGTTTCTTGCTTAAGGATATATCTTTCAAATTGATCATGATCCGTTTCCTCATTTCATCTCTTTTAACTAAAAATTCATTTACTTGAATATAAACGAGGTTGTGAAAAAAGTGTGAAATAAATAGTTCTAATAAACAGATTATTGTGTTATCCCTGTCACCACATCTTTCTTGAAATCAAAAACAGTAACACACTTATTCTTATAGCAAATATCAAGTTTTGACGTATCGTCCACGATCCCGATATTCGCAACCGTATATCCTGCTTTTTCAAAAAGACCAATAAGTGGTGCTTCATTTTCCGGTAAAGCCGTGACTATAAAACCTGTTGCCGGATGAACCTTCAACCATTGTGTAAAATCAACGCCCTCTGGCGCCTGTATTTTCCCGAGGTCAACGCGAGCCCCTTTTCTGCTTGTCTCAAGAAGCATCCCGAGTGTACCGATAATCCCTGGATTGCTGATATCCTTTCCTGCGGTGACAAGCTTCTTCTCGCCTATTTCCTGGATCACCCTGTATTTTCTGCGCACTTCTTCCGGCTCTTTTGCAGTCGTTGTGTCAAAACTATAAGGAGAATTCGGGCCCACTTTCCCATCCAGATCGTATGCAGATATTACAACATCCCCTGCCTTTGCAGTGCCGCTTTTTATTTCGCACCCTTTTTTTACCGTACCAATGATGGCTACTGATAGTGAAGTATATGGGGTATCGGGATGAAGATGCCCGCCAACCATCGGGACTCCGAATTTCGCTATTCCGTCCCTGATTCCCCTGAGAAGTTCCTTGCAGGCGTTTTTATTATCCGAAGATAGGACATTGACCATAGCAACGGGTTTCCCGCCCATGGCAGCAATATCATTGACATTCACAAGCACAGAAGTATATCCTGCCCACCAGGGACTTGCATTTACGAGGCGACCCCATATGCCATCTGCAGCAAAAAGTATGTAATCGTCCCCGCCGATGTCAATAACAGCTGCATCATCGCCAAAATCAACCACGGAACCGGAATATTCGGAGCGCACTGTCTGGAAAATATTTATGAGGTCTGCTATGGGCTTTTTTCTCGTTACACCTTCGAATTCCCTGATTTCCTTTGCGATTTTCTGGAGGTCCATGCAGCACACAACATGCAGGATTATTAATTATAATTTTATCTGGTACAATATTATATTTTCCTGCATCTTTAGTTTTTCTTTCTGAAAGAACTTTTTAGTATAAAAGGGTGTTTTAATGAATAAAAAGTTTTGTTTCTTCAATCTTTTTCATATATCAGGTTGAGCCGTGAGAGTGCCAGCGATCCATATGCGTGGCATGTGCTTTTAAATACGCCCCAGGCTTGTAAAACCTATCATAGAACTCCGTATCCAGATGATGCGCCTGCAAGTAGGTAATAAGAAATATCGAGGGAACCGTACCCGGGAACTTGCCAAAAACATCAAAGATATATTGGGCCTGCAAGGCTACACATTCCCTGAATTCCTCGCTATGTACCTGGGCGGCAGACCTTACGGTCGCAGAGTCTTTCCAGGGGCCTGGCGTGTCGGGATGGAACGGACCACCATGACCGAACTTGCGGTTACATACCGCTTCTACAGCAGTACGCATGTCCGGGTAATGGGGAGGACAGAAGCCTTCCATGACACCTTCTAAGCCCGTTGGATTAGGATAAGGCCAGCGTTCATTTGAGTCATATCGAAATTTCAGGCCAGGAGCACGTAATTCACCGCTTGCGCCAAGCACACTGGAAGGATTGAGCCCATCGAACATCCAGCCTCCAAGCCCCATTGCCTGCAACATGAGCGTACCGGCGTAGCAGCTTATGGATAGTTCGGTCGTAAGTTCAGCCATGCATGTTTGCTCCACGAAAGTGAGGGGCCAGGTGTTATTTGTATCTACAATGTTTTTAAACCTCTCGATCCCCGGGATGGGACGTCTGTTGATATCATCCATGAGGACAGTGCCGTTTTGCAGCATGTAGCAGAGCATGAGCAGGACGTGTTGGGCCAGGTCTCCCACAGGGATTACAAGAAGTGTTCCAGGCTGATTAGCTACCCAGGTGTTATGCGCCTCAGTATGTGGCACTTCCGGCGGCAGTCCAAGCCGACCGTCCTGGATTTTCCTGATGCGGCTTTTGAGAGCATCAAGGATCACATCAAGTTTAAAGGAGCCATCTTCTTCTCTCTCTGCAAAGGCTGGAGCATTGCGGGCATCCAGCACATAGACCCCCTTATCATCTGTGAAGAAAGTCATACTCGTATGAAATCCAGCAGCGGATGGAAACGTACGTCCGCCTGCTGCGCCGGCATAATTGGAGAGATATGGCGCATATAACTGAGCGCGGTAGATCATATGGTGCCAGCTTGTGTTGCCGGCGCAGGCTGCCACTATGAGAAGCTTTTCTAACTCACTTAGAGGCACAGGAGCATGTCGTGACTTATAAGCAAATACGCCGTCAGGGATCTGTGCACCCAGAAAGAAGCGACGTGAGCGGCGGCCTAATAGTGCATCGATGAGACCGAACTCCAGCATGTCCTGAAAGCCCGGGAGTGACGTCAATTCCTCCATGATATTCCTCCATTTCCCTCAATATTTAATTCATAATGCGTTCCTTCTATTTACAACTTATGGAAATCTCAGCAATTTATAATCCTAACCATTTCATTAGGTTAACCGAAGGGTATATAGGTATGCAATAATATTTAGTTAGGTATACCTAATAATAACGGTGAAAACTATGTTAGCAAGCTTTTTAATAACATTCAGGGAAGGGCTTGAAGCAGCCCTGATAATCGGAATAATTGCGGCGTATGTCGCAAAGCTTGGAAGAAAAGACCTTAACCGCTATATAAATATAGGGATCATAAGCGCCCTTGTCGCAAGTCTGGCAGTGGCTTTTTTATTCAAACTAGTTTACGGCGAACTTCAGGGTACAGCAGAGCAGCTTTTCGAGGGCGCAGCCGCTCTTACAGCAGCGATCGTACTTACATATATGATCTTCTGGATGGCGCAAAATTCAAAACAGATAAAAGGTGAAGTCCAGGAAAAAATAGACCTGTCCATTTCAAAAGGCCAGATGTTCGGGATAGCAGCCCTGTCGTTTGTTGCAGTATTCAGGGAGGGTGTGGAGACCGTTCTCTTTCTTGGAACACTTGCGATCCAGTCTCCGGCTGACACCATTGCGGGTTTCATCCTTGGGCTTGCACTTGTGATCGTCCTGTCATTTATAATGTTCAAAGGGATTTACAGGCTTGACGTAAGCAGGTTCTTCAGATATACAAGCATATTGCTGATATTGTTCTCAGCAGGTCTTGCGGCAACAGCAGTTCATGAATTCAATGAAGCAGGCATAATACCGGAAATCGTAGAGCATATCTGGGATATAAACCCGCCTCTGAATCCAGATGGTTCTTATCCCCCGCTTCATGAAAACGGATTTATAGGAGGAAGCTTGAAAGCCCTGATAGGTTATAATGGAAATCCTTCACTTACAGAAGTTATGGCATACATTGGTTACTGGATAATAATAGGGCTATTTGTTTACAGAAGCTACCTGAAGAGGTAAAACATGGAAGCAGACACACCAAGGATTGAAGAATATCTTGAATCGATATACAAATTGCAACTGGAACAGCACCCTGTAAGCACATCGCGCCTTGCAGAGCACCTGAAATTATCACCTCCATCCGTATCCGAGATGGTAAAAAAACTTGCAAATAAGGGTCTCATAAATCACACCGGAAAGGGCGTATGTCTCACAGAAGAAGGCGGAAGAATGGCCAAAAAAGTCGTTCGCAGACACCGCCTCTCCGAGCGGCTGCTTACAGATATCCTGGGTTTCAAATGGGATGAGGTTCACGAGGAAGCGTGCAGGCTTGAACATGCCATAAGCCCCGAGATGGAAGACAGGATCGCCCAGAGCCTGGGAAATCCCAAAACCTGTCCTCATGGCCATCCCATCCCGGATAAGGACGGATCGTTCATAAAAGAAAAAGTAAGGCCGCTTTCACAATTAAGAGCCAATGAAAAGGCAATCATTGTCAATGTATTCGAAGAAGACCCGAAAATGCTCCAGTATCTTGCATCACTTGGATTGATTCCTGATGTTTGCGTGCGTGTCGAGGAAGTGGCGCCTTTCGGGGGGCCATTAATAGTATGTGTTTCAGGCTCACGGTACGCGCTGGGAAGAGAAGTAGCATCAAAAATAAAGGTAAAATAAGTTAGAATAGGATAAATAGGATAGGATAAAATAATGGCTCTTTCATGTCATAGCGCCCTCAAGGAAATAAAGGGCAGCACGGATTTCACATTTGCACTTGCTGGAAATCCCAATGTGGGAAAATCAAGCATATTTAACCGCCTGACCGGGATGGGTGTTGTCACTGCCAACTATCCCGGAAAAACCGTGGAACTCAATCTTGCAACCACAAATTTCAAAGACCAGCGGATAGGTATAATCGACCTTCCAGGCAGCTACGCCCTTGGCGCGGTCTCGGAAGACCAGTGGGTAGCGCGAAGGGCAATCTTTGACTGTAAACCGGATGTGGCAATAATGATCCTTGATGCCACAAACCTTGCAAGGAATCTTTATATGCTTATCCAGTTCATCGATCTTGGCATACCGATCGTGGCTGCTTTGAACCTGATAGATGAAGCCGAGAAAAGGAATATCCTGATCGATTCAGGGGAATTGTCCAGGATTCTTGGTATCCCTATCGTGAAGACGATAGCCACGACAGGCAGCGGTCTTGATGAACTGATACAGCAGGCAGTGGATACTGCAAAAAATAAAACCGGAATCAGCTATTCATTGCATTATGGAGATGATATTGAAACCAATATCAAAAAACTTGAAGAAATTCTCATGCCTTATAACTTCGGGATAAATCCAAGGGCTCTTTCGATCATGCTTCTTGAAAATGACTCCGAATTTATTGAACTTGTCGGGAAACATGAAAATGGCAAATCCATAATCGAAGAAGCAAACAAGATAAGCAGGGAGATAGAAGAATTACACAGAGAGAAAACCCCTTTAAGGATAGCACGTGAAAGACATGGGCTTGCAGGTTCGATAGCATCCCAGGTACAGGGGGACGTAAAACCCATAGCATCGGATAAGATATGGGCTTATACCACATCGCCGCTTACCGGCATACCCCTGCTTATCGGAGTTCTTGCAATAATTTTTTCCTTCCTTTTTTACGGCGGTAACTGGCTTTCCACGTTTTTCAGTAACCAATGGGCAACATATGTTTCGCCTGTAATTAATGACGCTATTCACTATGTTTTTGGAAGCGGAATTATCGGTAAAATTCTCATATGGGGCTTTGACGCCGGTATCCTTGCGGCCCTTGCTGTAGGTATACCATACGTACTTACATTCTATTTCATGCTGGCTTTTCTTGAAGATTCAGGATACCTGAACTCTGTGGCATTCCTTACAGACAGGCTGATGCATAAGTTCGGGCTTCACGGGCGCGCGATCATTCCGCTTGTTGCAGGCGCGGGCTGCAATGTGCCCGCAATAATCGGTACACGCGTTTTGACCACGATGCGTGAGAGAACGATTGCAAGTACCCTTATAACTCTTATCCCATGCAGCGCAAGAACAGCCGTTATCCTTGGTGCCGTATCCCTGTTCGTGGGATGGAAACCAGCAGTTGCAATTTATCTTATCATATTTGCTCTTGTGTTCGTTGTAGGAGCAGGACTTAACAAAATAATGCCCGGAAAATCCACAGGGCTTGTCATGGAAATGTTCCCGTTCAGGATGCCAATGATGTCAAACATATTGAAAAAGACCTGGTACAGGTTCAAAGACTTCGTATTCGTGGCTTTTCCGATAGTGCTTGTAGGGTCTATGGTGCTTGGCGGGCTTTACGAGAGCGGATATCTATGGAAACTGGCCTCACCGCTTTCTCCGATAGTTGAAGGATGGCTGGGTCTTCCTGCTGTTGCCGGTCTTACTTTGATCTTCGCGGTACTGCGAAAGGAACTTGCGCTCCAATTGCTTGTTACTCTTGCAGTGGTCATGTACGGAGGAGGCGCAAAAGACCTCCTTCTATTCATGACGCCTGCACAATTATTCGTTTACGCGCTTGTGAATACGATCTATATCCCATGCGTTGCCACTATAGCTGTACTTGGAAGGGAGCTTGGCTGGAAAAGAGCTTTTGGCATTATGGCATTCACTATCACGCTTGCAATACTTATCGGCGGGATAGCTTCCAGGATCATAGGATATTACCACCTTTTATGAAAATATGAAAACACAGTGTCCTCTTTGCGGAGCCAGGTTTGATGATAAGGATAACCAGGGATGCAGGGCATGTCCGCGTTTCATGAAATGCAGTTTAATATTGTGTCCGAATTGCGGTCATGAATTCCCGAAAATATCTTAAATTGAAAGCTTAACAAATATAACTTGCGCTTTCCCTGTCAAAACCACCCACAAGTTCCATTTTCATCTCGTCTGCCTGCCATGTTGCACCCGGATAAACAAGATTATGGAAGAAGTGCGCCGTATTTGCAGCGACCTTTGTAGCGAGATGCTCTTCCCCGAATACTTCTTTTGTGATCTTATGGGCCATCTTCCTTACATCGCTTTCGTCCATATAGCCCAGGGTGTGCAGGTATTCATGGAGAAGAACATGGAAAGCATAAGGTTTGTAAAGTTCAAGCCTTGTCTCTTTTATTCTCTCAAGAGGGATCTTATTCATCACAATGACATTTGAACCGACCGGATAGAAACCTCCGAAAAATCCCTCCGGATGGTTTCCGAGATTGGCAAGTCCCAGCATCAGACCTCCACGGCTTTTTCTATGGCATTCCCAGACAGCGGCTTTCACCACTTCAAATATGTCTGGCAGGCTCTTTGTATTTTCAAGGCGGGTATTGAAGTCTTTCTTTGGTTTGAAATTTTCAGGGGTCATTTTTATTATTTTTCCTTTTTGGGATCATTCGTCTGATTACGAACAATGCTAGAATGAGGGTGGAGGGTTAAATAGTTTCTGGTCTTCTTTCGAACATCAATAATTGCATTTTCAACCAACCTATTTATACTTTAAAAAACTAATATTATCTTAAATTCAAAAATAAGATATTAAATCTAAGATTGAATTATTACAATAAAGTTGTTTGGGGGTGCCTTATGTCTGATTATAACGCTTATGATGCGATTGTTGTAGGTGGAGGAATTTCCGGCCTCATGTCCGCGCTGACTCTGGGAAAGAAAGGAAACAGCATTCTTCTTCTTGAAAAAGCAGACATTCTTGGTGGAAACTGCAGGACATATGAACCTGTGGACTGTCCCGGATGGCGTGTTGATACAGGGATCCATGCAATAACAGAACTTATTTATGGCCCGCTGAAGCAGTTGAAGCACTATTTCGATCCCGGAAAGTTTCCCGCATTCAGACAGCATAATGATTACTATCTTCGCAAAAAAGACGGACTGGAAAGGTTTCCATCAACGCTCCCCGGATTTTTGAACATGAGCGCTCTTCCTGCAAAAGACAAGGTGATCCTTGCGGGAGATCTTCTTAATACGGTAATATCACGCGCCGTTTTTGGGGATAAACAAAAAGCGGTATATGATGTCATATCAAAGCACCGGCTCAGCAGAAAAACAATGCAGTTTGTGGATGCGCTTTCTTATCTGTTAAGCGGTCTTTCAATGGAAAAAACATCAGTATCCCGGCTTGTTGAAGGGTGCGGATTCAGCTCAGGCGGTAAAAAGGGAATAATCAGACGTATCGCTGAAATGGCGAAGCTTTTTTACAATTCCGATTACCGCTCGCAGGGTTATCCCCTGGGCGGTATACAGTCCATAACAGATGGAGTTATCTCATCGTTTCCGAAAAACGTAAAGCATCATACAAGAGAAGAAGTCCGGCAGATCGGACAAGTTGAAAACGGTTTCTGCGTTTCAACTCCGGAAGCCGATTATTTTGCTGACAAAGTCATCTATTCAGGGGAAGTAAAAAAGCTGCCCGGTATTATCGAAATGCCAGTAAAATGGAGCCGGCAGGTGAAAGAACTTGAGCAGGCAACGGCAATGACAATCTGGCTCGGGCTCAAGAAACCGATGAGAGAGTTCAATTATAATGGCTCGGAAGTGTTCTGCGACGTCTGCGACACTGATAAAGAATTGTTCTACTGGCTCATGCCTGTGCCTGAGCTTGCGCCGCGAAATAAAGGTCTTGTGGGAGTCAGTACGATAATAGACCCGAAAAAATGCCATGATTCTGAAGAAAAGCTTCTCAACACAATATACTCTATGGTACCTGCAGTAGAGAAGAATATTGAGATGATACATACGCAGGTAATGGCTCCCGAGAAGGCATCTGTTTCTCTCAATTATTTCCCTTCTATCAAGACCCCGGTTAAAGGTTTGTATGTTGTGGGAACAGATACCGACATGCGAAGCATGGGCATAACCCGCGCAGGATATTCAGTGCTTGAAATGCTAAAATCAGCAACAAATTAGCCCTTTAGAGGTATGGCATGTCACGTATCATCTACAGAAGAACTACCGCCTCCTTCATATTTCTATTATTATTTATCCTTGCAGTGGTTTTTTTTCTGGTTACAATCAACCTTATCGGTCTTGCTTTTAATAAACTCGGCTTTCCCCCGCAATATTCAATTCTTCTCTTATTCTTATCATTGATTGGTAGCCATGTAAACATTCCTATCAAGATAATCAAGTCGCAGGAACCAGTAATTTCGGGTGGAACTGTTGATTTTTATGGATTCAGGTATGTTCTACCTCTCCTTGAGATAGAAGAACGTCAGACTGTAATTGCCATTAACCTCGGAGGTTGTGTGATTCCGGTGTTAATATCGATTTTTCTTATCCCGATGGTAAATCCGGTTGATCTGGTAACAGGGGTCTTTATTATGACTGTTCTTGTACATATGATGGCAAGACCTGTGAAGGGACTTGGGATAGCTGTTCCTGCACTGATACCTCCAATCATGGCAGCAGTTTTAGCTCTATTAATTGCGCCTCAAAGCGCGCCTATACTCGCCTATATTTCAGGTACGCTCGGAAGTCTTATCGGTGCCGACCTTCTAAACTTGAAAAAAATCCCATATCTTGGGACGCCAATAGCTTCTATTGGAGGGGCTGGAACTTTTGACGGAATATTCCTGACAGGTATAATTTCCGTGCTGTTGGCTTAGTTTACAATCCATCACCAGATAGATGAACTGGTGGAATATGAAGGTGATGCTGCAGGTATTCATGGATAAGGACATGGAAGGCTCAAGGATTGTTTTTCAATGGAGGGGTTCTGCTGTTGAAGGAATGCTGTTACATATATATTGAGAAATGGTTGATTTGTTATATAATCTTTATTTTAAATATCACTCTGTTAAGAAGTGATAAATTCATCATCGATCTCAATATCACGTACAATTTGAGAAGCGGTCAATGATGCTTTGAGGTCTGCAAGAAAATTATCAAGCATGGACTATTTTTTCGATCTCCATTAAACTTTCCATCAGCTTATTATATGTGTCTTTATAAGCAAACCATTTTATGTATCCCCTGTCATCGCCCATTTTTCCTTCATTAAACTTTTCATAAAAAGTATCAGAACTCATCTTATAGTAGTTTTCAAATTCAGAGAGTTTACCCTCAATATTTTTTATTTCACGTTTCACCATTGAAAGCTCTACTTTGAAAATTTTATTTATGGTTGAATCTATGTATTTTTTCTCAAATTCAAGACCATGAGACAACTGGTAATCTAAAACTTTAACAATTTCAGCACTCATAAATTAAATATTAATAGGCTTTCATCTTTATAAAGTTTCCTTAATTAAATTTAACATATGTTCTAAAAATGATTATTTATATTCAATTTAAACGTATTTCTTTTCGCTCGCCATCTATTCTTCAAAACATTCAATTCAGCCAGAGCATTACAGGATACCGTAATCTTTATTCCCCATAAGCTGCCATATAAAATGGGAGTGATAAAATTATGGTACAACAAAAGAGTGTAGAGGAAAACCTGCAACTGATGAAAACGTTAGATGACGCATGGAATTCTCAGGACTGGGAGACGTTCAAAAAACGTCACGCTGAGAATACTGCTGTGTACTGGCCCGGGCAGCCAGAGCCAACAAGAGGGAGAAAGTCGCATCATGATGAATGTGTGGAATTTTTCAAGACATTTCCTGATAACCATCTTGTGAACAACCCGTATAAGATTTTTTTTGGTCAGGGCGACTATACGTGCACAGTAGCCGATTTTACAGGCACCATGAAGGGGCCAATGAAAGGGCCTGACGGCAAAACGATCCCGCCCACGAACAAAAAATTCAGGCTCGAATTTTGTACTGTCGCCCACTGGAAGGATGGAGAGATCGTCGAGGAGAGGCTCTTCTATGACCTGGTGGGAATGATGAGGCAGATTGGCCTGAGCTGAGCTAAAGTTAATGTCCACTGTTGGGGGTAATATAGAGGTATAGAATATAGAATCCTCAACCGCAAAAAACGTAAAGGGCGCAAATATTGCTGCTAAGCTTTGCGTTCTTTGTGACTTGGTATGAAAAACTCGATTGCCGAGTTTTTCATGTTTATTTATGAACCACAGTTCATAGCCAACTTTGCGGTGAATTGAGCCAAACATGTTCATGGATGAAATAGATGAACCCATGATGTCACTGGACACTAAGGCTAAAAAAGTTATTACGAAGCATTACTGAAACAAAAATGCAGAGGAAATGCATATGAACCAGACAAAAAAGGTACCACGACTTTATAACGGAGCACTTTTTCCGACAGCAGGAGACTATAATATTGACCCTGTTCACAGCTTTGTTGACTTTATAGCGCAACATCTTGTGGTTGGACAGATAAGGGGATGCTTCCGCCAGCTCACAGGAAATATTAAGATAGCCGATGATCCGGCATTATCATCACTTGATATCAGTATTGACACAGTGAGTATCAGTACCCACAATGAGACACGTGATGAGGATCTCAGGAGTGCGCGATTCCTGGATGTGGGTAAATTTCCAAAAATGACCTACAAGAGCACTGGTGTTATTCCTGAACCCAGAGGACATTTGACAGTTGAGGGTGAACTAACTATTCGCAACATCACACACCCGGTATCCATTGACTCGGTTTTTACCGGCATCGTTGATGATACATGGGGCAATACACGAGCTGGGTTCTATGGGAGCGCAAAGATCAGTCGAAGAGATTTTGGTCTAATGACCGATTTAATGGTAGAAACTGGCGGACTGCTGGTCGGAAAGGATATCGTAATTAACATTGCCACGGAACTCCTGCTTCGTGGTTAAATCTGTCTTTGAAGGGATGCTGTTATTTATATATACTATAGAACAAGAAGGAATGAACATTAATAGATTCATTAAAGGAGGTAAAAATGTTTGAAAAAAGGGTAATTATTGATCCTGAAATAAGGCATGGTAAACCTATTATAAAAGGTACAAGGGTGCCTGTGGAGGTTATATTAGGCTCCTTGGCTGGCGGCATGGAGATAAGAGAAATCATAGAAGATTATGAAATAACAAAGGAAGATGTTCAGGCAGCAGCAGAATATGCTATGAAAATAGTGGCAAATGAAGAGATTGTAGCATATGCATAATTTGAAATTCCTGCTGGATGCCGATATGCCAAAATCAAGTGCGCAAGTCATACGGAGCCTTGGTTTTGAAATAGAAGATGTCAGAGATATTGGTATGAGAGCAGCTAAAGATAGAGAAATAATGGATCATGCTCTTAAAAATAATAAGATTATCATCACGAGAGACACTGATTTTGGAGAAGTACTTCGATATCCACAGCACCCAGGAGCTATTATTTTAAGATTGCCTTACGGATTCACTTCAAAAGAAATAAACGAACGTTTAAGGGAATTTCTCAGGTCGGTAAAAGAAGAAGAATTGATCGAAGCGATAATTATCGTTGAATTATCAAGGTACCGGAGAAGGGCATTGAGGAATGATTGATTTTTTATATATTGTCCCCGCTGTGATATTGACCTTGTGGGATGTGCAGCGATTGTGGGCCAGGTAAATGCAGAAAATCGATAATAATGCTCATATTAAGGACGATCATATCCTGCACGTCGTAAGTTTTCCTATCACGTCACTGAAGCTCCCATTCTCTCTTTTCAAACTCTTGAGCACAATTTTTACGAATGATATTTGATTTCTAATCCCTCTAAGAATTTTGCATAAATTCTTGCAGATATTCTAAAACCATCCATCATCATTTCATTTAAAGCTTGAATTGATTCCTGTTTGCTGATTATCCCTTTTTCCACGGATTTTTTCAATATGTAAAGGGTTCCTTTGACCTCAAGCCCCATTGCTTTTGCCACCTCTCTGCCATCTTCTTCATCAATCAATATTATGCAATTATGCTTTCTTGCAAGCAAAATAGAATTACTTTCTCCTTGATGAATTCCCTGGATGATTTTTGTATTTTTGATCCTATGAACTACAATCCATCCTTCATTTAATGCATTTTCAATTAATTCAGCATCCTGAGCGCCTTCGTCTTTACCTCGATCTATTGTCTCAAGCTTCACTTCTTCTTCAATGAGCACTTTTCCAAATAAATCCTTTAATAAATGAAGTTTCCCCGCTTTTGCAAGATTTATCAGGGGCGAAGCATCAGAGACGATCATTCCAGATCTTCTCTCAATGAATCTTCAGAATAATGTAATTCAATCCCTTTTTCATGAAGGATCATATTCATTTTTCTTAGTGATACGCCGGCTATTTCTGATGCTCTCCAGGTACTTACTTCCCCATCAAGGTATTTTTTTACAGCCATGTCAATTTGATATTGCTTAAGTCCAGAAATCAGAAGGTTTCTTATGAAAGTTTGTTTCTTCATGCGGGGCTGTTTTATTTCTTTCAATATCCTTAAGAATTCATCATCCAATTTTAGAGAAACCGTTTCCATATGTATAACTTTGCTGCCAATTTATAAATAGTTTGTTTTATAGAAAGCTCTAACTCGCGCTTCCACTGTCAAAACCACCCGCAAGGCTCTTCGCCATCTGCCTGATACCGCTTTTTCTCTGGTATTCCCATACCGCAGCCTTCTAAGACCTTCGGTGTTCCGGAGTTGTCCCCGTTGTGATATTGACCTTTTGGGATATGCAGCTATTGGGGGGCCAGGTTGATGCGGAACTCAGGAGACCATGCGCCATAGCGTAAACAAAGATATACATATTATTAAACCAATATCCTCATGGATGATTTAAATGACTGACTTAATTCAAGGTCTGCCTGAAAGATTATCAAAACGAATGAAATTTTTCATCTTTATAGGTGAGTATTCGGATGAGATTGAATTCATGACCGATGCAGTCCGCAGGCTTATTGAAACAAAAGAAAAAGCTACTGACCAGTGGACAATAAATTTTGAAGAATTGATTACGGATACCCAAAAGACAGATAAATCTGACAAGGAAATTCTCTTGCAGGCAGAAAAAGTCAGAAAAGATATCTGGAGAAAAAAATATGCAGGTAGTGCTGGACAGTAATGAGTTCCTGTTCGCGTTTCTTGCAAAAAAGAAAGAATGCATCCTTGTTTTACGTGCCTGTAAAAATATGCATGCTGTAATACCTTCTGTTGTTCTTGAAGAGGTTTCTGAAAATATTAAGATGGAATCCGGTAAAGACCAGGCTGGAAAGGTCAGGAAATTCATTTCGGAATCGGGATGGTTCGAAGTAGTTGAAGATGCCGAAATACCGAATGTATTGCTTGAAAAATACATAACAAAAGGTCTCAAAAAAGAAGATTCAGTGATCGGCGCGTTCACAGAATGGATTGGCGCAAAATACCTGATCTCAGAGAACCGACACTTTTTAAAATTGAATGCAAAGGAATTCAAGGTACTCAGCGCAAAGCAGTTTTTATCCAGGTTTAGATTGACTGAATAAAATTTTTCGATTATTTGGATTATTCCGTCCTGCTTCCGTGATGCGCTGTTCTATGCAAGCAATATCGCAAATATGCAAAGCTGCAAAGCACTATTTTATAATAAAACAACGATTAATTTTCGGCGTATCAACTTCCCCATACAATCATCTTTTTGCTGAAAAGCGGGATAGGAAATAGTTTTCAATTCGATATTATCATTTTCGCATGGAAAGGCTTTCGGTGTTCCGGAGTTGTCCCCGTTGTGATATTGACCTTGTGGGATATGCAGCGATCGGGGGCCAGGTATATGCTGAATTTGGGAGACCGTTCACCATTATCATCAAAGCTACTAATTAACACTAACCATCTTACTGTAGTTAATCTTCAGGTGGAATATACTCAACAATATCATAATCAATAGCATTAATGTCTACTTCACCATATCCTTCTCTGTTTAGAATTGAAGATATTGTATTTTTAAATGTAGTTTCGTATTCTTTGAGGGTATCATACATTTCGTCACCTTTCTTAGTAAATTCAGTATCTTCCAAGGCTGTGCTAAACTGAACTTCTTCATGGGGTTGTATTTGAAGTTCTTTGCCATCCTCATAATAGATATCAATATCCAGAATATCTAAAAACCATCCTTTAAAGTTTCTTAAATTTACAAAAGCAGATACAATAGGAGTTTTGGCATATTTTTCAAAATATATTAATTCTTTGGAAGGTTTTACTTTGATTTTAGTTAAAGCAGAAGAAACTTTATCTGTAATGCTAAGTTCTTTGTCTACTCTTTTTTTATATTCATTTTTAAGAAATGATATATGATTTTTATAAGTATCATCATAAGTAATGAAAATAAGGTCATCTTTTAAATTTGAAATTAACGTTTCCCAAATTATTTGATCCCCGATTGTATTTTTCTTATCATCAATAGGTGGATTTCCTATCAACATTCTTTTGTGGGCCTTATCAATGATATCATCTGTTCTTTCGTATACTGTAAGTGCCGAATCATTATATAATTCATAAAATTTAGTATATACAATATCAGTGTCTAAATCATCTTTTATTTTCTTAAGCTTTTCAATTAATTTTTGATGTTTTTGATTAAGTTCATCTCCAGCTTTTTTTAATTCTGAAAACTCGTCTAATGATTTAATAATTGAAGTTACATGCGGTTTTGGAATCTTGTTCTTAATTACGTTATTGATTAGTTCTGAGAATATTTTATCTCTATTTCTAAGAAATTCATCGGAAACTTGATTTACAAAAACAAGAGAATCTTTTAATTTTGAAATATCTTCAAAAATATTATTCAGATTCTCTTGGTTTGTTTGATACAACCTAAGAAATATATTTGTATCAATAAAAACTTTGCACATATGTAATTACCCATTTTTAGATTTATTTATAATTTTTGATTTCAATCCTTTGAAGAATCAAATATAGGAGTTCATATTATTCCGAGTATAAAAAACTCCATCGTTGCAGTCACGGTATATCCCGTCCAATGTATAAGGCCTGTTCTTAGGTTTTCGTCTATCTAAAGCTTGTTTTCATCCGCAAACTTAACCAGCGCCTCACCGAGCGCCCGCACATACTTCGGATTGATATTGAACCTTCTCTGCTTCACGCCGCTTCTTTCCTTGGCTATCTCACAATATTCCTTTTCTTCCTCGAATTTATCGCTTTTCTGCATCGAGATAGTCATAAACCAGCCTGAACTCATCTTTATTTCACTATAGCCTTTATCTTCTTCAGTCATAAAATTTCAACACTTCCTAATATCGCATCAACTAAAACCTTATCGCCATTTTTTATTAAACTAACAGGATTTTCTTGCAGATTATCAACAAGCGGGATATCCGAGATGATTGCACCCACCGCCACGATCGGCTCAGTCCTGATATTTATCATAGCCATTGGAGCAGCGCCATTCTTTTTGAGCTGGTAAATTGAATAAGAGCCAACAGTAGAGCCTTTACCGCCCGGGAATACAAGCACTTTACCCTTTATGCTCAAACCAAAAAGCTCATGTCCTTTTTCCACAACAATACCTGTTTTTACATCAATGCTTCCCAGGAAAGAAATGGGTTGCGTGCTCACAAGCGCATCGCCCTGTGCTTTCCCCCGCGAAACAATATGTGCTTTGAGCTTTGTGGTCATTAAACGTCCAGCATTCTTATGATCTTTTCATGAAGTTCGCTGTTTTTTGTCCCTGCAATGGATAAACCTGTTACCTGGACATTATTTGTCAAATTATTACCTTGAAGGTCTGTCAGAGTTCCTCCGGATTCCTTCAATATCAAAGCAGACGCCATGATATCATAACCGCTCACAAGTCCCCGTGTGTCGATAAGTCCGTCAAGTGTCCCGTCAGCAACAAAACACATATCAAGCGCGATACTTCCAAGCGCCCGGACAATGATTGATTTTTCAAACTCGATCAAACCCTCAGGTATATGAGGAACGCCATAAGAATAAACCGATACGACTGGTTTTGGCCTTGCGCCCCGCTTTTTCCCTCTCATCTGTTTTTCATTTAAAAATGCGCCTTTTCCTTTCTCAGCACAGTATGTATTCCCCTGAATATCGCATATCACAGCCATGCTGATATCATCAAAGGTTGCGATTTCAGTTTTATCGGTATAAGCAAGAGACGTGCAGAAAAATGGTATGCCGCACGTTGCATTCGTGGAACCGTCAATAGGATCGACCACAAGCATGAAATCAGGATGTTTGCCAACAATGCGGTCGCCAAGCTCCTCGGAAATTATCCTTGCGCAAAGTCCTCTTGCCACAAGAGCATTATCCAGCGCATTTTCGGCAGCCATGTCCATCTTGCGCGTGATATCCTTTGGGCGCTGCACAAGCATTTCGCCATAATCCTCGTTTTCCTCAATAAATGAGCTAATAACATCACGCATCTCAACACCGATCTCAATTAAAGTCTCAATTTCCATTCATTCTGTCCCCAAAAAAGTTAATAATAGCATCTGCTGCGATGTTTGCACTCGTATCCGGCTTGGTTTTGTCGCTGTCGATTATGACAATCGGATCGATGGGTTCCTCATAAGCAACATTTATACCAGGAACATTTGCCCCCGCACGCGCTGATTTTTCGTAAATTCCTTTTGGTGAGAAAATAGCTTTCCTGTGGGCTTCACGTTCCATGCATACTTCAAGAGGGCAGCGGATATATATTTCACCGAATAACGGGATCAGGTTTCGTGCTGCATCACGATACTTCCTTTTGTTCGCGGTCGCATCGATAAAAACATTCACATCGCATTCTGTCAAAAGTTTTGCCATATAAGCAAGGGAGGCGTATACGATATCCCGCTCCTCATCCGTATATTTCGGGTTCGGGGTAAGAACTTTTCTTATCTCATCAAGCTGGAGGATCTTTACATCGATACCTTCATTGATAAGAATAGCAGCGGTTCTGGAGGCGATCACTGTTTTACCGCTTCCCGGAAGACCTGTGAACCATACTGCAAAAGCCATTTTCATCCCTACAAATAAGAATTCACATTCTTATAATCAAACTCTTCTCTATCAAGGATATTATTTATAAAATTAAATATCTTTGTCCTGACCGCATGATCAAGATTGGGATACCATATCGGACTTGCCACAACCACGGACCTGAAGACATAAAATGGCTGGATAACCTTTAAGAGCTCCATATCACCTGTTTTTTCAAGATAATTATCAAAGAACAGATCGAACATTTGCTTAAATGGCCCTTTAAGTTCCCCGTATTTCTGGAGAGAATAGAACAGGTAGTTCATGGTTATTGAGGAAACATCATCTGCCGCCTCACCCCATTCACCTCTGCTCCTGTCAAGCACCGTGAAATCCGCACCATCACGAAACATTATGTTCCATGGATGGAAATCGCCATGCGTCATGCACAGGCGCTGTGTATTTCCTTTAATTTTATAGCGCCAGTCCACACATTTCTTTTCGATAGCACAGAGGTCATCCTGGCTTACAAAATCAAGATTATCAGGATAGCTGTCCAGCAATCCCATGATGCATTCGCCATGTCCCACAAGGTCCCTGATTTTGCGGAAATACAATTCACGGTCATCATGTTTGTTTGCATGTATTTGGGCAAGATATGATGATAGTGCGAGTGTCCTGTCCCTGTCAAGAGATGTGAGTTCCCCGTCCTTTTTTATTCTTTCAAGATCAATGAAATACTCTTTTCCTTCGATCTTTTCCATTAAAATAAAATATTCTTCAGCTTTGCCTGATGAATAAAGCTCTCCATCGTGTGTGAAGTAGCCCACATCAAGCGATTTTACATGATCTGGCAAATTATTAAAAACAGAATTCTGCCATATGAGGATTTGTGCCCTGTCGGAAAAATGGTCGTGCCCAAAACCTTTCTGGACGCGCATGGAGGAAAGAACTACTGAATACGCTTTCCCGCCTGCTTCAAATTCAATGAGATATGGCTTGCCATACCCGAAACCCTTTATTCCTTCATCGACCTCAACCGGAATGCCGCCAAGCTCGCCGATCTTTGTGACCTTTGAGCTTCCGTATAGCCCTTTCAGATAATTCTCAACCGCTTTGATCTGCAACTGCATCATGTTCCCATAGTCCATGAATGGAGATATTTATCCTGCTCTTCTGTCAGTGTCTCTATTTCAATGCCCATTGAATCAAGCTTTAATTTTGCGACCATGCTGTCAACTTCAGGAGGAACCTTATAAACCTGGTTCTCTAAAGTATCTCCTTTTTCCGCGATCAATTTTACAGCAAGAGCCTGGTTCGCAAAGCTCATGTCCATGACTTCAGGAGGATGCCCGAATGCGCTTGCAAGATTCACAAGCCTCCCTTCTGCAAGAATATAGATCCGTCGTCCGTCTTTCATTGCATATTCCTGGACATCATTCTTTATCTGGCTGACTTTCTTTGCCAGTCTGGCAAGGTCAGGGATATTTATTTCAACATTGAAATGGCCTGAATTGCAGACGACTGCCTGGTCTTTCATGACCTGGAA
Source organism: Candidatus Methanoperedens sp. BLZ2 (assembly GCF_002487355.1). GTDB lineage: Archaea > Halobacteriota > Methanosarcinia > Methanosarcinales > Methanoperedenaceae > Methanoperedens. The sequence goes on along the minus strand of NZ_NTMG01000020.1, from coordinate 8,281 downwards.
ATGCTCTTTCCGAAGGACTGAGATATCTCCTGTAACCGTAATGAACAAATCCCCGATTTTTGCTGCTTCCTTCATTGGCATTACCCTGTAGCCATCCATGACAGCTTCGAGGGCTTTTCTTGGCTCAACTTCCACAACTACCACATTGCCGCCAAGACCACGTGCCCGTGAGGCAACACCGCGCCCGCACCAGCCGTATCCTGCGACAACAATGGTTTTTCCTGCGAACAGGATATTTGTGGCATTCATTATTCCGTGTAATGTGCTCTGGCCTGTGCCATAGCGGTTGTCAAACATCATTTTGGTTTCTGCATCATTTACAGCTATGACAGGATATTTAAGAGCGCCATCAGCTGCCATTGCGCGAAGCCTGATAACACCTGTTGTGGTCTCTTCACATCCGCCTTTGATGTTCTTGATAAGATCCTGGTGTTTGGAATGCACAAGCGCAATAGTATCTGCGCCATCATCAAGCGTCACATGCGGCTTGATCTTGAGCGCTTCTTCAAGGCATTCGTAATATTGCTTTTCGTTCATCCCTTTTATAGCAAAGGTTTTAATTCCTTCCGAGGCAAGCGCAGCCGCCACATCATCCTGTGTGCTGAGAGGATTTGAGGCAGCAAGAGCTATATTTGCACCTCCTGCTTTCATAGCGTAAATAAGATTGGCTGTTTCAACCGTCACATGAAGGCATGCCACCACGTTAATTCCTTCAAGAGGCTTTTCTTTCTCGAATTGCTCTTTTATTTTTCCAAGAACCGGCATGTGTCTTCGTGCCCATTCTATCCTCTGTTTACCTTCATCTGCGAGGTTTATGTCTTTTAATATATAATCTTTCATCGAAATCCCTTTATTTAATTCTAAAACGGATGTTAAATGCTTTAGATGGTTATTAAACCTGTTGGTTTTCTGTAAGACGTGAAAAAAATTCACTGAGTTTTCAACTATAACTTATATATTTTCTGTAATTTCTGGTCAAAAAATTCATTGTCAGATGTAAAAAGAATCCCATTGCATGATCTCATCAGCATGGCTTCAACTGAATCCAGCATTTCCCAACAATCATCCGTGATCTGATCCTGATTTATTTGCAGCGTATATACAATGTTTGTTGAGTTAATTAGTTTTGAAATCATTTCTTTCTTTTTACTTTCTTTTGATATATTCAAAACAAATCTTATCTCTTCAATTTCTTTTTTGCTTTCTTTATCATCAGAATATGTTGAAATAATCACCGGGTCCCTTTCTTTGTCATAGACAACTTTAATCTCCCAATTTAAATCATTTTCCTTTTGTAATGTTATTTGTGGTTCAGGTTCAAAAAAGAATCCGTCTTTGATGAATTCAATAACCTCTTCAGGAGAAAGAGGAGCGCTTTCCTGGCAAAATACCCTTAAATAATATTTCATATCTTTCTATTTTTAGAGTTTACAAGCCTTATAATTGTTTTCTATTCTTTTCCTGGCTAAAATGTTTTTGATGTGGGATTTTCCGGTGTGCTTCCTTTCTGGTAGATTACGCGTTTAGTTACATCACTCTTGTCCACAAAAGTAACCGTATCATTTGGTCCCATAGCTTTGATTTCATCTGCTATTTTTATCCGCTCTCTCGCTTCCGGGATTCCACTTTCCAGCATTTTACCTACTTCATAATATCCCTTTCCTCCAAGCGCATTTGGTCTGGGGTCAACACCATCCGGATACCTTCCTCCAAGTTCGACATTTTCGACTATTTTTATACCTTCTGCCGCCAGTTCTTTTTTAGCTGCCACCTGTTCCGGACCACCTGGTCGCCCGGGTCTTCCTCCTTCTGCTGTCGGATCAAAATACCTGCTCATCCATTCATCAGGGGGAAGGACATCTTTCGGAGAAGCTCCTTCCTGGAATTTTTCATAAACATATCTCTGGTACCTCCATTCAGCAGCATCCGGCGCAGTAATAGGAGGTTTATTTCCTCTGGGCGGATCGGGCGGCCATTTTACTTCTTTTGGTGCACGCGCTCCTCCTTCCCGTGCAAGTTTGATGTCTGCAAGTTCCTGTTCCAATTGCCTGATCTGTGCGTCTCTTACGGATTTTTGCCCGGGAGACAAATCGGAATAGCCTTCTTCAAGCGCTTTAATACGATCGTTGAATTTTGGATTTTCTTTTATTTGTGCCTCATATTTCAATCGAATTTCTTCACACGGTGATGCACAAATCCAGATCTTGCCTTTTTCTGTAACTTTTATTGACCTTTGTCCATCTGTTGATGCAATTTCCCCTTTAAGCCTGGGAGTTTCTCCTGCTTTAGATGCCTTACCTTCTCCAGGCGTACCTTTACCTTCCACAGGGGCTGTTTCAACACGGAAAACCTTGCCTTTTACAAGATTATAGATACCTTTTATAACATTAACAATAAAATGAAGAATAAGCATAACAACTATTATTACTGCTGTCATTGCCAGGGCTATGAAACTGTCTGCAATGCGGTTATACGCTTCTTCTTTTTGGGCTTTTGTCGTGGCCCCTGTTTTTAGAAGTAATAATTTGTGTCCGACATTGGCAAGTTCAACCTGTACAAACGCACCTAATAAACCATAACCAACAGCAGCAGCAATTCCTTTAACCAGCGGATGAGGAATGAACGAAGCCACGATCAAAGGTAACATCAGTGACCGCATCAGGATACTGACCACTGTATTATAAATGAGAATCGGGATATCCAACAATTGCAAAAAACTCGTCCACAATTCTTCAAGAGAACTTGCGCTTAAAGGCCCGGTTACTATTTTCCAGATGTCTTTAAACAGTTGGATAACATCTTTAGCATTTCCGACAATTGGCAAAAACATATCCCACAGCAAGCCTGTCACAACAGACCAGGGATTGGATTTGAACTCATTCCATTTCTTGCCCATCAACTCCTGTATGCCGCTGCCGATTTCGCTCCAGCCTGCTGAATTTTTTACCCCAGCAGCATTACCCTTATCCTGTTGTCTCTGAATTGTCCCGGTTATGGCTGTTGTGGGCCCGGTTTTTTTACTGTTTCCGAAATATTTGCTGACTATCCCGGAGAACCTTCCTTCCACACCTTCAAGTGCCTCTACGCCTTTAGCTGCAAGTATGCCGATGTATTTTTTTGGATTTGCAAATAGGTCCTTAAGAAATAATACAAGTTCCCCGAATTGCCTGATTCCCTCAATTATAGTATTTATTCCAAAGGATATAACATTATTAACGAATTGGGAGACTGTTTCAAGGGCACTGTCAATCCAGGTTTTTATCTTATTAAAGATTGTTTCCCATCCGTCATTAATGCTCTTCCATAAACTTTTGACCTTGTCAATCAGGGCATATGCAATTTTCTGCAAAGCATCGGGCAGCTTTTTAAATAAAAAATTTTGAGTAAGGTCATAAACCTTGTCCAATAATGAAGTAGCAAACTCACTTATCCCTGCCCAGATGTTATTGACCTGCAGAAGCAAATTATCAGTCAATACCTTAAAACCTTTCCAGATTCCTGAAACAATCCCCGTAAACTTTTTCCAGGCCGCAGCCAGTGATTCTACATCAAAGCTCATTATAGCATTTTGTATAAAGTTTAGCGGGCTTTGAACGAAACCAAGGATATCAGTGAAAGATTTTTTTAAAGACTCAAATCCTGATGATGCAAATTCTTTAATAGAATTCCATTTCTCATTCAGCCAGTCTATTCCTGAAGAAATCAGCGCTTTGATCTCATCAACAATCCATTCAAAACCCTCTACCACAGTATCTTTAGCAAGGTTTCCGGCAGTTTTAATTCCTTCGATACTCGGGTCAAACTGATAATCTGTAAAAGGAATGTCGAAATTATACCAGGCAGCCTGGACATTTGGTGCACCACTCTTTAAATATCCGCCTTCATACCCGGCTTGTTTTTTGGTACGAAGAGCGCTTCCCTGTTGCACCGTATGCGTCAACTCATGCGCCAGCAAACGCTTACCGGAAATCGACGACGGATCATACTTCCCTTCATTAAAGTAAATATCCGAACCATGGGTAAATGCCTGGGCACCTAGTTCCTTATTCATTTCTGCGGCATCGGTTCCTGTATGGATATTCACATTACTGAAATCCGCCCCAATGGCAGATTCGAATGAAGAGCGCGTATCCTCAGGTAAGGTTCTTCCGCTTCCTTTTGAGGTATTTAATTTTTGTTGCAAATCAGAGCTTGCCTGGACTTCGGGAGCCGGACCGGAAGCTTCTTTTTTCCAGAGTTTTTCATCTTCCTCTTCCTTTCCGATCTTTGTTCCTTTGTTACACCCCGGACACTTGCGCTGGATGGGATGGCCATGACCGGAAACCTCTGTCCCTCTTGACCCCTGCACTTGCATCTGGGGCATCCTCATGACCTGCTCCGCCACCCTGTCAGCCTCCTGCTCGTAGGTATCCCCGGGCTGGCCAACCTTGAGTTTTGCCTGCAAGGCTCCTGATTTAAGAAGTCTCCCAACTGCCTGGTTCCCGATGGTTCTCTGGAGGAACAATATCTGTTCGACCGGGGAATTCATCGATTGGACAAAATCGGATTTTTGTGTCGATGGGACTTTATTTTCTTTATTTGCTACAGATGCTTTGGCTGACACCTGTGTTGCTTCTACCATTTGTTTTCTCCAGCAGATTTAATTTTTTCAATAATAGGTGATGAGTATGAATACGCCGGTGGACACACATTACTCCTGCTCCGGGTCGTCGCCACGCACAGGGGGAAGGCTGATGGTAACCCCGAAGTCGGCGGAGAAACTCCAGCCCGGATTTTCGGTCTTTAACTTCGCGATTTCCGCATAGACCGCTGCGCGGATGGCCGGGGAGTCCATGTCTATGAGGAAGCGCAGCTGCCGAAAGCCCCGGATCTGTGCGATCGTCGGCACCTTGCCCGTTCCAGTCGTCCCCGCGGCGCTCGCCAGTGCCGAGATCCGCACCTTCGTCTTCTTGTATATCTGCTTTAAAGCCCAATCCCCGGGGGTCTGCTGCGGCAATCCGGTGCGCGGGTTCGGCTTATCCAGGCCAGCTGCCGATTTGTTCTCCAGGAACTCCCCCTTATTCATATCGATGCCGTCGAACTCACCCAGAGGAGATTTTTGACCGTCGACCAGTGTGACGCTGCGGACTATGCCCTTGATGGTGTCGAGCGGGCTCTTGATCGGGCCCTCTCCGGACCGATAAGTGCGGACGCGTTCGTTGAGCCAATCGCCAAAGGCGCTGTTGTTGAAAGCTTTGCCGCGCGGGCTTGCCCTGAGGACGCCCAGGCCTTTCTTCAGTCCGACCGAGGCGGCGTAGGCCACGATAGCCTCCAGAAGCACGGCCACCAATGTCCCGATCGCCTCCGCAAACTGGCGGGCTGCAGCATCGAGCGCCTTCTTGTCCCCGCGCGCATCCCACACCATCCCGAGGAAACTTCCGAACGCTGCCCCCACATCGATTAAGGCGCTAATGACCCAGACGACGAGCATCCCGAGGCCGAGCCAGTTGATCAACGCCAGCCCCACTTCGAAGCCCGCCGCTGCTCCGGGTGCGGCGCCCACCCCTCCAGCCAGCGCCCCAATGGCCGCACCGATCGCGGTTGAGATCGCCAGGATCGCGGCAGCGGCGACAAGCAGCAGCACCAGGGAGATAAGGATGTCGACGACCGCAGCGGCGGCGTAACGTGCGACAGCCTCAGGGATGTATGATAACGAGAGCTTGATTGCACTCTTAAAGTCGCTCCAGAGCTCGCCGGTGCGATCGAGGAAGTCCGCAGCGCCGATGCTCTCGGCGATGTCGTGCGAGATGGAGCCGGAGCCGACCGTGCCCCTGAGGCTGCGCGCGAACGTCGGGCCGGGGACCCAGATCAGATCCCTGGCGTCAAACGCGACAGATTTCCAGCCATCCGTTGTGTTGGGTACTTGCTTCTTATTCGCCCAGGCCAGCACGTTAACATAGAAGCGCAGGTCCTGCCCCCAGTCATCGGCATACTCCTTGTAGTAGCGCTCGGCGATAGCGATGGCGGTGCCAGGCGTGCCAGCCTCGACCCGATGAATCTGTGCGTTCGGCTCCGGCAGGTTCGTCTTGATGTATTCACTGGCAGCGTACCCCAGCTCACCGTGCTCAGTGCTAACGAGACTCCAGCCGCCCGGGAACACCTTGATCACCTGGACGTGTGTGCTGAAGGGCAGGCTGGTGATGACATTGTCCACAGTCGTATCGGGCGACGAGCGCAGTCTGAGCACGGGAGTACCGTCCCACGCGACAATGCCCGTGAGGTCGCGCATCTCGCCACCGGCCGGAATCTTGTCGAGGCTCGCGTGGGGGTCGGCGGCGGCTGTGTCTCCGTCAAGCGGGTCTCGCCGCACGATTGGTGCGAACGCATATTCGCCGCTTAGAAACCCGATGTCGGAAACGTTTGTTTCATTTGATACCAGCGGCATCCTCATGACCTGCTCCGCCACCCTGTCAGCCTCCTGCTCGTAAATATCCCCGGGCTGGCCGACCTTGAGTTTTGCCTGTAAAACTCCCGACTTGATAAGCCTGCCAACTGCCTGGTTCCCGATGGTTCTCTGGAGTAACAGCATCTGTTCAAAAGGCGAATCTGTAACCTGAGGAACTTCAATCATTTTAGGGGAAGCCCTGTTCTCTCTATCTTTATTTGTCACAGGTTTTTTAGCTGCTGCCTTTACTGCTTCACCCAAGTTTCAATCTCCATTTCACCTTTTGCAATTAATTTTTGATTTTCAATTTTCCCGCCTGATAGCATTCTCATTCTGGTTTCCTCAGCCACCCAGCAGCTATGACTTGATTCGAACATATCCCCGTTCGAATAATTCTCAGCTTTACATCCCCCGTGACATGCAGGAAGCCATTTGCAGTCACGACATAATCCTTTGATATCATTCAGGCGAATGCTCCTGAAATAATTTAAAACTGAAGAGTTCTCCCATATCCACTGGAATGAATGGTCGCGCAGGTTATCACCGTTTATGCCCCAGAAGTATGTACATGGAACTACATTACCTCCTGGAGTTATGGAACAGACAGAACAGGCTGCGCTGCATACGCCTGGATCACAAAAATTAACGGGACCCGCAGGAGGTGGTTTGAGTGTAACATTGTAACTTGAAACTTGTATATTCCTTTTTTCAAGGTACTCTACAAGTTCTTTCATCCTTCCCGGAGTAAGTCTTAAATCCGCGTTCATTTTCCCGCGTCCCATGGGCACCACACCCTGTACCCTGTAGTTCTTCACACCCAGGTCCCCCATAAGCCGGATAATGCCGGGTATCCGTTCCACGTTCAATTTCGTGGCTGTTGTGCACACAGAAGTATTAACGCCTTCGTCCAGAAGCAGCCGGATACTATGAATCGCGCCTTCAAATGCACCTTTTACTCCACGCGCCGTGTCATGAGTATTTGCATCATCGCCGTCTATGCTGATCTGTATATTAAGTTTCTGTGCCGTAAGCTCTCTCACGATATGCCTGTCCAGTAATATCCCGTTGGTGGAAACACCAACAGTATCAAATCCAAGACCGGCAGCGTGCTGGATTATCTCCGGCATATCCTTTCGTGCGAAGGGTTCCCCGCCGCTGAAGGAGAGGTTTTTTACACCGAAACCCGACATCTCTTCAAGTGAACATTTGACTTCCCGGGTTGAAAGTTCGTTCTCGTGCTGCTTTCCCTCAAAATTGTAGCAATGAATGCACCTGAGGTTACATTCTCCCGTTATATCCCAGAATACCGTAGATGGGGCGCCCCAGTCCCTGTAAGATTCATATTTTTCCTGTCTCCATGCTATCATTCCAAGCCTGTACATCTTATCGAGAAATACATTGATATAATCTATAGCATCGGATTTAGTCAGGCTAAAATCCCTTATGAGACGGTCTGCAATTTCTTCAGGCTCCAGCAACCCATCACAATGTTCCAGTATCCTGTATCCGATATAATTCAGCTCATATTCCGTATTATCTACAGGATTAAATACCTGGTAACTGTTCCCTTTCCCGGGTTTCAGGAAAAAGAAAGGCTTCACTTTATATATCCTCCCTTATCGCGGCCGCGGTTTTCTTATAGGTGAGATCGTTGGTCGCCCGGCCGGACATGTTGTTGTAGCATCAGAGGTATCTGATACGGATCTTGGGACAGGTGTTACCGTATCCGACCTATCCACAACCGGCCTATCAACGACCAGCCTATCGACAACCGGTCTATCAACGACCGGTCTATCGACAACCGGTCTATCGACAACCGGCCTATCAACGACTGGTCTATCGACAACCGGCCTATCA
>NZ_NTMG01000082.1 GCF_002487355.1 Candidatus Methanoperedens sp. BLZ2 | reverse complement strand
ATCTCCTGCTGCTGCTACGACTTTGACCGTCCTGACAGCTGTGGCTTTGTTTCCTGCCTTATCTGTTGCTGAATAGGTGACAGTGTACGATCCCACAACTTTAGTGTCAACCGTGCTCACTGCTGTTACCGCTACAACTCCATCAACTGCATCTTTAGCTGTTGCTCCGGCATCAACATAGGTGCCGCCTACTGTTACTGAAGCAGGGTTTGCGCCAGTTATGGTGATGACCGGGGCAGTGGTATCTGATGCTGCTGCTACGACATTGACCGTTCTGACTGCTGTGGCTTTGTTTCCTGCCTTATCTGTTGCTGAATAGATGACAGTGTACGATCCCACAACTTTAGTGTCAACCGTGCTCACTGCTGTTACCGCTACAGTTCCATCAACTGCATCTTTAGCTGTTGCTCCGGCATCAACATAGGTGCCGCCTACTGTTACTGAAGCAGGGTTTGCGCCAGTTATGGTGATGACCGGGGCAGTGGTATCTACGGGTGCTGGAGGATATGGGTCTGCATGGCATCTGGAACAAGTCTGTAAATCTAAAGGTGCTCCAGACGCTATATGACATTCTTTACAGGCTGCTGCCTGCGTAGCTGATACCGGATGCGGATGATTCCCATTATACGTTGGTAACGCGGATACTCCTGGTACAATTACTAGAGCTAATATTAAAAATAATAGCCCTATGCTAAATTTTTTTATATTCATATGTGTTTTTCTCCTTTATTTTATATGATGTTCTACAAATGACATTCAAAATGTTTTTATATTGTTTTTATATTGTTTTTATATTGTTTTTCATATTCGCAGAACATCAAAAAGTTCGTATCACAGTAATTGGGTATATACCTGTTGAAGGTTTTATGAGTTTTTATAGTTCTAAATCAAATTAAAAAGTACAAAATTGCTTATTTTTGTCTTATATTGTTTAATAATAGTTTATATCTATATATAAACAATCCTCATCCAATTTTAAAAAAATATTCAATGACCCTTCAAAAACCGGAAAAAAGTACAGGAGTATTCGGATTACTCTTCACGGGCCAATCTCATTGTAACGATAGAAGGATTCTCCATTATACGAAAAGCTGTCTCTGTTTCTTTTCCTATCTTCACATCCCCCTTTCTTCCTACTGTCGCTGTGAAAAGACATTCGTCACCGCTGTAAACATCTACAGTTGCGCCAGATAATTCCTTGACTGTAAGTATAACATATTTCTTTGAACGCTCAACTGCAGGCACAAAACTTATAATTCTGCTCTCCTTCTTTTGTGGCTTTGACCTTTCTTTCCATGGCATATCAGCCTTTCTCTCACGAATATCAAGGTGTATCCCCAGTTTTTTTTCGATCAGGTCAATAGTCTTGCCGCCTTTTCCGATAACTCCTGCTATATCTTCTTCAGCCATATAGACCGTAGCGCTGGAATCCGATACAATCTCCACATCAACCCTGTTGCCGGTATATTTCATCAATTCTTTTTCAATTTCCCTGACAGCAAGCCCCCATGTGGCCGGGCGTTCCTTTTCAACCCCGGTCACAGGCATCACAACAACCTGTTCTCCGTATGTGTATATTTCATACTCGACCGCTTTGGTCTCAAAATCCGCTATTGTTATAACAGGTCTTGCCAGATCCTGTTCAATCATCCCTTGCGGCACTTTAACAGTAAATATTACATCATATACCTTTGAAACTTCTCCTTTGTCAATGAATATGACAGTGTCCACTACCTGCGGAATTATCCCCAGTTCAACGCGTCCGATCAACCTCTGGATCGCATCCACGCCCCTTGTGGCGTGCACAACTCCAATCATCCCGACGCCTGCCATTCTCATATCTGCAAATACCTGGAAATCCTTTGTTTTCCTGACCTCATCATAAATAGTGTAATCCGGCCTGACAAGAAGCAGGATATCAGCCGTTTTTTCCATATCGCGCTGGATGGGCGCATACTGTGTTATTGCTTCAGGCACCTGCAGATCGCGAGGCGACTCCATTGTTTTGACAATAAAACCCTGTTCGAAAAGTACCTCGGCCACGCTTGCTGCAAATGTTGATTTTCCGGCACCAGGTGGTCCTGCCACAAGAATACCGCGCTGTCGTTCGATGATCCGGGTCTTTAATTCCTTGCTGAGTTTATAATCATCAAGCCGGACATGTGCGACCGGTCTTACCGCTGTTATTTCCAGCCCATCGGAAAATGGCGGCTGTGCTACTGCAATTCTCATTGATCCTATCTGGAATACCATGACACCATCGTATTCTATTTCCAGATGCGAATCAGGGTCCCGTTTTGCTCTTTCTATTAGTTCTCTTGTGATCGTACGAAGTTCTTTTTCCGTGCTGGCCTCTTCCCTGATTTTCACAAGTTTCTGCTTTCCCACAGTACCTTTTTTTGCGCACGGCTGGACATTTACCTTGAGATGAACAGAAAGAGTATCATCGGTGAAATAATCTTCGATGCTAAGGACTTTTAATTCTTCCATGAGGGGTATCAGGAATTCAACATTCAATCCTTTGGCGCGCGCGACTTCCGATTGCACCCTGTCGCTTGTGATGAAAAGAGCATTGTTCTCGACAGCAATGCTTCTGATCATGGCATCGATTTCTCCTCCTGATGCAAGTTTTATCTGCTCAAGAGATGGTCTTTTTCCTGTGAATTCAAGCGTGATCTCCCCTCTTTTTGCCATATCGCTGAGCTCTTTTAGCTCTTCTAACCCCTTAAAGCCCATTTCTTTTCCGCGGTTTGCCTGCGCTTCAAGCTCTGACATAAGCGCTTCGGCTATTATGACCCTGGCAGATTTGAATTCTCCTGCTTTTAATTTGGCTGTTATCCGGCCGTCAATTATTACACTCGTATCAGGGACTATGCAAAACTCTTTCGTCATAATATGATAAAATGTATCCCTTTGGCATTAAAATGTTCTGATATCTCCAAAAGATTAAATAATTTCAAGCTATCAATAAGGCTCCATGGCACAAACGATCTCAGAAAAGATTTTCAGTAAAGCAACTAACAAAAAAGTAAAAGCGGGAGATTTTGTACTCGCAAATATTGATTGCGCCATGACACATGATATTACGGGTCCGCTTGCAGTTGAGGGTTTCAGGGAAATTGTAAAAGGCAAGAAAAACCCCAGGGTATGGGATCCGAGTAAAATTGTTATTCTTTTTGACCACCAGGTACCTGCCGATTCCCTTAATGCAGCAGCGAACCATATTTTCCTTCGCCAGTTCGCAAAAGAGCAGGGTATCCTGAATTATGATGTTTTTGAGGGTGTATGCCACCAGGTGATGCCTGAGAAAGGTCATGTAAGGCCGGGCGACCTCATTGTGGGTTCTGATTCTCATACATGCGCTTATGGCGCGCTTGGCGCTTTTTCCACTGGTATCGGAAGCACGGATATGGCATTTGTTTTTGCAACCGGAAAGCTGTGGTTCCGTGTGCCCCAGACGTTTAGATTTGAGGTTGAAGGAAAGCTGCCAGAATGTGTTTACCCGAAAGATGTCATTTTGCATCTTATCGGTGATGTCGGGGTCGAAGGCGCGCGTTATATGACCAGCGAATTCTGCGGTTCAACTGTCAGGAATATGGATATTCCGGGCAGGATGACCATGTCCAACATGGCTATAGAAATGGGTGGAAAAGCTGGAATTGTGGAAGCAGATAAGACCACAGAAAAATACCTGAATGAAAGGATACCGGGTTTTAGGCTTGACCCGAAGTGGAAAAGCGATGATGATGCATCGTTTGCCAAGATCAAACAATACGATGTCAGCGACCTCTCACCGCAGGTTGCGTGTCCGCATAACGTTGATAACGTGAAATCGGTTGAAGAGGTGGAAGGAACAAAGATCGACCAGGTGTTCGTGGGTTCATGCACCAACGGGCGCTTTGAGGATATTGAGATCGTTGCTAAGATGATGAATGGCGAAAAAGTCGCAAAAGGTGTCCGCCTTTTGATAATCCCGGCTTCGCATACCGAGTACATGAAGACACTTCGAGCCGGATACGTGGAGCAGTTCATGGAAGCAGGCGCTATCGTTGAGTCGCCCTGCTGCGGACCATGTATGGGAGGCTCATTCGGGCTTCTTGGAAAAGGCGAAGTCGGACTTTCAACATCGAACAGGAATTTCAAGGGCAGGCAGGGAAGCCCTGATGCTTTTGTTTATCTTTCATCTCCCGCGACTGCGGCGGCAAGCGCGCTTTACGGGGAGATAAAGGATCCGAGAAAAATTTAAGATTGGCGATTTTTAACCTTTGCCTGATTCAATTTCATCAAGCCATTCATAAATGGGCTTTACAACTATTTTTTTATCATCGATATCAATCAACTGAGCCTCTTTTTCAGTTATAATAAGTCCTTCTTTCAGGTTATAGGCGTTCATTGCTTCAAGTAATCCTCTGATCTCTCTTTTTCTTGTGGTTTCATCTTTTAATGTCAGGGTTGCCTGGACCGCAGATTTTATCTTCATTCCATCTTTTATTATGAAATCGCATTCATGGTTTTCCTTGTGATAATATATCTCGTTTTTCTCTTTAATCAATGACATGTAAACAAGGTTTTCAATTAACCTTCCCTTGTTTTCTGAAAATCTAAATGAAATTGAATTAACAAGTCCTGTATCCAGGCAATATATCTTTTTTGGATTTGCTATCTGTTTTTTTACTGATATATCATATTTCATCAATGTGTATATCAGGTATGAGTTTTCTGCAAAGCCAATATATTCTTTCACTGTTTCCACTGCAATGCCAAGTGTTTTTGCAAGGTTTGAATAAGAGAAGTTTTTCCCAATGTTCGAGATGATAAAGTAAAGCAGGTCAAACACATCTTTGTTGTTTCGCAGGTTATTCGGATAGATTATATCTTTAAGATAGATCGTCTGGAAGTAATTCTTGAGAAGTTCCTGTTTCAAATCTTTATCATTTTCAAGAACCACTCTTGGAAAAGCACCGAATTCAAGATAATCATTGAAGTACTGGAGCTTCTCAATGGTTGTAGGCTTTTGTAGCTGTTTGAAACTCAGGTATTCTCTGAATGACAGCGGATAGACCATAATATGAAAGTATCTGCCAGATAGTCTGGTGCTTATTTCTTTGTGCAACAGCGTTGATGTCGAACCTGTGAGTATTATTTTGAGGTTTTTCCTTGTATCATATAGTGTCTTGATGGACTGTACCCAGTAATCATAGTTCTGGACTTCATCGATGAACAGGTAATAAGTCGAAATTGATTTTTTTTCTGCGAAATAATATTCAATCATTTCGGTCAGAAACACCGGATCTTTTGATTTGCTCTGGAATAGGGGCTCATCCAGATTTATGAAAAGTATTGCTTCCGGAGACGTTTTATCTTTCAGGAGGCTTTTGATTATCTGATAGACCAGCGTTGATTTTCCCGTTCTTCTGGCGCCAAGAAGCAAGAGGACTTCCCTTGCTTTCAGGTATTTCGTTATCCATGGATACCATGGTAATCTATCGATTCCAGTATCGAATTGTTTAACAAACCACCATGGATTTTGCCGATCAAGCGCTATTTTTGTATTCTCATCCATTATGTAGAGTATAGTTATTGAAAATACTTAAATTTATCTATTATAATCTACTATTTTATGATAAATTGTTAATTATGATCTACGAGAGTTATAGAACCCGGATTTGTATATATAGATTCATATATAATGAACAATAAATATGGTATGAAATGATAAATCAAGGCGCAAACAAAGTAATGGAATGCTACGGCGTGAAAAGCGGGGAAAAAGTGCTCATCGTGGTTGATATTTCCACACCAGCCCCGATAGGTAAAAGCCTGTTCGAAGCCGCAAAAAACCTGGGCTGCGAAGTTATCCTGATGACAATACTTCCACGTACCCGGCATGGTGAAGAAATACCTCTGCCTGTAGCCGAAGCAATGAAAACCTCAGATGTAGTTATCGCCCCAACAACTTTTTCCCTGACCCACACCCAGGCAAGGATAAATGCCTGTAAAGCAGGAGCAAGAGTCGCTTCCATGCCCGGAGTTACCGAGAAAATGATGGCGCACGGTGGTATGACCGCTGATTACAATAAGATCAATAAGATCGCCATTGAATTGAATAAAAAACTTGAGAATGCAAAAAAAATCCGTGTAGTTACACATTCAGGCACAGACATATTATTTGACCTTGAAGGATGCAAATGGTTTATGGACACGGGAATGTGTCTTGAACCCGGATGCAGCAGCAATCTTCCGGCAGGAGAGCTTTATATAGCCCCGAAAGACGCCAATGGCATTTTCGTGGTTGATGGTTCCATGAGCAGTTTTGGCCTCCTTGATTCTCCTCTTGAATTTACAGTTAAAAACAGGTATGTGACCGATATCAGGGGCAAGAATGCGCTGAAGTTGAACTCAATACTTGATAAAGTAGGAAAAAAGGCTCGAAATATTGCAGAATTCGGTATCGGGATCAATCCAAAAGCAAAACTTATCGGGAATGTGCTTGAAGATGAAAAAGTCGCAGGTACGGTGCATGTCGCACTCGGTGATAACAGCACGTTCGGTGGGGATGTGATCGCAGGAATTCATCTTGATGGGATTATCAAGGAACCTGAGCTTTTTGTGGATGGGGAAAGATTTATTTTAATTGAGAAAATACCTCTTGTAGAGGTATTTAAGTAATAATAGAATATAAGTGATAATCCATGTCCTCTCTATTCAACCATATCTTTATTCCATTCGTAATTTTATTCATATTCGCTGATAAATTAAAACTTGATTTAAAAAAGATAGCTATTTTTAGTTTTTTCGGCATTTTTCTAGACTTTGATATTTTTCTTTTTCATCGGGCATCATTTCACAATATTTTTATCTTGATAATTCCTCTTCTGGCTTTTATCTTTATGAAAGATAAAGAAACTCCTGGAATAATATTTTTCTATCTTGCCTCTGCTCTCATACTTGATATATTCGATGGCGGAGTGTATTTATTTTATCCATTTTATGATAATGTATTCTTTGCCAGAACGGAAATCTGGTTTCATCATGGTTTCATGCCTGTACTGGATTATGGAATAAGCAAGAATATTATGAATAACGGGAGGAACGAACCTATGATCTCAAGTGAAAATTTTGCGGTTTCGGTAATTCTACTGGTTTTTATATTAATATCATTTATATGGAGTCGAGGTAAACCTGAAGATCATGTCCCAGTTAAGAAAAGCTAGATAAGGATTTATTGGCAAAAATAGCAACGTATACAAATAATTTAAAATATATCATCATTTTCATAACCGAAAAATATAAAAATCTATAAGCCTTATTTTAAGTTATTTCAAAAGACAATTATTAAAATATATTGTATATCAGGATAATAATATGGAAGAAGTAAACCAGGATGCAGTATTTTTCAGATGCAACGTCTGCAGCTTTGATTTTGAGGCTGACCCTAACTTTATCCCGATACCTTGCCCCCAGTGCGGAAGTGAGGATACGGGGAGAGTGTGAATAGGGGATAGACTATCAGTTAAAAATATCTAATTACCACAACGCAAGAATTAATTACATTTAATTACATTTAATTACAATGTATTATCATGGAAAATGTACAGATAAGGATCGATGAAAAAAATATGAAGAATTTGAATGAACTTGCTCAAATGCTCAGTTCATCCAAATCGGAGGTTATACGAAGGATAATAGAGGGGGGTATCAAAGAGTTGCGTATGAAAATTGCCATGGAGAAATATATTGATGAAGAATTTTCTTTATGCAGAGCAGCAGAATTCTCCAATGTATCTATACAGCAGATGGCAAGATATCTTACCCAGAGAGGTATTCCCTTTTTTAAGCAAAGTATAGAAGAGAGCGAAAAGGATGTAATAGAGGCCCAAACCTGGCTGTAAAATGCGCGTACTCATTGATTCATCCACTCTTATCGCTCTGGCAAAAATAGGCAAACTCAACATACTTGAAATTGTCTTCAAAGAGATATTTATCACTACAGTAATTAAGGATGAAATTCTCAGAGAAGATTCCCCGGAGACGGAAGTTTTTAAGGACGCTATTAATCGCTGGATCAATATTATTGATTTCAAAGGGAAGCCAAAAGAGTTTAGAAAATATGGGTTGGATGCCGGGGAAGCAAGTCTATTACTTGCAGCACAAGCCAATGACCGGCTTGTACTTGATGAGGCAAATGCGAGGAGGTTTGCCGAGACAAAAGGATTAAAATTCACAGGTTTACTTGGGCTCATTGTTGCTGCTGTAGGAGCTAAAAAAATAACAAGGGAGCTCGCTTTAGAGACAATTAATAAACTATCTTCGGGAGACTTTAGGATGAGCTTGGAGCTTTATCTTTGGGCACGCGAAAAAATCGAGAGCTCCTGAAAGTATAGGATATATGGTATTGAAGGTACTCTGTATATTAAGCTTATATGCAGTTTTAACAGGCTTTTATCTGAAAACAGTATCCAGAGGCAATATAGTATACCTTACTATGAGCGATTTTTGTATGTGGGCTTTTTTAAGTAGAATATGTTTTTACATGTTCACTTTTAGCTATTTTTCGCTTGAGGTTTCCCCTTCTTTTTTGCAAGATGATTAGCTATTAATAAGATACAAACCATCATCATAAAAGCAAATACAACAGAAATATAAAAACCATCGACTGCATTAGGGCGTTTATCTAAAATATCCAAAACAACAGGATATACAGCAAAAAAACTCACAAAAGTTGCAATAAGAACTTCCACATAGAATCCAAAATCCTTTTCTACTTCTATTCCCGACTTACTCAATTAAATCACTCCTTGACATGAGAGTTGTGATGTATATGAAAATGGATGTGAAAATAGTGTGAAGTTGTTTTGAGGTTTATTTCAAGAGCTCTACACATAACTCTAAATTATATGCAGTTTTCAGAACTTTCTTTCAAATTCCTTTCCCTGCATCATCGAATGACTTACCCCTGTAAATCAAATCATAAACATTCTTTTCAATATCACTAACAGGCGCCCGCACCTGCTTCATCGTATCCCGATCCCTGATCGTCACAGTGTCGTCCTCAAGCGTCCGGTAATCCACAGTTATCGAATAAGGAGTCCCTATCTCATCATTTCTCCGGTACCGCCTGCCGATAGTTCCTGAATCATCAAAAGCCACGAGTATTCCAGCTTTCCTGAGTTTACCTACGATCTCATTCCCGGGTTTTCTCAATTCATCGCGAGAAAGAAGAGGCAAAACCGCAGCCTGCACAGGCGCCACTTCAGGGGGCAGGCGCAATACGATTCGTTTGCCTTCATTTTCTTCCTCTTCATCATCTGCTTTTTCTTTTGTTTCTTCTTCAAAATATGAATGTTCAAGCAGTGAATACGTGATCCTGTCAATACCGAATGATGGTTCTATCACGTGCGGAATTATATTCTCTCCATGGATTTCCTCTGTTACTGTTTCAAATTTCACGGATTTTTTATCGATCTTGATTTTTTCGCCATCAACTGTTACTTCTATTACATCACCTGAAAGTTCTTCCGGCCTCAGCGCTTTCAGGGCATTTGCAACCTTTCCTGCTTTTCCCTTGAACATGGGTCCAAGAACTCCCATGTCTGGTTTGACAACGAATTTTTGGACTTTTCTGGGAGTATCGTATGAAACATAAACGCTTAATTCCTTCTCGCTCTGTTTTGCATGGGCTTTCAGGTCAAAATCAGTCCTGTCAGCGATGCCAACAACTTCCACCCACCCGAACCTGTCACTCAATATCTCGGCATCCCAGCAATCCGCAGCATAGTGTGCCATCTCATCCTTCATGTGCTGCCTGAACCGCAATTTTTCAGGGGAGACACCAACCCGAACAAGGAACTGATATGTCATGGCAAGACAGTACGCAAGGAATTCATGGGCTATGATCCCGTTCTTTACAGCATCGCCAAGTGACATTTTTGTGGTTTCACCGCTTACCTGGCCATTCTGTGAATACAGGTTCATGGCCAGATCAGCGACCTCCTTAAATTTCGGATGTGTCTTGTCCCTCGGATCGATGAATATCTCTGCTTCAGCCTGTGTGAATTCACGGAGGCGTATAACGCCCTGGCGCGGTGATATCTCATTTCTGTAAGCTTTGCCAATTTGTGTTGCACCAAAGGGCAGGTGGTCGCGGTAGAATTTGACAAGGCGCGGGAAATCCACGAACATTCCCTGTGCTGTCTCGGGGCGAAGGTATCCTATTCGCTTTCCACCGGGTCCGATCGCAGTTTTGAACATGAGATTGAACTCATACACGTTACCGAGCTTTCCGCCGCATTCAGGGCATCTGACATTATTTTTACCAATAATATCCGTAAGCTCTTCTGAGCTCAGGGTATCCGGATTTTCTATTATATCCTTGACAAGATGATCTGCCCTGAAATCTTCATGGCACTTCTGGCATTCAGTCAGGGGGTCTGAGAATCCGCCCACATGCCCGGATGCAATAAATATGTCTTCAATACCGATCGTGGGCGCTTCGATCTCGTAATAACCTTCATTTATCACAAATATGTCACGCCAGATATTCTCAACACGGCGCTTTAGCATCGCGCCAAGTGGTCCGTAATCGAAAAAACCTGCCGTACCGCCGTACAGCTCAAATGAGTTCCATAAGAATCCGCGGCGCTTTGCCAGTTCAAGCACCTGTTCGTATTTGTCAGCCATGAGGGCTTAATACATGTTTCAGATTTATTATACTTACTCAGATTGGGTGTAAATTTTTAGTTATATTGTCAATAACTTACGTTCTGTTCCCTTAACTCATTCAAATTCTAATTTAAGTATGAAGCCTTAGCCTTAATTTCCAGCAACTTTCGGGATTTTTTAGGAGTTAACTCACCGCAAAGGACGCAAAGAGTAGCAGTAAATTCTTTGCTTCCTTTGCGCTCCTTGCGGTGGGATTATCCCATCGAATATTGTATTCTACAGATAATTTTCTTTGCCATCAGTCCAATGAACTGGTTTCAATTTTGTCAAGAGTTTTATCAACATCACTCTCTTCATTAAGCCTTGAAAGTACATCCATTACTTTTCCTATCGGCACATCAATATTTTCTGCTATCCTGGAGATTGAATACACCTTATTATGATATTCGATTATAAGTTCCTCTGTTACTCCTTTTGCTATGTATTTTCTGGCAATTCCCATATTTTCATCAACTTTTATTCTTTTTAAGATTTGTCTATATCTCTGGGTCTAAAGTATATATTTTTTTAAACGGCGCCAAAGTATCCCTACGCTTTCCTTTTTTCCCATCCCTCAAATACAATTTCACAAGCGCATCCTCAACCCTTGTCAGTTCCTCACCCTCAAACTCCTCAAGATCAATATTCATCCTTTCTGCCATTTCAGCGGCTTTATTGGACACAGGCACATCTATTTTCCACACTCCTCTTAACTCCCGCAGGAATATCTGGGACGTAACCTCGCCAATCCCTTTAAACTCCATTAACTTACTTTTCAGCTCTTCGGTGTTACCCGATTGTGCATGTAGCTCTTCCAGCGAGCTGTATTTTTCCTTGAGTTCCTTCATTATGTTCAGCAGTTTTGTTGCAGTTGAAAAATCGTATCTCACATACCCGCCTTCATCCAGTATCCTCACAAGCTCATCCCAACCCGCATCAAGGATTTTCTCTGGGCTAAGAACTCCATATTTTTCCAATGTCCTGTAAGTCTTCATTGCTATCTTTTCGCTTATCCTTGCGCCGAAAAGGATGGAGGCGAGGAACCATTTGAACCTGCCCGACGGCTTTGTTATATCTATCCCCAGTTCTTCACTGTATAATGGGAAGCTGGAACACAAGGTTTTAATTCGGTTCATATATTATCATCAGAAATTTTACGGAAGATTATAATTATTGAAATCCCAAACATTAATAGTATTATGCCATTTTTACCGGATTTCTTTCCTGCTGACACATCCAGGGAATCCCTGCTCGCAGCCCAGAAGCTTGTTTCAGAGCAGGTAATTATAAGAGACGATTTTGGCGAGCTGCATCTCATTGGAGGCGCCGACCAGGCATTCATAGATGAGAGAATAATTTCCTGCATTGTGGTTCTGGACTATGTTTCCCTTGAATTGATCGACTGCGTCTTTTCGATCCAGGCTGTGAATTATCCATACATTCCCACTTTCCTGAGTTTCCGTGAAGGCCCTTCCATCGTGAGCGCTTTTAATAAACTCAAAACAAAACCGGATATCCTTATGGTTGATGGCGCAGGCATAAACCACCCCCGCAGAGCTGGCATTGCCACGCATATCGGTGTGGCGCTTGATGTGCCCACAATAGGGATTACAAAGAAAATCTTATGCGGCTCGGGGGAAGAACCCTCAAGTGCCGGTGAAGCGACCTCTCTTATCTATAAGGGGCGCGATGTGGGGTGGCTGCTAAAATCGCAAAAGAGAAGCAGACCGATAGTAGTAGCGCCAGGACATCGGGTTTCACTTGAAAGTTCTCTTTCTATTGTTAAAGCCTGCATTCGCAGCCACAAGCTTCCCGAACCGACCAGGCTTGCACACAATTATGTGACTGAATTCAAAAGGAATATATCGATCTCATCAGACATTATCTTTTAAATGAGGAGACTTTTGGAATTCAAAATAAGTACATGAGTTGTCTTTACAGCGGATGATTTTTCCTGTTACTGATTTATTTTTTATCTCAAGCCCGATAGCGCTTGGCTCTGCTATTCCTGGTACTGTTGCGCTTCCCGGTGAAAGCAATAGCACCTCGCTTTTATGGGCTATAGGGTGATGGAAGTGCCCGAAGATCAATACATCCACACCCATTTCTTTTGCAAGGTAGCGAAGGCCGTCTGTATTTTCTGATGTGAGCTGCCCTTTGTGGATGATTCCGATATTTATTCCCTCGACCTTGATCACCTTGCGCTCAGGCAGGAGCTTCATAAGTTCGGGACTGTCGGTATCACCATGAACCGCAACGAGTTTTCCCAGGGAATCAAGCTCATTATAGCAAACAAGTGTTTCAAAATCCCCTGCGTGGATGATAAGGTCGCAGCTTTTGATTATTGAAATAAGTTCTTCAGGGAGACGCGAAAGGAGTGATTGTCCCTGTTTTATGTGGGTGTCCGAAAGGAGGATCAGATTCATTTGTTACTCCCTCTTTGCATTTTTCCCTTAAGATTATCGAACAAAAAAGAGGAGGGGGTTAAAAACGTGGCTTATTATTTTAAAAAATTCTACTTTAACTCCCCTATCTCAATTAATAATTCATGATAATAGTATATATACTTATTCGTGCTCCTGGCTGTGTGTAGAGTCCTGAAATTATTTCGCCAGGATTTTGCGGAAAAAGACAAAAATAGAAGTTTTCCTTTCCTCCCTTTATCCATTGGTTAAGTATATATCTTAATACAGAGATAAAAAGGTTAATAGTTGAGGTACAAGGACAACATTTCCGGAGGAGAATTTTCATGACACTTGATTCAAGAATATCAGAGCTGGCAAAAGCAGCAAAACCAACAGTAGCGATCATCGGTCTTGGAGGAGCGGGCTGCAACATAGTCTCATGGATAGCCCAAAAAGAGATGGCAGGAATCAAAATTATCGCAACGGATACTGATGCTCCTCATTTATTAGAAGTGAAAGCCGATATGAAAATCCTGATGGGAGAAGAGGCTTATGGGGGAAAGGGGTGCGGCGGTTATGCAGAACGAGGCACAGAAGCGGCAAGAAAGAGCATACAGGAAATAAAAAAGGAACTTGCCGGTTCAACCCTGATATTCATAATAGCAGGAATGGGTGGAGGTACCGGCACAGGCGCTGCTTCAATAGTAGCTGAGGCAGCACAGGAAGCAGGAATATTGACAATAGGCTGCGTAATGATGCCATTCAATTATGAACTCTCAAGGCGAAAGAAAGCTATCACCGGAATAAAATCCCTTGCCGACAATTGCGATTCCCTGGTCGTGATAGACAATTCAAGGTTGAGGGATATTGCAGGAGCCCTGCCTTTGCGAGAGGGTTTTGCCGTAGCGAACGAGTTTGTTGGCGCTTTCATAAAAAATATTTCTGAAACAATTACCCATGCAAGTCTTGTGAACCTTGATTATTCAGACCTTCGAAGCATAGTTGAGCGTGGAGGAATATCAGCTATCGGAATAGGCGAAGCGCAAGGGGAGAAACGCATACAGAAAGCAGTTGAACTGGCTCTTGCATCACCGCTTCTTGATGTATCTGATATTTCAGGGACATATGGTGTGCTTATTCATATTACAGGCGGCGAAGACATGACACTGGGTGAAGTAACGCAGGCAGGTGAGATCATTCTCCAGAAGGCGCCAAATACAGGACGAATCGTGTGGGGGGCAAAAATTGATGAATCCCTCGAAGGAACCGTTAAGGTTACAGCAGTGCTGACAGGCGTTTTAGATCCAAAGAAACTGGTATAATGATTGAAATTAATGATTGAAATATATGTTTTTGACTTTAAAAGACCGCATCGATAACCTGTGCGATTACACATACAATTTCACATGGCAGAACAATAAGATCCGTCCGGGAACAATCATCCCTTCCCAGGCTGGTACGAATTACACTTATTCTGATCTTGTAAATGAGTTGAAGAAAGGAAAGGAAGTGCATATTTCAGGTAATGCAGGCAAAGGCCTGGGTTATAGCATGGGAGTGAACCTCAAGCATTTCGGAGGAACAGGAGCTATTGAAAATACAGGAAAACTCTACATCGATGGGGATGTCTCATCAGAAATGGGGATGGGGATGGTTTCAGGAACCATATATGTTAAAGGAAATGTAGGGCAGCCCACTGGAAATGTGATAGAGGTGGTATCGGATGAATCAGGTTACAGGAAGTTTCGGTCTATTACAGATATCCTGTGCAACAGAACAGGGAAAGATGTTCTTATTAAGAACAATTATGATGACAGAAAAAAACATTTACTCCTCGATGACGGAATCCTGCGAGGGACAATAGCTGCAAGATGCAATTGCGAGGCTGTAGTCACAATTGAGGGTGATGTCTACAATGGAACAGGGCTTTTGATGCAAAAAGGCAGGATCCAGGTCACAGGAGATGCAGGCATGAATACTGGCGCACATCTTGATGGCGGTCTCTTAATTGTTGAAGGAACAGCAGGTGAATTTGCCGGGGCATATATGAAGAAGGGCACACTTATTTTAAATGATGCAAAGGGATATGCCGGGGCCAATATGAAGGATGGGGCGATCTTATCAAAGAAAAAAGTCAATGTTTCGCCTCCAGTAGAAGAACTTGACATAGCGCAGGAGGATGCTAAACTGATTATGAAAAATCTGGGCATTGGTCATGTCGAAGCTATGAGCTATCATAAATACGGGATAGTGAAGGAAAGACTCATCAGGATGAGGGATGGGTCGGTAGTTGTAAGAAAGGTTGGGGAGTGATCAGGAGCAAGTTTGAATATGTATTTATGGTTAGGACAGAAAATATACAACTTTAATAAAGGATCCTGTGAACCAAATATAGGTGATTCTTTTTCTATTTCACGGGGTCCATCATCGTCCAAAATGAGTATGGGGGTTTCACCGGATTTAAAGAATTCATAAGAGGATTTATATAAAGTATTTTCAATTTTCTGTAAATTTATTATTATGAAATCTTTATCACAATTACATTTTTCCGCTAATTTTCCCTCTATTTTTCTAAAATCTCTCGATTTCAACTGCATTATTTTTCTTTTTTTCATCGGATTCAATTTTCTGAGGTCTATTTCATATCCTCTCTTCAATAGATTTCTATTTTCTAAATCATTTATTAACCTATAAGCATTGCTGTCTTTGTTTGATAATATTTTTATAAAAAGTCTACTATCATCTAATGATAGATAATTGTTTAAGAAATCATCACTATCAAATTTGAGTAAATTTGTGCCCAAAATTTCATCACGAACGGCTATTTCAACAGCTCGATTAAGCATATTGTCTGTGATAGCTCTCACATGATGATAATACACTTGTGTGTGCATTAAAAACCGGGCCAAACGATAACTTTCAATAGCATCCTGCCCTTTTTTTAAGATTGCAATCTCCGACCTATCTCCATCGACTATTTTTTGTATTGTATGAAGAATCCTTTCAAGGTCGAATATACCGTATGCCACTCCTGAATGGTAGGAGTCTCTTCTTAAGTAGTCCAATCTATCTGCATCAATGTTCCCCGAAATAATTTTTCTATTAACTGTATCATTTTTTTCATCAAATAATAAAAGAACGTCGTCTTTATGGCCCCCCATAATCCTGTCTAGATCACGATCTTCCTCTATTATCCGCAATGTAATACTTTCGTGGCTGATTCTTTGGTTATTTATATTCTCAAGAATGGTTTCAAAGTTGTGAGATAAAGGCCCGTGCCCTATATCATGGAGCAAAGCTGCAATTCGAATAATTGCAATTTCAGTTTCATTTAATCTTAACTTCTCTGCCATTCGATTTGCTATGTGAAGGACACCAAGTGTATGCTCAAACCTGGAATGGCATGCACTAGGATAAACTAAATGGGTATTTCCAAGTTGTTTTATTCGTCTAAGTCTTTGAACAACCGGTGTTCCTAAAAGTTCCAGTTCTGTATGAGTGAGCCCAATGAAACCATAAAGAGGATCTCTAAAAAACTTTTCAAATTCGAGCATTAATTAGCCTGAACAAGATTTAGCTGCTTTAAAAGTTCGACCGCATTGTTAATCTGATCCTGAGATAACTTCCATCCAAAAGATTCCGCTATCGTTGTTATCTCTTCAGTTGTCATAGGTGTACCCTGTTTTAATAATATATAATTTAGTTTTGCTGCCCAAGATAGTATATTTACGTCAAGATCCGCGGTCTTTTTGCAGATTTTAACAAAATTAACAATTTCACTATATTCTTTTGCGTGTTCCTTTTTAATATGTTCAATTATCTCATTGCCACCATCAGAAATTGTATAGCAATATCTTTTCCAATCACCAGAAACTGTAAAACCAGTTGTTTCGCGGGTTTCAACTTCTTCTTTTACAAAGTCAAGGTATGTAAGCTCTTGAATTATGCTTGAGACATCTGAACTATATGGGCCATAATAGTGAGGTCTGTAGTTAGCATTAACTAGATTAAATAAGGACTCAAAGTAAATCAATTTTTGAATCGTAGTACGTCCTGAAATACAGCCTCCTGCGGCTTTAATTGTTACTAATATCGCATCTGCAATTTCCATTTAATCCCTCTGATAGCCTCTTATAACATATAATTTATTTAATAGTATTTAAATTCCAATGAACTCTAATGGTATGAAAAGATATAGCTCTTAACCAAGAGTGGGGTGAAAGTATTAAGCAATCAAAAAAACGTTTTATTGATGCCACAACTTCTTGAATTCATGAAGGTAGGAGTTGCTTGAGTTAAATTTATATATCGTCACTACCATGTTAGTGTGTCACATACTAACATAAAATTTATACAAAGGTGATCATAATGTCAGAAATTGGTAAGAAAATAAGACTTGAACGGATCATGGACAGGGAAAGCAGGAATATGGTAATAATTCCGATGGACCATGGGATTTCCATGGGACCTGTAAGGGGAATTGTAAATCTTGCAGAGATGGTGAACAAAGTTGCAGACGGAGGCGCAAACGCGGTCCTTTTACAAAAAGGGATGGCAAAACACGGCCACCGCGGCTACGGAAGGGATATTGGTCTAATCATACACATGAGCGCATCCACGTCGCTTGGGCCTGATCCCAATGATAAGGTGCAGGTGTGCACAGTAGAAGAAGCAATTAAAATGGGAGCAGATGCGGTAAGTGTTCATATTAACATTGGTTCGGAAACAGAAGCCGACCAGCTGCAAAAACTTGGCTCGGTCGCAGAGCAGTGCGATGCCTGGGGGATGCCCCTGATCGCGATGATGTACCCGCGCGGAAAGGACATAAAGAACTCAAATGACCCTGAACTTGTTGCCCATGTGGCAAGAGCAGGCGCTGAATTGGGTGCAGATATCATAAAAACAAATTATACGGGCGATATAGATACATTCAGGACTGTAGTAGAAGGTTGTCCTGCTCCGGTCGTTATGGCAGGAGGCCCAAAGACCAATACCGATGAAGAGTTCCTCGAAATGGTCCGCGGAGCAATTGATGCAGGCGGGCGAGGCGTTGCGATAGGCCGAAATGTATTCCAGCATGAAAATCCAACTGCCATGACCCGTGCACTGACACTTGTCGTTCATAAAGGCCTGAGCGTGGAAGATGCCATGGAGGCTGTGCGGTGAAAAAAACCAAGTCAGTGTGGATAAAAGCAGACGGAAGTACCTGGGAAGAAAATAAGCCTCGTGTCACGACTGGTCTTGAATCCGGGGCTGACACTGTATTTTTGAATGCAGGGGACATTCCAAAAGTCCGGGAACTGGGAAATATCAAGATCGCTGCGCCGTCTGAAGACGCCGACATAGTGGTAGTTGGTAAAGAGAGCGAAGGTGATGGAACAACCAAACTCCCCGCAGACTTTGCAAACTCTGAGGATATTGCACAAGCTCAGCATTTAACAAGGGAGGGCAAAACCGTTGCAGGCTATGTAGTTATCAAGAACAAGAAATATGAGCAATTCGCGGTTGAACTTGGGAAATCATGCGATTATCTGGTTGTGATCGGAACGGACTGGAAAGTCATCCCTCTTGAAAACCTGATCGCAGGTTTGCAGAAACTTGATGTTGAGATAATAGCAGGCGTTCAGAATTCAGAAGAAGCAAAACTTGCCCTTGAAACGCTTGAGCATGGCTCAGATGGAGTGCTTCTTGATACTGATAATCTTTCCGAGATAAAGAAAGTTACAGCGGTCAGGGACAGGTCGGGAATGGAAAATATCCCCCTGGTTAAGGCCACTGTGACAAAAGTAAAACCCGTTGGAATGGGCGACAGGGTATGCGTGGATACCGCCTCCCTGATGGTACTTGGTGAAGGAATGCTCATTGGTTCGCAAAGCAACGGATTGTTCCTTGTGCATTCGGAATCCGAGGAAAGCCCGTATGTAGCAGCGCGCCCGTTCAGGGTTAATGCAGGAGCTGTGCATGCTTATATCAGGGTCGGTGAAAAGACTCGCTACCTCTCGGAGCTTGCATCGGGAGATGAGGTCCTGATAGTGGATTCTGAAGGTGAAACCCGTCCTGCCGTCGTGGGAAGGGTCAAGATAGAGCGCCGCCCGCTGATGCTTGTGGAAGCAGAGGTTGAAGGGACAAGGATAAAAACATTGCTTCAGAACGCAGAGACCATAAAGCTTGTAGGAAGCGATGGTAAGCCCGTTCCTGTGACCGCGCTTAAGGAGGGCGATGAGGTGATGGTATATTTTGAGGCGACAGCAAGGCATTTCGGGATAAAGATAGAGGAGACGATTATTGAGAAGTAAGCTTCCGGCGTGGGCATAGTCTCTAAGGCGCTTGAGGAGAGTGCAGGAGGCAGGCTGCGGGGCAGCCGGCGCGCACTTTGCCCGGCGCTGTTCGAGCACAGAGGTTTCAGGGTGGCGGAACCGTGAAGTCTACATTATTAACAGAATTCTGAGGTCTCCATATGTTTTCTTAAACAGCTCGATTGCCAAACTCTCGGCAATCTTTTTGCCTTCATCGGTCAAACAATAATTTTGAGAGCGATAATATCTTAAAAGTCCTTTTTTATGCAGGTTTTTAATAGTTTCATGCAGATTGCCATGATATTTAGAGGGCAACTTTTTGCGTATGGTTGCTTCATTGATGTTCTTATTCTGCGATACATGCAGCTTACCAAGTAGCTCAAGGACTTTGCGTTCATCATTAGTAAGATCCATGTAATTCATTTGAAGCTCAAAAAGGTAAAGAACTTTATAAATACAGCGCAAAAGAGTTAAGTAGTATAATTACTAAACTTAAAGACTAAATATTAAACTGGAGATATGCCATGTATGTGTTATCAGAACTTTTTGGAGATTGCCCTCAGGTCAAAATAGTTGAAACATTTGCAGAAAATCATGATGAAACCCTATCAGGCCCTGATATCTCACGAATGACCAGTATAACAAAAGCAACGGTTTATGCTCATATAAATAAATTATTACAAGAAGATATTATTAAAAAAGTAAAAAAGGTCGGGAATACGCAGCTTTACCAGCTCAACCATGATAATCCAAAAGCAAAGATCATCTTAATGCTTGAGCGATTTATTGTTTCAGAACGCCTTGGAAAACTTGTCGAAAAAGAAAAAAGAGGCGCAGTTAAAATTATTGGCAGGTCACATGCTACTGAAGCTGAAGAAATAACATCAGCATAGATGTTAGTGAAGGGCGCCGACTCCAGGTTGCGGGTCGGCGCGGGGCAGCCGGATGCGCGCACTTTGCCCGGCGCTGTTCGAGCGCAGAGGTTTCAGGGTGGGATTCAGTAATTGGCGCCGCAGAGATGGCAAAAGGCGCAAAGAGTTATAGCGAATACTTATGAATTTACGGGTAATAAATGAATATATTGACAACACGTATCTTCATGGCAGCGAAGTTTTTGTCATAATTGAACGAGAAAGGTCGACGCCGAGGTAGGGATTTGAACCCTAGCTTACCGGAAGGTAAAACAGGTCTCGAGCCTGCCGCGTTAGTCCGCTCTGCCACCTCGGCATGGAGTATGCTTTTAATATAGTTGATTTGCTATTAACCTTTTGAATGATATCAGTGAAAAAGGTGTTTCATGAGGCTTGACTCCTATGTTGTGGAAATCGGCAATGTCGGTTCCAGGGGCAGGGCAAAACGCGCAATAATGGAAGGGCATGTCAAAGTAAATGACAGGGTCATAACCAGACCTTCATTTGATGTCGCATATTCTGATAGAATTGAAATAACACCAGGTCTGGACAAGCCCGCAGGGTATTGGAAACTTAAAGATATACAGGAGAAGACAAATATAATTAAAAAAGGCGGTACTGTCCTGGATGTTGGTTCAAGCGCAGGAGGCTTCCTGTTGCATGCATCAGAGCTTGCCTCTTGCGTTCACGGAATTGAATTCAGCCACGAATTCCATTCTGAACTTGGAAAAATAGCACATGAACACGAGAATATCACAATTGAATTCGCTGATGCTTTCACGATGGCACATGACAATGAAAAATATGATGTTTTGCTTCTTGACATTACAGTGGAACCACAAAGTTCATTAAAAGCTCTTAAGAATCTGCTTCCTGCATTGAAAAGAGGCGGGATGCTGCTTTGGGTCTTAAAATTGCCAGAAAAAAGTGATATTGATAGTGGAACAATTATTGAAGAATTATCATTGATGGGATTTAAGATCATACAAATAATGAAAGCGCAGAAAAAAGAAGAATATGTTATAGCAAGGAAATTATGAAAAACCAGTTCGATTTTGATTTAGAGAAAATAATAAACATCATAAAAGAAAAGCACTTTAAAAAAGTCGGGCTCCAGTTTCCCGAAGGTTTTAAGAGACAGGCTTTTTCCGTTTCCCAGATGCTTGAAGAACGAACAGGAGCAGACATTTTGATATCAGGAAATCCCTGTTTTGGGGCGTGTGATATCGATATATCCCTTGCAGGAAAAGTCGAGATCATGTTCCATTTCGGGCATTCAAAGATGGGTAATTTCGACAATGTGGTTTTTATTGAAACGCGCTCTAATGTTGATGTTTTGCCGTGTGTAAAAACTGCACTTCCACTTTTAGCGGCCAATAAGATCGGCCTCATAACCACAGTCCAGCACATACATAAACTGGATGAGGTCTCCAATTTCCTGCTGGAACATGGAATGGAAGGGATAACGGGAAAAGGTGATTTAAGAGTAAGTTATCCCGGACAGGTTCTTGGATGCAATTTCACGGCAGCACGTCTTGATTGTGATGAATATCTTTATATCGGCAGCGGTATTTTCCATCCACTCGGTGTGGCGATCGCCACGGGAAAAAGAGTAGTTGCGGCAGACCCATATTTAAACAAGGCAATCGAAGTATCTCCTGAGAAGTTCTTGCGAAAGCGAAGCGGATATATTGCAAAGTCAATGGATGCAAGGGTCTTTGGAATCATAGTTTCTTCAAAAACCGGACAGAACAGGATAGATCTTGCAAAAAAACTTGTGCAAATTGCAGGGGAGCATGGAAAGAAGGCACAAATTATTATAATGGATCTTGTGACGCCTGAACAATTACTGGCTTTTAAAGTAGATGCATATGTTAATACTGCTTGTCCGAGGATCACTATCGACGATGCAGAAAGATTCCATGTACCAGTCCTTACGCCGCAGGAATTTGAAATTGTCCTCGGGGAAAGAATGTGGGATGCGCTGGTAATGGATGAGATATTGGAAGATAAAATGCAAGAATTATTGTGAGAAGTGGTTGAAAAAATAATGATTCTTATTTCAACTTATTTTGCCATCTGGAAATATGCTTTTCTTGCACCTTCTAAGTCCTTTGCAAAAATCCTGTACCTGCCTATATGATATGTCATATTTTATACCTCCTGTTTCTTTTTTGAGTTTTGTTTCTCAATGAAAAACACCTGTCGATATATCCAATAAGTAAAAGATATTTCAAGGTATATATAGGTGCATTAAAATTTTAATGCTTAGTATAATTGTCATTATTATGTTAATTTTAGCAGCATCAATTCTTGTGGTTGGAAATCGCCCACCGGGTCAACGGGCATTAACTTATGATAATAAGGTCAACCGTACAAAATATCAGGGGGATGTCTCCCAATCTTGATTTAAATTAATTTTTTCCAATTGGCAGTTCTCTGATACGGATTTGTGTGTCTTCAATAATTACAATCACCCCTGCATAATCAAAGATGTCTTTATCCTTTGATTTTGACATTCCAAGCTCGCTTACTCTTATCGCTTCATATCCCAAATTCTTTAAAAAACGGACAGTTTTTGGGGACAATGGCATGTCCACGAGGAACTTCATGCTGTTACCGTGATCGTTTTTTCTGAAGTCGCCCATGAAGCGAAACTTAATGTCTGCCTTATATCCTCTTCTTCCAGCTCAGGATAATCCTCTAAAATTTGATGTATAGTTTTACCTGTTGCAAGTAATCGCAGGATAAATGGGACAGGTATTCTTAAGCCCCTTATACAGGGTTGTCCGGACATGACTTCGGGATCAATGGTGATTCGATTAATAATCATATTCTTGTATATTCACGCCATGAATATAAATTCTACCCACTTATCAAATCCTTCTCCTGTTTTGAGGCTCATCTTAAGGACATCAATACGCGGATTGATGATACGGGCATCTCTTACCATTTTATCAGCATCTGCATTTACGGCTTCTGCAATATCGATCTTATTTATGATAATAAGGTCAGCCGTGCTAAATATCAGGGGATGTTTCTCAACAATATCATCCCCTTCACTGACGCTTACGATCACAATCCGTTTATGCTCCCCAAGTTCAAAATCCGCGGGGCAGATGAGGTTTCCCACATTTTCTATGAACAATATATCCAGTTTATCAAGAGGAAGCTTGGAAAGTCCGTGCTCAACAAGGTGGGCATCCAGGTGACACTCCTTTCCTGTGTTCAACCCTATCACAGGTATGCCCAGCTTTTCAAACCTGGATGCATCAAGGCGTGCTACTACATCCCCCGCAATGGCGCCGATCCTGTAACTATCCCCCAGCCGCCCAATAGTCTTTTCGATCAGTAATGTTTTCCCTGAGCCTATTGCGCCCATGATATTAAAAGCTGTAATTCCATATTTTTCAAGGGTGGTCCGGTTGTTTCTCGCAAGTTTTTTATTTGCTTCCAGAACATCGTAGCCGATCGATATATCTTCAGTGGTATGCATGATTCATCGGATGATTATTAGATCAAAAGGGATACTTATTTGTTATCTTTAAGTTGGAAAATAGACTATAGAAGAGGATGGTTTCAGGATTTTGATAGATTCGCGCCAAATTGATGAAAGCTATAAGACGATTATAAAACACAAATTTGATCGTGTTCAGTTTTTGGGCCTAATGAGTCCCCCGTTAAACAACCGTGAAATGAGACATTATCCAATATTATTATAAATCATGGAAATCAAACCAATATTGTGATAAATTTAGATAAGTACGAAAATCTCTTCATAGAGAAAAAGTTAGAACATGTTGGAGAAGCCAAAAGCTTTCAAAAGTCATTGATTTTAGAATGTTTGGAACTATTCCAATGTTGCTTGGATAGTAAATCCAAAGATAAATTAATTGAACTATGGTCAGATGAATTAATTACACGAATGATTAATTATGTAGATCGTTCCATATTTTATGAAAATTTATTTATATTTTGGGATAAAAAATTAGTGTCGAAAAATTCAAATATTTTCACCATTGAAAACGCTATTCATACTTTTTATCCAATATTTTGTCAAGAGATAGAAGGACCTCTTAAGAATTGTTTATTGGTTGTTGATTTCATCCTACGAGTAAAAGGAAAAGAGGAGCTAACTTGGTCAAATTTCAAATATAAAAAAAATAATAAACGTACAAATAACTATAAATATATTCCCGAAATTTTATCCAGTCTTGAGGGGTCCAGTAAAAATACAAAATTCATTAAAGAAGTTGTCAATGGGCTTAATTCTGATCCATTAAAAATCAGGACTTTGAGGAACGCTGGAGCACATAGCAATTATATATACTACAAAGATATTAATTCAATCATGATTTACTCTGAAAATAGTGAGGCGGTTAAGATACCTGCTATGTCTTTCCTGCAACTTTTTTCAATGACTGAAGATTTATTAACAATTTTTCATCTCATAATTCATTTAGGTTGTAGAAGAATTGAAGTATTAAAATGATTCACTATATAAAGTATTAACTATTAATGTATTTTTAAACATGTAACATATTTTCATAAGGAACTCATTTGAAAAATCCCTCCTTACCCACTCATTTATGTAGGTCCAGAGAGTGATATAACACAAACCATAGTGTAATAGGCTTCTATGCAGAAACATTTTAAATTTATTTCAAATGAACAAAGAATATCTATAAAAATCATAAGTTTTATATCAATTATATCACCATTTAAATGGTACATAGAAACAAAGGTAAAAAATATGAGGAATAGTGGATATTGATCAATATAAAGTGAGTTAAGATAAAATGGACGTTATCGCAACGACAGCAATTATCGGAGCTATTCTAGGTTTCTTTTCTATATTATGGCAGATATACACTTATCTCAAAGAAAAAGAACCAATAGGAAATTTAGCGATGAATTGTCAATCAAATTTTTTAAACGGTGAGCGGTATATAATCGTAACTACCAAATTAGAGAATAAAAGTAAAAGCAAGTTTAAAGTAAACATAGCACAATTATTCATAGATGAAGGTATTGGTGAAAAAGATCTTTTATCATATCCAGAATTAAGAGATACAGAAAAAGGACATAAAGATTGTAAAATAAGTGAGTTTGCCGAAAAAAATTATGAATCGATTTATCCTATACACTTATTACCAAAAAACTATTCAGATAAGTTTAGTAAATGTGTTAATTTATTCTATTTCTCTCAACAACTTTCATACATTTTTCCTAAGCAAGGGTATGAAGAAACTAGCATTATTTTTATTCCTAGAGACGGTTTTTATAGAGTTATGTGTATAATTAAACCTAACAAAGGGCCTTGTATGTGTAGAAGCATGATTGTTCCTATTATTAAATAGGATGTTTATATAACAAAACAAGTGGGTTTTTTGAGTTTCTGTTTCGTATCATTTTGAGTGAAATATAAATAGAAGTTCAATAGAAATTATGTGAATTTGTCGTTTGTACTGGCATCATTCAACCGGAGTTATATCTTCATTAGTGCCATATACGCATCTTTACAAAATTATGACTTTAATTACTAACGGGCGGGAATGCATCTCCAAAAATTTCAGGACCTTCAAGACCTCTCAATCTGTAAACTGCAACCATAATCTCTAAGGCATTTATTTTGACCCATAATATCTTGTTCAAATGTATCAACTTGTTGAAATTTTATAATATTTTCTTCAAAAATATATTCTGTAGCATCGCATACCTTATTTAAATTTAACTCGTGTTTAATAATTAATTCCTCCCTTTCCATATGGTTTAATTATTATTCTAATTTCTCTAAGACTAATAAGCGTTTCGGTAGAAAAGAAATATTTGCCTGTGAGAAAATTTTTTTAACTTTCTAATCGAGTTTATAATATAAATCTTCAAGAGAGATATAAATTTCATAATATTAATCAGAGGTAAGTTAACATAAACAATTTCCATCTTTTTCGCTTGCAGAATATATGTTTGCTTTGCATCCTCCTGAACATATATATCTATATGAGCATTTGCATTGGGACGCTATTCTGACTTTCCTTAATTTTTCCTCATGCCACACATCCAAAATATTGGTATGTTGTTTTTGATTATCAATTTGATATCCTTCTACACTTCCACAAAGACTAATGATACCTTTATAATCCATATGAATATGCGTAATACCAGCTGGACAGCCATACAATGTCGCCTGTTCCGATATAGAAGTTATGGACGGAAAGCCGCTCACTGCAATTTCAAGACCTTGTTTGGAAAATACATCATGAATTTCTTTTAATTTTTTTCCGATTTCATTTCTCTCTGAATCACTTATGCGTTTAAGCTGTTTTCCCCGCCCAATGTCAGACAAAGCTAAATATCGCAAACTGTTCGCTCTAAGATTCAACGCAAGTTCGGGTATGCTATATATGTCCTTCTTGTTTATTTCGAGTAGGGTGAAAGAAATCCCAACTTTGATGTTTTTTGACCGTAGTAGCTTAACTGCATCGCACGCTTTTTTGAAAGATCCCTTGCATCGGGTTATACTCTCATGTGTGTTAGCTGAAGCACCGTGAATACTGATTTGTACATAAATTGAATATTTTGCTAAGATTTCTGCAACTTTTGGCGTAATTAGAATTCCATTAGAGCTTGTGAATATGGACTTTATTCCATAATCCCTTGCTGTTTTTATTATAGATTCAAAACTGGGATGAAGGAGTGGTTCTCCCCCCATCACAAACAACTCTTGAACTTTAAATCTTTCACATTGTTCTAGGATTTTCTTAATTTTGTAGAAAGAAAGGAAGGATTCAGATGTCCCGGAATCTCTAGAACAATGAACACAAAGTGCGTTGCAATTGTTGGTTATGTCAAGTTCAAATGTTATTGGGCTTAGAGAAAAGTTTGTCCAGTTCTTACCTTGATACTGTTTTTTATACGCATATGCTTCTGAAGAATAAGAGAAGTTGTTCTTGCTAGGGATAAATCGAATTCCACCAATGGCATTAAGTTCCTCTAATTCTTTCTTCCATTCTGGATGGTCAAATAGATGCTGAGATAATGTTTTTTCTTCCCTGTCCAAATCAATAAACATTTCAAAATCATCCACAAAATATGCTGCTGTGCCAATGAATATTAGACCACCAAAATTGAAAGGAATAGCTGACATTGGAGTCAAACTAATATACAGTTTTTGCTGAAAATCAAGAAAAGATTTCCGTCTACTTGCATATGAGATATTTGGAATAGCACAGGGGAGGTACACTTCTGTAGAATAGGTTTGCATATGAAAAACTTCTCTTTTCATGTAGTATATATACATTTGTTTTTACGGTGAGTGTCAAGTCTTCGGTGGATAGAGAAGGCTATATAAAATTCGGTTGATGGATTGCTAAAAATAGAGAAGGGTGTAACCCCTTTTATTTTTATCTGAATAGAAAATACAAGGTTTTCCCCATACACCAATGTTTCCGATTCGTTTTCCAGCACTACCAGAAACACTAAATTTTCGTCCTTGAGCTATTGGGGAGACATATATTTTTTTTGTGGACTTTTTCTTCCCTGTTTTTTTTGACTTTATTTATTCCTTCTATATTGATTCCACACCGAAACTCATATACTATTTTTCCTTCCATATCCTTACACATGCCACTCCATAGTCTCTGTTGATGCATATTCCAACATATTTTCCTTCATTATCTTACCTCTCAAGTGGTTTTTCGCAGAATACGACCATTCGGATGTTTTTTATGCACTTCGACAGCTGCACGGAAAGGTCTAGTCACGAAGTCAACCGATGTGGTCATGTTGGTAATCGTTACCATGCTACCCTATAAGATTATTGTAGGCATTGACATGTTGTCTCCAATTGAAACGGTATCTTCAAAATTTCAAGAAATAAACACTTCCCGAGCCCGAACGATAAAGATTAAATATAACGGTCAATCATAAAGAATATGGGAGTCTTTCAAGAATAAGTCTACCATTATGATAAAATATGAGCTTCGTTGAACGGGTGAAAAAAAATCTTGAAGGGAAGCTGCGTATCGAAGATGGCAACTGCGGCACGACACACAAGGTTTTAAGAGAAATATCACGGCAGGGTGGGAAAGCGATTGTCTGGGAGCGCCCGGATGGGGTTTACTCGAAAATACTGGATAATAAGGGGAATGTGGTTGGTGAAGGGGAAGGCATAACATGGCCTCCTGCGATCCTGTTTGCAATGGTTGAAGGGGGATTTTTCCCGGAGGATATCGGATCAGAGCTGACAAAGTCCCTGCAATGTATTATCGACATGGAAAAGGTAGCCGACATATATGGTTACGGCAGGGTGGTCACTCCTGTAGCTTCAGCATATAATGAGGTCTGGAAAAACGGGGGGCACGTTGCCATAAGGCGCAATTCATGGGGTATAGAGGTGGTATTCATCGATAAAGAGGACAAAGAAATAGCGGTCGGCCCGATATCCTATTGTCCCACGTGCGGCACAGCGGCGACAATACCGCGCGCTCCGGCTCTTGCAGCAAAGATCAAAGAAGAACTGAAGGATAAGCGCAACACCGGAAAAGACAAATACGAACGCAAAATGGAGAATCACTTCTTCTTCAAGAACGATAAGGTATGCTGTGAGATTATTGAGAATGGGCAATTACTGGGAAGGGCCTCACGGTGCTGTATAGCATACGCAGGAGTGGTTGCAGAAGTACATTCAGGAATTGCAGGACCGAAATGGGGAGCATTATTCAAGGAATATTGTAAGATATGTCCAACAAAACTATGCAGGAAAGGAAAAAATACAGGAGAGGAAGCAAATAATCTTCTTGTTTCACTTGAAAAGAAGAACCTGAAGACAGATGTCAGGATGGATACATATATTACTGCCACGGTTAAAAAAGAGGGTGGGCTTTTGGGTGAAGGTATAGGGACAGTCTGTGCATTTTCGTCATTGATGTATGCCAAAGCCAGATGCATCCAGCTAAGGTCTGAAATAGAGGTCGTAAGGGAATAGTGAGCTAAATGCATGAAATATCTATAGCAGGAGCAATAATTGAGTCGGTGCTGGATGCCGCTAGAAAAAATAATGCCATAAGAGTTAAAGAGGTTTTTCTTGAGATCGGGGAACTGACAGCGCTAAATCCGGATCAATTGAAGTTCATCTTTGAAACAATTACTGCAGGAACTATTGCACAGGGGGCCACATATAATATCCAGGTCATTAAACCCGTGATAAACTGCACGAAATGTTCCTATAACGGCCCGATAGAATTCTTTGAAAAACTGCATTTTTTCCTGCCTACAATAAAATGCCCGCGATGCGGTGAAACTGACGTAGAAATTGTGGGCGGACGGGAATGCTGTGTCAGGAAAATAAATATATCCTGAATAATCAAAATGATAAGTAGAGTATAAGATAAGCGGGAAGGGGAGTGGGTGGTATCGTTGAAAAAATGAACCCGCTTATCTCGTTCGTTTTTACGCGAACACTTCTATCATCTATTGCCCGGAATAAATAGTTTTCGCTTGGTTAATGATACTCAGTATTTAAATGAAATAATTATCCATGAAATTAGTAAAACAAGGCAAGCTATAATATAATATCCGTTAATTGTGCCCCTATGTTCACAATAAAAGATCATCTTGAAATCAAGAATAATCATCTTATGATCGGCGGCGCTGATACCACCGTCCTTGCAGAACAGTTCGGAACTCCCCTGTACATTACAAATGAATCCCGCGTCATCGGTAATTTCTCAGCATACAGGAAGGCTTTTCCTGATGCTGATATAAATTATGCGGCCAAAGCCAATGGAAGCTTTGCCATCATCAGGATACTTGCACGGGAAGGAGCAGGCGCCGATGTTTTCAGTTTCGGTGAGCTTTATATGGCGCTTCTTGCCGGGATACCGCGTGAAAAAATCCTTTTTAACGGCAATTCAAAGACTGATTTTGAACTGCAAAAAGCAGTAGAGATAGGGATAAAAGTCTCTGTGGATTCTATTGATGAACTTCACACATTATCAAAAATAGCCGATTCCCTGGGTAAAACTGTAGAGATCGCATTCCGTGTCAATCCCGACGTCTCTGCGAAGACCCATCCAAAAATATCAACAGGACTTCGAACTTCAAAATTCGGAATTCCCTCAGAAGAAGTTGTGGATGCATATAAAGAGGCGAACGGGCTTCCGGGGATCTTACCGGCTGGCATTCATTGCCATATCGGTTCCCAGATACTGGATACAACGCCTTTCACCGAAGC
Source organism: Candidatus Methanoperedens sp. BLZ2 (assembly GCF_002487355.1). Lineage (GTDB taxonomy): Archaea > Halobacteriota > Methanosarcinia > Methanosarcinales > Methanoperedenaceae > Methanoperedens. The sequence continues at coordinate 38,890 of NZ_NTMG01000082.1, read as the reverse complement.
CACCCATAAAATGATGGATCTTGTTGAAAAAATCACGGGGCTTGGAATAAATCTTAAATTCGTAGACATGGGCTCAGGTCTCGGGATACCTTATAAGAAGGATGAAGGACAGGCTCCAACTCCTCTTGACCATGCAAAAGCGATCCTTCCGGTATTTGAAGAAAGAACAAGAGCTCTTGGAATATCAATATCACCAAGACTTGTGCTTGAACCCGGACGTTTTATTGTTGCAGATACGACTATCCTCCTGGCACGCGTCAATACAGTAAAGAAAGCAGCCAGGAATTTTGTGGGTGTAGATGCAGGTTTTAATCTTCTTGTCCGCCCCACAATGTATGACTCATATCATCACGTTGTAGTTGCGAATAAAGCAAATTCCAGACCTGCGGACACTTATACGATCGTCGGGCCAATATGCGAGACCGGGGATATTTTCGCAAAGGATAGAACCCTGCCGCACATTGAAAAAGGCGACCTGATCGCCCTATTGGATGCCGGTGCATACGGTTTTAGCATGAGCAGCCAGTATAACGGAAGACCCCGATGCGCTGAGGTGCTGATTAAAGATGGAGAGGCAGATGTCATCAGGAGCCGGGAGGACTTTGTGGATCTGCTTAACGGGCAGAAACTTCCGGCAAGGTTGATGTGAAGTGCTACCATAGACTTTGATTCTTTATGAAATATGATAGACCCCGTTGATAATTTTGAGATTCCCGCTGAATGGATAAAACGAGCAAGCATACCACTTGATGAACTCAAATTACGCATATCCAGCGGACGTTATGTTCTTCTTTCGGATGGCTCGCTTTTGCGGCGAGGGTTTACAACAGGGACAACTGCTGCTGCTGCGGCAAAAGCTGCGGTCTTATCCCTTAAAGGGGATATTTCGGAACTTTCTGTTCCCACACCTGTGGGTATCCGTGTTTTCCTCCCTGTTCATGCAAAGGATGGGAAGGCTTCTGCGATAAAGGATTCAGGGGATCATTCAATTGATGTGACCGGGGGAATAGAGATCCAGGCCGAAGCAAAAGAAAATGAGACAATAATCATTAAAGCAGGATATGGCATTGGTTCAAAAAATGGCAAACCAGCAATCAATCCTTCTCCGATGCGGCAGATAGAGGAAGCTATAAAAGAGGCGCTTCTTGAAACGGGCTCAAGAGGAGCTTTGGTTACGATTTCAATCCCCCGGGGTAAGGAAATTGCGAAAAAAACGCTTAATGAAAAGATCGGGATAATTGGAGGACTTTCCATTCTGGGAACAACTGGCTTTGTAGAGCCATGGAATGAACATCTGGGTGAGACGAAGGAAGAACTTATCGAAAAAGCCGACAAAGTTGTTCTTACAACAGGAAGAATCGGGATGCGCTTTTCCAGCATGCTTTTTCCGGGATATACCGTGATCCTTATCGGGAGCGATATCTCAAGAGGTCTTGCCGCTGCAAAAGGTGAGGTAGTAATCTGCGGTCTTCCCGGGCTTATATTGAAATGGGCAAATCCGGATATCTTAAAAAATAGCGGTTACCTTACCATCCAGGAAATGATCGATGCTAATCAGGAAAATCCTGTTATTGACCGGGCACTTGATGAGGCAGTCAGGGTATCGGGAAAAAGAATTGTGCTATTGGACAGGAACGGGACAATTTTTCGTGATACCCATGAACGAAATATCAATCCTATCAATCCGGATGGAACTTTATGAAAATTATCGGTGTGGGCGCAGGTCCAGGTCTTCTTACAGAAGAAGCGATAAAGGCAATAGAAAATGCCAACATAATATTCGGATCAAAACGGGCTATTGAACTGGCAAAAGAACATATAAAATGCAAAGCGAATATACTTACGGATTATACTTTGCAAAACCTTCCCGAAAATGCGGTCATCCTCTCCACAGGAGACCCGATGCTTTCAGGTCTTGGGAAGTATGCAAAATTGGAAGATGAAATTATCCCCGGGATCTCATCAATGCAGATCGCATGCGCAAGGCTGAGGCTTGAAATTGACAATATTGCTATCATTACCGCCCATTCAAGGGATATTGGAATTGTTAAAGAACGGATATTAGCGGATTTAAGAAACGGAAAAAATATTTTTCTGCTTCCCGACTCCTCTTTTGGTGTAAAAGAAATTGCAGGTTTCCTTAAAAATGAGGGTTTTTCAAAGAAGATCTCTGTTTGTGAGAAACTTGGTTATCCCGATGAGCGCATAGTGACCGGAACTACTGATAAGCCTCCGGTCGCTGGATCTGATATGTATTGTGTGATAATTACGGATTTTTGAAGATTTCCATGAGAAAAATGGATTTGTGTTTTTAGTAAAAACTAAACGTTTTGAACTTATCTTTGCGACTTTGTATGAAAAAAATTAACAACTAACTCAACGAACTGAAACGAACTCACGCTACCGGAGTTCGTAACAGTTCATTTGTCCAGTATGCTCCTGATCCTGTCGATAAGTTCCTGCCTTCCGAATGGCTTTATGATATAATCATCGGCTTTTAATACATGGAGCCCAAGCATCTTGTCAATATCCCGGTCGCTGACAGTCAGGATAGCAACAGGAATGTCCTCGTATTTTTTTTTTATCTCATGAAAAACTTCCCACCCATCCATTCCAGGCATCATGAGATCTAACAAAATCATAGAAGGCTTTTCTATTTTTAGTTTTTCAAGACACTCTTTACCGCTATATGCGGATATGACCTCAAACCCTTCTGTTTCAAGAACTAATTTTATCAGATCCACGGTGTCGGGTTCATCATCCACTACCATTATCTTTTCCATTCATATCACCAAAATACATTACCCAAATACCTGCATGTTTTCATTGTGTCCCCATTAATAATTAATTGTTTTCCAAGTGTAAATAATTGCTCTTTTGGAACCTTGTTATCAGGTCTTTTTATCCGAATATTTTTTATTCCTCTTTCGCAACAGGTACAAGTACATGGACTGTTGTCCCTTTTGCGACCTCGCTTTCAATCCATATTTTACCGTTTAAGGCATCGATTATATTTTTTGTAATATAAAGTCCAAGACCAGTTCCCCCAAATTTCCTGTCACTGGATGTATCGACCTGGTAAAATCGCGAAAACAGTTTTGGCAGGACCTCTGGTGAAATTCCTATCCCGTTATCTGATACTGTAATGTGGACACACTCTTTTTCACCCTGTGCTTTTATTGAGATTTTACCTCCCTGTGGTGTAAATTTTATAGCATTGTCAAGAAGATTTGTAATTACTTCTGTAAACCTATCCTTATCTCCCAGGATTTTTATTATCTCTGGAAGCTCCATTTCCAGCTGTATCTGTTTTTCATCAAGTATTCGTTTAAAATCATCAACACAATGTTTTATGATCTCTTTTATATCCAGGGATTCGAATTTGAATTCGACTTTTCCGGCCTGGAATTTGCTGATGAACAAGATCGAATTTATCAAACGGGTTAATCGGTCCGCATTCCTTATAATAGCTTCAAGGCTCTTCTTTTGTTTATCAGAAAGTTCTCCCAGCTTTTCATCATATAATAACTCCCCATACCCTTTTATCGATATAAGGGGTGTTTTCAATTCATGTGAAACATTTGATATCAATTCATCTTTCATAGTATCCAGCGTTTGCAATTCTTTAAAAGCTGTCTGTAATTTTTGGAGGTTTTCCCTGGATTCTTTAAATAAACGCGCATTTTCTGCCGCAATACCTATAACATTACCTATCGAGAATAATAGATCAAGTTCATCCTTCGTGAATACTCGCTTTTTGCTCGTTCCAAGGCCAATCGCGCCAACGACCGTCCCCTTTGACATTAGCGGAGTTCCAATAAATGAAACAAGACCCTCCTTTTCCACAAAAGGAAGTAAATTTGGACTTGGGAACTGGGAAATGTCCATGGTTATTGGTTTTTTTAATTGTGCTGCAATTCCCGGAATACCTTCACCCAATTTCCGGGTTAGTGCCTTTTCTTTGAATGCTGTGGAAAGTCCGGTAAAAGCCTGAAGGCGCAGGATGTCTCCATCAAGTGAATACAATGTACCTGCTTCTGTATCTGTTACTTCAAGTGCTTTTGATAATGCCACATTGAATATTTCTTCAAGAGCAAGGGATTGGCTTATGGTTTTTGCAATTGTATAAAGACCAGTGAGTTGATGGTTTATTTTATTCATTTCTGTTGACTTATTTTGTAGTTCATATGCCATGTTATTAAAAGAGTTTGCCATTTCCCCCATTTCATCCTTTGAAGTAATATTTATCCTGTAGTCAAGGTTACCTTCCCCAATAGCTTTTGCACCTGCTGTAACCTTCCTTAAAGGCTTTATGATGATGTATGTACCGGCAACCACGAATATTAATGTCATGGCAATGACCAGGACCAGGATATACGGGATCCGGTTCAATATCCTTCGGGAACTTTCGTCAATATTTGCTGTGATCATCCTCGTAGTTTCTTTAAGGTCAAAGGAAAGCTTATCACTCTCATTGTGTGTGATTTTCCCAAGATCTTCGGATAATTGATAGAATACCGGGAACTCGCTTGATGCAAAAAGCAACCCGTATCCACGCTCCATGTTCACGGTCCTGTCTTTGAATTCGCTCCCATAGGTTATGGGAACCCATATAGCGACTTTTGTTTTTTCTTCAAGTACCTGCTCGCTAAAGAAATCTCCCTTGCCTGTTACATATAGCGAATTCATGATCCTTTTCATATACTCATCCCCACTTGTTCCCCACAGGATCTTTGAGGTGGGGATATGCATGGGAAATAAACCGCTCCTGTTATACTGCTCGAAATTGCCTTCACTTATAGCAGGAACAAGCTCTCCATTTTTATCATATCCTTTACTGAAATACTGTTTTGGATGAAGGAGCCATCCTTCATTATCAAGCATTGCCAGATAATCCCCGGAAAGAAGGTCGGAGAGGGGAAGCCTCTCATAATCCAGTGGCCTGATATGCTGCATATACTCCAGGATATGGATAGAATCAAGTCCCAGCATGAGAATGCCGGTTTTTTCCCCATCAACATAAACCGGCGTAACAAATCTCTGGATGCCATGTGCATATTTCCCTGATGGATTTTTATTACCGGCATGTGCCTCTGTTATATTTAATATCCTTCCCTCAATATGGCTTACATATATCTCCCCTTCTTTGAGCTTCATCCCCTCTTTGAAATAGTTTATCACCCGGTCATCCGGATTTGCCTTTGCCTTGAATTCCAGATTATTATCGTCATTAAGGTCAACAAAATCTTTTCTTATTGATCCATTCCTGATCTTTAACTTTTCAACCCCATCGGTACCTATGAATGATATTTCCGGATATATAGGAAGAAGAGCATAAGTGTCCTTGTCGAACCATATCGCTTTTTTCCTGGTGCCTGCAAAATTGAGGTATGTTTGTTCATCAGGTGGAAGTTTTGAAAGAATCAGAGTGTCCATTTCTGCATTCCTTAAGAATTCAGAAATCTGTTTTGAAATCTCAAGTAGCCTGATCCTGATTATCTTTTCAGACTGGGCATCAAGTGCCTTTTTACTATAATTTATGGCAATTTCCTCTACTTCCCGGAAACTGTTATCAGTCTCTCTTGAGAGAGATTGACCTGCATTTTCTATCGTGTCCTTGAGAACCGGAAGATCAGACACTATGAAAAAAGACATTATTACGAGTGGTACAAGGGTTATTATTAATAGCAAAATAGAGATTTTGTATATAATGGAAATATTTTTCATATTTATTTATAATTATTTCATAAACCTGAGCGTTTTTTTAACCTCCACTGTTTAAGCAATTCATCTTTTAGCCACCACCAGTATTTAGAGGATGCAATAATAACGATAACATTACTCATAATAAGAAAAGATATATACAGCCCTTCTAAATCGAGAACAGATTCCATCGAATGCGGGTTTTCATATATCTGGTGCAAATATGAATGAATTGGAATTGTCAATAAAGTCATTATGCATGCAGCGTAATACCATCGATTATGTGATGGAAGCCTCAATCCCTTGCCCATCATGGCACTGAGTTTTGCAATAACAATATAGAAAATTACTATGCCGATCGTGCCAGCCGATTGTAATAAAAATTCAAGTTCAAGTATAATATTAATCCCCTCCCGTCATCAGTAAATAAAGCCTGATACTTGCAGCAGCAAGCACGATCCCTCCGGCGGCAAAAAACCCGCTTCCGATGTCACTGAATATATCCATGTAATAAATAAAAAAATATATGATATAAAATAGTCCGGCTATTACAAAAAAATATGGAAGAGCATTTTTATTAAAGACTTTCTGATAAAAAAAAGCTATGCTAAAAGGCAAACTCATAAGGATCGCATAAGTTATTCCCAAAATAATGACCAATATAAAATAGAACGTTTCATTGATTATCAATGTCTTTCACCAAATGTTTCCCTGAATATATCTGCGGGGGTTTTGCGTGCACTTCCGCTAAGGACGCTTTCATAACCTCTCATCGAGGTCATAACATTTATTCCGTGGTGTGTGATCTCAAATTCTTTTATTTCCGTGTCATGTTCAATTCCACGGGATTTCAGAACGCTCAGGACCCCATGAATTTTTCCTTCGATCTCTACATGCTTGAGAAGAATAATTATATCTACAGCACCTGAAAGAGCCTCATGGGTCAGTTTTACTGTTCCGAATAGTTCAGATATTTCACTTGTAATAAATGTCGTCACCCCCATGGACGAAAAAAGATTAAGAAGGACTGTCAAATAGTTCTTACGTTCCAGATTATCAGGGATCGAAGCCTCAAGGTTTTCAATACCATCGAAAAATATGCGTTTAATATCTTTTTCTTTAATGATCTTTTCTATCTTCAATGCCTCTTCATCCGGGCTGAACATGATAGGAGAGATAAAGATAACTTCAAGCATTTTTTTCTCTAAAAAAGGTTGAAGCTCTATACCAAAAGTCTTTGCATTCCGGATGAGTTTGGAAGGCCTCTCTTCAAGGGAAATTATCAATGCATTTTCTCCCCGTTTTAATCCGTCAGAAATAAAATGAAGGCCGAATGTTGTTTTTCCTGTCCCTGTTGTTCCGGATACCAATATGACATCATCATCCAGGATTCCGCCTTCCAGCATTTTATCAAGGCCCGGAATCCCTGTGCTTATCTTTACAGTTGATGCAGGTATTTCTTCCATTTGTTTGGGCAAAAGGCGCGGAAATACTGTTATTCCGTTATCCCCCATCTTAAAGGAATGCTTCCCCGACGTGTATTTTTGCCCCCTCATTTTCAATATGCGAAGATTTCTTTCGACTCTCATGCCGATCGTTTCCTCGGATAATAATATTATCCCGTCCGCAAGATATCCAACAACACTTTTGCGCAGGTCTTCCAAAACGAATTCACCCGTGATTATCACAAGTGTGTTCCAGCTTTTCATGGAAGTGAAAAGGTCAAAGTAGAATCCTCTTCGCTCATCATCACTAACAAGTCTGTCCTCAAATGATTTGAGAATATCACCAAGTACAGTCAGGGGATCTATGACTATCCTTGAAGGTTTAATTATCGATATTTTCTGATTTATGAATTCTAAAACAGCATCATGGCCCTTTTTTAATAGAGATTCACTTATACTGATCATATTCATTTTATTTGTTTCATAGAGTTCCCGGTCAAAGAAAGAAAATCGCGACATATAATTGTTTATCATTGCCGGAGGTTCGGATATGGTAGAAATGAAAAGACAGGTATCGCCTGCTTTTGCTGCATTGAACAGGGATTGGGCTGCAAATGTTGTTTTTCCGCTACCTGCCGCGCCTGCTACAAGCACAATTGAAGGCCTGTTGAAGCCTCCTTCAAGTATTTCATCGAGGTTTGGTATATGAGAAGGAACGATTATCATTTTGACCACCAAGTACTTAATAAATATTGGGTTAAATTCTATATAAGGATTGGGTAGAGATTCAAGATACTTCAGTTGACATATTGATAGCTACCTCTGCAATATCTCCGCTATAGCTCGCTATTCTCCCAAAGCTATCAAGCATCGTTTTTTCTAAAATAGCAGATTGAATATCTTCTATCTCGAACAATCTTTTTGAAATATCGGAATGGGATTTCTCAACCTTCTTCAGTTCATAAAAAACTATTTCAGCCATTTCACCATTTCTTGTAAATAATGCCTGAACAGATTTTTCGAAAGTTGCAACTATATCCTTTGTGATATCTATAAATTCGTCCAGTTGCGCTTCTTTTTGAATCTCAAATAACCGGATGTAACTTTTTGCGATGTTTTCAATATGGTCCGCAATTCTTTCAAGAACCTTTACTACAATCCTGTACCCAAGGCAATCCCTTTGAGATTTTATCCCGAGTTTTTCCGCTATCTGCTGATATTCTACAGCGCTCTTAAGCTGCCTGACAACTAAAAAATAGAGCCTGTCAATTTCTTTCTCTCTTGCTATTATATCTTTTGCCAGTCCGATATCCATGTTTTTTAAAGCCTTGCCAAGATCAAGAAGCATCGACCTATCTATGGAGAACATTCGCTGGAGTATCTGCATGGTACTCATACGTTTATAATCCAGCATTATCTCAAGCGTCATTGCTTCGTTAGTATCTTCGACTATCTCGACACCTATCAAATAGTCCATAATGTTCCGTATAATCTCCCTGTATGCAAGGTGATCCTTCCGGTCCACTTTTATTTTAATTGTATCATAACCCACCAGATAAAAAGCAATTAATATACGCTCAAGAGCTTCGCTTGATGTTATTTGTGAGATTTTAATCTCCTTAGTTTGTGACTCTTTTTCAATTGCACTTGTCCCGATCAGCAAAGAACTGCCATGTTCTGTGACCATCAGAGAGTCTCCCGGCTTCAGGTTAGTCTTCTTAACCCATTTTTTTGGCAGCGAAATTACATATGTAGAGCCGCCGCTTACGTAAACTTTCCGTGCTTCCATATTATCATTACTCTACTGATGTTTTATAATATATATAGATTCTTGAAATGAAATATATACCTTATGGAGATTTCCATCGCGTAAAATCCTGTATTTATCCTCAGCCCTTCGCGGTCAAAAGAATCAGAATCGTCAAGCGAGTACATCAATACTGATTTTATATATAGTATATATATTCTTGGGAAAAAGTATATAGTATCTACTAACCTCAAGAAATATAATTAAAATGATCAATGCAGAAATAAGAAAAGTCCAGATAACGGGCAAATCAACATTCGTTGTTTCTCTTCCCAAGAAGTGGGCTGTCAATGCCGGAATAACCTCCGGTTCACTTGTTCACATGCATCCCCAGGAGGACGGTAGTCTTCTTTTAACTACAAATGGCGGTTTTGCGTCTCATGGCACAAAGACCTTAACTATAGATGGAAGTGGAGGCGATCCCCTAATTAGAGATATAATAGCCACCTACGTTGCAGGGTATCGTGTGATCGAACTTAAAGCGAAAAATATCACAATGGAGCAGAGAAAAGATATAACAGCCATAGTAAAAAAATTGATAGGTATTGAGATTATCGAAGAAACAAACGAAAAGGTGGTTATTCAGGATATCTCGAATCCGGGAGATATGCCTATCGATATGAGTTTTCGGCGCATGCATATAAAAGTGCAGTGGATGCTTGACAACACCTTTAAAGCAATGAATACAAAGGATGTTTCCCTCGCTTCTGAAGTGGTAAAGCAGGACGATGAGATAGACCGCCTCAATCTATTGATATCAAAACAGTTCATGGATATCCTGCTACATTCAAGGATATCTGAAAAAAGTGAACTGGGATTGACAGGTGCATTCTATTACAGGCTGGCAAGCGACCAGTTAGAGCGCATATCAGACCATGCAAGTAAGATTGCTGGCATAATAATGGAATCTGGCGAAAAAATCCCCAATACTATGCTCGATGATATCATTAAAATCGGTATCATCTCTTATAAACTTGTCAATGATTCAGTTGGTTCCTTCACAAAATGCAACGTAGAACTTGCGAACCGGGTTATTGAAGAACATAAAAAAATAGGCGAAGAGTTGCGCAGAACCAGACATCCGGCAGCAACTCTAAATCCTGATGCTGTCATGTCTTTAGGTCTCATAGCTGACAGCGTGAAAAGAATAGGGGATTATGCTGCAAATGTCGCAGAGTTAGCCATTGACTTCTCTAAAAGTACATAGATAATATTATGTTAATTCTTCTAAAAATCATACCTTATTCAGAACCTTTCCGAAAGTGGAACCCGTTTATCCGCCGGGTAAGCCTGGGAACCCAGGAAAGGAGCGCGGCTAAGACACTTGCTTATACCTGGCCTGTTCGATTGCGAGCATGTTTTTTTGAGCCTGCATTTTGTTATTTCATGAAAGAAAAAAAAATAGACTATAGGACTCTATATAGTTTATGATGATTATCTTGAAATAGTCTATAATCTTAAAGTAACTATGGTGGCTCACACACTTGCCGCCAAAAAACTCGGAAAATGAAGTCCTTAGTTCATCATCCTCTTACCGAAGTAAGGGCTTCTGTCGCCTTGAAACATGCCCTCATGCAGGGGAGAGTGGGGGTACTGGTTTCATGTTCCGAGAAATAAAAATAGACAATAGAACTCTATAAGAGCAAGTTCGATAAGATATTAAATTTAAGCTACAATTAAAACATACCTTGAGGACAATGAAGAAAAAAGTGTTATTTCTCTGCACGAAAAATTCCTGCCGTTCCCAGATGGCAGAAGGGATCTTGCGGCATCTCATGGGCGATGAGTTTGAGGTTTCCAGTGCAGGAACAAGACCCTCGGCTGTAAATCCAGCGGCAATAAAAGTCATGGCGGAAATTGGCATTGATATTTCAGGGCACAGGTCAAAATCGGTGCAGGAGTTCCAGGGGACAAAATTTGATTTCGTAATAACCACATGCGATGCTGCCAGGGAGACCTGTCCTGTTTTCCCCGGTAAAGCCCGTCATTTGCACTGGAGCTTTAATGACCCGGCAGAGGCAAAAGGGTCTGAAGATGAGATACTTTCTGCATTCAGGAAGGTCAGGGACGAAATAAAGTCAAAGATACAGGAAGAGTTCTGATTTTTCATAATTATAGAGAACTATATAGATTATTTTGATTAATTATATAAACTTTATAATATGAATATCTCCGATAGCAAAATCATTGATTTTGTATCACTTAAGGAAGGAGGAATAATGAATAAAAATATTAAATTAATTGGAATTTGTGCACTACTGCTGGCATTACCGAATGTGATGGCAGTTATATTTGTGCCATCCAATGCGAATATAAATAATGAGTTATCGGAATCTGAAAACTACCAAGAGAACCATAAAGAAGTCAAAAATATCATACTCATGGTGCCTGATGGTATGGGTCTGGCGGATGTGACAGCAGCCAGGATATATAAGAACGGACCTGATGAGGCTCCCCTTTATCTTGAAACGCTGGAGAACATCGGATACCAGAGAACCTATTCGGCCAACAGCATCATAACCGATTCTGCCGCCGCTGGATCAGCCTGGGCATGCGGTGAGAAATTCAATAACGGTGAAATCTGTTATCACGTCGATGGCCGCCCCTATAATCCCAGCATTCTGGAAATGGCTAAAGCAGAAGGTAAAGCTACAGGTCTTGTGGCTACTTCCACAATTACCCACGCTACTCCGGCTGTATTTGGGGCGCATGTTAAGTCCCGAAACTGCGAGAATGAAATAGCCAGGCAATATATCGAGATAACTGGCGTTGATTTGATGCTGGGCGGAGGAGTTGTAAAATTCAATTCAACAAAGCCGGATACCTGCGGTACTTCTGGAAACTTTATCGCCGAAGCTGAACAAAAAGGTTATCAATCGGTCTATACCAGAGCGGGAATGGACTCTGCTGTAGCAAACGGAACGGTGAAACTGCTGGGGCTTTTCAACAACAGCAGCATGACCCCCGAATATCTTCGCATATCCGGGACAACGGAACCGAGATTGCCGGAAATGACGTCTGCCGCCCTGAATATCCTTGAAAAGGACAGGGATGGTTTCTTCCTTATGGTCGAAGGCTCCCAGATTGACTGGGCTAATCATGCTAATGATTTGAAGTACCAGATGGGTGAAACCTTAGCTTTTGATGAGTCTGTAAAGGTAGTTCTGGATTGGACTAACGCAAGTCCGAAACGAAAAGAACATACTCTGCTCATTATTGTTCCTGACCATGAGACAGGCGGTTTTGCCGTAAATGGGCCGGACAGACTTCTCAGGGCCGGTGAATCTGTAACAGCCGGTTGGACAAGCGATGAGCATACCGGCGTAGATACTATTATCTGGAGCCAGGGGCCGGGCAGCAAAGCATTAGGCAGGGCTGTTGAAAATACAGACCTTTATGGGGTAATGATAAAAGCTTTAGAACAATAATATGTGTTGAGGTATAAACCGCCGGAAGCTTTTCCCGGCGGCATATTTCAATAGAAGTGCAGAAAAGATTAACTTGGCTACTTCTGTTCCGGTATTACAAAAAGTATTTTTCTACAAGGAGAATTCTATGATGCGATAAATCCAATCTATATAGATTATATAATGTATATGCATCAAATATTTAATGATATTTTTATATACTATTTGTATTCATTTTGAAAAAAGGTTAATTGTTATGGTAGAAACTAACTTATTGTGGATGAAAAAGTCTTATTTTGATGATACAATAGATGGAGAATTGCATGCCGCAATTGATATGGATTCTTATAAATCCAATATGGAAAGAAAATTAAAAGAAAGCGAAAAATGGCAGGCAGCCATAATAAATAACATAGGAGATGCTGTCATTGCAATTGATGAAAAAGGATTTATAAAACTTATAAATCCATTTGCTGAGGCTTTAACCGGGTGGAGCAAGGTAGATGCAGTCGGAAAACCGCTGAAAGAGATTTTTAATATAATCAATGAAAAAACAGGTGAAATTGCCGAAGACCCTGTGATAAAAGTTATACGGGAGGGCACATTTTTTGGTCTTTCCGAACAAACCACTCTCGTTAACAGAAATGGTGCAAATATCCCGGTTGATATAATTGGCCTTCCTGTTCTTGATGATGAGAATAATATAATGGGCATAACTCTTGTCTTTTATGATATTGTTGAGCGGAATAAGATGGAACGTGCAATTTTTTGCAAATGATTGCAGAAAGGGTAATAAAGTTAAATGGGAATAAGAAAATAATGGATACTTTGAGTTATATTTTAATCGGGATCCTGCAAGGTGTACTCGAATGGCTCCCTGTTTCAAGCAAGGGTGTGGGAGCCCTTATTATGGTAAAATTCTACAACAAAACCCTTTCTGAAGCCCTTGTGATCGCATTATGGCTGCATATCGGCACTTTGCTGGCAGCCATGGTTTACTTCAAAACAGAAATTCTTGAAATCCTGAAGAATCTTAATAATTACATCAAAAACCCGGCAGAGGATAAACAGGCAAACACATTAACAAGCTTCATCATTATTACGACCTTGCTGACAGGTCTTATCGGCACTCCGCTTTTATTATTCGGCCTGGATAAATTTAATTTTGCAGGGAATGCAGCAATGCTATTAATAGCATTTTTCCTGATATTGACAGGAATATTCCAGTGGACTGCTAAAAAGAAGAAAAACACGGACAAAGAGCTGATGTTGAAAGATTCAATTTATCTGGGAATTGCCCAGGGTTTTACGGCTATTCCAGGCTTGAGCAGGTCAGGGACAACAGTTTCGACGTTGATGTTCAGGGGTTATTCAGCCAGGGAGGCTCTAAGAGTTAGCTTTCTTGTAAGTATTCCTGCTGTTTTAGGAGTAGAAGTCCTGCTTGGATTACTGAAAACCCACACATTCGATGTTTTAATTATTCCTGGAATAATTGCTTCGTTCATTTTTGGTTTGCTGACGATAAAATCCCTTGTAAAACTTGCAGAGACGATAAATTTTGGCTATTTCTGCTCCGGATTTGGTTTTATCATTATACTTTATGTTATAGCGTCTTCTTCGTACAACATATTTGGATAGAATATTTTTATCGCGGCTTCTCTCATCCCGCATCAATTCAATGACCTGAAAAATCTATATAGATTATATATTTTATTAAGATTATCTTTATTTTTCCAACACAATAATTGTACTGCATGGAAGAAATAAATCAAGATAAACAGCAGGGTATAGCAGACATCCATACTCATACCAGGTGTTCAGGCTTCGGAAAATACTCATTTCTACATTTCCCTGAATCGGTTACCGACCCCGTAAAAGCAGTCGAAGCTGCCCGAAGGAAAAAACTTGATGTCCTGTGCATAACAGACCATAATACGATCCAGGGCGCTATAATAGCTAAAAAGCATGCAGAGAATATCGATGTTGTAATCGGTGAAGAAATATCAAGCGCAGACGGTGAAATCCTTGCATTGTTCATCCAGGAAAAAATCAAACCCATGCTGGACGCACCTCTAACTATAGACCTTATACACGACCGGGGAGGTGTTGCCGTAGCAGCCCATCCTTTCAGCCCACAATGTCACTCCCTCGGAAAGAAGATATGTCATTTAAAACTGGATGGCGTGGAAGTATTCAACGCATACCATCGCGATGCCTACTCCAATTTAATGGCGCAGACTTTCACGCCGGAAAAATTGGCAATAGATAAGACCACAAAAAAGACAAAAGCCCTTGCATTGATTGGTGCAGGATTGTATATCGGGCTGCCATTATCGTATTTTTTTGGAATATCCGGGGAAATTATCCTGAATATCAAAGGTAAAAGAAAATGGAATATATCGAGAGGGCAATAGAATATAAAAAGAGGGGCATTTATACTGATTTTATGTATAATATATAGATTATTGAGACAAATTATATAACTCGATGAGTAGAATATCGATATGATGATAGAAATGAAAGAAAAGAAACAAACTACGAAAAAATCCCTCTCTTGCGACACATGGAATAATTTGTCCCAGGAGGGATTTATGGAAATGACTCCGGAAGATAAGGACATTTATCTGTTCCTGCGCGGCGGATTTGCTGCCAAATAGGAAGTGTTGAGATCATGAATACATTGGACATTCTGATATACATCTGTGAAAAAAGAGAGGAATTTGTATTGAATGGATTGAATGGGCAGGATGCATTATCAAAAGCAACACATGCAATCGCTAAAGAATATCATATATGCTCCGCATCAATAACTAAACTGGTTAACCTATCATGAAATCAGATTTGAATATCGACTGGGAATCACTTGAAAAATTCTGAATTGAAAAAAAGCTTGAATATCATGAGTCTGACTAAAATTGAATTGTTTTTTGTATTCATTCTTTTCTTACTCGCCCTGATGATGGTATTTAAATGATAGACCATCCAAAAATTTTCAAAAAAATCACTGATTCCATTATTACCATCGTACTGTATGTACTTCTATTGGCTCTCATTGCAGGAATGCTACGGATATTACTTGATATTCGCACTGTTGCGATAGACTCACTTGATGGCGGTTTTAGCAAAATAGTTATTAATGTTCTCACGCTCTTTATTGTGATCGAGTTCTTCAAGACCTTTGCAGACTACTCGAAACTCGAAAGGATCAAAATCACCGACATAACCGACGTCACGATTTTAATAACAATGCGTGAGGTCACTGTCGGGCTTTACTCCAAATCATTTGGATATGAAACTATTTTCGCTCTCTCGGCACTGTTACTGGTGCTTGGAGTGATAAGAGTGCTTGCAATAAATTACTCACCAGAAAAGATTTGAGATTGATTGCATTTCTTTAACTGCAAATCTAATTATACTGATTTCATTTAGAATATATAGATTATTGAGATAAAATATATTACATATAGCGAGAAACTATAATATGTGAATATAAAAATAGGCATAAATTCTCCCCAAATAAAAGATTTTGGAGGAACCATAGATCCATGTGAAGTGGAAATCATTGAACTTGGACTTGACAGGGTGGATTTTTTAGAGAAACAAAAGGAAAAAGAACTATTGTCAAAAACTAACCATCTCAGCTCATCTTTTGGCACTGAATTTACTATCCATGCCCCGCACATCGATTCCAGGATTGAGGGAATAAAGATAGATTTTTCAACTAATAATGAAAAAAATTTCACTATTATGGAAAAAGTCGCCAAGATCGCCGCAGAAATTGGGGCAGGATATGTAGTTGTTCATCCAGGCAGTCTGAATGAAAGAAAATGTCTTAACCTGAATATTCTTAATTTAATTCGTATATGTTCTCTTGCCGAAGAATACGGCGTCATTCTCCTCCTAGAGAACCTGTTTGATAGGAACGGTGGAAATAAAATAGGTATTTTTCCCGGGGAACTTTTCCATATAATTGAAATGGTGGGTTCGGAGAATTTAAAGATAAACCTGGATATTGGCCATGCGTTTATTGCTTCCAATGCTTATGGATTCCCCCTGGAAGATTATTTTGAATTAGGCGGCTATATACATCAAATGCATCTTCATGATAACTTTGGTATCCTGGAGTCTGAAGAAGCAATGTTTGGAGACCGCCACCTTCCTCTTGGGCTTGGAAGAATTAACTTCAGGGAAGTTTTTAAAAACATATTAAAATTAAATACAAGAAATTTGATTCTGGAACTTAAAAACTCATCGAAAGAAAATACACTTGAAAGCCTTGTACAGATCAGGGATTTCTGCAATTTAAGGTATGGTTTAACGCCCCTGTATTCTATTGAATCTGCTATCGCATGCATTTAATAAAGCTTAAATGTCACATCTTCTCTGAGCATCTATAATTTACTGATTTTATATAGTATCTATATATTCTTGGGAGAAGCTATATATTATTTGATTCAGAATTCTTGTTGTGATAAAAAATGAATAGATTAAAGATATTACTAATTCTGATCCTGGCAGGCGTGCTGTTAGCTGGATGCGTAAGCAAGCAGCCTGCTGGAGTGCAGACTACGGTACAGCCAACAGCGCCGACCGAGCAACCGATTAAAGCCCTCTCTGGGACGATTAAACTTGACGGCTCGAGCACAGTATTTCCCATAAGTGAAGCCGTGGGAGAGGAATTCCAGAAGCTTCATCCCGATGTCAGGATCACGGTTGGAATCAGCGGCACTGGCGGAGGATTCAAGAAATTCTGCGCAGGTGAGACAGATATCAGCGATGCCTCAAGACCAATAAAGGATTCCGAAAAAAGCCTCTGTGCTAATAACAGCATAACTTACGAGGAATTCAAAGTTGCTTTTGATGGGCTTTCCGTGATGGTAAATCCTCAGAATACCTGGGCAGAAACCATGACCGTAGCAGAGCTGAAGAAGATTTGGGAGCCTAACAGCACAGTAAAAACATGGAAAGATGTGCGTCCCAACTGGCCCAACGAGAAGATAATACTTGTGGGCGCAGATACTGACTCAGGTACTTTTGATTATTTCACAGAAGCGATAGTTGGCAAGGAGAAATCCAGCAGATCGGATTACACGGCGAGCGCGGATGACAATATGCTGGTACAGGCCATTGCAGGAGAGAAAAATGCGCTTGGATATTTCGGCTACGCATACTATGTTGAAAATCCCGGCAAGTTGAAGCTTATAGCAATAGATGGAGGCAAAGGACCTGTACTTCCTTCAGAGCAAACAATCCTTGACGGAACTTATAACCCCCTATCAAGGCCGCTCTTCATTTATGTAAAGAAAGAATCCCTGAACCGTCCTGAAGTAAAGGAGTTTGCAAAATACTACCTGACCACAGGAAAGGAACTTGTACACCAGGTAGGTTATGTGAGAATGACGGATTCGGTTTATGAGGAAGGACTGAGCAGGCTCCGGTAAAAACCGCAAGAAATATAAGTAGAGTATTAAGTTAGTTCTAAGAGGTAAAAAAGTTGGACAGACTGAGGATACAGAGAATCAGAGAACTCGCCATCGAGAAGGCACTCTTCCTCTGCGCCCTCGCCTCTATTTTGACAACTCTTGGTATTATTCTTGTTTTAATATTTGAGAGTATTTCTTTTTTCGAGGAGGTCCCTATCCTTGAGTTCCTCACAGGCACAACATGGGCACCCACATACCGTCCCCAGCATTTCGGCGTGCTCCCTTTGATAAACGGAACTCTCATGATTGCGGTGGGTGCGGCTATAATTGCTATTCCCCTGGGCATTGCAAGCGCTGTATATCTTAGCGAATATGCCGATCTGAAGGTGCGGCAGATAGTAAAACCAGTGCTTGAAATCCTGGCAGGAGTGCCTACAGTAGTATATGGATATTTTGCCATAAGCTTCATAACGCCGCTCCTTCGGGAATTTGTGCCTGAGGCGAATATTTTCAATGCAGCATCAGCTTCCATCGTGGTGGGAATAATGATCTTGCCTATGGTTTCAAGTTTGAGTGAGGACGCCATGCGTGCCGTTCCACGGGCCCTACGTGAAGGTGCTTACGCTTTAGGTGCCACCAGGTTTGAAGTCTCCACCAAAATTGTCGCCCCTGCTGCCCTTTCGGGGATACTTGCATCTTTCATCCTTGCAATATCAAGAGCTGTAGGAGAGACTATGGCTGTCACTTTAGCTGCGGGTGCAACGCCTAAGATGACACTTGATTTCTTCGAAAGCATCCAGACCATGACCGCGTTTATAGTCCAGGTGAGCATGGGGGATACTCCTTTCGGCAGCATTGAATATAAGACCATATTCGCAGTCGGGATGGTGCTTTTTGTCATGACGTTTTTAATGAATATCGTAAGCATGTGGATAAAAGAGAAGTACAGGGAGGTCTATTAATGAGGAAAATCAAGGGCTTAGCATTTGAATACATATGCATTGGAGCCACTTTGACAGCCCTTTTTCTCTTAGCCCTTCTCCTGTGGGACGCATGGGATAAAGGCGCTGGATGGCTCTCCTGGAGATTCCTTGACAGCTTCCCATCGCGTTTTCCTGAACAGGCTGGGATCAAGTCCGCTCTCTGGGGTTCAATCTGGCTCATGCTTCTCACTGCTCTGATATCAATACCTCTTGGTGTGGGTGCAGCGATTTATCTTGAAGAATATGCAGACAGAACCTGGCTCACGAGAATAATAGAAATAAATATTTCCAATCTTGCAGGGGTGCCCAGCATTGTTTACGGTATTCTCGGACTGGCTCTTTTCGTGAGATGGATGATGCTTGGAAGGAGCCTTCTTGCAGGCGCGCTCACAATGGCTTTGCTTATTCTGCCAATAATAATTATATCAAGCCAGGAAGCCATAAGAGCTGTGCCTAATTCTATACGTGAAGCCTCATATGCCCTTGGCGCCACAAAGTGGCAGACCGTGAAGTTTCATGTATTGCCGGCTGCCATGCCTGGTGTACTTACTGGCAACATTTTAGCTCTTTCCCGCGCCATGGGTGAAGCGGCCCCGCTTATAATGATCGGCGCACTCACGTTCATAGCCTTCACGCCATCAAGTCCGTTAGATCCGTTCACAGCCCTGCCCATACAGATATTCAATTGGGCTTCCAGGCCGAAAGCAGAATTCCAGTACCTGGCAGCTGCAGGAATTCTTGTGCTTCTTGCACTGCTTCTGGCAATGAATGCCGCTGCCATAATCATAAGGAATAAATATCAGAAATACATTAAATGGTGATCAAGTGACCTCAGCTATCCAGACAATAAACTTAAGCGCATGGTATGGAAACAAGCAGGCACTGACAAGCGTAAGCATGAGCCTGGAAGAAAATAAGATAACTGCCATAATAGGCCCAAGCGGGTGCGGAAAATCTACTTTTATAAGATGCCTTAACCGCATGAACGATCTGATAGACGGTTTTAAGACAGAGGGTGAAATACTGATCTACAGCAAAGATGTCAGGTACATTGACCCGGTGGAACTTAGAAAATCCGTGGGCATGGTATTCCAGAAGCCAAATCCTTTTCCTAAGAGTATATATGAGAACATTGCTTTTGGTCCAAGAATTCATGGAATCAACAGCAATAGACTTGATGCAATAGTAGAGGAAAGCCTGAGGAAGGCAGCTCTCTGGGACGAAGTGAATGATAGGCTCAATGACAATGCAATGGAGTTAAGCGGCGGACAGCAGCAGCGTTTGTGTATTGCAAGGGCTCTTGCTGTTAAGCCAAAGATAATTTTATTTGATGAGCCCTGCTCTGCCCTTGACCCGTTATCTACAAGCAAGATAGAGGATTTGATGCTGGAATTAAAGAAAGAATATACGCTTGTCATAGTAACACATAATATGCAGCAGGCAGCAAGAGTTAGCGATCATACAGCTTTCTTTCTATATGGAAAGCTGATAGAGTCTGGAGAAACAAAACAGATATTCAAGAAGCCAAAGGAGAAAAGCACTGAAGATTACATAATCGGGAGGTTTGGATAATATGGTCCGGGAAGTCTATCACAAAGACCTTCACAGGTTGAAGGAAGATATAGTTAACATGGGAAACCTTGTTGGAACTGCAATAGGGGAGTCAGTACTTTCTCTTAAAAATCGTGATGTGGAGATGGCTCAGAAGGTCATTGACATGGATAATGAGATAGATGCTGTTGATCACGATATTGAGGAGAACTGTATGCGTCTTCTTGCTCTCCAGCAGCCTATGGCGCGGGATTTGCGGCTCATAATCTCAGTTTTAAAAATGTCCATTGATCTTGAAAGGATGGGGGATCTTGCTTTAGAGATAGCGGTTATTACGAAAATGACTGCTAATGTGCCTTTCGTGAAGCCTCTTGTCGATATACCAAGAATGTCAGATATCTGCCAGGAAATGATAAAGGATTGCATGAAAGCCTTTGAAAATAAGGATGTGGAGCTTGCAAGACAGATCGCAAGGAGAGATGATGAGATTGATGCACTCTTTGACCAGATAAGAAGGGAACTTATTACAATTATGATCGAAGAACCAAAAAAGATAACTGGCGCACAACACCTGACTTTTGTTGCTAGATATCTTGAGAGGATAGGGGATCACATAACGAACCTGTGCGAAAGCGTTGTTTTTATGGTGACAGGAGAAAGGGTAGAGTTGAATTAGACTGTCCGTATTATTTTCTCTTTTTATGGCAAGATTCACATAAATTTTTTATTTTTTCCTATTCATTTGTATCAAAAGCGGTAAAAATATTATGGCAATGAAAATCACAGTCAATCCGGCCACAGCAAAACTTGCCTGGAAGCTATACTTATCGGCGATCATCCCGCCAATAAAAGGGCCAACTGCAAACCCCAGGGAGCCGAACATGTTAAATCCACCCATGGCAGTACCTCTTTTTGCCGGGTTTGCCAGGTCGCCTGCTAATGCTGCTGAAGGGGGATACATAAGAGCTCCTACTATACCGCCAAATATCATAACTATGACAAGTACTGGAGGCTCAGCGACCCCCACACCTGCCACTGCGAGGCCATAGAGTAATGAACCAATGACCAGGGGTGGAACTCTTCCTATTTTATCTGATATTGCTCCAAGAGGATACTGAAGGAGAGCAAAAGGTATCAAAAACGCAGCCATATACATGCCGATACTCGCTGAATCCATGCCGTATTTCATGGCAAGCATGAGAGGAAAAACACCCACGAAAAAACCAACTGTAAAACGCTCCACGAATGAGAAAGCATATGGTATGAATATCCTTTTTTCTTCCCTGAGCAGCAGCAATGCATCCTTCAGGGATGCTGGCTTTGACTTAAGTTCCCGATCTTTTAGAAAAATAGACGTTATTAAAGCGCCAGACATAAGCAAAATGGAACCCAAGTATAAGGGATATAAAGGATCGATCATTCCTATCTTCCCGCCAAATGGGGCGCCAAGTGCATTCCCAAGCGCCATTCCCATTCCGAGTATGCCCATACCTCTTCCATAGTGTGTCCTTTTTACTATATCCAGTACCGAGGTCATAAGCATGGCGAATGCCATCACTGTGAAGCTCCCTTCGATAAAACGCAGCGCCAGAAGTATGGGCATGCTGGGCGCCAGGGTAAGGCTGAACATGAGGATAGCATTCCCGAGAAAACCCGCAATTATGAATATTTTCCTTTTTCCTATTCTGTCTGAGAAGCTTCCCCAGATAAGAGAAAAAATGACGTATGCTGCAAGGTTCACTGATACAAAAAGACTCGTTTCTGCCACAGATTCGATGCTGAACCTCTCCATGACAAATTCCTCAAGCACAGGATAAATGAGAGTAACACTGAACATCAGAAGGAATGTCAAAATACCAAGCAAATATATTTCACTGTAGTTTTTGTTTTGCAAATGCGACCTCTCCTTTTACAACACCAGATTCATTTCTCTGAATTTATTACTTCTACAACAATATATGATTAAGTATTTAAGTTATAGTTCTCTGCCAAACGTATGTATGAAATTATATCCTCCAGTTGTCACAGGTAATGCTAAGTGTTTTAGCACCTATAAATTATTATGACAATCAAACAAAAAGAAAAATTCGTAAGACAACCAGCTCTCAGGATTTTTGCTGCTGAGCTGGCAGAATCCAAACAGACGATAACCGAACATGTTGAAGGGAGAGATTACGATAGCCGCTACCAGCTAACTCCATCCGGGGTCAAAGTAAAAAGAGTCTTTATTATAGGTGTTCTTGTAGAAGTCGATAATGTCGAATCTTCAGGAGACTATCTGCGAGGCAGAATAATTGATCCGACAGGAGCATTCACAGTGTATGCAGGCCAGTACCAACCAGAGGCTTTACGAGCCCTTTCCGGTTTCACTATACCCTGCTTCGTAGCAGTAGTTGGCAAAACCAATGCATATAGACCTGATGAAAAAACAACAATTGTATCCATCAGACCTGAAACTATCGTTGAAATCGATGCAAAAACACGAGATTACTGGATTAAAGAAACCGTATCCAGTACCATAGAACGAGTTGAGAGAAGCCAATTACCAGAGGCAGAAAAAGAAAAATACAGGCAAATTTGCAGGAACGCTTTAACAAAACTCATCGATTTGCCACAGGAGATACGTACATATCTGCCTGAGATAGAGATTCCAGAAGAACCTCATCAAGAAGAAAATATTCCTGCCAGCCCAATTATTGAACAATCTATTATAAAGGATGAACAGCCCGAACAATCTGTTATAGAGGATGAGCAACCGGATGACACTGAAGTGAAAAAAATATTGTCCCTCATGATGGAAATAAGTGACAAAGTGCCCCAAAAGGTAGTAAGCTACATAGAACTTGTGGAAACTGCAAGGGAAATGCTGGGTATTAAAGAAGAAACAGCTGTTGAAGCCATTAAAAGGCTCATGAATGAAGGCAGGTGCAATGAACCCACAGTTGGATTCCTCCATCCGATTATAAGTGAGGAAGAACCGCTAGCCACATTGTCACCATCTACTTCTGAAAAACATACAGAACTTGAATCTGCAAATAAAACAGTGATTGCACCTGTATCCAGCGCTGAAGAAGGGTTAAAGTCAGAAAATGAAATCCCTGAAAATCTGAACCCACAGGAAATCAAAGAATCTAAAACCCGACTCAATAACCCGGCAAAAGCACGGAAAAGAAAAAAGAAAACTGAAGAGAAACCGGTGAGGAAGACTCAAAAAGCACTTTTTCCGGAGACCGAATAGCATTTATAATTTAGCTTGATGGATTATACTTTTGTGGAAGTTCAGATCGTACACTTAAAATTGTTACAAACATAACATTTAAATATCATGTATTTGTCATTTGACACATGAAATGGATATTACTGATAATTAAATCTACAAATGTTTCATCAAGAGACCGGATGTTTATCTGGCGAAATATAAAAAACACTGCCGCTGTTTCGTTATCTCATTCCGTATATCTATTACATGACACTGAGGAAAACAGGGTTACAGCCTCAAATATTGAAGAAATAGTACATGAAAGAAATGGTGAAGTTTTACAGTTTTTTGCAGATACTTTTAATGAAGAGAAGGAGCAGAAGTTAAATAAACTGATTGCCGAAGAAATTGCTGCAGAAATTAAGGAATTCTCTAATGAATGTGAAGATTTTATTTCTGATGTAACTAAAAGGATTTCGAATAAAAAATTCAAGGTCTTTGAACTGGAAGAATTGAGCGACGATATTCATAAACTTGATCGATGGAGAATAAAGCTGATCCAGAAACATAGTCTTGACACAAATAATATAGGGACCTTGAATAAAGAAATCAGGAAATGTAAAGAACGATTAAACGGGTTCGAAGAGAAAGTCCTTCAAAAAGGCGAAGCAACGGGTCAGTAGACAGCTTATGCTCAGTGATGCTTTTTACCTGTCAGTTGATTACCTTCTTACTATAATCCCAGTAATGGTGATAGGAGTTGTAGCAGCGGAATTCCTGGTAGAGATCGGCTGGATACACAAAATCGGTTTTATAGTTTCGCCATTGATAAGATTTGCACATCTGCGTGAAGAATGCAGCATAAGTTTCATCACCGCATTCGGTTCTCCGGCAGCATCCAATTCGATGCTCAAAAAATTATATGATGATGGAATTATCGAAAGAAAAGAGCTGATTGTAGCTTCATTGATAAATTCGTTTCCATCCATAATAATGCACTGGAGAACAATGTTACCGGTTTTTATTCCCCTTCTTGGAATGGCAGGCATGATTTATCTGGGAATACTTACTGCTGTCGGGCTCTTAAGGACACTTGTCACTTTATTGATCGGGCGTTTTTTGCTGAATGAAAAGAAGTATGTACCAAATAATATTATCCATCAACCATATTCGTTTTCAAAATCCTTAAAAATGAGTGTCAAAAAGTCAAGAAAAACAATATACAGGATTATTACAATGACCATTCCGGTTACTATACTTGTTTTCGTTATGATCGATGCAGGATTTTTTGAAGTACTGGCAGCTTTCTTAAAAGAACATGCTGTTTTTGTACCTGTGCCGGGAGAAGCATTACCGATAATAGCCGCACAATTTACAGCCAATATTGCAGCATATACCATTGCCGGAAACCTGTTATCTGCAGGAATTCTTAACACGAAGGAAATAGTAGTGTCATTACTTGTTGGAAAGATCCTTTCAAGCATTATGAGTATAAGGATCCTGATCCCGTATTATGTGGGAATATTCGGCTCAAAACTTGGAACACAGATCATGATCTATTCAGCATTACTCAGGGAGGGAATATTGATCATTGCTACTGTTATGCTTGCAATTTTCTGGCAGGTGTGAACTACTTGAAGTTAAGAGTTAAAGAAAAAATAATGATCAAAAGGAAGGTAATTTATTAGGAAGCAAAGACTACCGATAGTGGTAGATGAGTATTGATTGATAAATTAATTATATTTAGGATTTTCGATGAATCTAAATAGTATTGAGTTATGCTTGAATACCGATAAAACAGATTATAATGAAAATGCGCGAAATCATAAAATTGCTAACAGCCGATGGCTGGTATCTTGTTGTTAGGCAGCCATCAGCAATATAAGCATCCAACCAAACCAGGTGAAGTAAAAATGTATCGTTTCCTTGTAGTGATTGAAAAGGCAAATAAGAACTATTCGGCATATTCACCGGATTTACCGGGATGTGTGGCTACAGGCGCCACCCGCGAAGAAGCTGAGAATAATATGTATGGAGCTATTGAAATGCATATACAGGGATTACTGGAGGATAAATTTCCTATTCCAGAATCAAAGTCATTTGCAAAGTACATAGCTGTTGCTGAAAAACCAGGCGTGGGGCAAACGTCTTAAAGAAAAGAACCGTCCACCGCAAAGTCAGCTATGAACCCCTGTTTCATAAATGAATATAAAAAAAACACCGAACTAATACGAACTGAAACGAACTCCGGTAACGTGAGTTCGTATGGAGTTCGTCCGAGTTCGTTGTTAATTTTTTCACACCATATCGAAAAGCACAGCTTGATATTTCCTCATAATTTTGCTTTAATTTTTAAAACTATTTATGATTGAAGAGCTAAGAATACCACGCACAGAGCTTGATTTGATACAGGCTGAACTGGAAGCCAACAAACCATACGAAGCCTGCGGTGTTCTCATTGGAACTATTGATGGAACGACAGCGCATGTCGAAAAAGCCCAACTCATAAGAAATGTGAAGCGCACGCATAGGAGTTTTGAGCTTGACCCGAAAGAACATTATAATGCCTGGAATGAGGCCGGGAAGAACGGCAAGGAGATCGTAGGAGTTTATCATACTCACCCTGTCTCGTCTGCCGTCCCTTCACTCTGGGACAGGGAGACGATGCAGAACGATACTTCGGTCTGGCTTATCGCAGGGGCTGATGGGATGCGGGCTTATGTGTGGGAGAATGGATTGAAAACGGTAAAAATAACAGAGGTATAGGAGTTCTCCCTGGAGGGAAACTATTTGAATTAGTTTCCCTGTAACCAATTTTCTGTCATGACCATTGGGATTTGAAATCCTTCAGATCAAAAGCTAAATAACCTTTTTCCCTGAGCTTTTCTTTGTCTTCAATAGTTCTTCCAATAATAGCAAAATATTCAACTCTGTCTTTTACTTTCCACGGAACAAATTTTGATTTCTTTTTTAAGGCATCCAGAATTTTATGGGCTTCATTGAGTTTTAGCTCCTGCCACTCGCATTCGATAAAAAGAATTTCCTTTGACGTTTCATTCAGGGCAACGAGGTCGATTTCTAATGTTTTCTTTCCATCCTTGCCAGAAAAATTGCCCCACCACCGACCTATTTTATCAAATCTGAAGGGAAGAGAGCCTGCATAATTTTTTTTCAAACAAAAATCTCTTGATATGTCCTCAAAGGCTCCTCCCACAAATGCTCCATAATTCTCAGAAAATATCTTTTTTAACTCATCCACTCTCCCCTGCTCGTAATAAGATTCATAACGTTTCACAAAGGCAAACCAGAATTTCAGGAAGTTATCATTCAGCTTATATACCCCCATCCTCGATTTTCGCGGATCTTCAGTTATTGGCGTTTCCCTGCGAACAAGCTCATATTCATTTCGGAGAACGTCAAGATATCGTGAAGCTGTGCCACTTTTACCCTCAAATATGTTTGCGATTTCACCAACAGTGGTCTTCCCTGAAGCGATCGCTTCAAGAATCGAAAAATATATTTTGTATTCCCCGCCGAACTCGCTTATCAAAACTGCTTTTCCTTCGTCTTTCAAAACAGGCATTCTCTGATCGAAAAACATAGCATTTACGGCATTTTCAAAATCAAGGGTTTTTAAAAGATCTATATACTCATAATATTTCGGCACGCCGCCAAAAACTGCATAGAACTTGATAATTTCCGAAATATCCTTAACACCAATATCATAAAGAATCTGCATTACCGTGCTTATATCCATAGGCGGAAGTTTCATCATGATATCGGCGCGACCATATAGGGGATAAGAATAATCGCCAAGTATTTTTTTCATCATGGAAAAACTTGAGCCGCTGACCAGAACGGATACATTTTTTGCTTTGTGTTTATATTCATCGATCAATTTCTGGAAATCTGAGTATATGCTCTTTTCCATATAATAAAAATTCTGGAACTCATCAAAAAAAACATATTTTTTTGTATCAAATAAGTATCTCAGCAAGTCTTGTACACCAGTGAATTTTGGTATTTTTTCACTTTGTGAAAGCTCATCAAGGAATAAATCCACAGTCTTATCTTTCGGGACGAAAACGTATGCATACTCTTTGTCTGTCAAGAACTCCTGGACAAGTCGAGTTTTGCCGATTCTGCGCCGCCCATAGATAACTATGAACTTAAAACCTCCAGTGGATGTGAGTTTCTTTAGCAGGGAGAGTTCTTCCAGGCGGTCGTAGAATTTGAAATTAGTATACATGGGATGTAATATACATGGCATGTATACTAATAGTTTATGCTGCTTTTCGGCTCGTTTTTTGTCTATATTTTCCCATTACACCATCGCCCTCTCCAGCCCTTCCATCGCGATCCTGTTAAGCTCTCTTGCCCTAGCCTCAGTCTTTCCTTCTGAAAAAACCCTCACCTTTGGTTCAGTCCCGCTTGCCCTCACAAGGAACCAGCCATCTGCGTAATCCACGCGCACGCCGTCCATATCGGAGATCCTGTCATAATCCTTCGGTATCTCGCGCTTTAGTCTCTCAAGTATCGCATCTGTATTCGTACCAGCAGGCAGTGTCTTTGCATCCTTTATCTGGTGATATTTCGGATAAGTTGCAACAAGTTCTGAAAAAGTCATTTTTTCCTTCGATAAGATCCCTGCCATCACTCCGGCAAGCATCGGCCCCTCGCGGCTCCACCCGATCAGCACTGAGCCATGCTCTTCAAGGCCCACCTGCGCGCCGCATAAAAGTTTTGCCTGCGCCAGATATGGCTCGCCAACAGGTGTGAATATCACTTCGGCGCCCAGATTCTTTGCCACATCTGTTATAAGATTTGAGAATGCAATCGTCACAGCGATCTTCTTATCTTTATCTTTGCATTGCCTCAGTAAATGGTCTGCTAATATTGCGGCAGTTACATCCCCCTGTACGAATTTCCCGTTCTCATCCACGAACGCAGTCCTGTCACCATCGCCATCATGCGCAACACCCATATCTGCACCTTCCTTTACCACGAGCGACTTAAGTTTTTTAAGGTTCGCATCTGTAGGTTCAGGATTTCTTTCCCTGAACATGCCGTCGTATTTACAATTGAATCTTATCACTTCAAAACCCAGGGCAAGAAGTGTCTCCGGCGTCACTGTTGATGCTGATCCACCCCCTCCATCGACCACTATTTTCATAGGCGCAACCGGGAACATCTTTTTGACGTACTGGATAATATGGGCACGATACCTGTCGCTTGCTCCAGCATCATTCAATCGTTTTCCTTTTTTTGATTTTGGTTTCAAGTCCCCAAAATATATTTTCTCAAGAGCAATGTCTTCTTCAGGTGAAAAACCCATGCCGCTTTTACTAAGGCATTTCATGCCATTATATTCCGGAGGATTATGCGATGCCGTGATCATTACACCCGCATCAGCCTGTCTTCCTACTTCCAGGGATAACGCATTCGGAGTTATGATACCGAGAGTGAGAGCATTGCAACCCTGTTCCATTATCCCCTCGATGAGTGCTTCTTCAAGCATGGGAGATGATATCCTGGGATCTTTTCCTATTGCTATTGTTTTTCCAGCACCCAGATAATCGGCAAGAGCTGCACCGGTACGTTTTGCTTTCTCAGCTCCCATCCCCTCATTTACCACACCACGGAACCCGAACGTCCCGAATAATTTTTTTTGTTTTCGGATCTTTTTATATTCATCAAATTTCGCAGTAAAATTTTCGCATGACATGCATTCGAATTTGTTTTGAATATATTAAATACTTTGATAAATTAATTAAGTAATAACTCTGGTTAATTACTATCATAAAATACATGGCTAAAAAATAATTATGAATAAAATACAAAATAATATAAATAATATTAAAAAAATTATTAGTTCCAACAGGGATATTTCAATTCTTGCAGTTACAAAAACAAGAACATTAGATGAAATAAATTCTGCAATTAATGCGGGGATTATACACATTGGCGAGAACTATGTGGAAGAGGCTTATGAAAAATATCCCTATGTAACTTGCGCTAATGTAAAAAAACACTTCATCGGGCATCTCCAGAGTAATAAAGCCAGAAGAGCTGTCGAAATATTTGATGTTATCCAAACCGTTGATTCGATAAAACTCCTGGAAAAGATCGATAGTTGCGGCAAGAAAATAGATGTCATGTTCCAGGTAAATACTTCACCGGATTCTAATTATCATGGTATTTATTTTGAAGAATTTGATGATTTTTACAAAAATGTCTTAGAATTACAACTTCAAAATGTAAATATTACAGGTCTTATGACCATTGCATCAAAGAATGATCCCAGGACTTGTTTTAAAAGACTTTTTAATATTAAACAAAGAACAAGACTGGGTGTATTATCTATGGGTATGAGTCATGATTATGAAATTGCTATTGAAGAAGGCGCGACAATGATCAGGTTAGGAACTAAAATATTTGGATATCGAAAAACATGGAGAATTTGATGGAAGATCTATCAACGATAATAAATAAAGTACAATCATCGGAGGAACTTGATTTTGAGGACGGTTTGCTTCTTATGAAATCAATGAACCTGTCACTTATCGGTGCACTTGCTGACAATATCCGAAAAAAAACAGTTGGCGACCGGGTCATGTTCGTTACTAACTGCCATATAAATTACAGTAATGTTTGCAATTCAAAATGCAAGTTCTGTGCATATTTCAGGGAAGAAGGACAAAACGGAGCTTTCACACTGAGTATGGATGAGATAATGGAAAAAGCGGAAAAAGCCTCAAACAATGGCGCAACTGAGCTTCATATCGTTGGATCGCTTAATCCCGGACTGCCGTTTGAATATTATGAGGAGATCCTTATAAAGATCCATGAAAAATATCCCTCTTTATCATTAAAAGCATACACTGCTGTTGAGATAGCACATCTATCCCGGATATCGGGAATGAGTGTAAGAGAAGTTTTATTGCGACTTAAAAAAGCAGGTCTCACAGGTCTTCCGGGAGGCGGGGGTGAAATATTTAACGAAAAAACAAGACAACAGGTATGTCCGGATAAAATTAGTGGAGAAAGATGGCTCAAGGTCATGGAAACAGCACATGGCCTGGGAATAAAAAGTAATGCCACAATGCTATATGGTCATATAGAGACACATGAGGATATTGTTGATCATATCCTGAGGATAAGGGAATTGCAGAAAAAAACACGCGGATTCCAGGCATTCATACCATTAAGATTTCATCCTGATAATACATATCTTCAAAAAAACGGGATCGTGACAGAAGGACCCACAGGATTCGATGACCTTAAAACGATCGCTGTCGCACGTCTTTTATTAAATGGACATATCAATAACATAAAAAGTTACTGGGTTATGCTTGGTGAAAAAATGTCACAGATCGCCCTTGCCTATGGCGCTAACGATATCGACGGCACGGTCATGGAAGAGCGCATCACTCATGCAGCAGGAGGCGCTGCGCCTGAATATATGCCAAAGGACAGGCTCATTCATCTGATAAGGAATGCGGGAAGGATACCGGTTGAGAGGACTTCCAATTATGAGATTATCAGGGAGTATTAGGAAATATTTACAGTCCTGCCATTATCTTTCTTGAAACAATTCGAAAACAAGGAATCTATGTTGAATGTGATCATATATTCAAAAAAAGAATGTCATTTATGCGAGATCGCAAAAGAGGAACTTGAGGTTATCAGGCTTGAATTTGATTTTACCTTCGAGGAAGTAGATATTGAAAAAGATGCATTTGCTTATGAAAAGTTCAAACATCTGATACCAGTTGTGGAAGTAGATGGGGAGATAATCTCAAGTGGAAGATTGAACGGGAAAAAATTAATAGCCGTGCTTAAGCAGAAGTATCAACTTCAATGAATATCGGTACAATACCTATTATTGCACCCAGGCCAAAAAGAAACAGGGCAATATAATAATTGCCCTTTGATACATTATCTATACTCACAGCCAGAAGGATCAGGCCAATGAATTTGGATATTGCATCTATTTTAGTATGTGTTGATCCTGGCAGTTTCATCAATGGTAGACAATGCTATAGTATGTGAAATACAATATTCCAAGAAGTGCGATAACACCCATGGCAACTGCGAATTTTCTTTTCCTGATATCACTTGATGGATTCCTGTCTATGAAGGGCACCATGAAAAGAAGGCCATACCACAATACCATTGGTAAAGTCACACCGATAACTTTTGCTTCTATTGGCCCGATATCCCATGTCCAGAATTTTAGGAACCCGAAGACATAAAGGAAATACCATTCAGGATAAATAGGGGTTGGTGTATCGAACGGATCAGCCGGTTTTAGAAGACCTGCCGGGTAAAGCGAGGCCATCAATATGAGGCTTCCTGCAATAAGGCACATCACAACTACTTCACGGAGCAGGAAATGCGGAAAAAATGGAAATCCGCGTATCCTGACAGGTTCATGTCGCTCTTCTTCTACCTCATGTTTTTCAATTTCGATCAATGACATATCAGAGCCTCCCTGAAATTCCCTGTATCCTGACCATGGCAAAATGCATTAACAGGAGAATTGCAATGGTTATGGGAAGGATCATTACATGTATGGCAAAGAACCTTGTCATTGTTTCAGCGCCGATGTCTGTCCCTCCTACCAGAATTAAGGAAATATATTGTCCTAAGATAGGTATCGATCCTGCGATCCCTGTTCCTATTTTTGTAGCCCAGAACGCAAGCTGATCCCATGGCAGAAGGTATCCTGAGAAACCAAAAGTTGTGGTGATCAAAAGGAGTGTTACACCAACAACCCAGTTCAATTCCCGCGGTTTCTTATATGCCCCCATAAAGTAAATCCTCATCATATGAAGCATTACTGCGGCGATCATAGTATTTGCAGCCCAGTGATGGAGGCTTCGTATCAGGCTTCCCATGGGAACTGCGGTCATGATATGTTCAACGCTTTTATATGCTTCAAGTGGTGTAGGCTTATAGTACATTGCCAGGAATACACCCGTGCCAACAAGTATAAGGAAACACAGGAAAGCAATTCCTCCAAGGCAGTACAATGGATTTGTCACTGCATACTCCGGAGCAGGATGCTTGATTATTGGGGTGAGTAATTCTTTTAACTTAAACCTGTCATCGAACCATTTGAATATCTTATCTTCAAGTTTCATATGATCACCTCTAAGCAGCTCCTGCATAGAATGAAATGGTCCTCACATACGCAGGATCTTTCCATTTGAGCGCATAGACCGCTCCTTCTTTTACGACTATATCAATTGCCGGTAAGGGAGACGGTGGTGGTCCGGATATTACAGCACCTGTATTCGGGTCGAACTTGCCAAGGTGGCAGGGGCAGAACAGGATGCTTTCATCTTCTTTCCAGTAGGAGATACATCCAAGATGCGTGCAAACAGATCCGAAAGCGCGAAAACCCGCGGGCATATGCAGGAGAACAGCCGCTTTTCCGTTAAACATGAATTTCCTGACACTGCCTGTCGGCACTTCATCTGCGTTTGCAATTTTTATTTCGGCGGAATCACCTTTTGCAGCAGTGGCAGGCCAGAGGTATTTCAATATCGATGCCAGGGCGCCTCCTGCAAAGAATAATGCAACAAGTGCCATAAAAAGTTCAGTAAGTTTTCGTCTTGTAATTGTAAAAGTTATTTTATCATCCATGTTCTTACTCCAGCGTTGTAACGTATTCGTCTTGCAGCAGCCCTTTAACATATAGATAAATGATAGCTGCCAGGTCAAACAAGAGATAAGCAAGTAATTTTCCTATATCCTCATTGAATTGTCTTGTGGATGCAACCTGGACATCGCTTATTAAGATTCTCCAAAAAATCAGTCCTGTAATTCCAGCTGCAACAAGTGTCAAAAGAATTATCAATGCAAAGGCAACCTGCGACCACAAGCCTTCTTTTTCCGGCCCATATTCAATTTTCTCAATATGCATGATTACCTCACAACCTTATTACATAAACTATGGCAAGCACGAGCAGGATAAGAGCCAATCCCCGCAGTCCTACATCCCATGTTGTCATATGAACTCCTATCTCGATCTCTTTTTCAGGTTCAGGGGTTGGCGTCGCTATTGGTGTTGGAACATAACCTTCCATAGAATAATTGTGGGTAGCATAATAAACTCCGATTTCATTGAGCTGCGGCGGGCCGTCCCTTGTGTGGCAATATGGGCAATTCCTGCTTTCCTTTACTGCATATTCGGGCCTTGCCGATGTTAAAGAGGGCATTAATAGCAGGAGAACTAATGCAACCAACAATATAATTTGATTTATTCGTTTTTTGTTCATTCTAATTTCACCTCTTTTATCTTCTGCGTATTAGCAGGTATATTGAAATTATTCCTATAACGGATAATATTGTTCCAAATCCGGGAGTTGACGGCTTTGTTTGGGGTAACCCCGCGTCTGTTTGTGCTTTCCTGGCAAATACAATGCCATTTTCAGTTACATTCTGAAAATTGGGAAGGTTAAAACTATGCCAGAGTATGGGAAGATTATTCTGGATGGCCAGTGCAGAATCAAGTTCTTTTTGTGCGACTGTGACGTCTTTTCCCTGCAGTTTTGCCTGTTTTATAGCATCATCTGCAATCCTTATTTCGTTCTTGAGCATTTCAGCATTATTGATTGCTTCCACAGCTTTGTCAGGAATGTCAGGGGCAATTTTCATGTCAATATTATGACAGCTGCTGCATATATTCTCGAATTCGCTGGCATTTAGCACTTTGAATTCATGTGGATTATGGCATGTATCGCACGTGGGTGCCTGTTTTAGCGCCTTTAATCTCTGATAATGTAAGGAATCTTTGAACTGGTTCAATTCACTTGCATGACATTTACCGCAAGTTTCAGGCACATTCCTGTAAAAAACAGTACTATTTATTTCGGAAGAACGCGAAACCCCTGAATGTGCTATTTCCTTTACATCGGAGCTGACATTACCGCCATGGCAATTATCGCATGTGACATTGAACATGGCATGTTTGGAATTTGTCCACTGCTCATAATTGCTTTTAGCAATCTTATCAATAATAGTAGCATGGCACTCAAGAGAACAGGCAACATCCCTTTGAAGATGCTTTATTCTTACTTCATTAAGTTGTTTTTCTGTCTCATTGAATGCTGTAAGTTTTTCATGGCAATCCAGACATGAATTGTTTTGTGCTGATACTGGCAAGGCTAATATCGCAAATATAAACATGAAACCAGCTAACACAATCGTTTTTTTTGTATTCATTCAATCACCTTTTGTTTCTATAGTTTCTATATTTAATTTATATATGATTTGTCAATGCCGTTTTAACAGATATGCTGCCAGCAGGCCTGATACCAGCAAGAATACTTCAAATCCTGGTG
This sequence comes from Candidatus Methanoperedens sp. BLZ2, assembly GCF_002487355.1. Classification (GTDB taxonomy): domain Archaea; phylum Halobacteriota; class Methanosarcinia; order Methanosarcinales; family Methanoperedenaceae; genus Methanoperedens. The sequence continues at coordinate 4,021 of NZ_NTMG01000082.1, read as the reverse complement.
CTTTTGTTGGAACTGCTGTTTCAGTCTCTTCAGGCATTGCTTTTTCTGCATTCAAGGCATCTGTTATCCCTTTATGCACTTCCGTATCAAAGTAAGTCAGGTTGAATCTGTGCCAGACTGACGGAGTATTCTTTAGTATGGTCTTTGCTGATTCAAGGTCTGCCTCGGCTGCCGCAACATCCTTTCCCAATGCTTTTGCCTCAAGAACAGAGCTTCTAGCCTTTGAGATCTCAAGCTGCAATTCCCTTACCGAAGACAGGGCGCTTTCTGCTTTCTTTGGCACTGCAGGATTTATGCCTGTGATGTTATTATGACAATTGCTGCAGAAATCCTCAATTTCAGATGCTGTTAAAACCCGGACGCTGTGAGCCTGGTGACAGGTGATGCATGCGGGTGCAGGCCCTTCCTGGTTTGATTCCAATTTCTTGAAATGCTGGGAACTCTTGAATTCATCAAGTTCCGGCCCGTGGCATTTACCGCACATTTCGGGAGTATTGGCGCGTAATATGCTGGAATTTGAAATTCCAACATGTGCTTCCTGCTTCAAAACCTTTAACGGGTCCCCGCCATGGCATTTTTCACATGTTACTTCAAAAAGAGCATGTGTGGATATTGACCACATGGCATAAGTGCTGGCAGTTGATTTATTGAGCTTATCCTCGTGGCAAACGATCGAGCATGAAATACCGCTTTCGAGATGCTTGATGCGAATATCGATGAATTGCCTTTGTGATTCTGAACTAAAAAGCAATTGGCGATGGCAGTCTGCACATGAGTTATTAGGTAAATCAGGTGCTTTTGATGCTGCTGGTTGGGTTACCTGCAAAGCTATGAGTACAAAAATCAATCCTATAATTATTTTTGAAACGTTTTTTTCTAGCATATGAATCCTCTTCTCATCACTATCATCATAATTAAAATCATTAATAATGATATATTGTGTTCAGTTTAATCTGCAAAATACTTAAACTTATCCTTCAAAAATATTATATTAATTTAAAGATGAATTAATTTCACTCTTTCAGCTCTCGTCTTCTCTCGCTCCTGTACTCATCCACTAGCGATTTCAGCCATTCTTCTTTTGCTGTCACCCTGCGCTCTTGTGCTTTTTTGTTCCAGTCTTCTATTGCATTTCTCATATCATCAGGATCGATAACAGCAAGCTCTTCTGTTGAGTCAAACTGGATATTCACATCCTTTGCCCTTAAAACAGGCACACCAAGGTTAAAAAGCTCTTCTTCTGCAGCATGCGACATATCATTGCAGATAATAATTGCCCGCACACCGAGGTCAGCAAGCATTTTAGCGGTAATTGTCCCTCCACCGCTTGAATCTTTCAACAGGATGATGTCATCTTTTTTTATTCCCACAGTTTCCCGGGTTTTAAGGATGCTGTCTTTAGTAAAAGAAAATATTATCTTCACAGGAAGAACACGGCCGCTTATTTCAAGCCTTCGTACCCTTTTTAGTTTATGGATCCTTTCATTTAATTCGGAAATTTTCCTGTTTTTTTCAGATATCTTATTCTGGAGGCGCTGGATATCCATATCCCGGATTTGTATTGTTTTGTCTTTTTTTAGTTTTTTGTATATATCTGAACGCTGCTTTTTTATCAGCTCTTCTAATTCCCGCATCTTTTCGTCCCTGAGGAAAAGTTCTTTTTCCAAAAATTCTTGTTTCGTCTTCATTTCATTGATTATGTCTTCATATTTCCGGATGGATTCCCTCAAGTGAAATGTTTCTTCATCTCTTTTTTCAGGAACTACCAGAACATAAGGCTCTTTGGTTTGAGTCCTGGTCAATCCTGAGATCACAGCTTCCACGGATTTTCCCCTAACGACCTGCGCTATCGCTTCGCTGGCATCTACTCCCGGAGGTATCTTCTTCTTAATCTGTTCGAACTTATTCTTGTTTTTGCGATAAAACGATACAGCAGCTGCAATGGCATCACGTTCATGGTTGTTTGAATAACCATATGGGGTTGCAAACTCAATCTTATCTCCAGCCGAGAGTACCTCAAAAGGAGAGCTTGATACGGCATTAAACGCCCTCCTGATTTTTTCAACGGCATTGGGGGTAGGGAATACATCGCTTGCTATAACAAGGGGTCTTCCTTCCTGTGCGATCATTTCAATAACTTCAGGTATCGAAATAGTCCTTGAACTATGGATTTTTCGCAATTCGCCATCAAGTGTAAGAACGGCAACAGCTGTCGTAGTGCCAGGGTCGATCCCAACGATGATATAATCTCTTTTTTTTGCTTTAAGCGGCTTAAAAACCAGGGAATCGCGTTCTATACCTTTTACGCTCACCTGCACATCCCCGTATTTTCCAGAACCGATATGAATCTTGTTTCTTGGTGCATCCACAATGAATTCAGCTTTTGAATATCCTCCGAACCTCTCTGTTATATCCTGGGAAAATGTGAATCCCCTGGTTCTTGAGAGTTCATTCAGGGAATCTTCGATCTCCCTTGCCCTTTGCCTGACATACCCATGCATTTTGCGCCTGTACCTGTTCTGGCTCCATCCTCCCCTTCCTGGTGAGCGCCCCCTGCTGACCTTGATAACCGTTTTATCCTCAAATGCCGACACCTCGTAACCCACGCCCATTTGAGAAAGCTGCGCGCATATCAGAGCTTCTGCATTAGGGTCAAACCTGTCAAAGGATAGTCCCTGCTGGCGGGCTAGTTTTGTAAGTGGTAAAAGTTGCTCACCCCCAGTGACCTGGATAAGTTTCGTATCAGGGGGTAATTTCTCAAGAAACGAAATAAGGTCATGCTTATCTGAAACTAATTCATATATGTTATCAACAGCGATCAATGACGGCTTTTCTTTCCAGACCATTCGCATGAATTTATGGAGGCTTACCATTTTGTGATGCTCGACATCCCCATTCTTGAGTATCACTACGGCATAAGCTGGTTTTTCTCTTGCATGTAAAGAACCTTTAGCAATATCTATACCAAAAATTATATTTTCCGGCATGATTCAGGTTATTATATTGTTGATAATCTCGCCGATATCTCTTTTGATCCTGTATTTACGGTTAAAATATGATAATACATTATCAATATCCCTGCGAAGCAACTCCTTTGCATTCGGATGAGTTGGTTTGATGAATTGGGGCCAATCGATGATCTCACACCCTGCGGGATTAACAAAGATATTAAATTCGCTCAGGTCACAATGGATAATACCGAGTCCGTAAGCGTTCTTTACCTGTCTCAATATCTCATCAAGATACCAATCAGGTTCATCCAGCCTGGTATGCGCAAGCTGCTGCCCGGTTGCTTTTGACATCACGATCCCATGCCTGTTATGATCTATCGGTTCAGGAACGCTGACTTTCGGATAAAGAGCGACAAGGGCATCATATTCTTTTTTAGCTGCAAGACGTGCGGCATATAACCAGGAAAGATGCCGCCTTTCCCCGATAGTTTCTCTTTTTGTCCTGACATGCCTGAAACTCATTTTTCCTTCCCTGTGGAGTTTAATTATAACATGCCGGTCAATGAGGCCGCCTGTGGCTTCATAAACTTCCGATTCTTTCCCCCTCCCGATTATTTCACCCAGGGCATTCACAGATCCACGCTTCACGAATGCATTCAGTGCAAGCAGGTCGTATGCTTCAAAGTATATCCTGTATCCTTCATAAGCCTGGACATTCCTGTGAATAAGCTTTCTTTGCGCCAGGTTTGAGAGGATATATTCCACTTCTTTCCTGTCAAATGTCGTAAAATTCACGATCTCTTCTATTGGGACCCATTCATGGAATTTCATCTGGTTTTCAATGGCAATAAGAACACGAAATTCCTTGTTCGTGATAGAAAGAAATATTTCCGGAATATTTTCAAGCATTATTTACTATATGATACTGCTGACTATAAAAAAGGTTAATAAAAAACAAAAAAGAGGGAATATTACCTTCTTTTTCCTCCGCCTCTTTTATCTCTGGAATCCCGGCCGCGGTCCCTACCGCCACCGCTGCCTCCGCGACCTCCACCCGAACCGCCTCTGCC
>NZ_NTMG01000002.1 GCF_002487355.1 Candidatus Methanoperedens sp. BLZ2 | reverse complement strand
AATTGAAAAGCAGTATCGTTGACCTTTCTGTAGTAGCAGTAACATGCGCCGTCCCTGGCACCTGGGATTACAGGGCAGCTATCGGGATCATCGCCGGAATAATGATCCACGGTGAATGCGATATCATAAACGACATTATGAGGTCTATTGCACCTTATGAAATATATGGGGCATATTATTTTGCTAGACTCATGAATTTTCTGTTTGCTTGAAAAGAATTTTTAAGTTGCCAATCTCTACTTAAATTTATTAAAATACTCTTTTAATGATTTCTCTAAGGGAGAATAATACTTTTTTGCCTCCTCCGTAAAGATTCCACTGTTTATATAACACCCGGAAGTGACCATAATGTATTTCTTTGTTTCATCAAAGTAAATGGGGACGCACCATGAGTAAATTCTTTCCCGGTCTATGATCTCCATAATCTCCGGTTTTTCTGTAACATTGTAAAAATAAAGTCGAAGCGATGGATTATACTTCCTATCAGTTTTCACATCCGGATAATATTCAATCTCTTTATTGAGATTGACAAAGTTCACAATAGCTACAGGTTTCCATAGACCATGAGGTACAGGCATTTCTTCTGAATTTTGAGTTATAATTTTACCGTACCCGCCAGATGGGGTAACCTCGTCCATAAAATTTTGAATTATAGTATAATTCCATCCTTCGGGAACAGCTTCTCCTATGTTCTGTATCTCATCTGTGAGTTCTTCTTTTGTGTTCTTTTCACCGATACATCCACTAATTAAAATAATTCCCGTTACTGAAAATGCTATAATTAATAAAAGTTTTAAAGTCATAAGTTATTTTATGTTTTAAAAAATAAAAGAGAGAGGATATACCTCCCCCCATTTTAGTAATTACTTTAATTCCAATAGTTTCTTGATATACTTCATCATATTTGCGTTCTCTGATGGGGCTATGTATACACCTTCAGCAGTGTATCGCTCCTTAGCGCTTTCCTGCCTTATTTCATCCAAAAGAGAACCATGTTCAGTATATGTCAAATCTAAGATAGCCATTTTAACAAAGTCGTCTCCTTGCTCATATTTTTGGAATAAAAGAGGCCATATCGCTTTGCCATGTTTCTTGGAGTAGCTTAGAAAATCCTTATATTGTTTGGATTGAGCATACATTCTTGGGTTACTGTGAATGAGTAGATTGGGGTCATTCCAAGTCTCTTTCCACAGTCCATATTTAGTATTGAATTCATTATTGACTTCTTTCGGGATATTCTCTATCAAATTCGATTGTTTAGCTTTTTCATCTTCTGTTAATTCGACTTTTTCTATTACTGTCAGACCGCTTTCTATGGATTCCTCAAGAGTCATGCCTCCAATTGCCTGGCTGGAAACTCCTGACGCATACGTTCCAGTCTGTTTATAGTAATTACTAACATCTCCATAATCATCACCTCTTAGTGCATACCTTGGATGCAGAGTTCTCATAAGCCCCCCAGGTTTGCTTTCCCAATCATAACCATGTGGTTGGTCGTTCCCCGGTTTTTTTACTGAAGCATGTGTATAAACACCATTAACTGCCCATAAATCAACAACACTATTGTCTACAGTTGCTCCAGTTCGCGTATATGTCATTGCACCGGAATACCTTGAGGGATTATTTCCATAAAATTTATCAAACGCAGTTAATTGGTTCGGATCATACCATGGATTTCCAGGATCAGGAGGCCAGAAATATCTTCCTAAATCAACGCGTCCTCCGGACCAGCTTATGCAGTTATAAGCATCTGATGCTGGCGCCGACTTAATAGCATCGTCAGCTTTAAGATTTGGGAAGAAACTCGTAATGTCGCTATTATCAAGTTTCATATATAAATCAGCAGTCCCTGTTGGATTAGAGGAACTGTAACTCGAAACAAGGGCATAATTAATACTTGGTGAAAACTGCTGTTTTACTCTTGAAGCAACACCCCAATAAAAATCCCCAGATCCACTATAGTCATCGTTGAATCCTTTTATTTTACCTGGCCAAGAACTGCTGTCTTCTAACCACAGGCGACTATCACCTGTAAGCTTGGCTGTAAAGTAATTCAATGTTCCTGTCTTGGAGATATCGCCGTTATATACATTAGTTCCAGCAAGTGCAACATTTGAGGCATACAGAGAACCATCTTTATATAAATCTGAGGTTCCGGGGTAACTGGAACTATATGATCGTAGCAGTAGATAATACGTACCGGTATTCGGAATAGTAACACTTATTTTTGATTGGTATCCATTCCCCCAGTCATCATTCGACCATGAGCCACCATTGACCGGATCGGATCCACTAAACAAAAACATGACCGGATCGGATGCATAGGGGTCACTTTTTCTAGTTTCGAAAACCACATTCTGACCACTGGTGAAGTAGAAAGCTCGGTAGTAAGTATATGCAAAATTCATGTTCAATTGATATGCATAATCGCCTTCAGGATTAGATGTCAACACCATTGCCGCGTTCACTATATCTTCATTCTTCAACTGTCTGTAATTATCTGGCAAAGATTTTGCTTTAAGAGTATTTATGTAATTTCGATAATTAGTATCCGAGATTATTGCTGCATCCTTTTGTTTCGCTACTCGAATGAATTCAATCTCCGGTATATCCTGACTCTTAAAGGAAAATACATGTGTTCCCTTGAAGAGAGATATTGGGTTAAAAGTGTTCTTGTCCTGTAACTGGGCAGATTGCCAACCATTATCAGATATCTTCAGATATCCTGCGGGATTTGCTTCATCATCAAGATATACTTGAATCTTTTCTTGTCCATTGACGCCCATAACCCATGCAGTAACGTAATATTCTCCGCTCTCTGGAATATCAATTTCCAATTTTGTGTAGACATTTTCTCCATCAATAGCCATCTTTTTGTTCTTCAAAATTCCCTCGCCGCCACGGCTATCTTCTGCAAAATGTTTTTCTATTCCCGCTTGAACATTTGCTGAATTGATTCCTTTGCTTACATCTTCCAGTCTTTGAGCGCCTTGTGCACTCACTGCCGGCACAAACGCCATGCTCAATATCAGCATCGCTGCAAGCATCGCGCCTAATTGCATTCCTTTATATTTCATATTTTTTTCTCCTTTATATTTTCTTTTCTTTGCTGCCCTCAAGCGCGGCGCTGGCTTTAAATAAGTTCAAAGCTAATCTTACCATGCCTTCGGGCGATC
>NZ_NTMG01000083.1 GCF_002487355.1 Candidatus Methanoperedens sp. BLZ2 | reverse complement strand
TCCGTATGCATTGGGCATAATTAAAGTATTCATATTCAATAGAAATATAAAATTATGAAGTAAATTCATTATGCATAAGGTATATCAATATTTTGATCTATATAAATTAATAATATTTGGCTCTGAGTTGTATAATATATGAAAGTTTCTATAATAATATGTACTAAAGATAGACCCCTCGATTTGATGATTTGTTTGAAATCTATTTTTGCTCAATCTGTTAAACCCGGGGAAATTATCATAATAGATTCAAGTAATTCTGAGGAAAAAATCAATCATTTGAAGGAATTTATTCGAGAAAATAAGATCATAAAACATTATGCAGTCAAAGCTGGCTTAACAAGGGCAAGAAATATTGGAATCGAAAAAAGTATAGGGGAAATAATAATATTTCTAGACGATGATGTAATATTAGATGATGATTATGTGAATCACATTTTAAAAATATTCGATGCTTATGAGAATGTTGGGTTAGTGACAGGAAACATGATTCAGGCTGATATGGCAACAAGGACATTTTCAAAGTTAATAAATAATTCATTTATAAAAGAAATAAGGAATGTTTTTTTCTTTCTGTTTTTTTTGCACAGGTATGGTAATGGATATTTTCTACCGTCAGGACTTCCCAGATATATAGCATGCGAAAAAAAAATCAAAATGATAGAATGTGTACAAGGTGCAAATATGGCATTTAGAAGAAATGTTCTGGATGAATTTCATTTTGATGAACATTTTAAAGGATATAGTTTTATGGAGGATTGCGATATATCGTATAGGGTATCAAGAAAATACAAAGTGATATTCACACCATTTGCAGAACTTATTCATAAAATATCTCCAGTGTCAAGGGATTCTGAGAGATATAGAGCGGAAATGTTATTAGAGAATCATTTTTATTTATTCCAGAAAAATTTTCCTCAGACACTTCTGAAAAGATTTGCATTCTGGATATCCATTATTGGTTTATTTTTAATGGCCACACTTAGATTAAGTTCAAATGAATTTCGAGGATACTTCTGCGCCTGTATTGAAATTTTTAAAAAAAAAAGGAAAAACAAGCACAAAATTATCTGCCATGTCGAAACGATGGTAGTTGAAGGGGAAAAGGTGTGATATTTTGGAAAAACCTTGTGTATCTATAATTGTACCTGTTCTGAATGGCGCTAACCATATTAACAATTTGATGAACTCCTTAATGAATATTAATTACCCAAAAAATAAATATGAAATTCTCATAGTTGATAATGAATCCATGGATAAGACAGTTGAATTAATTAAAAAGTTTCAAAGAAATATTCCACAGTTAAAATTGTTTTTTGAAAAAAGAAGAAGTTCTTATGCAGCAAGGAATATGGGGGTTATGAATGCTAAGGGCGAAATAATAGTATTCACAGACGCGGACTGTGTTGTCGATAAAAACTGGTTAATTAATATAGTGAAGAGTTTTTCAGAAAATTCAGTTGGTTGTGTCGCTGGTGAAATTTTATCGGCAAAATGGAATAATATCGTGGAGGAATATTATGCAAAAAAAGATATTATGTCTCAAAAAAATACATTGAATTCAGAGTTTCTACCATATCCCATGACAGCAAATGTCGCTTATAGAAAAGAGATATTTAATAAAATAGGATATTTTGATGAAGAATTGATTTCAGGTGGAGATGCTGATTTTGCCTGGAGGATGCAATTAGAAACAGAATATAAGATAGTATATGACCAAAATGCCATTGTAATTCATAAACATAGATCAAATATGAAGTCCTTATTTAAACAACAATTTAGCTATGGATATGGAAGTGTACTTTTATATAGAAAACATAATTATTTTATGGATTTTAATCTAAAAAATATCTTAATGGACTATTTAAAGCTTATGCTCGCTTTCGCTTTATTCTATTTCAGATTATTTGCCAGGTTATTTTGGGATTGCGACAGATATTGTCTATACGAACCTTTATTAGCATTCTTATGCATATCCGGATATCGTCTCGGAAGGCTATATGGATCAATAAAATTGAAAAAATTATTTATCTAAAATTCATATATTATTAGAAATTGATATAAATTATGAAATTGTCTGTGTCTTATCATATTTATTCAAGAAAAAATACAAAACAGCATAAAGTAAGAGTTTCAATATGTTAAGAAATCAAAAAAACATCAGTTCAACAAAAAAATTTGAATATCCAAAATCATTGTTTAGTGGACCCAAAGATTCAAAAATATACCTGATTTTTGTAGCTATCAGCCTGATATTATTATTTTATGCTATAATGGAAATCAAACCGGTCGTCGTCAATAGTACAGATTTTCTTGGATTAACTTCTCATTTAACCCTTGCCTATTGGATTGGATTTTTGATACTAATATTTGGCTCAATAAGTTTATATTTAGATAAACAATATCAAAACACATTAATATATATAATTTTTTTATTAGTTATAGGTCTATATCTTTTTGGTTTACCGATATTTGCCGAAGAAAATGCATGGTTCGCCTGGTCTTACCATCCTGCAGGAGGAGTTCAAAATATTTTAGAAAGTAAATACATAGATACCAATTCTGCAAACCTCTTATCCTATAATTCGTGGCCAGCTACCCATCTAATATCAGCATTCATTATTTCAATTGGAAATGTTAGTTTAGGGTCTCTCATAAAGTATATGCCACTATTCTGGATAATCGCTCTGATTTATTTTACATATGCTGCGGGAAAAATCTTTAATTTCTCTCCGAATCAATCCTTCTTACTCTCTTTTATAATCCTTACATCATTTATATTATTTTTATATTACTATGGTCCACCGTCCATAGCCTACCTATTTTTTGTTATGATATTTATATGCTTAAATGATATTTGTATAAATCGAAAAAATAGACTTTATATTCCATTAATCTTACTCATTTCTGCTCTTGTTGTAACGCATTTATTGACCTCATTAGTGGTGATCGTCGTGATATTTATTATGTATTTAATTGAAAGAAGGTTAAGAACCTTAATGCTTTTTTCGATAACAGTCTTCTTTTCATGGTATTATTTTTTTGCACCACGCATAATCAAACTTATAATAGACAATTTTTCTAAACTCATAACAATCGGGAATCCTGTAGAATTCGCGGGAACAAGTACGATATTCCAAATATCAAAAATGTTGTCCCATACTTATCTTGGAATATACATTATTTTAGTAATTCTAATTACATTGAATATGTTTTATAATAAAAGTTTATTGAATAACAAGAAATCGATCAATTGCATCGTGTGGCTTATAGGTATTGGATCTTTTTTACTCGTCAAATATGGTGGTGAAATTGATGACAGATTATATATATATAGCATTATACCAGCTGCAACTTATATCATATTAAATATTTCAAATCGCAATAAAATATTGATCGGAATTATGGTGATTTTTGCATTTCTTCATATTCCTGCGCATTATGATTCAGAAAGTATAAATATGATTTATACAACAGAATTATACGGTTCAAAATTTTTTGCATTGAGAGTGGAACCGGGAAATGAACATCCTATATTTGTAAATTATGTTTTTGGTCCTTTGTTGGATTATTATCATCCCTTGCCCTTTTACGAAAGGGGAGGTATAAGCGCATATGTTTCAGGAATTTACAATCCAAGCAATGCCTCTTTGGAGGAATCAACATATATTATATATTCCAAACAAACAAATAATTTCCTTCTGTACGTCTTTGGATATGATTCCATTAAATTGTGGTTAGAATCAGACAATACGTCTAAATTAATATATACAAATGGATATTACGAAATATATAAACATCTTATGTGGTAATCTGGTATAGATTCAATAATGAAAACCACATCTAACAGTAAAATAAATATTATGAATTCATTATCACATAAATCTGTCTTAATCCATATTTGTGATATTTTCATGTTAATATTTATAATATTTCCAATTATAATAGTTATTCAAATCTCCATATCGCCATCTAGTCAAGACCCTTCAGGTTATACTCTTGTCTGGAATGATGATTTCAATGATAAAACGCTGGACACTTCAAAATGGTCTAAAGAGAATAGGCATCCTCAATCTCTGAATAATGAATTAGAGATTTATATTCCAGATGAAGTATATATTGAGGATGGAACTCTTATATTAAGAAGTGAAAAAAAAAATTACCAAGGATATAACTATACATCTGGATCAGTAATTTCACGCGATAAGTTTTTCCAGAAGTATGGCTGGTTTGAGATTCGTGCGAAACTCCCAGAAGGTAAAGGAATATGGCCTGCTTTCTGGCTAGTACCCAATGATCGATTATGGCCCCCAGAAATTGATGTTTTTGAATTGCTTGGGCATGATACAAGAAAAATTTATATGACAAACCATTGGGAATGCGAAAATCCATCCAAAGCAACTTTATCATGTTTTAATCAAGAAGACTACATGATATCGGATTTGAATGTTCCTGATTTTTCTTCAGATTATCATACTTTTGCCATTGAATGGCAACCGGGATTGATACGATGGATTATTGATGGCAAAGAAAGGTTCAGGTCAACTTTATACGTTCCCGATATTCCAATGTACCTGTATTTGAATACAGCTGTGGGTGGAAACTGGCCGGGTGACCCAGATTCGACAGTTGTGTTCCCTCAATACTATTATATCGACTATGTTCGTGTATATAATAAAATATAATCTGCCTAGAATACGATCGCATTGAAGTCTATTTTGTTTATTTTTTCATGAAAAATTCCCTAACAATTGCCAAGATATCAGTTGTAATACATTAACAAAGCTCGATGTCCTAATATATATCTAACATATATCTAACATAATTAAATAAAATGACTCAGGATTATAAAGCACTTATTTACGACAAAACGCGATATATTCATAACCTCCTAAAAGTGATTGATCAATATCTTTTGATACTAATCTTATTAAACTAGATAGATTTGAATGGAGTTTTCCAAATATAGTTCTCTGCATCTGCGATCCACACGATTTCATAATTTTAGAATTAACAATATTAAATCCAGATTTTTCAATAAGGTTTTTACATTTGTTTGATTTAAATCTATGAATGTGACCATACCTTTCAATGTTAGTTTCTAAACCAATCAAGCGCATAAATTTGAATGCAATATCTGAAAAAAAACCTGATTCAATTGGGATAATTATTAACATTTCTTTTGATACCCTTTCAACTTCATACAGTAATTTATCTGGCTGGTTTACATGTTCCACCAAATCAGTTATTAAAACTAGATCAATCGTATCATTCTTAAAAGGTAATGACAAGCCATCACACCTGATATAATGATTGGAGGGTACCAATTTCTTACTTTGTGATAAAATATTTAAAGAAATATCACATCCCATAGCAATCTCAGGAAATAGCTCATTTGCCATCATATTTATTAATACACCTGAACCGCATCCGATATCCAAGACTTTTTTATATTTATTATCTGAATTAAATACTGACATCAATCTATCAAACTTTTTTGGAATATCCTCTACATGCATTGATGGATTTAATTGTAGATATTTATTTTCATAAAAAATTTTTTTATTCACGATTTTTTCCTCCTAATATTTATTATTTTGATTTATAAACCTACAATATCACTGGTACATTTCTTTATATAACCAAACACATACAGAATGGTTAGTGATAGCAATATAAATGTTGTAAATTTCCCATCGAAACAAGTTCTTAAAATTGATACGAATAGTATTTTCAGATAATTATATTCTTGGTGAAAAATTTGTTTGTTTACAAATATTATATTTATGACTTGACCAAGATCATATTTCAATCTTCCTTCAGATAAAGATCCTTGGTATATATAATTTATTTCTGTCAACAAACATTTTTTTAATTGTACCTCTTTGAACACTATTCTCCATTTATTGCAGTAGTTTTGAATTCAGATTCTATTTTCTGTTTGAGCTTTTTATTTCCATCGACAACAATTATTATTTTAAAATTTTTATTATGAACGTTACAGTTTAGATATCAATAGGGATGCACTTTTATTCATTATTATGATTTAAATTTTCCAAATTGCATACGTTTTCACCCCTCCCAAGTTCGGCAAAAACTCAGGCGCAAAGAAAGCGATGTAAATAGAAAATAGCTCGCATTTTTCGACACTTATCCTACTAAATAACTTCAATGTAAATTATTCGCATCACTTGGCAACTATAAATTCCTTACTCTATATTAAATATATCCCATATCATCATCATAATATCCCACCGGTACGCTCTTCGGGTACTTTGAAGAAGACGATTTCTTACGGATTGTTCTAGCCATTCTGGGGAGTAATATTCAAAGGTCTTTTTCGATCAAATATGGTTCATAAACTGGAATTTTTGTTTTGGGTATTTTGGAATTTTTCGTGCTTTATATCTTTTTTTTTAATTTTAATACAATAAAATTAGAATTTTTAACAATTAGCTCCTTTAGAAAATGAGATTTTAATAAATTTAGAAATTATTTATAAAACAATATACTTAGAAGTCAAACAGATTAATAGATATTCAATGAACTCACTGTCTACTAATTGGACGGAGTCCAGAGGTCGGAATTCAAATACATTGTCGATAATTACTTACATATTGAGATTATAATGTAGTTTCACCGATTGATAAATTATGAAAAATAAAGAAAGATATAATCTATCTCAATTGAAGAGAATGCAGAAATTTGAAGAAGATCATTCTTATTTCAAAAAGATTTTGAAATATTTAAAATATCGTCATCCTGGTTATAAATCAATATGGGATGAATATGAAAAATTGATATCTAAAAATATTTTTCCAGAAATGATATTTTTAGATGCAGGATGTGGATGGATGAATGATAGAACAGATAAGTATTTGACAGACAAATCAATCGGAATTGATATTGACTTAGGCTCTCTTAGAGATAATGTTAATTATGATAGTCTTATTCTCAGTAATCTTGAGAACATACCTTTAAGAAATGGGACTGTGGATATAATTACTACAAAATCCGTATTAGAACATATTGAATATCCCGATGTTGTATTTCAGGAATTTTTTAGACTTTTAAAAGATAATGGTATCCTAATAATGGTATTGCCTAATGTATATAATCCTGTTAATCTATTTGGAAAATTTACTCCGTTGAAACTACACAAAATATTAATGAAAATAGTATCAAAAAGAGACGATAAAGACATATATCCAACATATTTCAGATGTTGTTCTCCAAACTCTATAGATACAAAATTAAAAGAATTTGGCTTTATTAAAGAAGAATTTATACTAAGAGGAGATTTTATATTATTTATGCACTCAAAAATTTTGATAAATTTATGGACCATATTTGACAAATTATTGCCATCCAAATTTAAGATGTTCATATTGATAAAATATTCAAAAAAAATATGTTGAAAAACTAGGAACTAAGGAAAAAAAGAAGACTTTGGATTTTGAATGAAAAAAACTACAAAATGACGGCATAATCATGCCTCGCAGCTCTGCTGCGATTGATTGTGCCGTTTCAAAGTTTGACTATTTTGCGTGCGTAAGTGTCACTGGTCCCATTGTTCTTTTTTCATACACAGGTCTTCCTGCTTTATCGATAACATCCTTGTAAGAAGGCTTCTGTTTAAATGAGTGAGCAAGTTCAAATGTTGCATATTCAAATAGATCCGGACGTATCTCTTGATACGGCCAATTTTCTTTACCTGCTAAATATGGAGCATGAAAATCAAAAGCTAACTCAAGTCCTCTTCCATCATCGGTTTTATAATTATATAGATCTATACCGCGATGACGGGCAATCTCCGCAGTTTGTGTCATCGCATTGATTGAAAAAAGCGAATAGAAAAGAGATCTGGTTCTACGAAGTTCATTCACCATTTGACCTTTTTCGTCCATCTGAATAGGAACAAGTTCCTTCCAATATTGAAATGCCCAATCCATATCATTGTTATCACCTGTTATCACTGCTGATGAGCTGACAAATAATACTTTCCAGTTTTCATAATTGGTAGGGGTGGATTCTTTAGATCTTCCACGGCTGGTACTTATATCTCCAACCCAGGATTTAAACACATTCTTATCGGCAACATTCCAACCCTGATAATTCCATATCAAATCAGCCCCATAGAACATACCTGTCAATGTAATAGGGATTTCAACATAAGATTGACCATTAAAATCTGTAAATTTAGGATTCATTCTTGTTTCAGGATTGACAGACCATGCATTGATAAGTTGTACAGCCTTATCCGCATATTTATTCTCTCCTGTAAGTGCATACGCCAATCCCAGGTTTCTCACTGCTTTTCCAACTGCAATAGCTCCGTAATAGTCGGATTTATCTGCATATGGGTTATAAACGCCGTCACTTGTATATGGAGTTTCAGAAAAATAATCATGTATATCTCCGCTGGGAGGAACCTTTCCCCCATAAGTAACACTCTGAATTTTTGTATTTAATGCTGCTGGAACATCTTCATTCATAAATTTGTCATATGCCTCTTTCCACGGTTGTTGCCCGGAGTCTACTTTCTTTATGATGGCATCTATCTCATTAGCATTAAGATACATGCCCGGGTGATCGGATGTATACCCTGAAGGTGTTGCTGTTGGTACAGGTGTAGGGGTTGATGATGGTACAGGCGTAGGGATTGTTTTTGTCAAACTCAAATTTACGTCATCTATCCAGAGTTCTCCTGGACCATATAACCTGAATTCGATCCTTGCATAGGAAGTATTCGAAGGTGAATTACCTTGAACTGTTACCTCAGTCCAGTCACTAGTTCCAGTCATGGATTTATCTGACTCGTAGCCGCCCAGATAGTTTAAGGATTCGTCCCAGAAGTTAATAACAAGCATTCCATACTGGGCGACATTTATTGTTTTCATCCAGACAGATGCAGAATAATCATTGTTTGCCTGTCCAGAGATGATATCTGTTTTGCTCAACCATCTCGCATATGATCCCGCGGGTTGGCTGGAGACTATTTTAGTTGAACTATTTCCATTGTTTGCTGCATCGGTTGTCCAGGTAAAAGTGCCATTCCCGTGGGTGAAATAGTCGACTGTGGGATCGGTTTCAAAACCGGAGTTAGGTGCAAGATTGGATGATGGGATGGTTACGGTCGGATTCATATTTAAAGTAGCTGCTGAAGATATTGATATAGAAAATAATAGTATAAATAAAACAATATATATTCTTTTTATATGTCCCAATATTTTCAGTTTTATTGATTTTCGGTTCATTTTTCTCATGATCATTACCATATATTTTATTTATAAAATAACTAATCTTATTATAAGGTTAAATAGAAATCGATAATTTTTTTAGTTTTTACTGTTTTTATAGTTTTTTCGCATATACAAACGATGGTATTTATAATTTACGCTGGGTGTAAAGAAGCGCTTTTGTATTAAATAGGAACGGGTTTTTAAAGTTATTATTTTCTTAAAATCCTTTCATTAATTCTTACGATAAATGCGTACATAATCAATATCCAAATATGCCGGAAGTATTTTTGAACTCGCACAATCCGGCCAATCAGACCCGCAGATTCCGCTCCATGCACCCATACCAAATTTCATCGGAATGGTTGGATATAATTGTTTGGAAGTCTTCTTTAAATTACCATCAACATACCATTTTAATGTAGAGTTATCCCATTCAAATGTATATACATGAAATCCAGTATTCCAAGTTGTGCCAGTTACCTGCGTCACATCATACGCAGGTTTATTTAGAGTGTTAGAATAAACCTGAATGAGATATGCTATTATCGGTCGTTTTCCAATGTTTTCAGCAATTACTATTTCGGGTGGCCATTTTCCAGCAGATCCAAAAAGCCCGATATATCCGTCTGTGCCAAATCCCTGTGGCATTTTTGCCCTGATTTCCCATCTTCCTTGTGTTAATTTTCCGGTTACTGAATTAAGATTATCAACACCCCCACCTATATATTTTCTTCCATTAGATGGATTCATAGCAATACCCAAATGAAGTTGACCATTACTTACTTTCACCATATTTGAGTGGAATAATGTATCAGAAGTAGCTCCAGACTGGTTACCCCCATATACTCTCCAACCAGAACTTAATGTATTTCCATTAAACTCATCGCTCCAGAAAAGAGTATAAAAACCCGAAGGTTTTGGAGTCGGAGTTGGTGTAAGTGTTGGTACAGGTGCTGGAGTTGGTGCAGATGCTGCCGTTTTCAAACCCAAATTCACGTCATCCACCCATAATGTGCCTGGACCATAGAGCCTGAATTCGACCCTCACAAAGGCAGTCTTCGAAGGCGCAATACCCTGAACTGCAAGCTGGGTCCAATCTGTGGTGCCTCTTATAGATCCAGCTGACTCGGTGCCCCCTAAATAATTCAAGGATGCGTCCCAGAAGTTAATAACAAGCTTTCCATACTGGACGACACTTATTGACTTCATCCAGACAGATGCGGAATAATCATTGCCTGCCTGTCCCGATATCTTATCAGTTTTGCTCAGCCATCGCGCATATGATCCCGTAGGTTGGATGGAGACTATTTTAGTTGATCGACTTCCAGTGTGTGCTGCATCGTTGGCCCAGGTAAAAGTGCCTTTTCCGTAGGTAAAATAGTCAACTAAGGGATCAGTTTCAAAACCGGAGTTGGGTGCAAGATTGGTTGATGAACTGGTTACGGTCGGATTCGTATTTAAAGTAGCTGCTGAAGATATTGATATGGAAAATAATAGTGTAAATAAAACAATATATATTCTTTTTATATGTTCCATAATTTTCAGTCTTATTAATTTTCGGTTTATTTCCCTCATGATTATCACTATGATACATTTTATTTATAAAATAACTAATTTTATTAGAAGGTTAAAAAGAAATCGACAATTTTTATAGTTTTTATAGTTTTTTTGTAGATATTAATACTGTTTAGTTTTTAAGTAATTAATATCTCATTTGCATTAATTTAAATTCTTAGTGATCACACATTTTGCAATTATTGTTATCAGAAAGGGAATAAATTTCTTTATTTACACCAAGCGAAGAATTTTAGAGGATCATTTGACATTATGTCAAGTTTCTTTTTATTTTGACTGAAGCTCAATTATTGGCGCAATGAAAAAAAAGAAAGGATTAAAATCCTTTCATTAATTCTTACGATAAATGCGTACATAATCAATATCCAAATATGCCGGAAGTATTTTTGAACTCGCACAATCCGGCCAATCAGACCCGCAGATTCCGCTCCATGCACCCATACCAAATTTCATCGGAACGGTTGGATATAATTGTTTGGAAGTCTTCTTTAAATTACCATCAACATACCATTTTAATGTAGAGTTATCCCATTCAAATGTATATACATGAAATCCAGTATTCCAAGTTGTGCCAGTTACCTGCGTCACATCATACGCAGGTTTATTTAGAGTGTTAGAATAAACCTGAATGAAATATGCTATTGTTGGTCGTTTTCCAATGTTTTCAACAATTACTATTTCGGGTGGCCATTTACCGTCCGACTTATAAAGCCCGATGTATCCGTCTGCGCCAAATCCCTGTGGCATTTTTGCTCTGATTTCCCATCTTCCTTGTGTTAATTTTCCGGTTACTGAATTAAGATTATCAACACCCCCACCAATATATTTTCTTCCATTAGATGGATTCATTGCTATACCCAAATGAAGTTGACCATTGCTTACTTTCACCATATTTGAGTGGAATAATGTATCAGAAGTAGCTCCAGACTGGTTACCGCCATACACTCTCCAATCAGAACTTAATGTATTTCCATTAAACTCATCGCTCCAGAAAAGAGTATAAGAACCCGAAGGTTTTAGAGTTGGATTAGGCGTTGGTTCTTGAGTTGGGGTTGGGGTTGGGGTAGATGTTGCAGTTAGTGTAGAGGCTGCTGTTTTCAAACCCAAATTCACGTCATCCACCCATAGTGTGCCTGGACCATAGAGCCTGAATTCGACCCTCACATAGGCAGTCTTCGAAGGTGCAATACCTTGAACTTTAAGCTGGGTCCAATTTGTTGTGCCTCTTATAGATCCAGATGACTCCCTGCCGCCTAAATACCCCAAGGATGCATCCCAGAAGTTGATAACAAGCTTTCCATACTGGGTGACGCTGTTAGTCTTCATCCAGACAGACGCATCATATTCATTGCCAGCTTTTCCGGATATCTTATCCGTCTTGCTCAACCATCGTACATATGATCCCACAGGTTGGCTTGAGACTATTTTGCTTGAACGAGTTCCAGTGTGTGCTGCATCAGTAGCCCAGGTAAAAGCGCCGTTCCCGTGGGAAAAATAGTCAACTGCAGGATCATTTTCAAAACCGGGGTTAGGTGCAAGATTGAATAATGGACTGAATGCTGGAGTTGGAGTAGGAGTTGGAGTAGATGCTGGAGTAGATGCTGGAGTAGATGCTGGAGTAGATGCTGGAGTCAGTGCAGGTGTTGGAGCTGGTGTGGAGGTGGCCGTTTTCAAACCCAAATTCACGTCATCCACCCATAATGTGCCGGGACCATAGAGCCTGAATTCGACCCTCACAAAGGCAGTCTTCGAAGGTGCAATACCCTGAACTGCAAGCTGTGTCCAATCTGTGGTGCCTCTTATAGATCCAGATGACTCGGTGCCCCCTAAATAATTCAAGGATGCGTCCCAGAAGTTAATAACAAGCTTTCCATACTGGACGACACTTATTGACTTCATCCAGACAGATGCAGAATATTCACTCCCGGCCTGTCCTGATGTCTTATCAGTTTTGCCCATCCATCGCGCATATGATCCCGTGGGTTGGATGGAGACTATTTTAGTTGATCGACTTCCAGTGTGTGCTGCATCGTTGGCCCAGGTAAAAGTGCCTTTTCCGTAGGTAAAATAGTCAACTAAGGGATCAGTTTCAAAACCGGAGTTGGGTGCAAGATTGGTTGATGGGCTGGTTACGGTCATATTTAATGTAGCTGCCGAAGATATTAATATAGAAAGAAAGAGTAGAATTAAAATTACGTATACTCTTTCTATACGCCCAATCTTTTGTAATTTTATTATTTTATTTTTTATCTTGTTCATAATGATAACCATAATGTAATACAACCTCACTTTTTAAAATAAACAATATTATTTATATACCTACCTATGCTAATTATTATTATGATGAGAAGCTAAATTATTGCATGATAATTTTCAGATGAATTATATTTGGATTTTGAAAAGAATTTGATACAGGGATTATAGAATCATAAAAGATTGATGAACGTTAGTAAAATTCCAATCACCTCATGATTAGTATCACAATCAGTTAAAATATTTATACGAAGTAGATAAGTTTATATAAGACAAAGTACAATCTGAAACTATGCGTGTGGTACGGGAAAATAAAAGAGATAGTCTATTATTATAATATTTGACCCAAAAAGAAGTGAGACAAGAATGTCATTGATAGATAAATATGGTATAGAAAAAAGAATAAGTATTGTTATTCCTACTTTAAATGAGGGCCCGAACATAAAAAATGTTTTTTCCAATATTCCTGAATTTGTTGACGAAATACTGGTCGTTGATGGGAACTCGACAGATGGAACAAGGGAAGAGATAAAGAAATACAGAAAAGATGCGAAGATCATTATTGAAAATAGACGCGGAAAAGGTCAAGCACTTAAAACTGGTTTCGAGAATGTATCCGGGGATATAGTTGTAATCATGGACGCGGATGGAAGCCACGACACAAGAGAAATGCCAGGGCTGCTGGAACCAGTACTGGATGGTTATGATGTCTCACACGGGTCACGTTTGATTCCGGGTGGGGGTTCGGCTGATTTCACACCTTTCAGGAGATTCGGGAATAATATTTTCGTGAGCCTTGTTAACTATATGTATGGGTCACAGTACTCGGACCTTTGCTATGGGTACCGGGCATTCAAGAAAGAGGCAATACAAAAAATGAAGTGCACTTCGAAAGGTTTTGAGATAGAGACTGAACAATCTATACGTGTTATAAAAGCAGGGCTTAAGGTCAAGGAAATACCCTCTTTCGAAGCGCACAGAATGAATGGAAATTCAAATCTAAATACATTCAGGGATGGATGGAAAATACTTGATGTAATAGTAAAAGAATATATCAAAGATTAATGTGAAATAATAAAAAAATAAATTATAAATGAAAAATCACCCTTTTTTGATTCTCCTCATATTGCTGACCGCAGCAGGGGGCACAGGTGCTTATCTTACAATCACAAAGCTCAAGCTGGATAAGGCCGATGACATCCAATTTCACACAACCAGGTTCTATGTCAAGAACGAAAGCCAGATTGTTTCTGGAAAACCCGTAGACTTCAGGATAATACTTGATAACCATGAAGCAAAAAGCATAGAATATAAGTTAAAAGTCAGGATCGCAGGAGAAGAGATATATTCGAAAGATATCCCACTTCCAGCCAATGAGACATTTAATCAGACTATCACGATCACACCAAAGACGGCAAATGGATACCTGAGGTTTGAGTTCCGGATCATGAAAAACAATGAGACATACAGGACGCGGGTATTTCAGGTATCGCCTATTATTGATAACAGTATAGCCCAGGATTTATCTAATGAATCGAAAAAAGAAGAATCAAAGTACAATTTGGAAAAAAATGGAGACCTTCTTACTTACATCTTCAATTCAGGAGAAAAACTTATACTTAAGAATTCTGGCGGAAAAGTGAATATAGGAGATGCAGTTTATACCAGTGCTAAAAAGAATGAAATCCAGGTCTTCGTTGGGGAATCATACGAACGTTTGATCCCTGACTTAGCGAACTTCTTGCTTCCTGTCCTGCTGGAAGTTAAGGATGTAAAAATTAAGGTAAATGAAAGCTATAAATTACAGAATGGTTATTCTGTTAATCTCCTGTCCATAGAAGATAAGATGACAAGGGTGAATATCATGCAGGATGGCAGAGTGGTCAGGGATTTCAAAAGTACTGAGAACTCAACAATGGAATATTGGATGAAATTGAAGTACTTTGGGAGAATAGACGATTTCAAGAAACAAAAAGCAATACTGATCAAAACCACGAAGGTCAACATGAGTGATGTAACCGTGGATATAAAACAGTATGGTGACCAGAAATCTATTGTTATAGGTAACACATATAGCGAATTCCGGGTCACGGATATTACGAGCGATACTATCGTCATGAAGAATACTGACGCAATAACAATAGAGCCAGGAAGAGAGATAATGCTCATGAAAGGGGCGATAAGGATTAAGGTGTGATCATGAACATTAATATTGATTTTTGTGGGCTCAGGCTTTTCATTTTGCATTAACCCATAGGTGCAGCTGACGATAAGGCAAGGTGAAATTATCTTCCCTGAACAACAAGAACTCAAGCTTGAGGTTACTACCTGTTTTGTCAGGTACAAAAGTTACATTTTCTTCCCATGTTTCATTATGAGCCAGCATAAACGATGTATCTGTCAATACTTCTTTGTCAAGCGCTACCTCAATTGTATAATTAATAGGAATATACTCGTGGTTCACCACGCCGACAAGAATTCTTGAGGGAGAATTAGATTTTAGCTCTGTCGGATAATTCTGCGCTTTTCCTGATGGTTCAAGAATATAAAATTCAGTAAATCTTTCTCCGATAATGGGAGTTGTAATCACGAAATAGAACATGCCTGCGGCAAAGGTAACGGATAATACAAGAATAATAATAATAATGGTGTCTCTTTTGCTCTTAGGGGAATTGATCTCATTGTTGATTATCACATAAACCCTGTGGAATGTAACCGAGAACCGCTCTTCTGGAGGCAATCTTTCCCTCCTGTATACTGCTATTATCACCAGGGCTATTGTATATGATGAAAGCGAGAGAAGGATGGGGATAAGGCTTATCCCGAAGGTGAAATTGAGCAGCAAACCCATGATAGGTACTACTGCTATACTGAGACCAAAACTCAAGGCGACTCTCTCCACCTCTTCAAGGTCTTGCCTTTTTGGATATAATGCTGCAGCAAGCACATAACCTGGAATAAAAAGTACCATGGGAATCCCCAGTACCGTTCTTAAAGGTGTTTCACTTAACATGGGGTCCTGGACAAATATAAGAGTCAGTACAGTCCAAATAAATATTAATATAAGATCAAAAGAGGGTTTTTCGGGTGCTTTCATTCAGAACAAATCCTTAATCAGGGGATCGAACAACAACAACACTCAACATAATTACTGATTAATAAACTCTTTGGGTACACCCATTTATCAGGAATAGGATTATATTTGATATTAAGGGCCGGGCTTTTTTCTTCTTAATTTCCCGATCAATGTTTTCAGACGGCTCTTACTTGCATTCTTAATTTTTAGCCGAAGATAACCCCTCTTTGAATTAATAACCATCTTAAATACCGTATTTTCAGGACAGGCATCAAGATAATTCTTTATCTCTCCTGCTACAGTCTCTTTATTAACTCCTGTGTACTCTATACTCATGCACTATCTGTAACAATCGGAATTATTATATATCTATCCTTCAAATCATGCAATACTTTTAACTAAAATCAAGGCTTAATACGATAATCTTCAAAATGGAAAGAAAATATGGTACTGGATAAACTTGGGGGCTCGCTTCAGGATGCCCTTAAAAAATTAGTCGGCGCAGGCCGGATCGATGAAAAGTTAGTGGATGATGTAGTCAGGGATATTCAGCGCGCCATGCTGCAGGCGGATGTGAATGTAAAGCATGTAATGGCGCTGTCCCAGAAAATAAAGCAGCGCTCACTCAAGGAAGAACCGCCAAGCGGTATGAATCCAAGAGAGCATGTGATACGCATCGTTTACCAGGAATTGATAAATATCCTTGGAAAAAGCGCAAACGTCAAGCTTGCGCCCCAGACAATAATGATGGTGGGGCTCCAGGGAAGCGGAAAAACCACAACGACTGCTAAACTTGCCCGCTATTTCCAGAGAAAAGGACTGAAAGCTGCTGTCATATGCGCAGATAATTTCAGGCTTGGAGCTTATGACCAGTTAAAGACTTTGTGTGAAAGGAGCGGCGTTTTTTTCTATGGGGAAAAAGATGTGAAAGATGCTGTTGGTATTGTACAGCGCGGCCTCAAAGCAATTGAAAAATTCGATGTCAAGATAATAGATACTGCGGGACGGCATGCCCTTGAAACAGACCTTATTAAGGAAATGGAGAATATTCACCAGGCTGCAAAACCGGATCACAAGTTCCTTGTTCTTGATGCGGCCATGGGTCAGCTTGCAAGCGATCAGGCAAAAGCTTTCAATTCATCTATCGGGATAACCGGTGTTATCATAACAAAGCTTGACGGAACAGCCAAAGGTGGAGGCGCTTTATCCGCGGTTTCCGATACGGATTCATCTATTGCTTTTATCGGGGTTGGTGAAACTCCCGATGACCTTGAGAGGTTTGAAGCTGACAGGTTCATTTCACGCCTCCTTGGAATGGGGGATCTCAAATCCCTGCTTGAAAAAGCCGAGGAGACCCTGAAAGCAGAAGATTTTGACATGGAATCAATGCTCAGCGGGAAATTCACTCTTAAAGATATGTACAAGCAGATGGAAGCAGTGAACAAAATGGGCCCACTTAAGCAGGTCATGTCCATGATACCGCTGGGAAAACTGGGAATGAAGGTCTCGGATGATATGTTCGCCGTTACCCAGGAAAAAATGAAAAAGTACAAGTATATCATGGATTCCATGACCGACAAAGAGCTTGAAGACCCGAAACACATCAACAGCCCAAGGATCACACGGATAGCGCGGGGGTCGGGAACGAAATATGATGAGGTAAGGGAACTTCTGAAATACCACAAAATGATGCAAAAGACCATGAAAGGTATGGGTGGCGGCGGAAAATTCAACATGCAGAAAATGATGAAAAAATTTGGAATGTGATGTCCACAATTTTGATTATGATAATATGATCATGGAAAATATTTATAAGGAATGAGATTTATATTGTTAATGGGGCAGCGGCATCGCATCCATCCCCTCCGATGTTTCCGCAACGCCCCCTTTATCTCCGATAATGGAAAAATCCTGCTAATTTAATAGGAACTTCCATGCAGGGATTATTTCGATATCTTCAACAACCCCTTCCTTTTCAAGGTCGATTATTATGGCTTTTTTGATCCTGCCTTTAAATTCTTCCCTGAATTTTCTTATCTGCTTTATATCTTTTTCAGTTTTCTTGACCTCTATTGCTATCAGTTTATCATTATCTGGAATTACGAAATCAATTTCAAAACCATTTCTATAAAAGAATTTTGCATCGGTCTGTGTGGCAATAATATTTTCCAGTAAAAATGGAAATATCCTGTCCATGTCCTGATTAAAAGCGAATGCAATATTCGGGGTAGATAAATATACCTTTTTCATTTTCCGAAGACTTGCCATCGGGCTTCCACGATAGTTGAAAACAAATCTTATCAATAAACCGAATTCCAGATATTCGAAGTAATTTGCAATAGTTCTCTGGTCTTTTCCGAGATTCTTGGAAATTTCCCTGAAATTTACGATCATTCCAGGATTTTTTCCCAATAGATATATCAAATTTTTAAGAAGTTCCACATCTTTGATTTCAAACTCTCCAGGCAGATCTTTATAGATTATTCGCTCTATAATATTATTTAAAATATATTTTCTTGCGAATTCCTCATCATCTTCATTGACAAGCTCAGGGAACATGCCGTATTTCATATACCTGTAGAAAAGCGGGAGAATTTCACGCTTCCAGATATCCGGATTTTCCTTTATTTTGGTAACATCCTTCCCATTCATTTCAAGAAATTCGGGAAATGAAAGCGGTTTCAGGAGAAAATCCAGTACTCTTCCCGCAAGACTTTCACTTGATTTTTTTCGTAATGCAACTGAAGCTGAGCCTGAAGTGAAGAACTTGATGTTCGGATACAGGTCATAGTATGTTTTGAGCTTGTTCTCCCAGTCAGGTATTTTTTGTATTTCATCAAGAAAGATATAAATGCTTTCCCTTGTTTCGTCAAAAGTCCTGTTCAGGATGATTTTCTGGTAGCTCTCAAGCACATTTTTCAGGTCAAAAGCTATCTCGTCAAAAGAGAAATATAAAACGTTCTTCGGATTTGTTTTTGTTAAAAGGTCTGAAATTAGCTGTAACATCAGGGTTGTTTTACCAACTCTTCTTAAGCCCCATATCAGGATGATCTGCTTTTTATCCAGGTATTTTGTTATTTCAAAATAGGTCTTTCTCCTGAATTCCTTCAACAATCCTGCCCTGACCTGTCCTGTTTTCCACCATGGATTAAATCTTTCGAGGTCTTCGAATTGCATGAATTACAGTATGATGTTATAGATATTTAAATTTAATTACATCCTGATGTTATAAAAATTGATTTTTTATGACATTTCAATGTCTTTGTTTTGGATTTTTAAAACTTTTCTTTATCTTCTATTTGAAAAACCACAGAGAGCACAGAGTACACAGAGAAAAGCGACAAAGCTCGGTGCTCTCTGAGTACTCTGTGGTTGATAATCTTCTTTTCGGAAAACTATGATCGGATTTTTTACCCCACCCTCGTCCCTTCCTTCACCTCTTTCTCCGGCATCAGCAGCACTGCGCCCTCAACATCCGCGGCAAGCACCATCCCGCGCGATTCCACTCCGAAAAGCTTTGCCGACTTCATATTTGCCATCACAACGACCAGCTGCCCCACAAGTTCGCAAGGACATGGGATTTTGCGATCCCGGCAACTATCTGGCACTTCTTGCAGATATCAATTTCCAGTTTCAAGAGTTTATCAAAATCCTTGATGGTCAAAGCGCCTTGCTTTTCCTTAGCAGTCATAACATCCTTTTAAGATGGTGTCAGAACACTTATCTCCGGCACTTTTTTGAAATCTCCATCGTTTGTTGCTATCTGAGTTATTCCGTGAGTTCTCATCACAGAAACATGCAGGGCATCCCGTGTCAATAATTTGTACTCTCTGCAAATATTCATAACAAGATTGAAATCCATGGGAGTATCCAGTACCGTGATATTCATGGATAATATCTTATTCAAAGCATCCCAGCACGTTGTCAGTTCATAGATTTTTTCTGTCTTCCATATATTTCTGTTTGAATGCCACATAGAGAAATATATTGGCATCAATATATACATTTGTCCCTTTTACAATCCGGAGAAAAGACAATTAATACCACCCTTTAGATTCTATGAGCTCTTCAGCTTCTGCTTCTTTGAGTTCAATTATGCCAGCAAGTTCATCAACCGGATCGGAAGATGCTTCAACAATCAATTTCTTATTGATCACTGTCATCCTGATTTCCTCTCCTGATCTAAGACCCAGCATTTCAAGGATCTTATCCGGGATTTCGATATGTTTATTTCGGGTTATCTTGCTATGAGCGACTTCCATGTTTTATCTCTTTAATTAATGGACAGAATGGTTATTAAACTTTAGTACAATTTGTATTTCATCAAGTCCATCTTTTCATCTGCCAGTTTTGAATAGAAACACAAAATAATCGTTCAAAAGGCTAGGCAAAAATTGCATATAAGCAGGAAATAAAACGTATTTTATTTATTCACTTATTTTTCAAGTATTGCCTTGAATTTCAAGTTTCTTAAGTTTCTGGAGAAACCTTTTCCGTTCTATATCGGCCATGAAATTCCTGATAGTAAGCTTACCTCACCCTCGTCCCTTCCTTCACCTCTTTCTCAGGCATCAGCAGCACCGCACCTTCAACATCCGCGGCAAGCACCATCCCGCGCGATTCCACGCCAAAGAGCTTTGCAGGCTTCATATTTGCCATCACAACGACCTGCCTGCCCACAAGCTCTGAGGGATCATGGGATTTTGCGATCCCTGCAACGATCTGGCGCTTCTCGCCAATATCCACTTCCAGTTTCAGCAGTTTATCCGAACCCTTGATGGGCTCTGCAGACAATACTTTCCCGACCCTGATATCAAGTTTCTGGAACTCTTCATATGTTATCTCGGTCTTTTCTTCCTTTGCTTCTTCTTCGTGCTTTTTCTCTTTTGACATTGCAATCTTTATCCTTTTATCAAGGATGGCTTCCATTTCCTTGATCTTTTTATCTTCAATTTTTGTGAATAATATCTCAGGTACTTTTAATTCCCCTGCAGGTATCTCGATTAGCGCATCTTCAAACCGTGCGCTGTGAACATCACCCGGAATCCTGAGCTGTTTCCATGCCTTTTCCATATTTCCCGGAAGGGTAGGCTCAAACAACAGGATGAGCGCCTTTCCTATCTGGAGGCAGTTCTTAACAACACGGGCACATTCATCTTTATCTGTCTTTATGAGCGCCCAGGGCTCTCTTGACTGGAAATACGAGTTTCCGTATGCAGCAAGTTCCATCATTGCATCGGTGGCTTTTTTGAACTCATATTCATCAAGAGCCGCAACCACGGTTTCAATAGTCACCTTTATTTTTTCAAGAATTTCTTTATCTACTTTCCCATCCGGGACAGCGCCGAAATTCTTCTGGGCAAAATGCTGCGTCCTGTGCAGGAAATTACCAAGCGCTCCCACAAGTTCGTTGTTGACCTTATCCTGGAACACTTTCCATGAGAAATTTAATTCTTTTGTATGGGATGTGTAATTTGCAATATAATACCGCAAAAGGTCGGGATGGAAACCATGATCAAGGTAATCCTCATCCACCCATACTACATACCCGCGGCTCTTTGAAAATTTCTTATCATCTATTTTCAGCATGCCTGAAGCAACAACAGCCCACGGCGGTGTATAACCTGCTCCTTTTAGCATCGCAGGCCAGAATATGCAGTGATGGTATGTGATATCCTCTCCTATGAAGTGAATTATGCGCGAATCACGCCGCCAGTACTTTTCCCAGTCGCCGCCTGTTTTTTTTGCCCATTCCTCTGTGAACGAGATGTAACCTATTGGCGCATCCACCCATACATACACAACCAGGTCTTCATGACCAGGGAAACGGACGCCCCATTCGAGATTTCTCGTGATGCACCAGTCCTTCAATTCCTTTGCCCATTCTTTTGCATAATTGATGGCATTGGATGTACCCCCGAGCGTTTTAAGGTAATCCGAAAGGAAGCCTCCAAAAGACGAAAGCTTGAAAAAGAAATGCTCCTGCTCGCGGTATTCTGCAGGATTCCCGCATATGCGGCATTTAGCATTCTTGATCTCACCGGGTTCAAGATGTTTTCCGCATCCCTGGTCGCATTCGTCACCGCGTGCTGGTTTTGCGCAATAAGGGCATATCCCTTCAACATACCTGTCAGGAAGGAATCGCTCATCATACGGGCAATAGGCAAGTCTTATGACCCGGGGATAGACATACCCCCTGTCGATCAGCGCTTCCACAATGCTGTTCGTTCTTGCATGATTTGTGGGTGAATCGGTATTACCGAAGATACTGAATTCCACTTCCATCGCTTTGAAAATACTCTCAAAATGCTTATGGTATTTATTAACAAGTTCTGTTGGAGTTATCTTTAGCTCCTCTGCATTTACCACGATCGGAGTACCATGGGCATCAGAACCGCATACGAATACTGCCTCTTGTCCCTGTTTCCTGAGTGACCGTACAAAAATATCACCCGGTACATAAGTACGCAGGTGCCCGATATGGCATTTGCCGTTAGCATAAGGAAGCCCACACGTAACAAGAACAGGTTTATCAGATGGAAAGTTTGACATGGGTGCTACATGGGATTTCTTTATAAAATATGTTTCTGTAAAAATTATTTTATTCCCTGTACCTTGATACTCACCGTTGAATCAGCTATACTTTTCAGTTCATCCTCCGGAATATTGAAATTCTCGATAATTGCCTTTGCTGTCGGGTCATTTGCCATTAACTCTATCGGATATTTTGTCTCATCGATTATCCTGACATCTTTGAATCCTGCGTCTTTGATTGTTTTTATGTATTCGTCCTTCTTGATCGCACCTGAAAGACATCCGATATACGATTCAACTGAATTCTTAATGACCTCAGGAAGTTCTTTGTGCAATACAATATCAGAAACCATTAACCTGCATCCAGGTTTCAAGACTCTGAAAGCCTCTTTAAAAACCTGCTCTTTATCAGGAGACAGATTGATTACGCAATTGGATATGACAGCATCAACAGAATTATCCGCAGCAGGCAGGTTTTCGATCTCACCAAGCCTGAATTCCACATTCGTGTAATTCCCATTCCGGGCGTTTTCCCGTGCTTTTTCTAACATCTCAGGAGTCATATCAACACCTATGACTTTCCCGCTGGCTCCTACTTTTTTTGCTGCAAGGAAACAATCAAACCCTGCGCCAGAACCCAGGTCAAGAACAATTTCACCAGGCTTAAGTGTTGCCAGAGCTACCGGATTCCCGCATCCAAGCCCCAGATTTGCGCCTTCAGGAACGGATTCAATTTCATCTTTTCCATAGCCTATTTTCTGGCTTATTTCTACTGCGCGCCCTTCGCTTCCGCAGCAGGAAGTTGCAGGTGAACAGCATGATTTCCCTTTTGTCGCAATTTTTGCATAGCCTTCCCGAACATTCTTTTTTATATCTTCTTCTTTCAAATTGATCTCTCCTTTTTCATTTTAGAGTACATCTTTTATCAATGGCCCAAGCATGTCTTTTACTATTTCCGCAAGTTCTTCAGCCTTGATCAAAGTAAGACAGCTTATCTTCCCGTCCTTTTCCCAGCTTACAACCGCCAGTTTATCACCCGCATGGATATTTGCCCTTTCCCTGATCTCTTTCGGCAGCACCATTTGTCCGCGCTCATCAACGCTTATCATGGATTCCACCTTACAACAGCTTGACCTGGCATCGCCAGCATCGGATCCGCAGCAAGATTCGTTTTTATCTTTTTGGGTCATTTTTATCCTCACTGTAAGAGGGATTTCTGAATATTTATACTTTGCTGATTAATCAGAAAAATCTGAGTTAGTGGAAAAAAATGAACATCAGCGAATACCGATATATTTGCGCAGATCAGCTATCCCCACTTTCTTTGTCAGATTATCGACCCATGTCGAGTTCAACTCCCAGCCCAGGTCTAATTGCGAATAATAGTAGAGAGTTCCAAGAAGCCCTGTTGCCTCAAGACGCCGGGATGAGTTCACCACTTTTATCTGGGGAAAGTACCTCACAGTTCCAAGCCTGCCTATCCGCCTGCTGAAATCAACGTCCTCGAGCAGGACGTTATGGTATCCCCCACATTTAAAATATACACTACGCCGGACTATTGTATTGAATCCTGGTAAAGTCACTGAATTCAATTTATCCCGCAATGAAAAATATTCATTTGCAACACCTTCTGCGAATTTTATTTTCTTTGATCGTTCTGAAAATTTAAAACCAGTTGAAAATGCAATGAGATCAGGATTGGTTTTGAATGCTTCGTATATGTAGGCCAGAAAATATCCCGGGATAATGGTATCTGCATCAATGAATACAAAATATCTGCTATTATCATTTGAATTTATAGCGCCAAAATGCCTCGTTGCCCCGATTCCAGGTTCCTCACACCGGAGCACAATGTCCGTGTATCTCTTTGCGATATCCAGGCTTCCATCAGTGCTCCCATTATCAACCACTATCAGCTCGTAAGGGGTGTTTGTGTTCTGGTTAACAATCGAATCAAGCGTTGGCTCGAGGTATTTGGCTTCATTAAGGACTGGAACGATAACTGAAATTTCCGGAGCTATTTTATCCATAATTTTCTCCAAATATTAGAGATTTCATATAGTTAAATGTTATTAAACTTGCCCATTTATAATTAAGAGAATATTCAGGAGTTCCTGAGTGAAAAGAAGCAAAAAATAATATCTGTACTCAAAACTAAGACACAACAGAAAAATATATACATAATCATAAGTATTATTAATGGAGGTTATAAAATGTCAGGATGTAATCCAATAACGTATAATAACGTGCCACCAGATGTATTTACATGCATGAAAAAAAAACTTGAGGGCGCTGGAATTCATGTCCCGCCCGGAAACAGTGGCGACATGGAGGGCAGCGGTGTTAAAGCACATTTTGAATGGGATGGAATAAAAAATCTAAAGATAACGATAATAGACAAACCATTTATAGTAAGTTGTGGCTACGTAATCGGAAAAATAACTGATTTTGTGCATGAATGTCACGGTAACGCATAAAATTGGATTTTGAATTATTTTTATTTTTTTTTGCAGTATATTACGCTTATCAGTTCATATTCAATGAAAAAAAGAAGCCAAGGTCCGGAGTCGAACCGGATTGGAATCGCTCTGCAGGCGATTGCGTGGCCGTTCCGCCACCTTGGCAGGGGAGTAACGCTACATATTCATAATAGATAATAAGATTATCGTAATAGGCAATAATTCATATATTGTATCTGATAATATGTTATTAAATGGATAAAATGGAAGTGGGAAAAAAGAATCCGCCAATATACATTGCCCATCGGGACATTATGTTTGCAACGAATGTCATGCAAGCGATTCGATCAAGATAATTACACAATTCTGCCTTTCTTCAAACTCAAAGAATCCCATGGAAATGGCCAAAACCATTATGAAACATCCGGTAATGCCCATGCACGGGCCTGAACACCATGCCATGATAGCCGCTGTGCTTGTTACAGCATATAAGAACATGACAGGGAAAGCGACGGATGAAGACATAAAGGAGGCTATACGCCGCAGCGCCACTGTTCCTGGCGGCTATTGCGGCCTTTACGGGGCAGATGCGGCAGCAATAGCAACGGGTATTGCACTCTCTACGATAATGAAGGCCACTCCTCTATCTGATTATGAACGCCGGACTGCAAATTAAATGACTTCCCGTGCGCTTGCCGCCATAGCCGTGAACAGCGGTGTAAGGTGCTGCAAACGCAGTACATATGCAGCTATTGAATCGGCTTTACAGTATTTCAAAGAAGTCCTTGGAGTAGAGCTTGATCACATCCCCGTTCAAGACTTAAATGTGAGCACAGTCACAGGAATAAGCAGTGTTCTTATGCTGATTGCAGGTATTTTGCGGGTAAGCGATAAATCAGATCATTGAATAATATATAATAATTTAAATATTAAAATATCGGCGCCGATATTTCAGGATATATGAGGAATTTTGAAAATTTGAAACCGCGGATGAACACAGATAAACGCAGATGTGAAATCCCATTGCTGCGCGCCAATATAGCATTTAAATGGTCATTGGCTTTGCGCGCTGGTATGAAAATATCAAACAATCATAATCCGTGAATTTCGTGTGCTTTTTTCCAATTCTTTTTCATGATTGGTTTGTTCGCGCTTGTTTCGCCATTTGATGGCTCACCTGAAAAATGGCAGAATTTTTCGGGATAGTTGGGGTCGCTAAACTCATTCCATTTTTTAAATGCATCATAACTAAAAGGCTTATCGATATTGAATGGAATTTCAATGCCTGTCCTAATACAGTAACCTGTCTTTTTACTTTTATTGTTTGTTTGCTTAGTATTATTTGTTTTATTCTCTGTCGGATTATTAGAATGTGCTATTTTAGGCCCACCAAAGTCGAAGCGTTGACTTGTTTGGTTTATGTAGTCAACCTCTTTCATTGCATCTTCAAAAAGTTGTTTGTCAACAGAGTCATTTTTGTCAATGAGAACACCCATCTCTTTGTTGTTAGCCATTGAAAACGCATATAGGTTCAATGAGGTGATTACCATCTTGTCATCATTGACATAGCATTTAGCATGCAAATCTTCGTTGAATTTTAGAATTACAAAACGAAGTTCTTGTAAAAACTTCATTTCATCCGGATTCAATGCTTGTTTTCCAAAAATTACTGTTGTTATCTTGTCTTTACTGTTACGATAAGTCAGTAATTCTTTAAAGTCTTTAGAAAGTTTTAGATAGGGAGAAACAAGAATAAGTTTTTCACCTGCATTTTTTATCAGGTCTTCAATTTCTGAAACCGCTTTTCTAGTATTTATGAATTTTGCCATATTCCTTCTTCGATTTAAAGCTTTTTTCATTCATATACTTTTCTAAATTCTTCGCCTTGTTCCACTTCCAGCCTCATATAAACCCACAAAATTTATAGTTGTTCTTTCCTTACTTATTTCTTAAGAGATATTGCGGTTATTCAATAACTGATTATAGGAGATAGTATGGAAGACATGAAATTCATATATTTTATTCCTTCAATGCTCTCATGAACCTTTTCTTTATTTCATTAGCAGAAAAAGGTATCTCTTTACATTTGGCATTCACTGGTTTTACGATTACATGAATGAATTGTGCTTTGCGCCTCAGGGCTTCGCTTAGATCATCCTGAGAATGCGCTTTTACTGTATCGTTTATTCCGCTTGCTTTTGCCAGCAGTTCAAGGTCGATCAGGCTTTGCGTGCATGTCTCCTGGTTCCCGGTTGAGCCGTATGATGCATTGTCAATAGAAATAATTGTCAGGTTTGTAGTTGGATATTCCCCGATGCTTATCAGTGCATTCGGATTCATAAGCAGGCTTCCATCTCCGTCAATCACATATACATGCCTTTTTTGATTAATTGCAAGACCCAGGCCTATCGATGAAACAAGCCCCATTGAACCAAGCATGTAAAAATTAAGTTCCCTGTCCCTTATCTCAAATAATTCCTTTGATGGGATACCCAGGTTGGAGACGATTATATCTTCATCTTCATCAATCGTTTCCACAATGGTCCTGATCGCTTCGTATCTTGTTAAAACCGGTTTTTTTATGGTTACACTGAATACCAGTTCAATGTTCCTGCTGCATATATCCATGGGTTCGGGAATTTCGCATGTTGAACCCTCCCAGATAGCAGGAGACATCAAAATAACATGCGGATGAGAGTTATTGAAGGATTCTTTGATCGCTTCATCCAGTCGTTCGATTTCTTTTAGTGATTCTATGATCGTAAACTTAATTCCTGAAGCTGCCAGGATCTCAGGCAACCTCCTCCCAAGCTGCCACTGAGCTTCTATCGATTCTTTATAAACACCGCGCCAGCTTGTGATTATCGGAAGAGGGATTCTGTATGTAAGATTAAGTGAAAGAAGAGCATTTATCATGTTGCCGATGCCGGTGCTCTGGATGACCATAACAGGCCGCCCCCATCCAAGATAAACACCTGCGCATATCCCTGCACCATTCTCTTCCCGCGTGAGAGGAAGTGTTTTTATGTTCCGGGCAATAAGCGGAAGCAGCGCCTTGATCCGGTCACATGGGAGTGTAGCTGCAATATCGATCCTGTTTTGTTTAAGTATATCGACGACTTTCTGTTCCGGAGTATCTGCATTCATTTGCTTTTATCTGCGATTTTTATGTTAATCCAATATTAAATTATCTCTTCCAGGGGAACATTCGCATTCTCGGCATATGCAGATGGTTCGATCTTATAAAGTTTATGATCCTGCTCAACGCGTTTTACTCCGCCGCCTGTGATATTTAACACGATATAATCATCCTTTTTCACTTTTCCGGCATCTACTGCTTCGATCAATGAGGCAACTGCAACTCCTGCCGGCGGGAAGATATCAATGCCTTCAAGATCTTCAAATAATGTTACACCATTCTTCGCAGCATCGTTGGATATCGCATACATACTGCCATTCGTTGCACACAACGCATCATATACGCCTCCTGGTACTGAATATGGCGGTTCCCTGTTAGAGAGGATATCGGCATACATCTCATGAATGAGTTTTTTGGGCTCAGGCATATCAATATCTTTTATAATATCGCGCCGCCCTGCTTCCCATGCATTGTACATGGGTACAAATGGAAGGTTCTGAGAAAGGTGAAGTTGCGGGAGCGCCGTACCAAATCTTCCGTCTTCAAGCAGCCTGAGTGCTGCTTCCCATGCTGCTATTCCTCCTGTTCCGCTTCCTATTGCCTGGAAATAATGATCCGGAATCCGTTTCATAAAAATCGATGCATCAAGCATCACTGTTCCCATACCGTCTCTTCGTGCCACGTTCCTTGCACCGCCTTCAGCCTGCATACCCGGAGCGGCGGAAAGTCTTTCTGCAAGGTGAATAGAGTCTGTATAATCGCATTTATTACCCATTTGTATAAAATGAATTGAATCCGTGGGCTCTTCCGGCAGCCACATTCTTGATATTCCGCTTCCGGGCACCACGATGTAAACATTTACGCCTGTCATTGCAGACACATGGGCAAAAGCCCGCGCCGTATTCCCGGCAGAAGCAAGGACAAGGGATTTACCTGAGTTCTTGAATTTTGATAGCGTTGGAAAAGCTTCCAGCTCCTTGAAGCTGCATGTTTTTATGTTTGCTCCCCTTTCAGGCCAGTAGCCGTTGAAACCGATGAAAAGATTCTTCAGGCCAAGATATTGTGCAAGTTCTGTGCTCCTGTATGTTACCGGGCCTGAATCAGTGGTGATGAGTTCATTAACAGGCAGCCAGTCATGGAATTTTCCTATTCCGGGAGCATCTTTTAATTCAAGTTTTTTGTTCCTGTAATTTGTGCGCAGCAGGCCATTGTCGGAATCACATTTGAGCCGATCGTTAAAATAAGCAGTTTTGCAGCCTGTACATACAAGATCGTATTTCTGGTTCTCAGGTATTGTGATGGCAGGATTCTGGTCTAAAATGCTCCCACGGCACACGGTTTCACTTATTGTCATAATTAATAGTTTCAATCAATGAGTATATAGTTTTATCCATTGGATGCACAGAATTGCCCGTAATGGGACATTATTTTTTATAAAAAATACGATTGTCCAATCATTATATACTTATACCAATTATACCATCTATCATGCCTGAACCACTTAATTTGTAAAAAGGCACCGCGATTACTTTCGGAGATGAAAGTCCAAGCGAATATGTAATATTTTTTAACATATCGGATTTCCCTGCTTCAATACTCAGGAAAATGAAATCAGCGATCTTTTCAGCATCTTTACTTGAACAAGAACATCCGTTCAGCTTGCCCTTTTTTATCATATTGAACTCAGGCTGGCTCTTTGTGAATTCAAGCCCAAGTTTGCGGATATTTTCCAATGATGTCTCAAATGCAGGAACATAGAATTTTCCACCATGTTTATCTTCTTTGCCAAAAATATTCATGATAAAACCTGTGATGCTTCCTGCTGCATCTCTTGAATTGATTTTGATATCTGCGTCAAAAACCCAGAAAGGCAAATATATTTTCTCAGTATCCATATTTTTATTCGGAATTGCAAAATCAATATTCACAGGAACAATTTCGTCTTTTTCATTGATAAGTTCAAAACCTGAATCGCAATTGCCGCAATAATATACTACGTCTCTGGTATCTGCATTTAGAAGATATCCGCATTTTTTGCATTTTAAAGGTATAAGTCTTAATCCTGAATGCTCAGTCATTATCTCATCCCGGTGTATTTATCAAAACCAATTTCTTTTAATGAATTGAAGGTCTCCTGAAGACCCTTTGCTTTCAATCCTGTTGTCTTTCCTTCAATTACCTCACCACCATACCTGAATTTACTGAAACCAAAGATTATCAATGCAATACCTGCTATTGCACCCGCAATTATTAATTCGTTTGATCCCTCAGAAAATAGCCGAAGCGATGTCGTAAGTATGAGATTCCCTATCATCAGGCTTGCGATGAACATACTAACCCTGTAAATGGTGCTGCCGGGTGCACGCCCATACAGAAGCTTGTTGTGAAGACCGTCAATTACAAGCTGGTAATTCCTGTCTTTGAATTTATACCTGACAATCCAGAGAGGATAATAAATAACAGATAACTTTTTCCCTATAGAATGAAGTTTCTGGAAAGTAACTTCATCTATATCCACACTTCTTTTTGCCTGGCCTAACATCCAGTTTTCTGACTCTAAAACGGCGTCTGTTCTTGAATGCATTGGTTCAAACACCATTCCCTGTTTTTCAACTGTTGAGATATCAAAGGGTTCAAGGTTCCCGGAAATCCCTGAATTGTCTATTTCTTCAACGCCAAATTCAGAAACATCGCAGGCCGCTTTATTCCAGATATATTCTTTCATGATCATGCGTTCAACCGGTTCTTTTCGTGTAGTAGTGTGCATATTACCTTTATTGTCCCGGTGTGTCTCATGATGTATCTTATTCCCGAAAATCCAGCCGCATACCTGGCCGATGGATCTCCAGAATGGCAGATGGACAAGGAATATCTCAGTGAACTCAGCTCCAGTTTTCAGTTTCCTATCCTTGTCGAATTTACCGAACCAGTTTTTTGCCACGGCTTTTGTATCAGTTTCATTGACCTTGCTTTTTACATAATATTGTATGACGCCCTCATCTCCCATTACAAGAAGAGGTATCTCACAATACGTACATTTAAGGACGTTATTTCCTTCCTTGAGCTCAACTGTCCCCCCACAGCCAGGACACATTAGCCCCTTTATTATTTCATGCTTGCCTGAATCCATTTTCATACCCTCTCAGCAACGAATACTGCTGCGATAACAACAATTATTGCAGTTATTATGTATGCTCCCAGTACTTGCGGGAAATCCATTGACATACCTTCAAGGAAAAATATTATTGCGGCTCCACCTCCAACGAGAAAATAAGGCATCTCCTGTTTGGATGGGTATTCCGAAGCCATGATCTTGCCTGACGAGCCATCCACTATGGCTGTATATGCATTGTTTTTGTAGTTATAATGAAAAATATAAAGCGGTATATGGACAAGAGCGCTCTGGGTGATATTGGACACATCTACGGCTTCTTTTTTCAGCCATTCCACTGCTGACGAGTACAACACAGTGGGATCTTTTATGGCCGGGTTACCTGCATCTTCCTGTCCATAGAACCGGAAATCTCCGGCAGGGATAACCATTGTTCTTATTCCGGGCAATGGGGCAGGTAATGCGGGTTGTATCTTTATGGCCTCCTTTTCCCCCTGTTTTATCTTGAAATACCATATCGGGAAATATACAAATTCCTTCCCTGATATCGCTGCTTCCTTATCCAGACCTTTCACAGTAGAACTTCCCGCCATCCAGCGCCGAAGTGATGCTGCGGCTGCAACCTCATCAATAGTGGATTTTAGCATATAATGGAATACAATTTTGCTTTTATCAATGTAAATGGCAGATGAACAATATTCACAAGTTAAAAATGTCTGGCCTTCTATGGCTTTGACATCTGCACCGCATTGAGGACATTTTATTTCCATTATTGCCTTCCTATTCTATCTTTGTGCCGCATGATGGACAGAACTTAACCCCTGGTGCAAGTTCAGCATTGCATTTCGGGCAATTTGAGATAATCTTATATCCGCAGCCAGGGCAGAATTTTGAACCAGCCGGGATATCTGCTTTGCATTTCGGGCATGATATGCCCCCTCCGATCTTATTTCCGCAATTAGTGCAGAATTTAGAACCGGAAGGTAAGTCAGCGCCGCATGAGGGGCATTTTATTCCATTTGGACGTGCTTGCTGTTGCTGTTGCGGCTGCATAGTTTGTCCCATCTGGGAAGCCATCATCATTCCCATTCCCATGCCGGCCCCCAGGCCGACTCCAGCCCCTGCCCCGGCGCCTGCTGCCCCACCTTCCTGTTTTGCAGCATCCCGCATGGCACTTCCAGCCTGGAAAGCAATAAATGCTTCCTTCTGTCTCTGGTCTGTTAAGCCCAGTGCGCCTATGCCAGAGCGCGTATCAACGGCTTTTTGAACTTCTTCGGGGAGATTAATGTTAAGTTCTGCTATACGCATGACCTTTAGCCCGTACTCAGCTACGTTTGTCTCAACCTTTGAAAGCAGCATCTGTTCGATCTCTTCAAGATTTGCAGGTATATCTAAGACTGATAATTGTTTTTTAGATTTGAGCTCACCGAGAGTATCATTGAGCTGCATGATAATTTCGCCTTTTAGCCAGCTCACTACCTGGTCGCTGTCGCTGAATCCTTTTGTCCCCACAAACTGGGTAATGAACTGTATGGGGTTAACAACTTTATAAGCGAACTGCCCGAAAATCCTAAGCCTGACAATTCCGAAATCCTGGTCTCTGAATACCATTGGCTCGGCACTTCCGAATTTACTTCTCAGTTCCCTGCGCTGGACGTAATATGCTTCAGCTACAGGCTGGGTACCAGTTACTATTCTCTGGAGTTCTGTAAGTACAGGAATATTAAGTGTTGAGAGCCCGAACCTGCCCGGGCGATCAAGTACTGTCAGTATTTTCCCATCCCTGAGGAAAACCGCATACTCATCTTCCCTGACAACCACATTATCATTCCAGATAAGGTTCCTTGGTATCCTGAATATTACATTTTCGCCTTTTGCAGCATCATCCCACATGAAAGTGGTCGATCCAAGTATACTTCCACCTGAACCAGCTGTTGTGGGGGTTTTTTTATCAAATAACATCTAACTTACCTCCAGTCCTGTAATTATAGAAATCCTCTTATCGAATATTAAATTAAAATCCTTCAATGCCTTTTTTATATCTTTCATTTTCTGCCCTGCTGTGCCGTCAGAGATTATTATGGAACTATTGAGTTCGTCTGCTGTTTTCCCGATGGATTCTATTGTTTGAAGAAGCGAGAGATCCCATTCATACATTTTATTAAGCTCTTCTTCTTTTATCCGGATATCTGCTGATACCCCTGAATATCCCTGCTCTGTATGCCTTATCTTATTTTCTATCTGCCTTGATAATTTCAATACATCGCCCATATCCGAAATGAGCGCAAGTTCCAGGGCTCTTGTCAGCTCTTCCCTGCAATTCTCGAATTTTTTATTTATCTCACCCATTCGCCTGGCAAGCTGTTGCCTTAGCAGGCTGTCTGCGGCCCGCAAATCCTCACGCTTGCGGTATCCTTTAAAACCGGGTATGAAAAGCTCGATCTTTTTTAATAGTCCCCTATCATCTTCAACTCGTGTTCGAAGGTCTGTCATTTTTTCACCCTTTTAAAATTGTATAATGTTTTCCAAAATTTAGGGGGACAATTATTTCATTGTAATTAAATCTTTTTATTAATAAAATACATGATCATGAAAAATATTTTTAGATTATAGTTTAATTATATTATCTTGATTTATATTTACTGCATTGTCGCAGGAACTCATCGAATGAATTAGAAGCCGGATGCGTATGCATATAACTTGCCATTGTATTATGTTCTATTAAACCATCCCGCCCTTCAATAATCCCTTTTCCCCTGCGTAATCGATACACAAGGCGTGCATCCCTGTCGCATTCCGTTATGGAATAATGGAACTCATGTCCCCGTATTAATTTGCCTTTTTTCGCGATCGGAGAATCCATAATAGCTTCAGCTTCGGTATAACCTAAGCCCTGGAGCTTTCCTGTCATCCTTGAACTTGCGCCAAACACTCCTGCCATTTTATAAGCCTTATCGGTTTTGAGACTGTTACAAAGATATAGAAGCGCGCCGCACTCGCCATATATGGGCATCCCATCTTCTGCTGCTTTTTTTATTTCATGGCGTGTGCCTGAGGCTTCAAGCTCCTTGGCAAATAATTCAGGATACCCTCCTCCAAGATAGATGCCATCAACATCCGGCAGCCTATCGCTCATCGGACTGAAAAAGATAAGTTCTGCTCCTGAAATTTTGAGGGAATCAAATGTATCCTGGTAATAGAAGCAGAATGCTCTGTCATTGGCGATGCCTATCTTTACATCGAATCTCACATTTGATTCCTTTAAATCAATATCATACGGTTTAAAATTCTCTGCTATTATTTTTACTGAATCCATATTGATATGCTGTTCAATAAAATTAGCACGCTCTGAAGTTTTCGGATGATTTTCACCGGACATATGAAGGCCAAGATGCCGTGACGGGATTGATAATTCTTTGTTTCCTGGAAGCGCGCCGATAACAGGAATTTTGATCCCTGCGCCATGCAGCGAATCCCTGATAAGCTTAATATGCCTGTCGCTTCCTGTATTATTGAGTATTATTCCCTGAATGCTGACACTGCGGTCAAATTCAGAGAAACCTTTTACAATAGCGGCGATACTTCGCGATACACCATGTGCATTAATAACAAGTAGAACCGGCACATCCAGGATTTTTGCAATATGGGCAGAACTTGCGATCTCGGTTGCATCGAGGCCATCAAATAAGCCCATGACACCTTCAATTATGCAATATTCAGCACCCCTGGATGCGCGCGCGAATGTTTCCAGTACACCTCTTTCTCCCATCATGAAGCTGTCAAGATTCCTTGATGGTCGGCCGCAAATCTGCGTATGATGCCCCGGGTCGATAAAATCAGGACCAACCTTGAAAGGCTGAACTTTGTGATTTTTGCCAAGGGCGGCCATAAGACCTGTTGCGACCGTGGTTTTTCCCACGCCACTGGCGGTCCCTGCGATCAATAGCGCCTTTGTTTTATCTACCATATTCTTTTTTTTCCTGGATAGACCATTATGAGCTTTCTTTATTTTTCAAAGTATTTAATTTCATGTTAAATATTGATATAATGAAGAAAGACAATCCTCTAACGTCCCATTTCCCACAAAATCTGGATGTATCCCACTTTTCCTCATAGCATCAGCAGTTTTTGGCCCGATCGCAATTGATCTTATTTTTTTAGCATTTTCAGATTTGAAACCTGAAAGCTCAAAGGATTTAGCGCTTGTGAAAATCACCGCATCAACATCGTTTAATACCTCCAGGATACTATTCCCGGCCGGCTCCAACCGATACGCTGGGGCTTCGATGATAATAGCGCCTTTTGATACTAATGATCCGGTCAATTCAGGATTCGGAACTTGTGCACGGGCGACGCCGATAGTCTTTCCTGAAATATCACCAAGATAATCTGCGAAATTATCGGATGAGAATTTTTCAATTACCTCACTTTTCAATCCGTATTCTTCCACTTTCTTTGCGGTTTTTGGCCCCACGCTTACGATTCTCACTTTTTTTCCCGGCTTTACCTTATCGAGAAGCTTTTCAACGCCAAGTGAGCTTGTGAAAATAAGAATATCTATCTTTTCTTTCGAGATCATATGGCATAACCTTAAAAGCGGCTCCGGGTCAGATGGGTCAGCCGCGCGCATCGTTGATAATATTACTGCTTCATGGCCATAGCTCCTGAATAGTTCATGAACACCTTCGGATTTTTCTTCAAGTTTAGTTACTGCGATTTTCACAAAGCTAAAATCACACTTGAAAACATAACCCTTTTGTTTATGAGATGCTTTCAGGAGAAATCCATGGACATCTCCCTGACAATCCTGATAATATCAATAATGTTCGGCTTCCTGCTTGGCATCATTTCAGGTCTTACGCCGGGGATACACGTAAATAATTTCGCCTTAATACTCGTTGCGATATCGCCTTTTCTTTCAGGAATCGGTTTTGCCCCATTCTATATTGCGGTGATAATACTTTCAAATTCGATAGCCCACACATTTCTTGACATAATTCCCTCAATATTCCTGGGTGCGCCTGAAGCAGATACCGCGCTTGCTGTGCTCCCCGGTCATGCGCTCCTCATGGAGGGAAGGGGCGCTGAGGCAATACGCCTT
Organism: Candidatus Methanoperedens sp. BLZ2; assembly: GCF_002487355.1. GTDB lineage: Archaea > Halobacteriota > Methanosarcinia > Methanosarcinales > Methanoperedenaceae > Methanoperedens. Next base: position 54,752 of record NZ_NTMG01000083.1, on the reverse strand, counting down.
TCCTCTATCGGAAGCGCCGGGGCGGTCATTGTATCCTTGATAATGGCGATCCCAATGGCTTTTTTCTTTTGGAAAATATATGGAATGATCAATGCATACATCGGGTGGATCCTCGTTTTGATTGTAGTATTGATGATAGCCACAGAAAATGGGGAATATGTGGAAGGACAGGGGTCACTTGTGCATCTTAAATTCAAGTTTTATGCAATTCTCCTTTTTTTCATTTCAGGGTTCCTTGGTATATTTGCATTTGACAATACAGTATTGATGCAGCCCCTTGTAAAATTCGGTGAGCCCTCAATTCTCCTGCCCCTGCTTTCGGGATTATTCGGCGCTTCCATGCTTGTTATCAGCCTTATGACAAAATCCGAATTGCCGCCTCAGCAGAAGAACTGCATGTTCGTGCTTCCCAAAAAGAGGATTATCAGGGGAATGGTGACAGGGACTGCGGCAGGATCTTTTGTGGCATGGCTTCCGGGTGTATCATCAGCTGTCGGTACGCTTCTTGCAAGGCTCATTGTCCGCGAGGAAAAGGATAGCATGTCATCAAAAGAATTCATGGTTTCAATAAGCAGCGCTAATACCGCGAATGCTATTTTCAGCCTGGTTGCTCTTTTCATTATTGGAAAAGCAAGAAGCGGTGCAATGGTCGCGATCGATCAGCTGGTGAAAGTCAGTGAATGGGATTATTCGGTCATTATTCTTTTACTGATCGTTATAATCTTTGTTTCTGCAATTTCATATTTTACTACGATTTATCTTGGCGACAGGATTTCGGGATTTCTATCAAGGATCAATTATTCGAAATTATGTGCAGCTGTGTTAGCGGGATTATCAATTATGGTCTTTATGTTCACAGGCTGGTTCGGGTTTATCATATTTATGATATCCACGCCTGTTGGAATGATAGCATCGTATGCGAAGATCAGGAAGATAAATGCCATGGGGGTCATAATGCTGCCGGTGATATTGTATTTTTTGTGAAAAATAGAGATATTCCATTTAGACGGCTAATGGAAGTTGCACCGGAGGTAGCGGGTGAATTGGCGCACCCGTCCTGGTTCATATACAATAATTAACGGTCAGTATCAGGATATGCATTTTTATGAGAACATTTGTCCCATAAATTAAGTTTTGTGTTATATATGTATAATTAATTTTGAAGCGAAAATTATATATCTGGCAAATGTCGTATAATATAATAACATAAATTGCCACGTGGTGGAACATCAGTTCATCAGGTTTATAACCCTCCACGTGGTTTAACAATCTGTTTTATCTCTTCAATGTGATCATCTAAAATTATTAACTCATCGCATGATGCGCGATATTCATATGACAATGGTTCTCTAAAAGATGCAATTATTACTTTCTTGCCTTCTTCCTGGCGGAGATGATTAATTATAGGAATGAAGTCTTGGTCTCCGCTTATTAATATCGCTTTTTCATATAAATGGGAAGTCTGAAGTAACTTAAGCGCTATCAAAATATCAATTCTCTTTGACTTATGTGGTGGTAAGGTTACGGGTGTATCACAATTTGAGCATGTATAATTGACTTCGATATGACAGTTAGGGCAGTATATTTTTCCTGGCCGTTCTACTAATTCATGCGTGTATACAAGAAAACCACGCTCTTTTAATCCATTATGAAAATGCTGTTGTCCTACATTATTCGGGTCTTGCGCAGAAAAATAATTCCTTTGGATTACATGTTCATTATTAGATACAAGGTCACATAGTCTCAATGGATCTATTTTAATCCCCACATTCTTTGCATAAATAAAAATATTTGACCAATCTATAAAAATAGATATTTTAGACATTTCAGATCACCATTAGCAAGATTATTTTGATAGTCCAGACAACTAAAAACATTTATATCTATCTCTTACCTATAGTTCTATAGGTGAAAAAATGGTAACCTCCATCCAGATGCATGAAGATATCATCAAGGAATTGAACGCTTTAAAGAAAGAATTGAACCTCAAATCCTATGAAGAGGTTATCAGGGCACTTCTGCGATCAGAGAAGAGGCTTAAGAAATCGTATTTTGGGACGTTCACTGAGCTACATGAATTCAAAAGGGACGAGGAAGAAGATGACCGTCTTGGTTGATTCCTGGGCATGGATCGAGTACTTTAAAGGAACTTGCGCCGGGGAGAGGGTCAAAGAATTATTGGAAAACTCACAGGATAAGGTAATTGTGAGTACGGTAAATATTGTAGAAGTATACAATTCGTTTCTGAGTGATTATTCTCGTCCGGATAACGATCGCTACGCAGAGGCTTCAAGGAATGCCATGGAACAAAGGTCATATGTTTATGAAGTTGATAAAAAGATCGCTGTTGATTCTGCAAAGATAAAGCATGAAAAGAAATGGGGTCTTGGCGATTCTATAATATATGCAACCGCAAAAAGAGAAGGCGCTTTGGTCCTGACCGGAGACCCGCATTTCAAGGGCTTAAATGATGTCATATATCTGGAAAGGTGAAAAGTCACAGTGAATCTTATGGAGCCTATATGTGACGCATGAAGAAAATTAATAAATGGGGTAACTAATATGTGGAATTCAAACGAGGAATTGGATATCGAAAAAGCAGGAGATGATGCAAATAAGCTTGTATTGCTTGGTTCTGCCCTGAAAGCAGGAATATTCCAGGCTCTTGACAGGCAAAAGTCTCTCGCAACACTTAAAGAAGAACTCAAAGCGGATGAAAGGGCACTTTTCATCGTGCTTGAGGCGCTGTGTTCCATGGGATATGTTGATAAATCGCATGACAGGTATATAATTGCAGATAAAGCCCGTCCTCTTTTCCTTTTGCGCGGCGAAGAATACGTCGGCGGTTATCTGCCTCATTTCATGAACATCTTAAAATCATGGCTTTTGCTGCCCGATATTATAAGGGGAGAAAGGCCGGAAAGAGAACCGGTTCCCCGCGATATACCAGTTTTTATGCATGCTATGGCATCAAGGCCGGATAGGATAGCAGAGGAGGCAGTAAGCCAGACCCTGATGAGAAAAAAAGACGCGAAGAATGTGCTTGACCTTGGCGGAGGCCCTGGAAAATATTCAAGAGCTTTTGTTGAAAGGGGGCTAAAAGCAGTTCTTTTTGACATGGAGGAAGTAATCGATTATGTCAGTACAGCATTTAACCTGAGCCAGATAGAGGATCTTACCCTTGTAAAAGGGGATTTCACAAAAGACATTGAAAATGTTCTTGAAAATGTTCTCAACGAAAAATTTGATATTGTGTTCATGGGAAATATCTGCCATATTTATTCTGAAAACAATAACAGGAAACTTATCAGGCAGGTTCATGATTTACTGAATAAGAACGGGATGATAGCAATAGAGGATTTCGTGCGGAGAAGAAGCCCACACGCTGAGATTTTTGCAGTAAATATGCTTGCGAACTCAGAAGAAGGAAATACCTGGTCTGAGGCGCAATATCGTGAATGGCTAAAGGATGGAGGATTCCAGGGGATTGAAGTTATTGACCTTGCAAAGAAGGGAAAGCAGCTTATTCTGGGATTCAAAGCTTGAAATAAGTGTGAAATGTCATAATTTTTTATATATGAATTTCATTAAAGAACATTACATGCAAAAAACGGCGAAAAAGGAAACACTCTTCTCAAGGGACTTTATCCTTACAAGCCTTTCAACATTTACCCTGTTCGCAAGTTTTTATTTCCTTCTTATCACCCTTCCGATTTACATTCAGAAAATTGGCGGTACTGAATCCGAAATCGGATTGATCATAGGCGTTTTTACCATATCGGCAGTGGCACTTCGACCGTTCATAGGGCAGGAGGTTGACAGACGTGGAAGAAAAATAATTCTCATAGTGGGCCTCCTTGTTTTCCTGATATCAATGCTGCTTTATGATTATACAAAAAGCGTTACCTCTTTACTTCTCCTCAGGGTTCTTCATGGGGTCGGCTGGGGTGCCGCAACAACCGCAGCAACCACTCTTATAGCTGATATCGCTCCTCCAAACAGAAGAGGCGAGGCCATGGGCGTATTTGGAATGGCCTCCAACGTTGCCATGGCGATAGGCCCTGCATTGAGTATGATACTGCTCCAGGCATATGATTTTTCCATTCTTTTTTCAATAGGCGCAGGCATTGCACTTCTATCTTTGCTTCTTGCACTTCCGATATCTGAAACCATGGTTGTACATCCGGAAACTCCTCTTTTCAGCACAGAAGCGTTATTTCCATCGGCGCTTATGTTCACAGTCTCATTAACGTATGGTTCAATTGTTTCGTTTCTGTCTCTTTTTGCCCAGAAACAGGGAATAGTAAACCCGGGTATTTTTTTTACAGTGTTTGCTGTGACCCTCATTCTTGTAAGGGCGCTTGCGGGTAAACTATCAGATATAAAAGGGAGAAAGTATGTAATAATACCAGGGATGGTTCTTATTTCCGCAAGTCTCTGGGTTTTATCGACAGCAAGCGGACTTGAAAAATTCCTTGCAGCGGCGCTTCTTTACGGTCTTGGTTTTGGGCTTGTGCATCCGTCGCTTATGGCATATCTTGTTGATACAGTGAGTGACAAGGGCCGCGGCGCTGCCATGGGTACATTTACAGCAGCTTTTGATCTTGGAATAGGAGCAGGTTCTATTATTCTGGGTTTAGTCCTGCAATACTATGGTTTCCGGGTCATGTACACACTGGGCGGCCTGATAGTGTTAACAGGTGCGATCGTTTTAATAGCCAGTAACGGAAAAGCTTCGAGGCGGATGTAATGGATCTATTCACTCATGCGCTATTTCCATATCTGTTCGGGAATTATTTCAAAAAAAGGAAAGAGGAGATCACAGCTTTTGTTATCGGTGGCATTGCCCCGGATTTTGATATTTTTCTTTTATTGATACAATATCTCTATCCTACTTTTTTCCTGATCACCCATAGGGGTATAACCCATTCGATTTTTTTCGGGTTTTTCACCGGGGTTATTGTATTATATCTTGCTTCCAGTAACTCTATTAAGAAGAGAGTTCAGAAGTATATCCATTTTGAACCAGTTTTCTCGCGCCGGAACATTGTGTATGCTTTTGCAGGTATTATCTTCCACCTGGCCCTTGATTATTCAACAACAGGTGGTGTACCGCTATTTTACCCGTTTGATGCAACAAGATATTCTGCCGAATTGTTCTTTTATACGGACATATATCTCACAATAGTCAGCTTGATAATGGTAATATATCTATTCAGGAAGCCTTTCCAGACCAGAGCGATCACAAAATTCCTGATAATTTTACTTCTTATTTCTGGCGGATTGGGCGCCCTGCGATTTACAGAAAAAAGCAGCGCAGAGCAATTTTTTCATGATGTTTCGATTAAATCTTTTCCAACTATGGATCCCTTCAACTGGTATGCACAGAAAGAAGAGAGTACAAAAATAGAAATATACGAATATAATGGTTTGAAGGGAACATCACAATACAATGATACTTTTCAGCGTTTGAATGTAATCTCAGGAGGAGACGGTCTTGATAATGCGCTTCGTCTTGCTGATGAACTTCCACAGTTAAAAATGTTCAGGTGGAGGGCGCATTCGGTCGCTGTTAATGCATCTTACAGTAATGAAACCTGGTCGTTAGAATATTATGACCCTATCCAGAAGGTACAAATGAGAGGTATATCGGGAACATTCAGAAGAGCCGGAGCCCGATTCGGTTCACTTATGATAAATGTAACCGGGAATAAAGCGGTTGCACAATAGACCTGCAAAATCATAATGTAATTTCTGTATACGATGAAATAAGAGGGACGGATGAAATAGGAACATAAAAAGTAGATCTTGATGATAAGTTAAAATACAGAATGCAAAATTGGTGATCCTGATGCTTATAGAATATATTAACAAAGCTTTTGGAAATACGCTTTTTGAGTGCCAGAAAGAACTTGAATCAGTCCTTGAAGGCTGGCTTATCGTCAAAATACGGCACAGCGATACTTTGCCTGTGATAGATCATCCGGATATCAATACAGGTATCCCGCAAGGCATTGAGGCTCATGCTTAAATGGAATCCATGTAAACGCAGGGTTTTTATTAAAAAAATGATGATCAAAGAATTGGAAAAACTCATCGGAAGAATAATTACGCTGGAAGAATGGGAAGAACTTTAATCCCTATACCTGGATTCCCATCCTCGTATACACAGCCCCGCTGGCAGACCCGGCGCGTGCGCGAAGCCCGGACAGGCGCACAGGACACGATCAAATGCGGCGCGCCAAACTTGAAGGTTGCCTTCGGGAGAGTTCAGATATTCTTATTTATAAGCGTTCCCTCTAAAATCAACCCTGTGGATAAGGATAACCTTTTGTTCCCAGATAACTTCGTAAACAATTCTGAACTTACCTTTACGGATACGATACTTATTCTTTTCACTCTTTAGTTTGGTGATATCAAGGGATTTTATGGGAACCGGGTCTTCCTTCAGGGCAAGCATTGCCTCTTTGAGGCGCGCCCTGTCATGTTTTTGCAATGAAGAAATAAATTTCAAAGATTTGTCTTTGATATTTATTTCAAATGTCATGCATCCAATACCTTTAGTAATTCGGCTTCCGAAGCTATTCTATCTTTGCTCCTTATCGCCTTAAGGTCTTCAGCTTCAGGTTCTTCTTCCGGGATCAGCCTATCAACAAGTTTAGAATATAAATTCGTAAGCATATCAAGGTCGGTGCGAATCTTTCTCAATTCAGCCACTGTTTCGGTTACCATGCAATATCATTAATATTTTAAACCTTATAAGGATTTTCCATAGCAAATATAAAAGGCAGCACTTCATCAGGTCGGCCGATTCATTTTCACTATTAATCTATATGCGCCAGATGTGCGCCGTACTAACCCGAGCCTTCCCCCGCTTTCAGACCCCGACGCGTGCGGGATGCGCGAAGCCCGGACAGGTGCGAAGGACATATCGCAAGCTGTCTGCGCTTTAATTTAAATATATGTTTAAACATATGTTTACTTATGACAGCCAAGACCATAACAATACGCGAAGATATTTACAAAATGCTTCTCTCGATAAAGGGTTCAAACGAGAGCTTCAGCAATTTTTTTGAACGGCTCGTGAAATCGCGAAGAAATATTGATAAACTTAAAGAATTGAGAGGCTCTGTTGAATTCAGGAATAAAGAAGCTCTTTTGAAAGAGTTATCTGATAAAAGAAAGGAGATCAGATATTGATCCTTGCTGATACTGATGTTATTATTGAACATTCCAAAATCCATATCAGAGAACGCCAATTCGTAAAGAATGATCTTTATAATCGTAGAGTTTATGTGCTTGCCTGACATAGAACCGCAGGTTTTGAGGTAACAGGAATCTGCGATCATGGACAAATTGGCGCTTATCACAAGAAATACAGAAGAGATTGTAACAAAAGAAGAGCTTGAAGCACTGGTCAATTCAGAAAAACAACCGACTGCATACGTAGGCTATGAACCCAGCGGGAAAATTCACATGGGCCATGTGCTAACAGTCAATAAGCTCCTTGACCTCCAGCAGGCAGGTTTCAAAATTACGGTGCTTCTTGCAGATGTACATGCTTACCTTAATGAGAAAGGGACTATGGATGAAGTCCAAAAGATCGCTGATTACAACAAAAGATGTTTTATTGCTCTTGGCCTTAATGAAAAGAACACGAACTTCGTGCTGGGCTCCTCATACCAGCTCAGTTCGGAATACATGCTTGATGTCCTTAAACTTGCCCGCACTACCACGCTTAACCGGGCGCGCCGAAGCATGGATGAAGTGAGCAGGAATTCCGAAGACCCCAAAGTATCCCAGATGATCTATCCAATTATGCAGGCTCTTGATATAGCTCATCTTGGCGTTGACGTTGCAGTGGGAGGCATCGATCAGCGTAAGATCCACATGCTGGCGCGTGAAGGTTTGCCGGAGCTCGGCTATAAGGCGCCTGTTTGCATCCACACGCCAATTCTTCCTGGTCTTGACGGCAAGAAGATGTCATCGAGCAAAGGTAATTATATTTCGGTTGATGATTCGGTTGAGGATATGAAGAAGAAAATGAAAGGCGCTTTCTGCGTGGAGGGTGAAGTGAAGGATAACCCCGTACTTGCCCTTTTTAAGTATCATATCACGCCGCGCTATCCCGATATCGTGATAAAGCGCCCCGAAAAATTCGGCGGCAACCTGCAATTTAGCAGTTACGAGGCGCTTGAGGCTGATTTTGCTGCAAAGGCGCTGCATCCCATGGATTTGAAGACGGCGGCGGCTGAGTATATGAACGAAATACTTGAGCCTGTAAGGAAGCTGATGGTGGCGAAGTAACTCCAGATGAAAGGCATCATTTGTTATTGTTCAGGCTCAGGAAATACGCAATTAGCATGCCGGTACATCGCTGGCAAGATGAAAAACATCGAGTTTGATCTTTTTGATATCATAACAGGAGGCATTCCTGACCTTGAAAAATACGATATCGCCGGGTTTGCCGCCTTCACGAATTACGGGAGAATTCCGGATATTATCCAGGCTTTCGTGGAAAAACTGCCGCAGCAGGATGACAAGCCTGCATTCGTGTTCAATACATATGGTTTCATGAGTGGAAAGACACTTTTAATCCTTGATAAACTTGTCACTGAAAAGGGTTTTTTTGTTATCGCCGGGCATTCCCTTCATACGCCTGAAAGCTATCCTCCCATGATAGTGAGGGGCATGGGTAACGAGAAGGCTCCGAATGAAAAAGAAATGCGCAGGTTTAACAAATTTATCTATGAATTAGACCGGCTTATATCTGCTGACAGGGAACTTAAGCGAAAAAATATATGGCCGGGTTTATTGAACCGCCTGGTGCCAGCGTTTTCTGTTACGAAAGCACGCAAGGATATGGGAGAAAAATTCGTCGATGAGGCGCTGTGTATCGAATGCGGGCTGTGCGAGAGATTATGTCCCTATGAAGCCATCAAATGTTCCCCTAAGCCGGTTTTCGATACAGCCAGATGCTATGCTTGCTGGAGATGCTACAATCATTGCCCTGAAAAGGCAATCTACACTACAAAATACAGGAAAGCAGGGCACTATCCAGAACCTATTAATCAGTTAAAGGAGAAATTGGAAGTCTGATGGAGTTATTATGATCACGCACGTTGTCCTTTTTAAATTGAAAGATAAAAGCCCCCAGAGCATCGAAAAAGCAAGGGACGTCCTGCTGGGTTTGAAAGGTAAAGGTAAAATCCCTGTATTGCGCTACCTGGAAGTCGGTACCGATGTTCTCCACTCCGAGAGATCGTATGACATCGCACTTATTACGAAGTTTGATTCAATGGATGACTTGCAGGCATACCAGGTTCATCCAGTCCATCTGGAAGTGGCAAAATATATAATGGCTGCAAAGGAATCTGCGATCGCTGTGGATTTCGAATCAAAATAGGCACCAATTTACTCAAAACCCTGGAAATAAAAGATAATCATCATATAGTTTATTGGTTATAATAACTTAAATAAAGCTGGAGATATGATGGATATCGAACGTATTAGAAGATACAAAGATAAAATGAACTTCATTTCTGAAAGAAGACAGGATATTGAAGAATGGGTTTCAGGCTTTGATCCTTCTGATTTTATTGAGGATAAAAAGACCTGACTGGCGGTTTATAAAGCATTCCAGGAACTGGTGGAAGCATCTTTTGATATTGCTGCAATGGCATGTAAAGACTTAAAATTGATTCCGAAGGATGACTACACAAATATCGACCTGCTATTTGAAAAAATTCGGATTTTTCAGAGGTAATCGGGATATGGTTGAGATCAAAACTATAAAGAAAGACTTTCTTTTCCTGTCTTTGCGGGATGATATTCTTGCTATCCTGCTTTACGGATCAGTGGCAAAAGGCGAGGAGACGCAGAGAAGCGATATTGATATCTGTATAATTTCACCTTCATGCAAAGACAAGTTGGGTTTACTGAATGAAATATACAGGAAACTGGATGTATTTTCAAAAAAATATGACGTCAGGTTTTTTGAAGAATTACCTCTTTATATTCAGATCAATATCATAGAAAATAACCAGATAATTTATGCAAAAGATGTTTATGAATTGTACGAATATTTCTATTATTTCAGGAAACTCTGGGAAGACCAGGCGATGAGGCAAAAAGTAACCCCTGCGGAAATGGCTGAAATTCTGGGATGAGAGTATTGAAGATTTGATTTCCCAAAAGCAGCGATCTTATTCCTGTATATCATCAACTAAATAATCGCTCTGGATTTTCACAACCTCAGTACTGTCCTTTGCTTTTGAATACCTCTCAAGAGGTTCAAGGTTCAATTCAATAAATACGGGACCCCATTTGAATTTATTGAGTATGAGCGCTGCCTGCTCCTTTTCTCCGAGTATATAAAGCGCCGCAGCAAAAGCCTCCACCGTGCTTAATTTAAAAGGCTTCCCGAAATTCACCGCATTTGCCGCAAGCAGGAACGGAAGTGCGCGGTGTTTCATCATAAGTCTTTGAAGGACCGGGAACACGCGTTCCACTTCTGCCCATGAGCAGTCAAGAACCACTATGCCATTTTTTGTATTATCAGCGGGAGAAAGCGCCTGCTCTGCGAAGGGATCAAGAAATATCGCCTGCCTGGGGAGTGTTCCTGGATTTTTATGGAGCTTTGCAAGATCGAACCTTGCAAGCTTTTTCCCGGTGCATTTTTTGGGGTCGCACTGGTCGGCATGATAAAAATGAAGACGAAGCATAATAGTTAGTTGATGTGACAGCTTGTTATTATCATTTATGCATTCAGTCAAAAAAAGTTTCTGTCAAGGAAAAACTATATATTCAGAAAAAATAAATGCTTAACCGGTGAGAAAAATGGGCGTTAATGAAGACACCATGGACGAAATATTCAATGAGAGAGCATACTATCTATCCGATATGGATAAGCTGTTGCTTAAAAGATTAGATGAACAGGTTTCAAGAAATAGAATGAGTACCCCTCAGGATTTCTTTATATCCATGGAAGATCGCTTAGAAGCAGCTGTAAGTGAATATTAAGTATTTAAAATAATGCAACCACAATAGCCTGTTTAAATGACGGATATAGAGGAAGGGCTTTATGCCCAACCTCTAAAGTTATATTGTATTGTTATATTCGTACTTCTTTTAAAAGTCCGTCATTATCCTGTACTGGTCTATCTCAGGCTGCTTCATTTCTTCGATGAACTGCTCTGTCATAGATCTCACATCTTTTGCTTTTGTGATAGCTCGTCCAACAACGATTATATCTGCGCCTGATTTTAAGGCTTCCTTAACAGTATCCACACGGATGCCGCCAGCAACTGCCACAAGCAGCCTCTCGGATAATTTCTTCATTGCTGAAATGTCGCCCCATGCATGTTCTGCCTTTCCTTCAGTGTCAATTGCCCTGTGCAGTTCCACAACATGTGGTTTGACAGAGAGGCCTTTTATTACTGACAACGGCTTATCAACGTTGAGCATATCGATGACTGCATAAATACCGGTCTTTCTCGCTTCTATTATCGCTTTTTCGATAGTGGAGATCGGCGCAAGTCCTGAGATTACAATTGCATCAGCAGTTGCATCTGCGACCATGCGCGCCTCAAGATTGCCTGTATCAAGTGTCTTTAGATCAGCTACAATAAAAGAATTCGGACGTGCCTCTCTAATAGATTGTACTACATTGACACCATATCTCTTGATAAGAGGCGTTCCCGCTTCTATGATAAGATGGTCGCTCTGTGGCACCTGTTTCAGGATATTCTTGACAGCTTCGATATCCGGCATATCAAATGCAACCTGCAGATAAGGCGGGTTCCATAACCTGACGACCTTGAATCCCATGATCGGGTGCATGGTCCTGTCTTTCTCGTACATGAGGGTCTTCACATCCGGGAATCCCTGCATTGCGCGTTCTATTGCAAGCTTTGTGGCGCCGTAATTGTAACGGTATATTTTATTGTAATCCTTTGCTTCAGGATGGATAAAAACGCTTACAACAATACTGAGATCTTCAACCTGGTCTTCTGGTATTACGCCTTCCTCAACGGAATCTGCCACGGCTCTTGCCACGGCGGTTTGTGCAGGTCCGAATATCTGGGCTGCCTGGGCCATGTTCTTGACAGTGACCTTTGGCACAATAAGTGTTGCAGGTTTTGCAAGAAGGTTTGGCCTTACTACTGAAAGAAGGGGAGTATGTCCCATAGAAAGCTGTGTAAAACCATTCGCAAACGCCTGTCCGACAGGGCCTGATTTCTCTCCGATCATCAAATCAATGTGAGCAAGTTCCGGTGCTTCTCCAATTAAAGCTTCACCTATTAAAAACATTATCGTACCTCTGGCCTTAGATTGATTGTTTGGTATTTATGTATTTCTGGAGAAAAAATCATAAAAAATGAAAAACATTAATATCTTTGCATGCTTAGTTGTATCAGGTGATAAAATGAAAGTTTATATTTGTGAAAAAAGCTGCTGCCCGGCTGTTGAAACAGTCGGTGATGAAGTATTGATCGGAGAAGATACGAATATAGTCAGATTGAAAAAGAATGAATGGAACAAACTGGTCGAGAAAATCCAATCAGGTGAACTTCGTTCGCTTTAAAACCCTTTTTTTCCGACAAGGGGTACAAATACTACGTCCCCTTTCACTTCTTTTTTCAAACCATCGGTCTTCGTAACAAGATATAATTCCTGATAATTTTTTCCTACAGGTATGATCAATTTTCCCCCGATTTTAAGCTGGTCAGTCAGGGTATCAAGTATTTCAGGAGATGCGGCAGCGACACTTATCCTGTCATATGGTGCATATTCGGGAAGACCAAGCGATCCATCCCCAACGATCACAGTCACATTTTCAATACCTGCTTTTTTTAAGTTCTGGCGGGCAAGTAATGCCAGGGGTTCGATCCTTTCAACAGTATAAACATGCCCGCTGCCTGCGAGTACTGCCATGACAGCAGCATGATATCCGGACCCTGCTCCGATCTCAAGAACCTTCATTCCATCCCTTATATCGAGAAGATCGCACATTATCGCAACCATGTGAGGGGCCGATATCGTTTGATTGAAACCTATCATTAATGGGTAATCGCCATATGCATTCTCCTGTTCTCTTTCAGGAACAAAAAGATGCCTGTGGACGCTTTTCATCGCACCAAGCACACGTTCACGTATCCCGTGCTGCCTCAATTCCTCGATCAGCTGGTTACTTTTGACCTCAAACTCCATAATGACTCCCTCTTTTTGATCACAACACGCTCTCCTTTCGCCCTTGAAAATCGTTTAGGTTCCTTGATACCGGAATCAGCATATATCCGCTTTATATATTTTGCTTTGATAGAGACACCTTTTCTGCTCTTAAATCCGCCATCCCTTATTTTTATCCGTACTATCTTTAATTTCCGGTTGTTTACTTCCACTTTATCCCCGATAACAAATTCCCTGTCACCCGGTACTCGCATAGATACGGACTCTGTGGTTTCCCTGTGGCTTATTGCAAATTTCACAATGGCTTCATCTATTGCCCTTGCCCATATCGTTTTAATAACGTCTGCATTCGCCTCATCCAGTCTTTTATCTTTACCTTCTATAGAAGTTATTTTTACAAGATACGCTTCACCCGTTGTTTCATCATCTATAAGGATCTCATCGTCTTTTCGTATAATACCGGAAAGCACTGCTCTTGTATGAACTGATTCTTTTCCCTTGCTTACAATCACCCTTACCAGTAAATTTTGTGGTTTTTTCTCCTTATGGACCGACTTACATTCCTGGCACTGCAATAATTCTTCTTTCCTCCCTTTAAGGATAATATGGTTAACTTCTGTATCTGGTGAGCATGAAGGGCATGTTGTTTCGATATATTCCATATGATCATATAAGAGGCTTGATTGATATAAATATTCTTTTAGGACATAAAAAACTTTATTATTGACCATAACAAATAAATAGTAAGCGATACGCTTATATACTACATATTTGAATATATAACTCTTTCGCTGAGGTAAAAATTGAAAAGATTAGGAACTGTTCTTCATTCTATCGATAATATACTGATAGTACGCGCCGATAAAACACTTGAATCAAATGCCCTATACCCGAATTCAATGGTTATTACAAAAACTATGAAAAGGATAGGCAGGGTAAAAGAACTATTTGGTCCGGAGAAGAATCCCTACATATCTATCAAGTTATTCAATGAAATCAAAGACTCGGAAATAACGAAATTAAAAAAGGAAAGAGTCTATTTGGCATAAAGGAAAGGTGTGAAATGGTAGAAATTGAAAAAGTAAAGGAAATTGAGAAGACCGAACGAGAGAAAATAAAAGAAGGCATCAGGCAGAAGAAAGAAAAAGAAAAGGTCGGTCAGTTCGAGAAAGCAACGGTGGAGTGCCCCGAATGTAAGAGCCACGCCCTTGTTCATGACTATGAAAGGGCTGAACTTATCTGCAATGAATGCGGCCTTGTAGTTGATGCAGACTTTATTGACCAGGGTCCGGAATGGAGAGCTTTTGACCATGACCAGAGAATGAAACGGTCTCGTGTCGGTGCGCCAATGACCTACACTATTCATGATAAAGGATTATCCACTATGATAGACTGGAGAAACAGGGACTCATATGGGAAATCCATATCCAGTAAAAGCAGGGCGCAGTTATACCGCCTCAGGAAATGGCAGCGCCGCATACGTGTAAGCAATGCGACCGAGAGGAACCTTGCATTTGCATTATCAGAACTTGACAGAATGGCATCAGCGCTCGGTTTATCCCAGAACGTGAGAGAGACAGCAGCCGTCGTGTATCGAAAAGCCGTTGATAAGAACCTTATCAGGGGAAGAAGCATTGAGGGCGTTGCAGCAGCAGCTTTGTATTCAGCATGCAGGCAGTGCAATGTTCCCAGGACCCTTGATGAGATCGGAGAAGTTTCAAGAGTAAGCAGGAAAGAGATCGGAAGAACATACAGGTTCATCTCAAGAGAACTTGGCCTGAAGCTTGTCCCGACATCGCCAATTGATTATGTGCCGCGTTTCTGCTCAGGACTCACTCTTCGCGGAGAAGTCCAGTCAAAGGCCGTAGAGATCCTGAGGCAGGCATCCGAAAAAGAACTTACAAGCGGAAGAGGCCCTACAGGTGTTGCTGCCGCAGCAATTTATATTTCCTCGATCCTGTGCGGTGACAGGAGAACACAGCGCGAAGTTGCCGAAGTCGCAGGCATAACTGAAGTGACAATAAGGAACCGCTACAAGGAATTGGCTGAGGAACTGGATATTGAAATTATCCTCTGAGGATGAAAAACCGATAGCATAAAAATCAAGAACGAACCGCAGATAAACACAGATGAACGCAGATAAGGTTAACAAATATGCGTTCATTTGCTTTTACTATAATTATTTTTCATCGTTTTAATATGAAATTTGAGGAATGGGAACCGATATATAAACTGATCCTTGAAGATATGCATTTTGACAGGATATATGATGAAAATTCTGCTCGCCTGCTTTCAAAAATGCTTGAAACAAAGGCAAGGAAAAAACCCCCTGATGTTATTGAGATCGAATTACTGCAAAAGGCTATCAATGTAAAGGATATTCTTGTATGCGGCAAAGCGCCCTGTCTTAAGGATGATATAAAAAAAATTGATTTTAAAAAATATGTGGTAATGGCTGCTGACGGTGCAACCAGTGTTCTGATGAACAACGGAATTACCCCGGATATAATCGTTACAGACCTTGATGGCAATATGGACGATGAAGCAAAAGCCAACGAACTTGGCGCCATAATGGTTGTGCATGCCCATGGTGATAACATTGATACGCTGGGTGAAGAGTTACCGCGCCTGAAAAGAGTGATAGGAACTACGCAATCAAAGCCCCTTAACAATGTCTATAATTTTGGTGGTTTCACTGATGGTGACAGGTGCGTTTTTATTGCAAAGGAAATGGGAGCAAAGTCAATCACATTGATCGGATTTGATTTTAAAGATACGAACGTAACTCCTCTTAAGAAGAAAAAACTCGTATGGGCAGAGAGATTAATAGATATGATCAATCTTTGAGAAATCATTTATTATTGATTTCACCTGTTTTAATCCATTAATTATTTCTTCTTTAAGGTAGCTATCTATAATTGTATGATTGTATGGCTTTCCATAATAATTTCACCAAATATTATAATGGTAGTCACATAATAAGAGTTTAGTTTAACAGGTTTAATAAAATAACAACTAATACGGGGTAATATGGAAAAATCAATTAGGTTGAAAGTAGTTGAGGCAGACCAGCGGGATGTAGGAAAAGGGATCGTCCGGATTGATGAAAAGTATCGGAACTTAATAGGTATCAATATTTTTGATGTAGTTGAGATAAAAGGAGAGCAGCATTCTACATCTGCTGTGGTTGGAAGGGCATATCCGCAGGATGAAGGGCTTGATGTCATAAGAATGGACGGCCTTATACGTACAAATGCCAGGACAGGCCTCGGGGAATATGTGGAAGTTTCAGTAGCAGAATGGAAAGAAGCAAAAAAAGTCACACTTGCCCCGGTGACAAAGAATATTCATATTTATGCGCCAGCTGAAAGTCTTCGTGCAATTTTTCATAACAGGACGGTCTCAAAGGGAGACATCATATCGACAACAAGCGTCAGGCGGCCGAGGGAATCAATGGGCACGGATGTAATGTTCGAACAGGTATTCCCGGAATTCTTTGGCGGCTCATTTGGACTTGGCGAGATAAAACTGCATGTTTTTTCAACATCTCCTGCCGGGATAGTCAAGATAACCGATGTCACTGAAGTGGAGCTTTTGCCTGAAGCTGTTGAGCTTCCTGCAGAACTGCCTGAGGTAATGTATGAAGACCTTGGCGGTATAAAACCTGCCCTGAGTAAGATCAGGGAGATCATTGAACTGCCTCTTAAGCACCCTGAGCTTTTTAACAGGCTGGGTATTGATGCCCCAAAAGGAGTGCTTCTTCACGGGCCGCCTGGAACAGGAAAAACCATGCTTGCAAAAGCCGTGGCAAACGAAAGTGAGGCGTATTTTATCACGATCAATGGTCCTGAGATAATGTCAAAATATTACGGGGAAAGCGAACACAAGCTTCGTGAAGCTTTTGATCTGGCCGAAAAAAATGCCCCTGCCATAATCTTCATTGACGAGATCGACAGCATTGCACCAAAACGAGCCGAAGTAACAGGCGAGGTGGAGCGCCGGGTCGTGGCTCAGCTTCTTTCTCTTATGGACGGCCTGAAATCAAGGAAGAATGTGATCGTCATCGGGGCGACAAACCGTCCTGAAGCTCTTGACATGGCGCTTCGCCGTCCGGGCAGGTTTGACCGTGAGATAGAGCTTCGGGCACCTGACAGGGAAGGGCGGCACGAGATATTCCAGATACACACACGCGGTATGCCTCTTGCTGAAGATGTCAGTCTTGATAAACTTGCGGATCGCACTTATGGCTTTGTGGGCGCAGATATCGCAGCATTATGCCGCGAGGCTGCAATGACCTCTCTTCGAAGAGTTCTTCCTGAAATTGACCTTGAACTGAAGGTCATATCCAAAGAGACGCTTGATAAACTCATTATTAATGCTTCGGATTTTGAAGACGTAATGAAGGAAATACAGCCATCAGCCCTTCGTGAAATATTGTTTGAAGTGCCAAATGTTTCCTGGAATGACATAGGCGGACTTGAGAGTGTTAAAGATCTGCTTTCTGAGGCTGTGGAATGGCCGCTGCGGTATGCCGAATCATTCAAGCGGATAGGGGTTGAAGCACCAAAAGGCGTTCTCCTGTATGGGCCCCCTGGCACTGGAAAGACGCTTCTGGCTAAAGCTATTGCCTATGAAAGCGAGGCAAACTTTATGACCGTAAAGGGGAGCGATATTTTATCAAAATGGTATGGCGAATCTGAAAAGCATATAGCTGAGATCTTTAAGAAAGCGCGCCAGGTCGCACCTGCTATAATATTCCTTGACGAGCTTGATGCTATTGCGCCTGTAAGAGGAACTGCCGAGGGCGAGCCACTTGCAACAGAGCGAATTGTGAATCAATTGCTCTCAGAACTTGATGGTCTTGAGGAACTCAGGGGAGTTGTGATAATCGGTGCGACAAACCGGCCTGATATAATCGACCCTGCGCTCTTGCGGCCCGGAAGGTTTGATGAGATGATACTTGTTCCTGTTCCTGATCCCAGGACAAGATTAGAGATTTTTAAAGTCCATACGAAGAAAATGGCGCTCTCTGATGATGTGAATCTGGGGGAATTTGTGAGGATAACCCAGGATTATACAGGTGCGGATATTGCCGCTGTGTGCAAGAAAGCGGGACGCATTGCGATGCGAGAGAATATAAACGCAGAAAAAGTGAGCCACAAGCATTTCCTTTCTGCAATTGAAGAGACCGGACCGTCTGTCACGCCTGATATAATGAGCTATTATGAAAAGATCAAGGATGATCTGCGAAAGAAACGCTCAAAACAGATAGAAACCAGGCCGGGGATATATGTATAAACCTGAGATATATAGATTATAATAATATAAATTATAATAAATATTAAATATATAAATCTTAATGAGGAGTGATAAGTGATGATCAAGGAAGGGGTACTATTTGATGAGCTTGCGGACAAAAAAGTGAAATGTCATGTTTGTTCTCACAGGTGTACTATTACAGAAGGTAAAGTAGGGATATGCAGGACAAGACAAAATAGGAACGGAAAAATCTACACGCTGATATACAATGTCGTTTCGAGTGAAGCAGTTGACCCTGTCGAGAAAAAGCCGCTTTATCATTTCCTGCCAGGTACGCTTTCGTATTCCCTGGGGTCAATAGGGTGTAATTTCAGATGCGAGCACTGCCAGAACTGGAATATTTCCCAGGTTAATCCGGAAGAATCTTATACGATGGAGATAACACCTGAAGCCGCAATCAACCGGGCGCTGGCATACGGGTCAAAATCGATCTCCTGGACATATAATGAGCCCGCCATCTGGCATGAATATACTTTTGACAGCGCGGTGCTTGCGAAAAAGGCGGGGCTAAAAACGGTGTATGTGACAAACGGCTACATCACCCCTGAGGCGCTTCGAAGAATGGCACCATATCTTGATGCCTACCGCGTGGATATTAAATCATTTTCCGAGGATTTCTACAGGAAAACCTGCGGCGCAAGGCTGGCTCCAGTCCTTGAATCAACAAAGCTGGCTAAGGAACTGGGAATGCATGTGGAAACTGTAACGCTTATCATACCCACAAAGAACGATTCATCTGAGGAAATTACACAAATCGTGCGGTGGGTGCATGATAACCTGGGTATGGACACGCCTATGCATTTTACGAGATTCCATCCAATGTATAAGATGAATGGCATTAATCCCACGCCTCTTGATACTCTTGAGATGGCTTATAATATCGCAAAAAAAGTTGGGATGAGATTCGTGTATCTGGGAAATGTTGGTGGGCATAAGTATGAGAATACGTATTGTCCGAAGTGCAATGCCCTGCTTATTGACCGCCTGGGATTCAGGGTGGGTACTGTTAAGATCAAGGATGGGAAATGCCCGGAATGCGGGGAAATGATACCGATCGTCGTATAGATCATGGATAAAGTTTTATATATCTATCTATTCCAAAAGAGTATGGTGCTGTTATTTCAAGATGTATAGATGCCCCACGTTCCTGATTAATATATATTGAGATAGTTTGTCTTGGAACAAGGATCGGATTTGTATGATTGAGAGCATGAACGTTAATATCTACTAAATCTCCACTGTTAAGAACCGGATAATTCGCAGCAAAAGATCCATCAATATCGCGTATGATGGACGCGCCAAATGTATTTACCATATCACTATTATTTGAATAATTCAAAAACTGATGTTCATTTAAGATTATCATTATTTGCCTTAGATCCATTGATTCAGTCCCCACCTCTGGTTTGATTCGAATTAACAAAGATTGGATACCAGGTTGAAGGCCTGGCATGGTAGAGTTTACCCTGTCTCCAACTACGTTTTCGATTTGAAAATTTGTTGCAATTGTCGCAGTAGCATCCTTAGATGTAATTATTGCTTTCTGGTGGAGCTCTCCTGTTGAATAAATCAACACAATTGCCGCCACGGCTGCAACCAATACCATTGCAATGAAAATTATCAGTGTGCCAACACCAATATCTGCTATTTCATTTGTAAGGACTTTCATTGTCATCGTAAACTCATTCAGCTCTCGAAACAGTATAATAATTTTATTCTCTTTTAGATAGCGTTGTGTGTTACAAATAAACTAACGTGTGAAAAATGTGTGAACCTTTTTTGCTGCAATATTCTGTGCAGTGTTCAAGGTTCCGGAGGGACATCACTGGCCGAAATAAGCTCGATACCCTTTGGGCCAATTTCATATGTTATAAGCTGTATTGGTGTCTTTGTATTCCTCATCTTTACGATATCCATGACCCTTTCTCTTCGATCCGTGTACGGGTTCTCTTTTTTCATAAGCTGGATTGCGCCGTATGCTGAGAAAAGAGCGATATCGTTGAATTCCTTTGATGTAACACTGTCAAGTATAATCAGTGCCGTAATTCCCTTAATGGCCAGATTGTAGACAAGAAGATCGAACCTGTCCCTGAATTCAAATGACATGAGGTTGGAAGTATGGTTTCCAAGACTATCTATGATAAGTACCCTTGTGCCTTCTGGCAAATTATCAATCAGATCCTCAAAATTGCCTTTTTGGGCATCCATGCTGATGCTTAATGCGGACTTTATCTCTGCTGCCCTCTTTCCTGTTATATCTATGAATTTTAATATGCCTTTCTCCTCAAAACTTTCAAGAGCCCATCCGAATGATTTCCCCTGGAGACGAAGATCGCAGGCGCTCTCCTCAGTTGATATATAGGCGGTCTTTATCCCCTGCTCACAACATGATTTTGCAAACCCCATCCCGAATATCGTCTTGCCCGTTCCAGGATCCCCTGTGATAAGAATTGTTTTACCTGCAGGAAAGCCGCCAAGGATGTTATCAAGTTCTGGTATACCTGTCTTAATTCGTTCCATCGTCATATTCATAATTAATCATACCTCAATATTTTTAATACCTTCAATCTTAATTATACCTCATTTTTAATACCTTCAATCGACGCAGATTTTACATGAATTTCAAAAACACATATATTTGAACCACTTGCTATGCTGGAATTCTGGTTGACACTTCCTTTAAAGAAGGTCCAGGTAAAGCTTCGCATCACGATTGTACGGCAGATAAAGCAGAATATCGGATTACCTCTTGCCTCGCATCTCCATGGGCAATTCAATAATTCAAGGGAACTATTGGCGCTATGGAATTTTTTTATTACCTCTACACCAAAGCTGGCAAATAATCCCGCAAGCCATGACAGATAAATATCAAGGATTTTATTTGTGTCCTCAATGCTGCTGTAACTCTCCATATTTTGGCCGTATCCCAGCCTTTTCATTTCTTCCTGGAACCTCGGTCTGTTATTATTCTCGAAGCGCCCGGCAAAATTCTTCACAAGACTATTCCTCACCTGTGAGGGAACACCCCTTGCAAAGACAGGCAGCGCACTTACAATAAAACCGTACAGTTCAGCCCTGGCTTTTTCTTTTAAAATATCCTCTGCCTTCTTGCGCTCGGTGATGTCGCGCATGATCACACTATAAAATTGTTGGTCCCCGGTATTCCATGTGGCAATTGAAATTTCAAGAGGAATTTTACTGCCATCTTTCCTTAACCCATATGTCTCAATCGTTTTTCCTATTATGCCGTCCGCACGCCATGGCATGATATGTTGTATGGATTTGCCCAGTACTTCGTCTTCCAGATAGCCAAAAATTGCCGTAGCGCCCTTATTCCAGAAAATAATGTCATTTTTGCCATCTGTCAAAATAATCGCATCATTGGCTGACTGTACCACGGAACGGAACTTCATCTCGGATTCTTCCAGGGCTTTTCGGGCTTTCCTGTATTCGATCTTTTCTGCTACCTCAGATAAAGCCCGATCCACTGCAGGAACAAGGCGGCACAAGCGATCCTTAAGGACATAATCCGTTGCACCGCTCTTTAGTGATTCGATCGCAAAATCCTCACCTATTGTCCCTGAAACAAAAATGAAAGGCACATCCGGATTTTTTTCTTTAACCATCCGCAATGCGGAAGAGCCATCGAATGCTGGAAGTGTATAATCCGCCAGTATGAGGTCAGGCTCAAAATCGAAGAGCTTCTTCTGGAAAGCATCTCTTGTCTGGACACGTTGCGACTTGAATATAATGTTTGCTTTTCTCAGTTCGTATTGTATCAACTCGGCATCTGCCTCATCATCTTCGAGTATCAGTATCCGAAGCTCATTTTTCATCAGGTTATTTTCAATAATATGGTTCATCAGGGTTGTTTATTCAGTAACATCCAGTACATTCCCAGCTGTGCAACTGCATGGGCGAATTTATCAAATTCCACGGGCTTGACTATGTAGCTATTCACGCCAAATTTATAACTCTCTACAAGATCCCGCTCCTCATGGGAAGATGTCAATACCACAATCGGTATCGTCCTTGTCCTCTCATCAGACTTGACCTTATGCAGAATCTCAAGGCCATCCACTTTTGGAAGCTTCAGGTCGAGAAATATCACTTTTGGCTTTCTCATCATGTTGCGTCCTGCATAAGCTCCGGTGCAATAAATAAATTCAAGGGCTTCTGCCCCATCTTTCACATGATGTATCTTATTGGCAATATTATTTTTCTTAAGAGCCCTTAGTGCAAGCTCAGCATCGTTCGGATTATCCTCTACTAAAAGGATTTCCACTTCACTTATATCAGTCATTTTTTCATTCCTCCTTCTGAAAGATTAAAATAAAATGTTGAGCCTTCGTTGACTTTTCCCTCAGCCCATACCTTTCCGCCATGCCTGTGGATAATGCGCTGGACTATGGCAAGTCCCACTCCGGTTCCTTCGAAATCCTCGGTGCTGTGCAGTCTCTGGAATACTCCAAACAACTTATTTAAATACTGCATATCAAACCCGACACCGTTGTCTTTGACATAATAGACAATTTCATTCATTCGGACAATGCTGCCGATCTCAATAACAGCTTTTTCTTTAAATCGTGTGAATTTAATGGCGTTTGAGAGAAGATTAACGAGAACCTGATGAATCATCGCCTGGTCTCCATATGCAGGTGGAAGTGTTTTTATTTCAAGCTGGATATTTCGTCCGGGGTTTGCTTCTTTGATCTCATCAAACACAGTTTTTGCAAGTTTAGTCATATCTATCCTGGATACCTGCATCTCTTTTCGCCCCAAACGGGACAGGGCGAGAAGATCCTCGATAAGTTGTCCCATTTTCTGCGTGTTGTCCCTGACTATATTCAAATATCGTTTGCCTTCATCATCTAATTTATCATTATATTCCTCTAACATAACACGGGAAAAACCGTCGATTGCCCGCAGTGGCGCCCTCAGGTCATGGGAAACTGAATAGCTGAACGCTTCAAGCTCTTTGTTGGCTGATTCCAGTTCTGTTGTGCGCTTGAGGAGTTCTTTCTCAGCACGCTGGAGTTCTGCCAGTTGCATCTTTGTCTCTTCATAGAGTCTCTCATTCTCCTTGTTGCGGTGGATAAGTTCCCTTGAGGCGTTGCGTACAAAAACAAATAACGAGCCATAAAGGACAAGGAATCCAAGGCCGATGCTTCCCCATACAAAGTTACGCATTCTGGCAATGCCAGGTTCAAGCATGTCCATGTCCTGATATATTTCGTAAGCGCCAGCCACCTGATTGGAATCCGCGGGTAGCAGGGGTACATACACTTCGAAAAGCCTTCCATACTGTTCTCTTTCTTCTTTGTTTTCTTCTTTCTCCGGAGAAACATCACTCACGATCTTGCCTGCAAGAGCCTCATTGAGTTCATCATTATCAGTGAAACTTTGCCCTATTTGCTCTTTCTCATCCGAGTAAAGAAGCAGACCTTCACGGTTCCATATTTTTACCCGGACGACATGTTTATTGAGTACGTTCTGCCGGATCAGTGAATCAATCTCTTCATATCTGGCAGGGTCAAGAGTTCCATTGAAATCTGCCCGGTGCAGTTTCTGGTTAAGAATAGTGGAAACCTGGTCAGCAGTGTTCTGGGTGGCTTGCGAAAGCGCATTTTGTTCCATCTGCTGCTGGATGCCCCATCCAAGGGCAATGGCAATGGCAGCTGTTATGAGAAAGCTGATTATGGTAAATTTGGCTAAAAGACTAAGTTTCGGCAAGCGTATGGGTTCCATTCTCTTACCTCGTTATCCAGGAAATCCTTATTGACCTGGAAATAGTCATCAAAAATATATTTATTCTAATAGGCATAACAATCCTTAGTCTAAGTGCCGAATATTCATTTGATTCACCTGTTTATAAATGAGGGTGTGAACATTGTGTGAATCTGAAAACCACAACTTATATTTTAATGCAAAGGCATTTAGATAAAAAAATAGATATTGGTTTTTATAAATTATGGCTACTAAACGCGACTATTATGAAATCCTTGGTGTGGATAAAAAAGCTTCAGCAGATGATATAAAATCAGCATATCGTAAGTTGGCGATGCAATACCATCCGGATAAGAACAAATCACCTGATGCTGAGGAGAAGTTCAAGGAAATATCCGAATCTTACGCAGTGTTATCAGACCAGAGCAAAAGGCAGCAATATGACCAGTTCGGACATGCTGGTATTGATCAGAGATATTCACAGGAGGATATTTTCAGGGGCGTGGATTTCGAAGACCTTTTCCGTGATATCGGCATGGGGGGTATGGGAGGACGCGGAAGGGGTGGAGGCAGCATATTCGATATCTTTTTCGGAGGAGAGGGAGGAGGGAGAAGGCGTGAGGGTCCAAGCAGGGGCTCGGATCTGCTTTACGAATTAGCCATAAATCTTGAAGATGCAGCAAAGGGCAAAGCAGTGGAATTGGAAGTCCCGAGAACTGAAACTTGCGATGTATGCCATGGAAGCGGGGCAAGACCCGGAACATCTCCAAAGACATGTTCAACCTGCCGCGGCAGCGGCCAGGTAAACAGGACACAGAATACACCATTTGGCAGATTCATGACCACTTCCACGTGCGGGACATGCCACGGAACAGGAACCATTATCGATTCTCCCTGCACGACCTGTCATGGCAGTGGTACTGTCCAGAAAAGACGTAAGATCGAAGTGAAGATCCCGCCAGGTGTTGATACGGGTTCGAGGCTGCGGGTACCAGGTGAGGGCGAAGCTGGCGGGAAAGGCGGACCACCCGGGGATCTCTATGTGGAAATAAATGTGAGACCTCATAATATTTTTACCCGTAATGAGAATGACCTCATAATGGAAGCTGCCATCAGCTTCACGCAGGCTGCTCTTGGTGATGAAATAATCGTGCCCACTCTTGATGGTAAGGCTGAGATGAAAATTCCGCCCGGGACGCAAAACGGTCATGTGTTCCGTCTTAGAGGCAAAGGAATGCCAGGTCTTCATTATTCCGGGAAGGGCGACCAGCTTGTGAAAATAAAGGTGGAAGTTCCCACAAAGCTGACAGACAGGCAAAAAGAGCTACTGCGGGAATTTGCCCAGATAAGTGGAGAAAGAACAAGGGGCAAGAGCATTTTTGAGAAAGTCAGGGATCACATTTGATTTGATTTTTAAAAATAAAAATTTTTAAATAAGCGGTCTTGGCTGCTTCTCATCCGGCTGTACCGGCAGTTTCATCGTATTTATCAGGATTGGGTCTGTCACTTCTTTTGCCCGCTCAAGCAGCATTTCTTTGCCGCATTGTGTTATTGCAAATATGGGGATTGCAGTACCGAATTGGGCGATGGTCTTCCCTGCCACACAGCCCCGGATCCATTTTGAAGTGCATCCTGTGGTCATATCCACAAGGTCTACGAATTCTTTTGCTTCATTTTCAGGCATACCTGTAGTATGTACACCGAATGCGATTATCTGGACATTGTGTTTTTTCTCAAGTTCCCTTATTTCCCGGACATCCCTGACATTTGTTACGGATACCCCTATTTTTTTATAGCCCAGTTCTATCGCTTTTTTCACACCTGCTACCTGGTCAAGAGCAGCGGTTGCAGGGTCAAGAACAATACCATTAACTTCCTGTATCCGTTCAATAAGCTCAGGTATTGGCGTAGTCTCGGACAATCCTGAAATGCGAGACCCCATACCCTGTGCAAGTTTTGGATTGTTCGTGATCACAGTGCCGGCGCCGTCGCATGCAGTCACGCTGGTATCAATTAGACCCCGGCGCAGTCCTGTCATGAAAGTCTCACTTGCCCCAAACCCTACGAATATTTCCATTTCAACAGCCCTGTCCTTCGTGAAAAGGCCAAAATCCTTAATCCTGAACTCGATATTTTCCTTTGCGGACTTTGAGGTGAATTTCTTGATCCCGCGCACCTTATCAAATATAGGGCAGTATTCTGTCTGGGGTTCACCGACTTCAATGACTTTTCCATTCTCAACAACTACCCGGGTTTTTCCGAGAGCTTCCATAACATGTCTATCTTTTGCCATAGATACCAATATGCATCTGGTATGTATTAATCATTAAGATACTGACAAAATATGATAAATTGAGGCAGAATTTGCCCCAATTATTTATTTCTTCGCCTTTCAAGAATAGCCCAGGCAAATAATCCAACTATAGAAATTATAATTCCAAATCCGGGAGATCTGGGTGTTGTTGTGGCTGTTACTGTGGTCTCTTCTGGTATTTCTGTGGTCTCTTCTGGTATTTCTGTCTCTTCTATAATTCCTGGTATTTCTGTTTCTGTGATTCCTGGTGTTGTTCCTGTGGTAACCCCTGGAGTTGCTGCCATGGTCGTTGTGACAGTTGATGTAACAGTTGCGGTTGGCGGTGCCCCTATAGCTATCAGGGCTTCACTGGCATTAGTAAGGTGATCTACCTGATTCTCAAATAATGTTCCGTAACCGGTACGTGGTCCGTCGCTTGCACCATTAATATGGCAGGTATCACATGAACCTGCGCCATAAATTGCCGTAAGATTTGTAAGATACTCGGGCTTTGCAAAAGTTGTCGGTGTTGCTATAAGAATTACTATTGATACCAGAAGCAATTCAGCTAATCTTTTATTATTCATATATTTTCCTCCTCTTCCTCCCCAATTACTACTACTCTCAGATATAGCCGGGAAGTGTTAAATAAATCGTTGTGAATCCTATATAATACTTCCTAATTCCCTTTACTCATATCTTAAGGCATCAGCTGGCCTTAGTTTCGACTCATGGTAAGCAGGGATCATTCCTGCCAGTATTCCAGAGACCATCCATAGGGGCGCATAAAACCTGAAAGAATTTATATAGAAAGAGTTGGGATAGATGTGGTTCTGTTAAGCCGGGCGCTCAGTATAACTGTTGCCCGGGTTCACTTCCTTTGCACCATTATCTTTTCTGCGAGTTCCTTTCCTACTGATATTTCCGACCCTGGCACCCTGATAAGGATCGGTCCTCCGAAAGGAGCGACACTCTTTACTTTTACTTCTATCTCAGGATATAATCCAAGACTGCCCAGATACTGCAACATCTCAGAGTTCTCCTCAAAGACGCTTATAATAACTCCTTTTTCATTTGCTTTGAGTTCTGAAAGTTTTACAGTATTATCCTGGACTATCAATCCCTCTTTATCAGGTATCGGATAACCATGCGGACATGTTCTGGGATTGCCCAGTTTCTCTTCGATTTTGTCCTCCATCTCAGAACTTATATCGTGTTCAAGCCTGCATGCCTCCTCATGAACTTTATCCCATTTAAAACCCAGAATATCCGTAAGCAGGCGCTCTGAGAGGCGATGTTTTCTTATCACTTTCCTGGCTTTAAGTTCACCTTCTTTTGTCAATACCACTCCTTTCTCAGCGTACTCTACAAGTCCTTTCTGTTCAAGCTGCTTTAGCATCTCTGAAACGGATGAAGGGGCTAACTCCAGGCGCTGGGCTAATTTCGAGGTTGTGGCGGATTCATGCATCTCCTGCAGTTTATATATATATTCAAGATATTCTTCTATCCTTGGGGATTCTTTTGTCATCTATGATTTCAGTAGGCTTCTTGATGATTAATACTTTACTTCACCGTGGGATATCTATTCTGGATCTCATGCATGAACTGAAAACTTTTCTCCCAAACTTTCTGTGTTTAATAGCGTTAGTTTTCTGAAATCCTAAAGTGTGGTCTAAAATATTCCAGCATGGTATTAACCATTACTCCCATAGTTACCCAGAAAGCAAACATAGCTCCAAGGCTCTCGACCCTGTATTTCCATAGTAAATCTGAAGGAATTGAAGGTATGTTGGAATTAGGGGGAAACAATAAAGATGCAGTGATAATTATGACGACAAAGGCAATTGCTCCTATTGATAATCCAGGCATGGGATTATATTTCCGGGATAAACGTAAATAAATAATCCAGAAGGCTATTGAAGCAAGGATACCAGCAATGATTATAGCGATAAAGATGCTCTGCCTTATTATCACAGACAGCGAGGTCACCATGCCAGGCGGATTAGGCGGCAGATAGAGAGAAGGGATAAGCACCGCTACTAAAAAACCGTTTAAAGCCAGAATCAGACTTTTAAACCCAACATTTTTTACAGGAATCCCGTGTTGAACCATAGTATACACAAAAGTGAATATTATAGAATAGAGGATTCCAAGCATTATTGCTCCAGCAAATGTCCAGAAGTGAACAATATTCCTTGGAATTAATGGATGGGAATCAGGTATCTGGATTTCGTAAGTTTCTGCTTCCAATATGATTGGCGTTAGGAACAAAAGGAGAAGTCCTCCGAGGGCTGTGCCTGCAACCATACCTGTTACAATTCCTGCTTTCAGGATTGATATAAAATCCAGTGAGTCTTTAATGGCAGGGGAAGCCTGCTGCGTGGCGTAAGTCATGGAATCCCTCGTGGAGTGCCGGAAAGCTTTCAAAGTTTGAAAATCCTATAATATAAATCGCAAGGGCGATTGTCAAAAAAATTACTGCAAGCTTTGCGAGCATTGCATAGTCCAATTCATATCGATACTCATATCCATACCTGTATTCACTAATCATTTCTGTCATTATTATACCTCAATTAACCTGCTTAATCATGAAGGGTAAAATATTTACTCTTTAAGGCAATAGTTGTTATCCATATGGCTAACGATATTTTTAAAGCACTCAGCAGTACTACGCGATTAAAAATGCTGAGAATATTGGCTAAGGAAGAAATGCATATCACAGGTATTGCAAAAGAATTAAATCTCTCTGTTCCGGTAGTGGCTAAACATGCTAAGCTTCTGGAAAGAGCAAATTTAATTGAAATAAGAAGGTTTGGCAAAACCCATGTGCTTGGCAGTAAAATAAAAAACATGTATGGTATGCTTGATGAACTTGCCGACTCACACACGATTGATCTGCAAAAAGGTGCCAGTATCCTGGAAGCTCTGAGAAAAGTATCCGGGGTAGAATTAAAAACTGTTGGTGATAAAGAGTTTGTTATGGCTATCGACGGAGAAGAGGGACTTTACCTTTATGAAGTTAACGGGAACTCACCAAATTCAACAACTGAGGATTTTAAGATAGAAAAAGATTGCACTATCGAATGGAAAAAATTAATACCAGTAACGAGAAAGAAGATTTTTGTCAAAATCAAATAGAATAACACATTACCTTATTCAAATCCTTCTGGTTATTCTCAAAAATGTTTATTCGCTCCTATAATTTTTTATTATTCTTTTTCAAGTATATGAAACTTAAGCTGTCGGTGATTTTTTCACTTTTGAATATTTTATAACCAAGCTTTTGATATAAATACAGATTCTTTTCACTTCTATGTCCTGTGAATAGTTCAAATCTTTTGCTATTAAAAATATTTTCTATTCTATTCAGTAGTTTTGTTCCAAACCCTTGATTTTGATAATCTGCGTGCACAATAAGCCTTCCTATATAGCAGGTCTCGCCTTTTTCGAATGCCCTTACAGAACCTATTATTTTTCCATCATAGTTAAGAACCAAACATTTCTAACTTATTATTAAGGAATTTTTCAATCCATCCCTTTGCAAAGCTCATTTTTAATGAAAATTTCTGAAAAATAAGAATAATATTTTTTATAGGATTTTTGGCTCTAATTTCTGTCAAAAATTCACAGACATCTTCTTTTCTTGAATGCTCCTTAAAGTTAATTACAGATTTTCCATTCAATGCATAAAATCCAAACGAATTTCGCCGTTGTTTGAGGTGATGATTCATCAAGAAAACCTATGATTGTATCCTCACTCATTTCAGGTAGTTTTTTTTAAGATCTCTTCTACATCATTTGGTCTTCGGTAATCATGTGGAAATGGTTTCGCAAGTTTCATGCCAAATGTTCTCACGATAACTCGTATTTGCTTCAGAGAATATTCAACCATGAACTCGTCTGATATGAGTTTCTTAATTTCCTCTGTTGTCCAGTCATCCCGTTTATTCAGGATTTTCTTTAATTGTTCTTTTTGATCATCAGAAAGTTTTGATGGTTTTCCTCCTGCAAATTTCGGTTTCAAACCTTCATATCCTTCTTTATTCCATCTATCCTGCCATATATAAGCCACCGGCTTTGATATTTCTACTCGACTGGCCGCTTCTTCAACCGTTGCTCCTTCATAACGATATTTTATGAAATACAATCTCTGCAATACTTTTACATCTTTTTCCAAGGATTTTATTCTCTCTTGCAGTTCTTCGGCTGTTATATGCCGCTCAATAGTGATATTTTCTGGTCTTGCCACATTGAACTATATTACCTAATTAGTTATAAAAGTTACGTTTTTAACTATAAATATCATTATCTTACTTTGAAAGCTAAAAATAAGAAAAGCTACAACTCAATTATTCAGTTTTTCCTGCAGGGAAAAAAGAACGGAAACTCAAATATATCTGAAATGAGTGGTCCATTTTATGAGTGTGTCAAACTGAAAAGAGGATGAAACAAATTATATTTTCTTTTCAGAAAAGCTGTATCATGAGCAGCTACAAAAAAGAGAGAAGAAATATCTAAAGCTTCTCGAAAAAAACGATAAGGACCTGAAGAAAGCCAAAAAAGGAAAGAAACTTGGCTCAGTCATAACGAAAGATGGTTACATTATTCTGCATGGAAGTATCCAAAAAACCCTTGCTCTGATAAGTAATCCTTTCATCAATGGATTGGAGGGATTTTTTGCTCATGAAAGTTCTGTCGATGATGAACCCGAAAAAATTCTTTCTTTGTATAAAGATAGGGATAAAGCTAAAAAATTCATTCGGAGTTTGAAAGACGGACTGGAGTTGAGACCGATACGACATTGGAGTCCTCTTGCAGTCAAAGGTTATTTGCTGCTTACGTTCCTCACGAATTTCCTGGTCAATTTGACACTTACCGTTGTATATCCTCCAAATGCCTTTAAATTTAAAGTACTGTCCAATATTTCAAATAAAGTTATCAGTATTTTAGGGGATTTTATCAAAAATATCAGGATAATAGTCTGAAATTACGCTGGTAAAAAGTAAACTGGCAAATTGTATAAAGGCATAAAAATTCGTATCACTTAGCCGTAAGTGGCGAATTCAAGATAATACTTATTATTTGAGATCTATTCCCACCATCCCATTGGTGGAATTTTCATTGGATAACCACCTCTTGTACCGCTTTCTTCGATATCTCCGCCAACTTTTTGTTCACCCGTGATGTTGATTTCTGTATCATTACTTTCTCTTATTCCTTGCCTCAAAAAAGGCGGCTCATTTCGGAACATGCGTATAAATCTCCGGTCAGTCCTGGATTCAAACTTATCCTCAAGTTGCGCGCTGTTATCCAGAGCTCTCTTTAGTCCCTTGTTATCAGGGTAATCATCAAGAAGCCTTTCCAGGACGAACTGATGCCTAATAATCTTCCTCTGTGCATCGAAAAGTTCTGAAACATTTCCGGTGGTTTTCGAAACTGAATCATCAATAGAGTTGATTTTTTCCCTGTATCGTTCAATCGCTATATCGGCGTAATCCCCATTACTGCTTCTTAATTCAGTTTTTGCCTCAGCTATCCGCGATCTTGCATGTTCTATTTGTTTTTCGATTCTTCGGCTCTCATTAAACGTGAAGATTTCACCAAAGTCCTCAAATGCAATTTTTAATCCGTATAAAGCACTGCCCGGACCTATTGGACCTTCATAAGGAGCTATGTCTACAAAAGTTTCTTCAGTTGTATCATCGACCAGTTCATCCGATTGGGCAATGCCAATATTTATTGTAAAGGCAAGGGATAACAGGATCGTTCCTGAAATCATAATATGTCTCATATTTATATTTTTCATATTCTCACTTCTAATTCTGGCATTTTGCCGTTAAATTCAATTATTATAGTTGTAGGGGTGCTTATTCTTTAATCGGTTTTTGCTTTATAAAATTAAATCATCCATATTGTATTTTACTTTTTATAACAAAAAAATGAGGATTATTTTTAGATAATAAAAAGCGGCAACAGTTTCCTTACAAATTAAAAGATCTGAAAGAACAAAGTTTTATTTTGTGAAGCACAAATGACTTCAAAAATTAAAACAATGTTATTTTTATAGGTGAACTAATGGCAATATACAAATGCACTATTTGTGGCTGTGACATTGTCATCAACGAAACAAGCCCGCAGTTAAAGAGCGAGTACATGGGATTGACATACTTCTTCTACACGCCAGAGTGTAAGCACATTTTCGATGCGAGCCCTGTGAGCCATGCGGCGGTTTGCTAGATAAAATCAGTTTGTTCGGCAGATTGAGATATGCAGAAGTAAACCGAAGAGATGCCCGGAAGAAGAAAAATCTGGCCAGAAATTATGAAAATAAGACGTAATCAGTTGTCCTAATGGTATCTCTTCCTCATGATAAATCCTGAGATTCAGGGTTTTATAGATTACCCAAAAAGAAGCTTTTTCTTCAAATCCAATTTTTCAATTACCTCTTGGCACCCCAAAGAAATATATCGTATCCTCAGCTTGCTGGATTTCATAGATAGAGAAAACAGGGCTGATTTTTTCTGCCAGTTCCTCAACAACCGAAGATTCTTGATTGGGATTCATCGCACTAATATTCCAAATACTGCCTAATAGTTTAACTATTTGGTATCTCTTCCTCGCCGATCAGGCACGGTGCGGTTTCATCGGTTACACTGCAGCATTTCCTGAGAACTACGACTGTCACGAGTCCGCCGGCAAAACTGGCTATACTTGACCTGCCGCACTTATGGAATGGACGTTCTTTCGGCGTGAGGAGGCGAAGTTCATACTTTTTCTTCAGTTGTTGCTTCATGAAGTATGAGTAAAGCCGCCCCATAATGTTGTTTGGTAAGCTGTGGAAAACATAGATTACATAGCCATCCTCGTTTATCACCCGCAGAAACTCTGTCACAGTCTTTTTGGGTTCTTTCAAAGTTTCCAGTGCCCACGTGGATGTAACTACATCAAAGGAATTGTCCGGATATGGAAGCGTTGAGATATCCTGCACCTCAAAACTGACTCTTTTATCTTTGATTTTCTCTCGTGCTATTTTCAACATCCCTTTTGAGATATCGATGCCCACAACCTTTGAGGGATTTGAGTTTTTAAGTATGGCTTTAATGGCTTCCCCTGTTCCGGTCCCTGCATCAAGGATAGTTGCCCCATCTTTGATATTCTCTTTTAACATTTCCTCAAAATACTTCCATACGCCTTTTCCCATTGTATTTTTCCAGAAGAATGCATAGGAATCATACTGGTCTGCTATCGAATCATACGTCTCTCGAACATCCCGGGGTCTGGTTTTAAGAAGTCCGAGATATGCTAAAATTTCGATGCCTGCTTTGCTTTTCATTTTACCCAATAATTGTTCATAGCTCGCCTCTCCCCTCACAATATCGAATATCAATTCATAGAATTCCGGGTAGCGTTTCAGCAGTTCATATCCTAATTTCGGGAAGGTATAAAAGACCATGCCTATCTTTCGCGCATACTGGAATTCAGGGTATATTTCCTGAGCTATGCGCTTATGATAACTCGCTGTTGTAGTATTGCCATGCAAAACAGCTGAAGCCACTTCTGCCGCGATTTGCCCGCTGCGTACTGCATAATAAATACCTTCAGCAAGAAAAGGATCCACAAGAGCGGCTGCATCGCCAACCAGCATGGTGCGAAAGCCTGCGATTTTTGACTCTCCGTCAAAAATCGGGATGGTATAACCAAACTTTCGTTCACTCTCAATGTCATCAAGAATGTACTGGTCTGACAGAAACCCAGAGTAGTAGGGTTTTGGGTTCTTTATCATTTCCTTTAATCCACCAACTCCGAGGGAGAGATGGTCAGCTTTCGGGAAAATCCATCCGTAGCCGTATGGGACAGAACCGAAATCAAACTGTATCTCTTCGCTGACTCTATTGAATACTTTTTCTTTGACTTTAACCTCGCCCTCTATAAGTACAGCAGTCCTTTTTTTGGGTTTGAGTCCGAGTGACCGTGCGACTATACCGTTAACCCCATCAGCGCCAATAAGAAGTTTTGATGAATACATATTTTTTTCCGTCATTACAATCACACTGTCCTTCTCTTCTTCCACATGAGTGACTTTCTCCTGCTCATGTATTTCGGCTCCAGCAGCTCTTGCCTTCTCAACGAGGAAGTTATCGAATACATCCCGCATCACCATATACACTATAGGATGGCGGGATACTGCCCTGATATCTCCTGTTCCCTTGTAAGTAAAGTTCACTTTATATATTATTCTCTCAACTACGCTTTTAAAATCCGGTTCAAGTATCTTCTCTATTTTGGCAGTAAGCCCTCCCCCACAGGGCTTGTATCTGGGATGCTTCTGCTTATCGAGTGCCAGAACATTAAAACCTTTTTTGCTTATCTCATAGGCAGCCGTTGCTCCAGCAGGGCCCAAACCTGCCACGATGGCGTCGTATTTCATGTTACCATCTCTGCAAATCTGCCAACGAAGTAATTGTATATCGGCACAAAAATAATTCCTGCCAGCAGACCCCAGACAAATGACTCTGCCAGGCCGAGTAAAAAACTGGATGGAGTGAGCCATGTAAAGCCGGGTAGCAGAAGAGGCCATACTCTTCTCATCTCATAAACAGGCCAGAGCAGGTCAAATATTACGCAGATAACGTAGATGACTGCGAGAAATACCCCAAGGGATAATGCTACAACTTTTGTATATAGTCTGTACATATAATCGCCAACCTTTATTATACTTAAGCCGTTACAGATGGGAGGATATTTAGGCCGTATAAAGGGATAGCCTGTTTTTTTTGAATGGGGTGCTTACGTGGGAACGCCTCTGGCAACATTTCGATACAACCTATCAACTCATGGTAAATCTTATGCCTCGGGCTTACAATTATCACATGAGCCGGAGGATGGATTTTCCTCAGCCTGCTGATGGCTGCACTGGCTGAATCAATCAACGGTACAACAGCCGCAACCGTGCAACCGCTTTTTAATGGAGACTTCATTACATTTACAAGTATACTGTCCGCAAAACTTGGTTCAAGCCTTTTTGGTACGTTGGCGTATGACATATGACCATACTTCACAAGGTCATGAAGTGTTGTTCTTAATTTAGAGCTGTCATTCGCTCTAATTACTGCCAATGAATTCATTTTTTCTACTCCAATTGATGTTAGTATATCAGATGTATCGTATCCAGAGACTACATCTTTTAATTTTTAATGTACTAGTATCGGGGCTTATCCTTTAATCGGTTTTTGCTTTAAAAAGCCAAAAAAACATTTACTGATTTTACTTTTTATAATAAAAATAAAGGATTATTTTTTGGATATAAAAATGTGATAATTGGCTCCAAGATTATAAAGATGCAAGATAAAGAGCTGCATCTCTGAATCTTTTCCATATGTACTTACCCGCTCCTATATTTCTACACTATACCATATTTGTTGTTGATCATAACGCATAAATTTCTTCTCTTCAAAAGAAGAGGAACGAAATTATTAAAAACAACATGAGGGACGCACCGATTTATACTGAAGATGCGCAGAAGTTTTTCCTGATTGTTTTTCATTTTTAAAAGATGTTTGATTCCAGGATATGCATAGTTTTTGTTCAGTATTCCTCTGGCAACCTCTTCGCCTGATAAAATAGCCTGGTATATCCCTTCTCCAGTCAGTCCTGATGCAAACCCAGCCGCATCACCGGCTAAGAACCTGTTCTTGAAAACAAATCCCTTATAATCAATGTTAATGCGTGCAGCTTCGAACCTTGTTCTTTCAATGGAGAGCCTATCACATAGCTCATCAAGGCTGCGCCTCATCAATGCACCGTTTCCAGTCATTCCTCCAATCCCTATTGATGTAAAGCCCCGGTGTGGAAATATCCAGCTGTATTTAAGGATGTATCTAAAGTCGTCTACAAAGACCTCCAGGTCTTTTCTCAGTGTTTTGCTTATATACTGGATCCCTATTACAGTCTTATTAACAGGTATATCCAGGGATCTCCTGACAATCGAGTTAGAACCGTCAGCACCTACTAAATGATCAAAACCTATTTTTTCGCCGTTTACAATTATATGGTTTCCATCAACAGCACTGACGCATCTTGCTGTCTTGATCAGGGCGCCTGCTTTTTCAGTCTCTTTTGCCATCCACTGCCCGAGTTTTTCCCTGTCCACCGTAAACACAGGGTGGCTGCCCAGGTCCACATCGTATGATCCTTTTGCTGTATGCAGTAGCATGTAATTAAATTCAGCATCAACAATATTTTTTGGAACAAAGTCCATATCTCCGATGGTTAGACCGCCAGCGCATATTGTTTGCCCGATTGTCCTGTTTTTCTCCAATATCAGTGTATATCTTCCTGCTTCTGCCAGTACCCGTGCAGCCCTGAGCCCGGCCGGACCTGCGCCGACGATAATCGTATCATATTTTTCCATGTTGTTATACCGATGCCTGTTTTTAATTATAACTATTACATCAGCAATATAGCTGCCAG
Source organism: Candidatus Methanoperedens sp. BLZ2 (assembly GCF_002487355.1). Taxonomy (GTDB): domain Archaea; phylum Halobacteriota; class Methanosarcinia; order Methanosarcinales; family Methanoperedenaceae; genus Methanoperedens. Next base: position 17,752 of record NZ_NTMG01000083.1, on the reverse strand, counting down.
CCCGAGGATTGCAACAAATATGAGCATAAAAAATATCACCAATATCATTTCTTTGTCCTTCATGTTGAGTCACTTCATCTTTAAATCTATTTTATTATTTATTAAAGCAATTTTTGGTTTAAATTTGCAAGATTTCTAATGGGATTATTTATGATTTTCAAAAAATAAGGATTGTTTATACAAAAAATATGGAAAAATAGTTATAATTTTGTGCCTTGCCTATTTTTCCCATTTGTCGTTATTAAAATGCCATTTTGCGGCATTCTTCAGCACATTTCCTGCATTCTTCTGCACACTTCTTGCAGTGCTCAGCTTCATGTTTTTCGCATTCTTCTGCACATGCATCACAGATATCAGCGCAAAGGGTACAAAGTTTCTTTGCAAACTGACTGTCTCTCGCCGTGAACCTTGAACATAGCGCACAAATATCCGCGCAATCACGGCAAAGCTGTATGCACTTTACCATCATCTCCACATCACTCCCGCGAAGACAGGCTGTAGCACAGGATTCACATGCCACGAAGCAGTCATTACAAGCATCTATGCACTCCTGCTGTTTACGATTTATCAATTTTTCACCTCCAATTATCTTTATGTATATCTTCTCTTAAGCGATTTCTGGTTAAAATAACCAAAGAAAATCACAAATAAGATTTTGATTTTGCAAACTTAACCAAAAAAAGAATTACCGTTTTTTTAAAGCATAAACCATTAGCTTCCTCTTGCAGGAAAATTTAATTTCATTGCCTCTAATTGATTTTTATCTTCAAGAAATACTTTCAAACTTAAGATATTACAGTATGAGATTGTGGGAAAAATCCCATTTTGAAGCTTCACTGTTCTACAGTGGAAATCTTTTTTGAAAGGGGGTACTTACGTGGGAATGCCTCTGGCAACATTTCGATGCAGCCTATCAGCTGATAGTAAATCTCATGCATCGGGCTCACAATTATCACATGAGCTGGAGGATGAATTCTCCTCAGTCTGTTGATGGCCGAACTGGCTGAATCCATTAACGGCACAATAGCAGCAGCCGTGCTCCAGCTTTTTAATGGAGCCTTCATTATATTTACAAGTATGTTATCTGCAAAACCTGGTTCAAGCTTTCTCGGTACGCTGGAGTATGAAATATGACCATACTTCACAAGGTCATGAAGTGCTGTTCTTAATTTAGAATTGTCATTCGCTCTAATTACTGCCAGTGAATTCATTTTTCCTATCTCGATTGATTTTACCTTGCTTGTGGCGTCAATGTATACGCTGTACTTTTTAATTTGAATTTTTGCATTGTTATTTCGAAAGATCGCTTACCTTGTGACAATTTGTTTATTGATTCAAAGCTTATATGATACTCTTTCGCTATTACAAGCTCTGCTTTTGTTAAGGCACTCCGTACATTCATTCCTTTTGCGACAAAATCATCTCTTTTTTTACAAATATATGTTAGTATATCAACTGTGTCCATAACTTCACCTCTTAATTCTTGACATGTTACTATCTACGCTATTCCTTAACCGGTTTTTGCTTTAAAAAGTTAAACAATATTTACTGATTTTTTCCTTTTTATAGCAAAAGTAGCGGATTATTTTCAAACACAGTAAAATGAGACAATTAGCTCCAGTATGAATTTATAAAAATTCAGGGAATGCATCAAGAAATCCCATTTAGAACTCCATCTTGCGCTCCATATCCTCAAGTGCGCGTATGCGTGCCCCTACCGTTGGATGCGTGGAGAAGAGATTCATTATCAAATCCCCTGAGATCGCGGGAATGATAAAAAATGCATTCATACCCTCCACTTCTCTTAAGTCGCGAGACGGTACACGTTCCATGACACCGCTTATGGTCATGAGAGCCGAGGCAAGATGTTTTGGCTGACCTGTGATTACCGCAGAGCCTCTGTCAGCCGCAAACTCGCGGTATCTTGAAAGAGCACGTATGAGCAGGAAACTTATGATCCATACCGCCAGCGATATCACAAAAACGATTATCGCGGCGCCTGCGCCCCTGTCGCGGTCACGATTTCCGCCACCCATGCCGAAAAACAGCATATTCCTCACAAGGAAAAAGGCAACGGTGGACAGGAAGCTTGCAATTGTGATAACCAGCATATCACGATTCTTGACGTGGCTCAACTCATGGGCCAACACTGCTTCAAGCTCTGGCTGGCTTAATTTCTGTTTCAAAGAAGTCGTAACTGCTACAACTGCGCTGTCTTTGCTCCTTCCTGTTGCAAAGGCGTTAGGGATATTGCTATCCACAATAGCGATTTTCGGCTTAGGTAGATCGGCTATTGCGCAGAGTCTTGATACTGTTTCATGAAGACGCGGTTCCTCCTGCTCGCTGACAATACGCCCGCCCATGCTCCAGAGGGCAAACTTATCTGAAAAGAAAAACTGAATGAGCAGGAAAAAACCTGCAAACACCATCAAACCGTATGTCCCTATCCCTCCGTACTCTGATAGAACAACAAGGAAGATAAGATACAGCCCAGCAAGCAAGAGCATAGTTAGGACCATGCGTGCCTGAAGTCCATAATCACGGTACCACTTTTTCATCTTAATCACCTGTTTTAGCACCAATCACTTCATTGAAAACTGGCTTCATTGTACTCAATCTTTTATCAGTCCATCTCCTTTGAAAATCTTTCTTACCTCCTTAAGCGAAATGTCAGCAGGCGGTATGATTAAGTCGCTAGGTTTTATGATATCATCCGGGATCTTTTTCCCATTTTTTCGTACATGGTCATTGAGCTTCTTGAATTCTGACTTGAAGATTATTCTGATAGCTTTTTCGTCTCCTCTGCTAATAATTCTCACTATGTTGTTGTCGATTTTATTGAGCTCATCCACATGTTTTTCATCAAGCTCGTACTGTCCTTCTCCCATTAACCGCACTATCATTTTCCCATCTCCTTCTTCAACGATTCAAGCTGCTCATCCACTTCACCCTTTGACTTTATCTTAGAAAGTTCCCGTTCAATGTCATCCTTCGTTCCCCCGGTCACATCTTCAAGAGTGCCTGAATCTACAAGTTCATCAAGCGCAGATGCACGCGCCTTCATATCCTCTGTTTTATCCTGTGCGCGCTGGACTGCAAGCCCCACATCGCTCATCTCTTCGCTGATACCGCTAACAGATTCTGTAATCTTGACCTGCGCTTCAGCCGCGCTGTACTGGGCTTTGATGGTTTCCTTTGTTGAGCGGAAGGACTCTACCTTAACTGACAGGCGCTTTTCCGTTGCCATGAGTTTTTCCTGCTCTTTATAAATATCTGCTATCTGCTTCGTAAGGCTCTCTATTTCAGTCTGTGATGTGCTCTTTCGCTCAAGCGCAATCCTTGCGAGGTCTTCCCGTCCAGCTTTCAGGGCACCTCGCGCCTGTTCGTCTAATTTTGTTATATTCTGCTCGAGTTTCATCTTTTGCAATTCAAGCCGCTTCTTGGCAGTTGTTACCTCAGCTACGCCGCGCTTGACATTTTGTAAGAGTTCAAGCTGCTTCTCATAAGAGTAATCGAGAGTCTCTCTCGGATCTTCGAATTTATTTAGAATCTTATTCACTTTTGCTTTGATGACTGTGCTCATCCTGTCTATAAGTCCCATAATTTTTTCTCCTTGTTTTATCAAATTGTTTCGATATTATTTTCTGATTTTTAACAACTACAACAGTACTTCTGTAGTTAAGCTGGTTTTGCTTTAAATTTGTAAAAGATTTAATAGAAGTTCTTAAAAAATAATTAAAATGCCCTCATTTTTTTTGCATCGAGTTTTAACTTGCTGTTCGCCGGTTACATGTACCAATGTAAGGACTGCGGATGATATCACGTTGCTTTTCAAACTTAAACCAAAATCCAGATAAAGAATCGAAGTAATATATATAAATGATATATGAATGAGATGAATGCTGATAATATTGTTCTTTGGCTCTGCAGGCTTTTTGGCGTATTGAATCTTCCAATATTCGGGTTAATATTGACCTTCGTTTCTCTTGTGAGGCTTGTTAGAACTATATTATTTGCAGGTTGGCTTTTATAAGGGTTAAACGGAAACATGTTAAACATTATTTACTGACTGGAAAAGAGTGGATCTATGAAAATAGCAATACTAGGCGGCACAGGCCGAGTCGGTGAGGGATTGGCCACCCGATGGGCAACTCGGCATAATATCTATATCGGCTCAAGAGATGTTGAGAAAGCAAAGAATGCTGCATGCGGCTATTCATGTCGGCTCACCGATCAGGGCTTTGAATGCCAGATCGACGGAACAAGCAATAAAGAAGCGGTTGAGAAAGCTGATGTCGCTGTTCTCTCGGTTCCATTTGAAGCTGCATTAGATCTTATTGAGTGCCTTCGACCTGTCCTGAAGAACCAGATATTAATATCCTTGGTCGTCCCAATGAAAAAAGAAAATGGGTCATTTGAATACACACCCCCTGAAGAAGGGTGTGCAGCCCTTCGTATCCAGCATCTTCTTCCAGGGGTGAAAGTAGTCTCTGCCTACCATAATCTTTCTTACCGGAAATTGTGCAATCCTGATAAATATGGCTAAGAGAAATGGCTTGTCTGATCTCGGGGTAAAGTTCGTATAATTCCTTATTCAATATTTCGCACTCTGGGGTCGGGAACAAGCACCAAACTCAAACGTCCTGATAAGCTCATATATTTTCTTTGGAATACCCTGCTTAACATTCAAGCCAAAACTCTTTGCAACATCAAAAACAATGGGCATATCGTGCGTCATGTATCCTCCCGTCAAAAACTCTGCTAGTTCCTCTGCATTCTCTTTATCCATTTTATCTTCCAGCAGCCACATTACCATTTTCTGCACCCTTATCAGGCTCTTCCTGGCTTCCTCTGAGAGCATTATGTAATCATCTGATATTGTCTCCACGGGCTTTTTTTCTGGCAGCGAGATCAATGCGCCTGCCGGAAAACCGCCTAACTGCGGGTCAACAGGACCGAGCACGCTGTCTTTCTCCATCATGATCTCATTTGCCGCAAGAGCAATAAGCGTGCCACCGGACATGGCATAAAAAGGGATTATAACCGTGACCTTTGCCGGATGGTTCTTCACAGCCATAGCGATCATCTCAGATGCCAGCACAAAGCCTCCTGGTGTGTGAAGCATGAGGTCCACATCCTCTGGCGTCTGTCTTATCCTCATCAGAACATGCTCCGTATCCTCGATGTTGATCTGGCTATCGTCTTTTTCTTCCCACGGTTCTCTTCTATGGATCATTGTTATGACCCTGGTACCTCTCTCTTTTTCTATGTCCTCGATTATGGCATTCCTCTCAGCCATGATCGCCGCTTTCATTCTTCCCTTTTTCTCAAGCCCATCGAACATGACTGCGCAATGTCGACTGCAGAACTTGATATCTTCATCATCGATTTTTTTTATTATTCCTTTTCCCTCGATTTCCATGCCGCAATAGATACATTTTTCTGTCATGATTATCCTCCTTAAAATCCAGAAATGATATTGATCTCGTGTCTTATTTTCACCTTCATTATCCCTCCACTTTTCCATCCCTGAAATGAATGATCCTATCCGCCATCTCCCCCAACTCCGGGTTGTGGGTCACCATGATTATTGTCTGGTGCTGGTCATGGTTAAGGGTTCTGAATAGTTCCATTATTTCCCGGGTTATCTTTGTATCCAGGTTCGCAGTGGGTTCATCCGTGAGCAGCAACTTGGGTTTATTCGAAAGGGCTCTGGCGATAGCTACACGCTGCTGCTCTCCTCCTGAAAGTTCTGAAGGGAGATGATTTGATCTTTTATTGAGCCCGACAATTTCAAGAAGTTCTTCCGCTCTTTCCCTGTGAAAGGGATGACCTGAAAGCATCATGGGGAACATGACGTTTTCTACGGCTGTCAATTCCATGAAAAGGTTGAAAAACTGGAACACAAACCCAATGTTCTTTAGACGATATTCGGTACGGGTTCGCTCATCCATTTTAATGGTATCCGTCCCATTTAAATATATCTCCCCGCTTGAGGGTATATCCAGCATCCCTACAAGATTCAAAAATGTACTCTTGCCACTGCCGGAAGGCCCCATAATGGCCACAAATTCGCCTTCATCAGCTGACGTTGTGACACCATTAAGAGCATTCACTTCTATCCTTCCAAGCCTATAAGTTTTTTTCAGATATATCGTATCTATTATCTTCATTCATGTCCCCCATATTGCTTTTATAATGTTTGTCCTGCCGGCGATAAGGGCAGGATACATACCGGCCAGCACAACTACTGCTCCTGAAACTATTGATGCATCGTAAAGCAAATATGTATAGAATTTCGCACTGATGTACTCCTTGATAATAGGGCAGTAAAAGGGCTTTGTCTCAAGGTACTTTGTACCCATATACCCGAGAGCATCACCACTTGCTACCCCGATGATGGCAAAAAAAAGTGCCTCCATCAGGTATACTGTGAATATCACAGAGCCTTTCATACCTATTGCTTTCATCATGCCTATCTGCCTTCTCTTATAGATGACATTAACATAGATTATGACACCAACAGAGACAGCAGCTGCAAAAAGCCCCACTGCTATGACCGTGTCGGTCATTTTCTTTATGGTATTCATTGAACCAACTATTCCCTCTATCTCCTCCCTCCAGACCTTGACTTTCGTAACTTCAAGCTCTTTTTTCAGAATGTTTCTGTACTCTTCTGCCAGTTCCCTGCCAGAAATCTTGACCATTATTATTGATGCTTTTCCAGATAATCCCAGAATCCTGTTCACTTCACCCATGTACATTATGACGCCGCTGGCATCAATATCCATTACACCGGTTCGAGTAATGCCTTTGATCCTGTATGTCTTTGACTTACCGTTCTCGAATACCAGGGTGGCTTCTCCACCTGCATTCGCACCCAGGTCTTCAGCAATCCTGTAGGATATAAGAATCTCATTTTCTCGTTTAAGAGTTCCACCCTCAATTATCTTCCCGAGGATTGTAGTCACGTCCCGCTCTTTTTCAGGATCCAGTGCAACGATCTTAACTGTTTTCGTTTTCCCATTAAACGACAGTGTACCGCTGGAATACAAGCGTGGAGAGTGGGCTATTACGTTCTCCATCCTTGACAGTTTCAGTTCCTTTATTCCCAGTCCTTCAATATACCTTTCATTCTCTTTTGGATAAATGTTGACATGACCCGAAGAAATATCCAGCGTCACATCCATTAACGAGTTAGAGAAGCCGTCCATAAACCCATTTATTATAATGATATTTGCGGTCGCAAAAGCAATAGCTATTATTATAAGAGCAAAAACCCGTTTATTCTTTGATGTATCCTTTCTGGCAAAGAAAAATGCTGTTCTAATGTCGGACCTCAATCCCATATGTTATCCCCATATTGCTTTTATAATGTTTGTCTTTCTTGCTTTTAATGCTGGATATATCCCCGCTATTATTGTGATGCCAAAGGACACAATGGATGCATTGTAAAGAAGATATGGATAGAACCTGGCCCTGAACCAGGTACGCGTTATGGGCTCCCAGAAGGGATGGGTTTCAAAATATTTTGTCGCATAATATCCCAGAAAGTCGCCTCCTGCCACACCCAGGATGGCGAAAAGACCTGCTTCGATGATAAATACGATAAAAACAAAAGAGTTGCTCGCACCTATCGCTTTCATGATACCTATCTGCCTTCGTTTGTGGACTACGTTTATGAAAATAATTACACCCACGGAGATTGCCGATGCTATCAGACCCACAGAGATGACCATATTGGAGAACTCAGACCATGCACCCATGGATTTCACAATATGCTCTATCTCTTCAACCCATGTTTTCACTTTAGAAACCCCGAGTTCATCTATAAAAACCTGCTTTTTTGCCTCAGCCATATCTTTATCAGTAAGTTTAACAAGGATGATAGATGCTTTATCACCAAAGCCAAGATGTTGATTTAGCTCAGTTTTTGAAATGAAAATAGTATCAACATCGAGTTCATAAATCCCTGTATGGATAATACCTTTGATTTTATACAACTTAGAATCGCCATTTTCAAAAACTAAAGTAACATGGTCTCCGACATCTGCCTTCATATCCTCAGCCAGGCGGTAGGAAATGAGAATGTCTCTATCATTAGGTTCCAGAGTGCTGCCTGTATCAAGTTTTTCAAGAAGCTTTGTGATCTTTCTTTCATTTTCAACATCAACAGCAATTATGTTCACTGTGGTTGTGATATCGCGCAAAGACAGGGTGCCTCCGGCGTACAATCTTGAAGAGAACGCCACCAAATCTTTCATGGATGCAAGTTTTTGTTCCTTAAAACCAATGCCTTCGATGAACCGGTCATCATCTCTGGGATATACATTTAGATGGCCCACAGAAGTTTCTATTGAATTATCGATAAGGTCATCTGCTATACCACCCATAAATCCATTTACAACTATTATGTTAGCAGTTGCGAATATAATCGCTGCTGTGATAAAAAAAAAGACCTTCTTGTCTTTTATTATGTCCTTTCTTGCATAGAAAAAAGCGGCTTTTAGTTCTGAAAATTTCATTTCATGTTCCTTCGGGCAAGGATTATCACTAGCAGGGCACCTACGGCAAAATACAATTGAAATCCTGGTGCCGCAGGTGTGGGTGTTGCAGGAGTTACAGGGATCTGTTTTTTATCAACTGTTATTGCCTTATCATATCTTGCAATTGTATCGTCTCCCCTGAGTTCAGTAGCTATAACATACTCGCCCGGTTGAAGACTTTTACTCCAGAGCACATCAACAGTTTTCTCCTGGTCATTGGACATGATATACGGTGCCTTTGCTTCCCTGATTTCCAGTACTATCCCATCCTGTTTCAGCGTGAATATTATCTTTGCATCAAGGGGGACCATTGATTCGCCTTTCACGGTAGCGCTGGCACCTATGCTGTCACCATAGATATCCTCAATCTTTGCATCCATTATTGCTGTAAAATTTGCGGATGCTGTAGTGAGATAATCCACTTTCCCATTCTCGACCAGATATATTTCTGCCAGTGCAGTATAGTTCTTGCCTTCTTCAAGTGAAACATACCACGGTTGCACTATTTCAGCAGTGCCCCCAATAGTTTCTCCAACAGAGACCTGTCTGACCTTTTCAGAAAAAATAGTCTTCTCATGGTCTATAAGTATGAAATTCACATTCACAACATAAGGTTGAAAATGAGCGCCAGAATGGCGTTCACTGGCTCTTAATAGGAGCTTTAATCCATTAGAATCTGTATTTACGCCATCAATAGAGATCTTAGTGAAATACACATCTGGATATGCACCAAGAACAGGACTGGATAAAATGATAATGAAGAAAATTATGCTGACGATCCTTTTCATATGTTGCCCCAATCTATTATAGAAGATTTCCTTATGTTCATATTTTATGCTACCATATTTTCCACCATGGTTTATCTTTCAAATATTTATCCGGTTTCGCTTGAAAAGCAGTTTTGCATGCAGCAGAACAAAAATAGTAGGTTTTTTGTTTATATTCTGTCTTGTGCTGGGCAGTATCTTCTACTATTTCCATTTTACATATAGGGTCAATTGCCATTTATTTCACTAATTAAACCTAGACTATTCATTTCTTAAGAGACTTTCGGTTGAATTTTCATAAAGTTGAGGGCATTTTTATTTCAATTTTATAAAGCGCAACTCACATGAAAAATTAGAATCTATTTTTAATTATCATAGAGATGTTCTAATGGCAGAGATAACACCAGATGTAGTATTGGATGTAAGAGGCGAAGCATGCCCCTACCCCTTCATAAGGACAAAATGGCTTGCGGAGTAGATAGCCAGCGGTGGGGTAATAAAGGTAGTTGCAAATGATCCTGATGCTCTCGAGAATATCGACGCATGGACTAAAAAATCTGGCGACAGAATCCTTAGGATTGAAAATGAAGGCGATACTTGCATCATCTATTTAAAAAAGAAGTGATGAGATAATAGCGTGCAAATGAACTAATCTGATGATATTGAGTATTGAGGACGATAGGTTCGGGTTTGAAGAACTCTATTAATTATCCACCTATGCTTTTTACTGCTTCATCGATAAGTCCTGAACGGTATGTTCTGTCAGGGTTGTTTACAGCTATCCAGATCACAAGATTGTTTTTTGAGTAATAGTAGTGATACTCTCCGCCGCCCTCGGTATAATAGATTTTCAAACCATTTAGTTCCAGGATTTCCGGAATGCCAAACATTCCCCCCATTCCTTTTGTCATGTTATCTACCTTTTCGACCGCTCTCTTTTCCGTGTTTGCTGATGTTACAGATACTGTTGCCCTGTTGCCTTCGCTATTCCTGTAGAGCGCTATGTGGGCTTCATCCGGAAGGACATTATCCTTTGCAGAGTGCGACTTTTTAATCTCATTAATAGCAATATCACCTTCCCTATGAAGTTTGAGTTCCATGTCACCAAGTTTGTCTGGAAAAAATGTCTTCTGACTCAAAGATAAGATTACAACAGATGCAATTATAATTGCAGCAAGAGCAACTATCAAAAAAATACTGGTTTTTCTTCGTTTCATTGAGTTAAATCCGTTTTATGGCCTCTCTCACGAAGTTGAGTCTGTAAGCTTCATCAGGATTATCTATCTGTATCCAGAATACTCTTTTATCTTTGACATAGAAGTAATGATACAGACCAAGTTCCGGTTTTCCACTCACAAAATAAACAGTAATTCCTTCTATATCCATAGGCGTGGAATTACTGAACATCCCGGTTTTTCCTACACTGCTGTTCATAGATGCAAGAAGAGATAATGCTTCTTCGCTTGTTTTTGATTCTGATACCCAGAATTTGGCTTTACTGGGAGGCGTACCCCTGTAGTTCGCCACGTATGCGTTCTCTATTACTACGCCCGGATTATTGCGGTGCAGTCCTTTTACTTCTGTCATTGCAATATCTCCATCCCTGTAAAGAGCAAGGCTCATATCGCCCAGTTTGTCAGGGAACATGCTTGTGCTGCTTTTTTCCTGGGTAAGCAGGTAAGCTGCCGCAGTAACTGCTATTACTGCGATTATGAATATTGCAAGGTATATTTCAGTTCTGTTTTTTCCCATAGCTTCTCCTATATATCCACCACAGCCTGCTTCACGATAGACAATTGATAACCAGTATCTGCAGAATCAAAAATTATCCAGAAGACTCTTCCCATCTTATAATCCATTTTAAAATAATAGTAATTATATTCGTTATTTGTTCTCATCATATATACATCGGGCTTCACAAACTCCATAATATCCAATTTAACAGGTATGGTGCCATTCATAGTACCTGCATCGCCGTGCCCTTTATGCGAGTCTATCTGCCCAACATCGCCTGAGTATTCATGCCCTTCGTGCCCTGTTGAACCTCCGAGCATGGAATTCATCGCGCTGAAGGCATCATTTGCAGCACTATGATCTGTGGCTTCAGCGACCCAGATACGCATGATGCCTTTCTTGCCGCTGTAAACTGCAAAGTACCCTTTTGCAAGGGGTATATCCTTTAGTCCGTACATGTTCGATATCTGCTGTGCAGCAACCTCGCCAGTTTCGTATCTTGTCAACGTCATATCGCCAAGTCTTTCTGTAAATATGCTTTTTCTGGAATCTGATAGGTACAGAAAAAATACTGCCACCACAGCAGCCATGATGATTATAATATAAATTCTTTTCATATATGATCACCACTTCAGAACCCTCTCTTTCACTCCTGCAACTTCCTGGATGACAAGTTCAAAACCTGCGCTATCGTCAAATTCCGGGAATTTCAGGGTGCCTTCAAAATGATGACCCCCAATTCCTCCATCCCACGACTCTGGTTTGATGATGCTTCCTTTGCTGTCGCGGATATAAGATATCTTTACCATCTCATAATCCAGCGATCCAGAATGTGTATCGAGTTTAATATCAAAGTCATTATTGCCAAGATACACAGCAGTGATAGTTACTCCTGCTTCTGAGTTTTCTCTTGTTTCAGATGGATCCGTTGTTGATGTTTTATCTACAGTAGAAGTCGGAACTACAACATTGGGATTTTCGGTTTGAGGTTCTTTACCTGATAAACACCCGCCAACTGCTACTGTAATCAAGATCAAAAGTACTATTATTCCTGATATTCTCATTTCAGTTCCTCTTTTTTGTTCTCATCAATCCGGCTTTCAGGATTCTGCGTACCGTGTTTCATATTTTTCATCATCAAAAGATGCATAATCGGACAGAGTAGCAGTATTCCAAAAGAAAGTATATTCTGCGAAACTCCTGCAACCCATAGAATTCCGAGGAACAAAAGTGGGATTATACAGCCAAGCACCATCATTAATGTATGCTTGTGCTTGCTGAAAAATCCTTCATATATATGAGGGGTCTTTGTTTCGCTTTCCATTTATGCACCTTTTATTTTTTGGGAAAAAGGTTACCATAACTTCCACCAGGGTTTTTTCTCGCCCATCCCTACGGGTCCGCTTTTAAGGTATTTTTCTGGCTCAGACTCAAATGCTTTCTTGCATCCCGGTGCACAGAAATAGTAGGTCTTTCCCGTATATTCTGTTTTATACTGCGCTGTATTCTCATCTACCTGCATTCCACAAACTGGGTCTATTTGCATATTTTTCATTTCTCCTTTTTATGTTTTACAATTTATGTACTTTACGTCTAACGTAAAATAAGTATCTTATGGCGGAAGCGACGTATTTGTTCCAACACCCCTGCCTGAATACTCATCATCAATCTTTTTTCTGACATCTTTCAGTGAAGATCCCGTCATCAACATATCCCTTGCCTCAAGTGTTATATCGTTACACAGTTTGCATTCAGATGCATGCGGCTCATAGCTGCCATCAGGCTTGATATAACAATCTTTAAGGCTTTTATGTGACAGGAGCTTATCGGAATGCTGCATGCCTGCGCAGCCGCAGTAGCAGGCAAGGTACATGACCTTATCCTGATTCTGTGCAGCAAAGATATAGGCTTCAGCCACCCGCCCGGTTTTCTGGGCAAACTCTGGAAGTTCTGGTTTTGCTAGTATACTAATACTGCTGGTTGATTTTTCAAGACTTGTTTTGTTCAATATTTGCAGGTCACCGGGTAATAGTAATGTATACACTATCATTATGATCGCCAGGATCGAAATTGCACCAAGAATAAATTTAAATTTCATGTATTCTCCATATCAAATTATTTCCAGTATCACAAATCCCATAGCCACCATGAACGACCCCATCAATAGTTTCATTCTCATTTTGTTCCTTGACTGCCATGCAACCATTTTATCAACAACAGCCCTATTGGTGGAAGCAAGAAGAACTGCAACAAGAGGCACGATGAGCATCAGATTATAGAGTAAAAGGTACAATATACCCTGAGACAGCGTGGATTGCAGTGATAACAAACCTATGACTGCAAGATAGATGCCGCCGCTGCATGGCACCGTGCAAAGGCCGACAAGTACGCCTGCTCCGAAGACACCGGGAACTGTTGTGCGCTTTATCCAGTTGTTTATTGATGCATGCATACTCCCGGGGATTGCCAGGAGAGAACTGCCGGGTATAAAAAAATCCTTCATTATTACAACCCCAAGTATCATTGAAATAAATCCAGCAGCCTTACCCACAGCATGTGTTGTGGAAAAGAAAGAAATGGCACTGAGAATACCCACACCAATTAACACATAGGTTACAAATATACCGCTTATATATATCGAACCCACCTTCATCAATCCGTACCTGTAGTTTGTCTGCATCTGGAGCATGCCCATGGTAAAAGTAATGAACAACAGGAGGACTGCGAAAGCACATGGATTAAAGCCGTCAATTAAGCCTGCCGTGATTACCAGAGGAAGTGTTAACGTCTGCGGGTCGATTGTCATTTCTTTTCCTTCAAGCAACTATGAGAGTTCCGTGCATGCTGGGATTCTCTTTACCTCCACAGCATGATTCGCAGTACCAGTGATACTCCCCTGCCTGCATAGGCGTAAAGGTGAATACCTTCTGGCTCTCGGGTAAGACTGTGATATTTACATTGCTTACGCCGGATTCTTTAAGATTGAAGTTGTGAATGCCGCCGCCGTCTGTATGCATTGAATTGTCTGGATTTATCAGGTTTATTTTCACAGGTTGTCCTACTTTAGCCCTGATTACATTGGGTTCAAAGCCTACCATGGAGATTGTCATTTTAATGGCCTCTTTGTCCTCTGGTTCCAAGGACGCTGTTTTACTCACGACTAAATATGTAGCAGAGCTGAAAATCGCAATAACGATCACTACGAACAAAATGCTCATATATGGCAGTTTTTTTCTTTGCTTTTCTCTCGACATCTTTCCTTTATACTTTTTTGATCTTGACATTATTACTCCTCCTGCTTCACTTCAGGTCTGTTTCAGATTCTTTTTGCAATAACCCGTACTGACCTTTGTCTTTTAATTTATCGATTTTTATGAAAATCTGGATCACTTTCTGCCTGTACTCTTCCATCAATTTCCTGAATTCTTCAGAGCTTTCAGGTTCTGCATGTTTTTCAAATCCATAAATTGTTTTGAAAATCTTTCTTTTCTCATCCTCCAACTCTTCCAGGGTTAATTCTTTTTTTCTCCTGAAAATTTTTTTCCTGAAACAGTAGGCTGAGCCAATTGAAAACAAAGATAGTACTCCAATTCCTGCATATAGATAATCCGGTTCCTTCGTCATTTTAACTGGAATACTTACAGTCTCTCCTGCTTTGAGATCATTAAAGCTGATGACTCTGTATTCATTTCCTCCAAGCGTTATAGTTTCATTCGATCCATCTATGCTCATGCCGCTTTTTTTATCAATGAGGATCAAGACAGAAGTGGTATTGTATATAGCACTTTTATTGAACACATATTCTGGTCCCTCAGAAAGAAGTGTGTACGAGATCTGCATCTCGAAGTTATCCCCGCGTTTAATGGATTGCATTGGGTCCATATATACCATTCCCTCCTCCTGAACAAGGCAACACTCCATTGCCTGGGTTTTCAGATTTTGTGCATCAAGCGGGGTTGACATGGCAAAGAATGTATGGTTATTCTCCGTGTAGTAAATTTCCTGGCCCTCATTCCTGAACACAACAATCTCAGATATCTCAAGAGAATTGTTTCTTTTTGAGATGAAAATATGGTCAAGAGCGACCCTTATATTATATTTCTGGTTGCTCGGATTGTGTCCGTCAATTGAATTATTCTGGTTCTTTATTTCCTGGATGTTTGATGTAATATTTCCAGTAATTTTTATACCTGTAATACTCTCATCGGTCTGTGCAGAGACTGTGCCTATGAAATAAGAAATTACAATGAACACAGGAATGGAGAACCTAAAAGCGATTATCACTTTACCTCCGGATTTGATGAACCCCTTGAAAAAGGTTCCATATTCTTTTCTGGTTCCTCTAATTCGGAAACAAACTTCCGATATTCTTCTTCAAATCTCTGTTCATACTTTTTTATGTCGGGTGTAATTTCAGGTATAACCTCCATTTTCGGTTTCTTGGTAAAAATATATCCCGTAAACACCAATAAAATACCTAATGATAAACCGCCTATCCATAATGATAATGGATTTGTTTTTTCAGGATTTACCATTATCTCTTTTCCGTACTCTGCCTGAAGCGCTGAAAATATCCGCTTTTCTGAAAAACCATTATCTTTCATCCGGGTAATCTCTTTTTTAACCTGTATCGCTGTGGTACAGTCACATGTTGAAATAACCATGGCGCATTCACAGGGGCATATCAGGTCAGAAGTCATATTATCATCCGCCATGACATAATTAATTCCTGATGTTAGAAGTGTAAAAAGCATAATTACCCTGAGCATTATTTTCCTCGTCTCAGGAGCATCATTGAACAGAGGTGCGGGCTTCGCCGCACTCTCACATACATTTACTCATTGCGTTCGATATCATCTATTCTCTGTTCAATAATTTCCTTTAATTCTACCCTGTTTTCTCCTTCTTTTTCACGATCAAGCAGCTTTTCCAGGATATCGATGTCGCCTATATGGGCTATCATTTTTTCAAGTTCATACACAGGTTGGTCAAGATCAAGGTTTAAAGCTGCCTCTTTTAATTGTTTCAGGACAAGCGTTGCATTTTCTTTATGTACTTTCTTGAGTTCCTTATACTCATTTTCCGTAATTTCTCCTGCATTGAATTTATTTTCAAGAGAAAGGATCGATTCAAATGATGCATTCTTTTCAATTAGCAATTCATCAAATGACATTTCAGTGATATCTTTTCCCGGAACATTCCCTGAAACAACATCCAGTTGTGATATATCATCAACTGCTTCCTGCATCTCATCGATGGATCTATTCGTTGCAGGCACTGATTTTATAATGAGCCTTTTTGGCTTTTTGCCAATTCTGTTTTTAAGGAATGGATATGAGACAGCCCCGATCAATATAATCGCTGCCACAGGGATAAGATAATTGAAATCTCCGCTGCTTCCTGTCTTAGAGGGAACATACCCGGTTATCCGGATATCCAGTCCTTGATCCCTCGGAACGTTCATGAAGCTTAAGACTTCGAATTCGTTCCCTTCATTCTGGACTATTTCCTTCCTGGCAAATTGGCTTTCAATCCCGAAACCATTTTTCTTATCCGAAAGCAGAGTGATATATGAAGTATTGTAGATCATACTTTTAAAGAATATATCTTTTGTTGATTCCGGATTAAAAATGTATGATATCTGCACCCCATATGTTTCACCCGGTAAAATAGGATTCATCGGGTCTATCCATGCTGAATCTTTTTCCCTCTGAAGACAGCATTCCATAGCATCGGTCTGGAATCTTGTTATACCTTCCGGAGTTGAGATGCCGACATAAGCCCTGTCTTTACTGAAAAAAACCCTATCTCCTGTATTCAGGAATTCGACGTATTCATCAACTTTTATCCCGTTCGCTGCTCTGGAAAGAACAATATGGTCGATTTTCACTGTCAGGCCATCTCCATCTTTTGTGCTATCATAAACTGTGACATTAACTTTTTCTGACGCATTGACATGCTCTGTATATGGTACATCAGTATAATTCACACCCAGCAGGTAACCCTGCCGGGCATTGACCTTATTAAATGTATATTTTCCGCTCTTATCGGTGGCCGTATCCATTAATTCGATCCCGACTTCATCCATGAGGCGTACCGGTACTCCTTCAAGTGTTTTGTTTGCTTTAATGACATACCCTTCAATTTTTTCGGATAGATTGAAATTCACAACAGCTTTTCCCTGAAGTCTGAGATTCTCTCCGTATATTGTCCCGTTATATGTCACATTTACCCTGTACATGCCATCATTAATGTCAGCAAATGTATAATTTCCGTCTTTATCCGTTATTAGATTTGAAAGAGGCATGTAGGTATATACCACACCTGTTTCAGCGCTCTCTGTGGTGTTTACCCTGCTCAGTACAACTTCCTGGCCAGGAAGTTTATTTCCGGTCGATTCAACACTTCCGCTTATCTGTGCAGCCGATGCTGCACTTACGAAAATGACAAACATTATAAAAATTGATAATAATTTATTCATTTTTCTCTTTCTCCTGCAAGAACTTTTCATATTCCAGTTCAAATTCCTCGTTCTCATCCATTCTCTTCCTGCTGATCTTATAGACAACGACCCCTCCCACAATGACGCCAGCAGGCAGTGCAAGCCACACTATCCAGTCAAACCCTTCTTTTGGCGGCGTGGCGAGAACACCTTTTCCATATTCTGCCATCAGTTTATCATATATCTTTTTCTCAGAAAGTCCC
>NZ_NTMG01000076.1 GCF_002487355.1 Candidatus Methanoperedens sp. BLZ2 | reverse complement strand
GTAACTTTGGGGCTATTACCTCGATAAAAGGTGGGCTATGGGCTCTACTCGACAGGACACAGAGAACGAAACTCTGTGCTCTCTGTGTTCTCCGTGGTTGATTTGATTTACTCTTTTCACCGCAAAAAACGCAAAGCATGGAAGCTTTTTGTTATATATTTGTGCCGCAAGGGGGAATTATATCTGCGTTCATCTTGCGTTTATCCGGAGTAACGGGAAAAGGATTTAAATAATATGAATCTTTATACTTGACCTGCAAGGATAATAATGAAACCGCATCAAAAGAAGAATAATGAACAGGTTGTATTAAAAAACAAGAATATCGATAGAGAGTTCGAGTTAAAAGCAATAAATCGTATTCTTGACCGTAGATATGAAGTTTTAATAGAGTTAAGTTAATCTATTTGACATGTGCCTTGACGAACTTCAGGCATAAAGTAAATACAATATTTTCTGCCTGGTTATCATCCTCTTTTAAGACTCTTATGGACATTTCTTCATATGTTTTATAGACCATTAATCTACAGTTATAGAGTTCTTTTCTAAAATCAAAAGCTTCCACAGACGTATAATCTAAATTTAGACCATTATCTTCCAGAAACATTTCTATTGCGGTTAATGCGGTTCTATGGTTTGCATCAGGGAAAGCCTGCAGAAGTATTATATTTTTTAAATAATACGCAGCTACTTCAAGGATATCTCGGTTCTTCGGGGCATATTCGATTAGTTTTCTTATTTCATGCATCTTAATGGGATAATCTTCACTTCCAGAATATTCTATCCGGGGGTCTTTTGAGGCACGGATTTTTATTTGCTCATTGATATCCAGTAATATTTCCAACGTAAGAAGAGTGATATGACTCAATGTTTTCTACCAGCCTGCATAAAGCGATCCATGGTTATAATATTTATCCGCATCGTCGCCAGACCAGCTCATTTCCCCCCGCGATGAGCTTGAAGCCTACTTTCTGCGCTCGCAGGCGGACAGCGAGAAGCTGATGGAGGCGGTTGTGGGGAGGATGCTGGCGGATAGCAGTGAATAGAATCTAATTATAATTGCCAAAATATAATAACATCTTTTAATTGACCTATCAAGCTATATATAAAGAAATCATAGATATAATTGCATTTCAAAAAAAAGATGCTGTGAACATTATGGAAGAACTAATTGTAGATGACACATATAATATCCATTTTCCAAGAACATTAGTTGATTTGCTCAATATTAGACCCAGAGATCGCTTTAATATTATCATCAAAGATAATGAAATTGTACTCGAAAAAGTAAAAAAAGAGAAAAAAGTGGAAAAAGATTCTTTGGTCGAACTTCTTGACTCTCCGGCCCATGTTGATATCGTGAGAATTAAAGAATTAAATCTAAATGCGCTTGAGGAAGAGCTTTGGACAACATAAAAAAAATATTAGTTGATTCAAACATTTTCATATTTGCAAATATCAAAGAATATCCTGAATATGCTGTTGCAAAAGCAAAAATAAAAGAATTGATACAAACTCATAAAACTCAAAGCACCATATTAAAAGCTTTAGAACTCAGCTACTACTCCAATACCCGGATAAATGATGCTATAATCGCACAAAATGCAATAGATCTCGATGTTGAAGTGTTTACAGACAATATCAAGGATTTTAGGAATATATCGAACTTAAAAATAATTCCGCTAAGATAGCAAAAATGAGAGTCAAAGCCGGACTCATGCGATCGCAGGTGGACAGCGAAATATTGAGATGGGCGGTTTTAACCATAGTCAGAAGCAGACTTGTTCCTTGATAAGAAAAATGATGATTTTGAACAGGGGGCGGTGTTATTCTATCCAAAATACTTAACTGATGAACAATATATAGATATTGTTTAATGAAAGCAAAATTACTCAGGATTTACATAGGGGAATCAGGACGGTATGAAGGAAGACCTGCGTATCATGCGATTGTTGAATACTTAAGAAGCAGGGGAATTGCAGGAGCTACTGTATTTCGGGGTTTTGAAGGGTATGGGGTTCACAGTATCCTTCATACGGCAAGCATTATGCGACTGAGTGAAGATCTTCCGGTAATTATTGAGGTAGTGGATACACAGGAGCGCCTGGAGCCGGTTATTCCCCATGTCAGGAAAATGGCAAAGGATAAGTTGATGACGATACAGGATGTTGACATTTTGGCAGGGCATGACTATGAAGCGATTTCAAAAAACATATAATCTTACAGGATAATCTTTAACCATGCTTACAAAATCAGAGGGAGAAATAGCAGTACGTTTGGCAAGAACAGCAATAAAAGAATGCCTCACTAACGGAAAAAAGATCAAACCAGAAAACCTTCCGGATATTTTCAAGGAAAAGCGCGGTGTTTTTGTAACATTGAATAAGAAAATTGCCTCAACAGAGCTTCGGGGCTGTATTGGAAGACCTTATCCTGTCCTTCCTCTTGGGGAAGCTATAATCCTGTCAGCCATTAATGCTGCACGGGAAGATCCGCGGTTTCATCCCGTAGAGCTAAAAGAACTTGACGAAATTGTTATTGAAGTCACCGTACTTACTGTTCCGAAACCTATTAATGCAAAACCCGGAGACATCCCTGATAAAGTAGTTATCGGGCGGGATGGTCTTATTATTTCAAGCGGAAGGAGTTCGGGGCTTCTTCTTCCGCAGGTCGCAGTGGAACATGGATTTGATTGTACTGAATTTCTTTCCCAGACATGCATGAAAGCGGGACTCATGCCCGATGCATGGCTTGAAGGAGCGCAAGTTTATTCCTTTGAAGGACAGATATTCGAGGAAATAGAACCTGGCAAAGAGATAAAGGAAAAGGATATTAAGTGCGGCGAATGATTACTAATATGGAGTGTTAGCCGCAAAATTGAATTTAATAGCAAAGGAGAATAACAAAATGTCTGAATTGCGTATATCCGAGAATTCTTCGAGTGATGAGATACTTCCGTTTGCGAAAATGGTACATGAACTTTTTTCACTTCCTGTTACTATGCGAAGTAAAAATAAAAAAGGCGTCAGACTTGAAAAGGGAAACTTAATTGATAAAGACTATACAGGACCTGTGCTTGAAGAAGCAATACAAAAAAATCGGGTGATCCATACCATACCAACGAGTGGTGAATATAAAGGAATACCTGTTGTTGTCACCCCTATCCAGGACAAAGACGGTAAACCCATAGCAGCTCTGGGTATTGTGGATGTGATTTGTACGATCGACCTTGCTTCGGTATTCGGGAATTACCCGCAGATTGTGCGGCAGGTTGAAGAAAGCAAGAAGCATTAAAAAATAAAATGCTACCAGATTCTTTGAGCTGTAAGTATTATTCCCTTATCCTTCATAAAATTAATTAAGTTCTCTATCCATATTTGCATTGCCAGTTTAGTCTTGGCATAATCCAACAGGCTATTTTTGACCCCGCCATGCCAGCGGACTCCTTTGTATTTTATCTTGAATTCCTCTATATGCGACTTTTCAGCCGTGTTCTCAAAGAGACTGGCTAATATTTGTAAGGTATATTGCAGATTTTCTTTTTTCATAAATCCCCTCGCGCATAAATTATCAATATAGGTATACATGATATGTTATATATATTTTTCCATATGGATGAGCATAATGATAATTAAAAGTATTATAATTGACAGTATCTTTTTATTATAACCTGAAATCGAGTTAAGGAATTTTTATACCAAAGTATTAAATGTCTTAACATTCAAGTAAGCAGTCCACCAGAGGTGAACTATGGCAAGATTTCCAGAAGCGGAAAAAGTACTATTACACATGAAAATCTGCATGAAATGTAATGCAAGAAATTCAGTTCGTGCAACACGATGCAGAAAATGCGGATATAAGAATCTTAGAATGAAATCAAAGGAACTTAAGGGAACATAACTTGATGTCAGTTGAGGAGCGTCTCAACCAGATAGTTGAAAAAGAAGGTGCTGTTCACCTTACCCTAATAGATCCTGACTCACAATCGCCTGAAATGGCCGGAAAAATCGCAAAAGAAGCGTATCTTGGCGGCACAGATGCAGTTATGGTCGGCGGTTCTACCGGGGCTACCGGAAGTACTGTTGAACAGACAGTGCAGGCTATAAAGTCTGCCTGTGATCTTCCGGTCATTCTTTTTCCGGGAAATGCCGCAGGACTTGCACCAGGAGCTGATGCGGTTTTTTTTATGAGCCTTCTTAATTCAAGAGATGTCAATTACATCACAACGAACCAGGCAATTGGTGCGCCGATCGTTTATAAACATAATATCGAACCGATCTCTATGGCATATATTGTAATAGAACCGGGAGGTGCTGCCGGATGGGTGGGAGATGCCCGCCTTATTCCGAGGAACAAGCCGAAGCTGGCTGTGGCTTATTCTCTTGCGGCAAAATACCTGGGGATGCATTACATATATCTTGAAGCAGGCTCAGGCGCCGATAAACCCGTGCCTGTTGAAATGATCCGGGCTGTAAAAAAAGTGGTTGGAAAATCCACAAAAGTAATCGTTGGCGGCGGAATACGTGATGGGAATACAGCAAAAGAGAGGGTAGAAGCAGGAGCCGACATGATAGTTACAGGCACGATCGTCGAACAGGTCGATGATGTCAGAAGTAAGATAGAAGAACTTGTGAAAGCAGTAAAGTCGTAATAACACATTATGATACTCAAGATACACAACAGAATCGATAACTTTAAATTCTTATAAGGACTCAAATCCCATGGAGACTGTCATCTGGGATGACATTGGTATAAATGAATAACAAAATATCAGAAATCCAACAAAAACGCCCTGCATTGATGAAAAATATGGGAAAGAAACAACCGGTAGCGCTTGAATCATGGATGATAGAGGAATATTATGTTCCATATCAAGCATCTTAATTTTTAATATTTAATTTTTAATATTTGTCTGGAGGGAGTATATGGAAGTAACTGGAGTTTGTAGTATATGCGGGCGACCGGGAAAGCTGCATACGTGCATGTTATGCGGAAGTTTAGTATGTTCCCGGTGCATCACGGAAAAGGGTGTCTGCATTCGTCATTCCGATGGTAAGTCATTTCCGGGGCAAAAATCGTTCGTTTGATCAAAATGACAATGCATTTTAATACAAGCTACTTAATATAGAGCGTAAGATAGGAGGCTTTCATATCGAGGAGAACTCAAGTGAATTGAAACCCATCAAAGCAATATATGCGGTTCTTGGTAGCGGAGGTATTGGTCTTGCTCTTGCAAAAGAGCTTGAGACCAGGACTAAGAATATCATCCTTGTGGATAATGATGCTGCAAAGGTCGAGACATTAAAAGAGCAAAACCTCAATGCTGTGCAGGGAAATATCGGTGATAATGAGATTCTCTCAAGTCTGGATATCCAGAATATCGAATCTGTTTTTATAATGAGTTCTGACATCGAAGCAAATAAGAAAGCTTTGAATTTTATCCGGAAAAAAGCCCCCGATGTCCAGATAGTTACAAGAGTCAATACTTACCAGGAGAAGGAAGAAATGGAAGCTGCTGGCGCTGACCTTGTGGTCCTTCCTTCGAACCTGCCAATAAAAGCGATAGCATCAGCCATTGTCCAGTATATAGAAAAAATGAAATCCGTAAAACTTGCCCAGGATCTAAAGAAATTAATAAGTACTGTGGGTGAAGGAAAACTTGCGATCATAGTCCATGACAATCCCGACCCGGATGCCATCTCAAGCGCCATGGGCCTGAAGGAAATCGCGAACAGCGTAGGGGTTAAAGCGGAAATCCTTTATAGGGGGATAATAGGGCATCATGAAAACAAAGCTTTTGTAAACCTCCTTGATATAGAGATGGACCAGTCAAAAGACTTCAAAGCATCAGATTATAAAAAAATAGCACTCATTGAATCATCGGTACCAGGTGTAAATAATTTACTTCCCCCCGGAACGAAGGTCAGCATTGTGATTGATCACCACCAGGCTAATCTGGAAGAAGTGGAAGCAGAATATATAGACATAAGGCCCAACATAGGCGCGACTGCTACCATAATGACAAAATATCTCCAGGAACTTGAGATACCGATAAAGACCGAGCTTGCAACAGCTCTATTATACGGAATAAAAGTGGACACAAATGACTTCAGGAGAAATACCGACCCTGCCGACATGACAGCCGCAGCATATCTATTTCCCCTTGCAAACCATGATATACTGAACCGCATAGAGGCGCCCTCAAAATCTACTGAGTCGATAGATATTCTTGGTGAAGCTATCAAGAACAGGCAGATAAAAGGCAGTTACCTTATATCAAATGTCGGGACTATACGCGATAGGGATACTCTCGCCCAGGCCGCGGATTACATGCTGACTCTTGAAGGAATAACCACAACCCTGGTTTTTGGTCTTAGTGAAGATACGATATATATTTCCGGAAGATCCAGGGATGACAGGATAAATATCGGAAAGATCCTGACTGATGCATTCGGTGCTGATAAGGCCGGAGGGCATGCCAGCCTTGCAGGCGCACAGATCCCTCTCGGGGTATTTAGCGGTACGAAAGATAAGCAGACCCTTCTGAAACTGGCTGAAGAGGCCGTAGTGAAACGATTCCTGACTGTTATAGGGATGAAGAAAGAAACAAATTGATTTTCCAGGGTCATTTATTAGAATAATTTAGTAGGATATTTTTCCAGAATAGTTATCTATTCCCTTAACAATAACTACCCCCAGATATTATGGACGAGTACCAGCTTGATTATTTCAAAGAGAACGGATTTGTGCGAAAACAGTGCCCCAAATGCGGCAAGAATTTCTGGACGAGGGATTCTGAAACCGAATTCTGCGGAGACCCGCCCTGCGTTTCATATTCATTTATAGGAAAACCCGTTTTCAAGAAAGAATACGATATATCCTCTATGAGGGAGGCATATCTTTCATTTTTCGAGAAAGAGGGGCATACCCGCGTTAAACGTTATCCTGTTATCGCACGCTGGCGTGATGATATTTATCTTACAATTGCTTCCATTGCGGATTTCCAGCCCTTCGTTACATCCGGCCTTGTCCCGCCGCCTGCTAATCCTCTCACTATATCGCAGCCATGCATACGCCTTGATGACCTTGACGCAGTAGGCAGAAGCGGTCGCCATCTTACAACTTTTGAGATGATGGCGCATCACTGCTTTAACAAACGAGGGCAGGAAATATACTGGAAGGACAGGACTGTTGAGCTGTGTGATTCTCTGCTTGCCAGTCTTGGCCTTGACCTGAATGCAGTGACATATAAGGAAGCGCCATGGGCAGGCGGGGGAAATGCAGGCCCCAGCGTTGAAGTGCTGGTTGGCGGCCTTGAACTAGCAACCCTTGTCTTTATGGATCTGAAGCAGACAAAAGGCGGTTCAATAAATATAAAAGGTGAAACCTACGAAAAGATGGACAACTATATTGTTGATACAGGTTATGGTCTTGAGAGGTTCGTGTGGGCATCAAAAGGCTCGCCCACGATATACGATGCCGTGTTCCCTAAAATTGTGAATGAACTCATGGATCTTGCAGGTATTGAGCATTCTATTGAAAATCCTGAATATGCAGAGATCTTCTCGCAAAATGCAAGATTAGCCGGTGTAATGGATATCAGCGGACAGGCAAACCTGCTCCAGCTCAGGAAGAAAGTGGCAGACAGCATCGGCACGACGGTTGAAAAACTCCAGAGGATCATGGTTCCGGTCGAGACAGTTTATTCTATCACCGACCATTCAAGATGCCTTGCATTCATGCTGGGCGACGGTATAATCCCATCGAATGTGAAAGCTGGTTATCTCACAAGACTTGTGCTTCGCCGGACGCTCCGGCTTATGAAAGAACTGGATATCAGGGAACCCCTGATTGAAATCATCGAAATGCAAATACGGAATTTCCCCGAATACCCGGAATTCAGGGAGCGGCTTGATACGATAAGGGAAATTGTTGCGCTTGAAGGGGAAAAGTACGCTGATACCATTGAGCGCGGAACGAAACTTGTAAAGAAGACCGCAACTCATTTCAAAGAGAAAAACCAGGCAATTCCACTTGGTGAAATTATACAGTTATACGATACGCACGGTATCCCGCCTGAGATAACCCGTGAAGTCGCAAAAGAAGCGGGTGTCGTAGTGGAACTCCCTGATACGTTCTATTCACTTGTCGCGCAATCGCACAGCAAGGCACAAACAGAGGAAGAAGAGACGCTTGCGCTTGATTTACCGCCAACACAAAAGCTATATTATGAATATCCCGAACAAATGGAATTTGAGGCAACGGTTCTTGATGTTATTGAAAACAATGTGATCCTTGACAGGACTGTGTTCTACCCAGAAGGCGGGGGCCAGCCCGCTGATCACGGGACGCTTTCTGTCAATGATTATGTCGCCAACGTAACGGATGTCCAGAATCTAAATGGAGTTATAGTCCATGAGACCGATTCTGATTTCGGGTTCAAGAAAGGCGATACTGTAAAAGGCATGATCGATTGGGAGCGGCGGATGGCGCATATGAGACATCACACTGCCACGCATATAGTGAACGAAGCTGCTAAATCCGTGTTAGGTAAACATATCTGGCAGACGGGCGCGCAGAAGTCCACGGACAGGGCAAGGCTTGACCTGACGCATTTTAAACGTATTACTGATGAGGAGTTCAAAGAGATAGAACTTCTTGCTAATAAAGCCGTGATGAAGAACCAGCCAGTATTTATCGACTGGATGGACAGGATCGAGGCTGAACAGCGTTACGGATTTGTGCTTTACCAGGGCGGTGTTCCACCGGGGAAGGATATCCGCATCCTTCGCGTGGGTAATGATGTGGAAGCCTGCGGCGGAACGCATGTTTCAAATACCGGATTGATTGGCCCGATCAAGCTCATTAAGACCGAGAGAATACAGGATGGCGTTGAGCGAATTGAGTTCTCAGCAGGTGAAGCTGCGGTTAAACGCATGCAGGAAAGGGATGAGCTTTTAAATAAAGCCTCAGAAGCGCTTCGTGTTTCTCCTGACCAGCTTCCTGATACTGTGAACCGGTTCTTTGATGAATGGAAGGAATTCAAGAAGGAGAACGAACGCTTAAAAGATGAACTTGCGCAAGTAAGAGTGAAGGCGATGATGAGCGATGCTGTTGATATCAATGGCCTGAAAGTGCTTGCAAAGAAGATACCGCATGCTGACGTTGAGGAACTTATCAAGGCTGCCACGGAGTTCAGCAAGAACGACGATGTTGTGGCGATCCTTGCAAGTGATAAAAGCGGTGTTAAGATCGTGATGGGGGCAGGGGCGCGCGCCCAGAAGATGGGTGTGAACTCAGGCGCAATTGTGCGCGAGATGTCAAAGTTCCTGGGCGGCGGCGGCGGAGGCAAGCCGGGAATAGCGCAGGGCGGAGGCACGGATGTTGCGAGGATAGAGGAGGCGCTGGAGAAGGGCGTGGAGATGGTGAGGGAGAAGGTGAAGTAAGTGGTGCAATATAACAAACACCAATAACTCCCTAAGGGAGATTGGTGCTTGTTGTTATTTTGAGATTTATTTAGTGCATCCTGCGGGTCGTATTCTGCGAGGGCATTGGAAAACTGGCAATTTTATTGATCAAATTCTTTTTCATTTAGGGTTTTAAAGCTTATTTCTATCTCTGGAAGCTTATTTTTTATAACATCCCAGACTATATCCCAGCTAATTCCGAAATATGCATGGATCAATTTATCTCTCATGCCTGCAATTTTCTTCCATTCAATATCAGGGTATTTTTCCTTTAAAGGATCGGAAATGTTTTTGGCTGCCTCGCCGATAATCTCTATGCTCCTTGGAAAAGCCCTTTTCAAAATCATCGAGAATATGTTTTATAAAAACTTCATCACTTTTCACACCAGACAACCTCCCTCTCCACATAGGGGCGAACATACTTGTCCAACCCACTGGTGGTAATTAAATCAACCTTTTTTGCAAAAAGGTCTTCAAGGAAGAAGCTCAGTTCCATAAAGTTGTCAAAGCTTTTTTTGGTGTTCTCAAACTCCACCAGAACATCAACATCACTTTCCTCATTAGCCTCTCCCCTCACCATTGAGCCGAAAACTCCAATTTTTTTGACTCCGAACCTTTCTTTCAGGAAAGTCTTATTTTTCTTAACGATAGCAAGAACATCCATAATTAGTTTCTATCTTAATATTGACCATATAGCACATCAATCTTTTCAATAGTTTTATAAATCTTTGAGACTGTTCTAATTCGGTGACATGAAGATAAATGAGTCTTACAAGCTGATATTAAAAAACTGGTTGTATGGCATAGCGTTCTACTTAATTCCTTTCATCATTGGATATTTGGCCTTTAGTTTTGTCCTCTCTGATAACGTTCTGCACACCGACGTTGACAGCGCCAGGTACATGCTCAGCGCCTTGATTCAGAGCGAGGCTGCAATCATGGCGCTTGTTGTTACTTTGAGCCTCGTGGCGGTGCAGCTTGCGGCGCAATCGTATTCGGCGAGGGTGATAGAGGTATTCAGGAAGGCGCCGGATTTGTGGATACTGATGGGGATTTATGGGATTGCTATTTTTTATGGGCTGGGTGTGCTGAAGATGATTGAGAATCCGCTGGTGGGAAGGCAGTCGAATCTTGAGGAGCATATTGTGTTTTCGTATTGTCTTGGGGTTTTTGCGTTTGTGGCGCTGGGGCCGTATATATGGAAGATGTTTGAGATGCTGAAGCCATCGACTGTGATAAACATGCTGGCGGAAGGGATAACGAAGGAAAAAATTTTAGATTCTATTCCTGAAAGACAAGAAAAACCAAATGATAAAGACCCAGTTCAGCCAATTATTGACATAGTACGTGGTTCATTAATGAAATATGATTATGAGACAGTGAGAGATGGATTAAGAGCAATTGGAAAGCAGACTATTGATATAATAAGAAAAGAGACTTTCAATGAAAATGAATTGGAAAAAATCTCCCATTTCATCTTTTCTCACCTAACGAGAATTGGAAAACTAGCTGCAAGCCGAAAAGATGAAGAATCTGTTTCTGAGGTAATAACCACTCTTTACAATGTTAGTATCTTCATGGTGGAACAAAAACTCGAAAAAACAGCATGCAAAGCAATATTTTCATTAGGAATGATTGGGGAAATTGCAGCGGAGCAAATATTTGAAAGTGCTACTTGGGATTCAATAGACTTTCTAAGAGAGATTGGAGAAACTGCTGCAAAAAAAGAACTCAAAGATTCAACGCAAGAGGTAGCTGAGAAGCTCGGTTCAATTGGAGAAATTGCAAGGGAAACAGAATTCAAACTTCTCGCATTATTTTCATTAGAAATTATTGGAAAAGCTGCTTTAGAACATAAACTTAAAAATGCTGTACTATCTGCAATATTTTCTTTAGAAAAGATTGGAAAAAGCCCTACCAAAAATGAATTTGTAATGTTCAAAGCTGCAGGATCACTTAATCCGTAACTCCGCCTGTTTTAAGTAATATGTACAGCAAAGTCCAATTTTTCTAAG
>NZ_NTMG01000037.1 GCF_002487355.1 Candidatus Methanoperedens sp. BLZ2 | reverse complement strand
AGTTTATTCATTATTTTATTTTTCGTCCTCAGGTTTTTTTTTTTTTTTTTTTTTTAGACACGACAGGCACGGGACCATAAAGCACATGGCTTCACCGTACCTGGGGGCGCATACAGGCTCAGTATTGATGCACCCGCTGCAAAGAGTCGTCTCTGCTTGCGGCCCCTGGCAGCGAAGTTCGCATACAGGGCAGATATACATGCATGCTCCGCATTTGCGGCATTCCTCTGATGTCATGTCAAAAGGCGTCGTAATATAACGATCCGACCCGCGGCCTGCATATCCTATTGCTTTTGCGGCCATCTGCTCCTCGCACATTCTTACACACAGGCCGCACAGGATACAGTCGTCATTCAATGGATCGAACCTGACTTCCTTCAGTTCCAGCATTGCAGCCATATCCTGCAGTTTCTTGGAACTAGGACATCGTGCGATAAGAAGTTCAAGTATCATTTTCCTGGTCTTTAGCACCCTGCTGCTGTGGGTTCGCACATTAAGCCCTTCCGTAACAGGATGCATGCAGGAAGCCACAAGTTTTGCCCTGTTCTCATTTCCTGCTTCTACAACGCACATCCTGCATACGCCGTAAGGCGTAAGCCCCTCGTCATAGCACAGGGTCGGGATGTTTATACCGTAGAACCGTATGGCTTCAAGAAGGCTCCATTTCGGGTCTGCCTGCACCCGGGCTCCGTTTAACATAAAAGAAACCATTTCTCCTCTTGGTTTTTCAGATTTTTTTGACATTATATCACTCCTTCCTCACAGCTTCGAACTTACAAACATTATAGCAGATGCCGCATTTAATGCACTTTCCGGTATCCAGTACATGAGTATGTTTCCTTTCACCGCTGATAGCACCTGAAGGGCAGTTCTTCTTACAAAGTCCGCAGCCAGTGCAGTTATCGGGATCGATACCGTATGTAATAAGTTCCCTGCATACACCTGCGGGGCATTTGTGGTCGCTGATATGTGCAATATATTCGTCCCTGAAATATTTCAGGGTGGACATTACGGGATTTGCCGCAGTTGTGCCAAGCGCGCAAAGGGAAGCATCTTTTAACATTCCTGCCAGGTCTTCGATAAGTGAAAGGTCTTCCATGCTGCCTTTACCCTGCGTAATGTCTTTTAGTATCTCACCCATGCGCCTCAATCCTTCACGGCACGGTACGCATTTGCCGCAGGATTCTTCCTGGAGGAAGTTCGTGAAGTACTTTGCAAGATCCACCATGCAGGTATCCTCGTCCATCACGATCATCCCCCCGGAACCCATCATTGACCCGACTTCTGTTAACCGTTCGTAATCAACTGGCATGTCTATCAGGCTTTCCGGGATGCAGCCTCCACTGGGTCCTCCGGTTTGAACGGCTTTGAAGGACTTGCCGCCAGGGATCCCGCCGCCGATGTCAAAAATGATCTCACGAAGGCTCATACCCATGGGGACTTCTACAAGACCTGTATTGTTAATTTTTCCTACGAGACTGAATACCTTTGTCCCTTTGCTGGATTCGGTTCCTATGGCCGAATACCATTCATATCCATTGTTTATTATCATGGGCACATTCGCCCAGGTCTCCACGTTATTCAGGTTGGAGGGTTTGTCCCACAATCCTTTCTCTGAAGTATGGATGTATTTGGCCCTTGGCTCACCGGGTTTGCCTTCAAGGGATGCCATAAGGGCCGTGGATTCACCGCATACGAATGCCCCGCCGCCCCTGTTCAATTTCACATCAAAGCTGAATCCCGAACCAAGAATATTCTCTCCCAAAAAGCCTAATTCCCTGGCCTGTTTGATAGCGACCGATATATTTGAAACTGCAAGAGGATATTCATTCCTGACATATACGTAACCTTCGTTCGAACCAATGGCAAAGGCGCCTATTATCATGCCTTCAAGAACACTGTGAGGATTTCCTTCAAGTATGCTCCTGTCCATATATGCTCCCGGATCGCCTTCGTCAGCATTGCATATTACATATTTTATATCTCCCTGTGCATCGCGGGTTGATTCCCATTTTCGTCCTGTAGGGAAACCGCCTCCGCCACGGCCCCGAAGACCGGATTTTTTGACCACATCAATCACGGCCTCAGGTGTCATTGTTCCCAGTACCTTTGCCAGGGCGCTATAACCTTTTATTGCCAGGTAATCTTTAATTTGTGCGGGGTCAACTCTTGTGTTATTTTCAAGAAGAAGACGATTCTGTTTATGATAAAAAGTTATTTCTTCTACATGGACCTTTTTTTTACCGCTAACAGGGTCTTGATAAAGCAATTTATCAACGATCTTTCCATTTTCTACCGTGCTGGCAATGATCTCTTTTACATCCGTGGGAATGACTTTCTGATAAAAAATCCCTTCCGGAAACACAATTACGATAGGACCCCTTTCACAAAATCCATGACATCCGGTTATCCTGAGATCTACTTTATCTTTCAGGTTTTTTGAGTCTAATTCGGCCTGTATCTCCCGGGCCACATTACTGCACCCGCTGGCATGACAACCAGTTCCGCCGCATACCGCAATGCATGGCTTATCCGGATCCCTTTCGGAAATGATTTCATTACGCAGGTCTTCAAGTTCTTTTTCCGATGATAATTTCAATGAGCTCACCCTCAGGTCTTTTTTGAACCAAGCAGGCTCTCTACCTTAATAGGAGTCATCTGCCCGCGGTATTCTTCGTTCTTGACAACTACAGGACCCAGGGCACATGCTCCAACGCAGTTAACTGTCTCAAGTGTATATTCATTATCCGCCGTTGTATCACCAGCTTTGATCCCCAGCTTGCGTTCCAGTTCTTCCAGGACCATTCTTGAACCCCTGACGTGGCAGGCAGTACCCATACACACATGTATCTGCTGTTTGCCTTTGGGTTTTAGACTGAATGCCTTGAAGAAAGTTGCAACACCAAAAACCTGCACCCTGGGAATTTTCAATCGCTTCGCCACATGATCCATCGCTTCACGCGGCAGGTACTGGTATTGGGCCTGTATGTCCTGTAATATTGATATTAACGAACCCTTTTCGCCATTATATTCATTTATTATTGAATCCAGTTTGGATTCATCAATTTTCATGTGATTCCTCCTCTATCCCTATTAATATCCTGTTGATATTTTCAATCGGTTTTTCAGGAATAATTAATGATTTTGAGACTGCTGATAGAGTCTCATACGCTCATCCCTACCGATTAGATACTATTTAAATTCAGGTAGTTTAATCAAAATAACATAATGTTTATATAAAGGAAACAACTTTCCGTTTCCGTTAGCGTAATATTTAAATAGAGGAAACACCCTTCCGCTTCCGGGCGTTTTTTGAAAGAACGCTGAATCAAAGTTTACAATGTGTGGAAGAACTCTCTTCAATTTAATGGAGTTTTCTTCAAAAAAACCAACTTGGAGAAAAAATATGAATCTTAGACAACCAAATGCGAATGAAGCGACACAGACATATAATCGATCAAAGAGCGTATCCCCGATGTCAGGGATATGCACACGATGTCTTGACGGATGCCGCGGGAATTGCGAAATCTTCAAATCCTCATTCAGAGGCCGAGAAGTGATCTATCCGGGACCTTATGGAACAATGACTGCAGGAGCAGACAAGAACTACCCTATAGATTACTCACACCTTAATATCCAGGGTTATGCAGTGGGCGCATGGGGACTTCCGGAAGGCGAAGATGCAAATCCGGATACCGCCAGGTTCCCAATCGTAAATACTGAGACCGAATATGGCTGGGATAAGAAAGTAAGGATGAAAGTCCCGATCTTCACAGGAGCGCTTGGCTCAACAGAGATCGCACGCAAAAACTGGGAACACTTTGCAGCTGGCGCTGCAATATCTGGAATCACCCTTGTATGCGGTGAGAACGTATGCGGAATCGATCCCGGACTTGTTCTTGACAGCAACAAGAAGATCAAGAATTCACCTGAGATGGACCGAAGAATTACAACTTATAATAAATATCATGAAGGCTTTGGCGAAATCCTTGTCCAGATGAATGTTGAAGATACAAGACTCGGTGTTGCCGAATATGTCTCATCAAAACATGACCTTGATACCATTGAGTTAAAATGGGGACAGGGCGCAAAATGCATTGGCGGAGAGATCAAAGTCAATAGCATCGAGCGCGCAGTTGAACTTAAGAAACGCGGGTATATTGTTACTCCCGACCCTGAAGACCACGCAATAAAGGCCGCATATAAGGACGGGGCAATAAAAGAATTCGAGAGACATTCAAGGCTCGGATTCGTCACAAAAGAAGGATTCTTTGATGAAGTAGACCGCCTGCGTGACCTTGGTTTCAAGAGAGTCACACTCAAGACCGGCGCCTATTCCATGGTTGAAGCAGCAATGGCACTTAAATACTGCTCGGAAGCAAAGATCGACCTGCTCACAATTGACGGCGCACCTGGCGGAACAGGCATGAGCCCATGGCCCATGATGGAAGAATGGGGTATCCCGACATTCTATCTCCAGTCACTTATCTATGAGTTCGCAGAAAAGATGAGCAAGAAAGGCATGAGAGTACCCGACCTTGCAATGGCAGGTGGCTTCTCAAGTGAAGACGGCGTTTACAAGGCCCTTGCAATGGGCGCACCATACTTCAAGGCAGTATGTATGGGAAGGGCACTCATGATCCCCGGATTCGTAGGCAAGAATATCGGACAGTGGATTAAAAATGGCGACCTCCCCAAGACCGTTTCCGAGTTCGGAAGCAGGCCTGAAGAGATCTTCGTTTGCTATGAAGAACTCGCGGATCGCTTCGGTGATGATATAAAGAACCTTCCACTCGGTGCAATTGGCATCTACACATATGCGCAGAAATTCAGGACAGGCTTGCAGCAATTGATGGCAGGCTCACGCAGGTTCAATGTTTCAACTATCGGGCGCCAGGATATAATGGCACTGACAGAAGACGCATCAAAAGTTTCAGGCATTCCGTATGTGATGAATGCATACAGGGACGTTGCAGAAGCAATTCTGGACGAATAAATAAAAAAGTAGTGGCAGATGGATTTTTTGATTAATGATCTATCTGCGTTCTATAATTTTTATAAATCAGTAAAAAATACTTCCATCCGATGGCAGGGTATCTGATAATATGCGAGATTATCGCTCACAGCAGTTAGACATTTCTTTCATATCATAAAATGCCTTGCAGAAGAAATTGCAGGCAGAATTCAATTCTATTTTTCCTTTATCAGTTAAAGAATAGTATTTATTTTCATCAGATTCTACCAAACCCTTATCCTTAAGCTCTTTTAATGCAGGATATAGCGTCCCGGGGCTCGGTTTTGTGCCTCTTCTTATTTCCAGTTCCCTGGATATCTGGGCCCCATTCATCTTCTTCTTGCTTAATATCCACAGTATCAGGTAGGACAAAAACCCTTTCATATCGCAGCAATTCATGAATATTATATTGGGTACAATGTATAAAAAGGTTGGTTTATATCGGATAACCGATACAATTAAATATTTGAACGCCTTATTATCGTATATCCGATATTACGGAGGAGGTGAAAAGAAATGAAAACCAGGGAATTCAAAATAACAAGCGACGGAAAAGAGGTTGCAACCATTGAATGTACAGATGACGGATTCAACGTAAAATGTACTGAAGAATGCGCTAAAATGTGCAAAGATTTCAAAGGATGCTGCTGATGCAGCATCTTTTGGTCATCCGGCGCTCCGGTATCCTGTAAAAAGTGTTGTCAATTCCCTTTGAATAACAACCAGTTTTTTTCCCCTGCTTTCTTGAATTTTACAAGCACATACCTTCCTTTCATTTTTTCTCCCTTTACAATGAACTCGATCTTATTCTCCTTCCAGTAAATGGTTTCATAAAATCCTTTATCCCATATCTTCACAGTTCCTGCCCCATACTGCCCTTCAGGGATCATTCCTTCAAATTTACCATATTCAAGCGGATGATCTTCCACCTGGACAGCAAGCCTTTTATCACCGCTTATTTCCGGGGGACCTTTAGGAACCGCCCAGCTCTTGAGAACTCCATCTTTTTCCAATCTCAGATCGTAATGAAGCCTGCGCGCATGGTGTTCCTGGACTACAAAGGATTTATCAATATCCGTACCCGTATCCATACACCTTTCCTTTTCATGCACCATTGGAGGCTCAGGTGTCATGCTAAAATCCCTTTTTTCCATGTAATCATCAGAAGAAAATGGCGCTTCTGCCAGTCTGGCAAGCATTGGTTTATATTGTTTCATTTGCCCAGTTTTTTGATCGTCTCCTGAAGTGCTACCATCAATTCCTTGACTTCCTCTTTCTTCGGAACCCGGGCAACAACAGCCCCTCCCTTCAGCTTCGTTTCTATGAGCTGTTCCATTTTTTCCCTGTAACTGTCCCTGTATTCGGCTATATTAAATTCCCCGGATAGTCCCTGAATAATCCTTGTGGCCAGTTCAATTTCTTTTTGCGAAGGTTTTTTCAGTTTTGAAAAGTCTTCTATATCGCCTGGATTAGCTACCTCGTCAGCATAGCGCAGGGTTGTCAGGATCAAAGCCCCCTTGTATTCATACACAACAACCGGGTATTCCTTTGTTCTCATAGTCATCGTTCCCATTCCTGCTTTGCCCTCCTGCCGGATCGCTGTCATCAGCAGGCTGTAGGCATCGGTATCATTATCAGGCGCAAGGATGTAAGACTTTTCAAAATACACCGGATCAATTGAAAGTAAACTGATAAATTTATCAAGCCTGATCCTCTGGTCCGATTCAGGTCTTATGGCATCCAGTTCCTCCTTTTTGAAAACAATAAACTCATTCTTTCGTATTTCATACCCCTTTGCAGTATTTTTCCAATCAACCACTTTATTATCCTTTGTGCAGACCCGTTCATATTTCAAGGGCTGTCCATCCTCATTGTGTAAAAGCCTGAATGAAAATGCCCTGTCACGGATCATTGTATAGACCTTGACCGGTACGTTGACAAGCCCTATTGTGATACTGCCGCTCCAGATGGGCCTGCCAGAGAGTTTAGTTGTGTCCTGATCTTGATCATCTTCCATTCTATCCCACTTCCAATGCCTGCTTATTTTCCAGTAACCCCTCCCAGGGATCGTTCTTTCTTTCTGAGATAGTAAATATATTGAACTCCTCAGGTCTTAATCCTTTCTTAAGTTCCTTCCATTCAATAGGTGTAGATACTGTTGCTTCAGGAACCCGAGCATCCTGGGGGCGATCTCAATATAGTATTTGATGATACGGGATTTTTTCAATCCCAGCTCCGGATAGAGGACCTTGTCCAGATTTGTGAATGATACTTTCGTTAGTTCGTCCACTATAGTTTTATCTTTATGGCAGGGTTCTTATATTCTTTTCACTATAGACATCCTTCATGGAAATCCGGCTTTCACGCCCCTGTGTTGAAGATCCCACCCGATATATCGCGGAATGTAATTTCGGAAAACAATTCGTTATGGAAAAATTATGCGATATCCTGCGGGAAACCGGGGCTAATGAGTTAAAATGCTCGTTAAATCTTGGTGTTGCCCGTTTTGAACTTGAAGGAAAAAGCGTGATGTTATATAAGAGCGGAAGGGTAGATATCAGGAGAATCCGGAACACGGATGAGGCCCGGATCTTCCTTGAAAAAATATTTTTAATGGTCAGGGATGCTTTTTAGCGATATATCCTCTTTGAGAATTCACCGATCTTATCCTCTGTTTTCTGGACAAAAGCATCCATCTTCTTATCAAGATGATCTTCAACTCCCTGGATGTTTATCCTTAATGAGCGTTCCTTCGTATCAATGGCTTCTTCAATATTTCTTAATCTTCCATCAAGCAGCAATATCATTGCTGCAAGAGAACCAATTAAAAGAACTGCTGCTAATATGATCACGGGGTCGGCAGGATTGCCAAGACGTGTCAACCATTTAATAGTCAATACAACTGAAGACAGTGTCATTATCACTGCAAGTGAGATATCCTTAGTGTCCATTCATCCACCTCTGTTTTTTCTATACTGAATATTCTTTTGCAGATATATATATTTAGTTGTAGGTTTTCTCGATATATCGAGTGATTTTAAGTGAATATCTATTATTGGTTTCATTTAAAGCTCAATTACTTTTTAAACTCTGCACATTATATTACCCCATTATATGCACAAACCTGAATTACTGGCTCCAGTTGGCAGCAAAGAGGCGCTAATCGCAGCAATCGAGAACGGAGCTGACGCTATGTACTTTGGAGGGACGCTTTTTAGCGCGCGGCAGTTTGCATACAACTTCACGAATGAGGAAATCGAATGGGCTATTGATTATGCGCATATCCGGGGAGCCAGGGCATATGTGACCGTTAATACGCTGGTAAAGGATACAGAACTTGAAAAAGCAGGTGAATATCTGCAATTTCTGTGCAGCGCAGGCACAGATGCGGTCATCGTCCAGGATATTGGAATCCTGCGCCTGCTTCGGGAGCAGCTTCCAGCCCTTCCGGTACATGCCAGCACCCAGATGACGATCCACAATATTGAAGGAGTGAAGTTCCTCCAGGAAATGGGCGTAAAGCGCGTGGTTCTTGCGCGCGAAATGTCGATTGATGAGATTTCCCGTATCAAATCACAAACTTCGATCGAAATTGAAACTTTTATTCACGGCGCATTATGTTTTTCATATTCAGGCCAATGCTTATTGAGCAGCATGATAGGAGGACGAAGCGGGAACCGCGGTTACTGCGCCCAGCCGTGCAGGAAAAAATACAGGATCGGTGAAGCCGAAGGATACTTATTAAGTCCAAAAGACCTCAACATGAGCGAGCATATCGGCGCGCTTCTGGATGCTGGCATTGATTCATTCAAGATCGAAGGACGGATGAAGCGCCCCGAATATGTTGCAGGAGTGGTTCGTGTTTACCGGAAACTCATAGACAGGTACCTTGCCGCACCCGCGGATTTCCGGGTAACAAAAGATGAAAAACACATACTGCTTCAATTGTTCAACAGGGAATTCACAACGGGGTACTTTTTCGGGAATCCGGGCAACGAATTAATGAGCCGGAAATACCCGCATAACCGCGGGACATTGCTTGGAAAAACGGTTGATTATGATTCACGTACAAAATTGGTTTCAATAAATCTCAGGGCACCGCTAAGAATGGGTGACGGCATAGGTATAGGGAACCGGGAAACAGGAATTACGGTCAGGAATATTTATATTGGCAGCAAAATTGCCACGGAAGCCGCCCCGGGTTCTACTGTAAAAATACCTCTTGATATTGAAGTTTCAGAGGATGAAGTTGTTTTCAAGACTTATGATAGCAAGCTCATGGCATCACTGGAAGCTGGCAATGCCGGGAAAATCCCGATAAAAATGTCCTTTAAGGCAAGAATCGGTGAGCTGCTTGGACTCCTGATCGATGACGGTGAAAATAAAGTTACGATGAGGGGAGATATAGTAAATCCGGCAAAAACAACACCAGTTTCCAAAAGCTCTATCGCTGAACAGTTAATAAAGCTTGGGGGCACTATTTTTGAAGCGAAAGAGGTGGATTTTGAAATTGATAAGAATATTTTCATTCCCGTTTCCGAATTGAACTCAGTCCGCAGGCAGGCGATCGAGAAGCTTATGAAAATCCGCGCAATGAAATGGAAAAGAGAATGCAGTGAACCGAAGATATCTTTCGGAACACGAAAGTTTGATATCAAGCCGATATTATCCGTCAATGTGGGTTCTGTTGACGGCCTCAAAGCTGCGGTTGATGGCGGCGCTGATGTTATTTACCTTGGAGAAGAAGCATTTAAGGATACCAGGTTTGGAAAAGAAAACAAACCGCATATTCCGAATCGCGCCTCGGAAGGGCGCAGACACGCATGCCAGCAGGGCATACGTGGATTCCCGCTCCCGAAGGGTAATCGGGACGCAGATGAACGCAGATTTGTTGCTAAAGAGAAATACAGTGAGGCAATTGAATATGCGCATACTAAAGGTGTTAAAGTACTGATTAACACCCCGCGGATAGTAAAAGATTTAAAAGAGCTTGAAATTTCCGATTTCCAATCGAATCCGAACGGCAAAGATCCAGTTGAAACAGCAGATGGTTTCCTTGTCGGGAATCTGGGCGTTCTGTATCACCTCCGGACAAATTTTGTCAATAAGCCAATTGTTATTGATTATCCACTCAACATCTTTAACAGGCAGGCTTTAGATCATTTTTTGAATTTCAGCCAGAGAGCGACATTATCGCCGGAACTTACCCTGAATGAAATAAGAGAGCTTGCGCAGTCCGGGCCTGCAGAATGCATCGTGCATGGTTTTTTTCCGCTAATGGTATCAGAGCATAACCTCACAGGAAGTCTTTTTTCAGGAGAAAAGACGGGAGATATTTTCCTGAAAGATGAAAAAGGGTTTAAATTCCCGGTCATGACCGACACACATAATCGTACTAATATTATGAATTCCCGCGAGTTATGTTTGCTTGGATCTGTCCCCGATATAATAAAAGCAGGTGTTAGCTGCCTCAGGATAGAAGCAGGAACATATGATGCAAAGAAGACGGGAAAAATCACGAAAGAATACAGGGAGGCGATCGATGATGCTGTTAGCGAGCGGGAGAATGGAAATGGAAAACAATGCGGTGAGCATACTACAGGTCATTACTTCAGGGGTATTTTATAAAAATACATAATAAAGCAGGCCTGAAACAATCGCTCCTGAAATAGTTGCAGCAAGATTTACCCCGTTATTTGTGAGATAGCCTTTTTGCTGAAGAGTTGCGCCAAGCAGGCTATCAATGTTCGTACCGATAAATCCTCCTGCTGTCACGATCAATACAAGGGAAAGGTCTATAGGTACCAGAATAAAAGCCAGAAGGGCAATTACTAATGCCCCGAAAAATGCCGCCCCTTCACCCAAAATCGAGACTGCCCCATCTGTTCCAGGCTTTGTTTTTTTGAATGTTGTGATCATCCTTGGCTCTCCTTTATAGGTCTCACCTATCTCGCTTGCCAGGGTATCACCGCATGCTGTTGCCACTGATCCCATATAAGCTGCCAGCAGGACCTGCCCATGCCAGGGGAAAATCCCATATGCTATGGCAAGCGTAAGACCTGCCAGTGAGTTGGAAAATACATTCTTATACCCTCTGACCCCTCCTTTTCCTTCGGCGATCCCCCTGGCCAGTTTAAAATTGTATTTATAACGGGTAAACACGCTGCCAAGCAGGAAAAAAGCAAGAAGCATAAAAAACCAGTTAACATCACTTGATATTATTATCACTACCCCGAGCAATGTTGCAGAAAGCATGGCAGATACGTCTGCAACATGTGCCCTGTAGGAAAGATAACCGAGAACGAACGAAAATACGAGCACCTTCATAAGATAAAAAGCATCTACATTATATCCGAACATATAAAAAAGCCACATTACCATGGCTGAGCCAAAAGGGATCACAATATTATCTTCATCCTTTGTCATGGATTCAAGAAGGGCGCCAGTAAGGGTTCCGATCACAGAAAGAAATATCAGCATCCCAACAGGAACATATAAAGTGAAACCGGATATCCATCCCCCTATAAATAAAGCAAATATACTCCCTGAAATCAGGAAAATGATACTTGATTTTGCAGAATAAAATTTAAGATTACTTTGCTTATCATCCCCGGTCTTTTTTTTTTCTTTTTCAATAATATGGATGATATCCGCAATGCCATCACCAAATGTTGTAATAACAAAAGCAGACCCTATAATAAATAGTGGGAATTTATACACTCCTGCAATATCTACCCCGATCACAAGGCTGATCGCCAGGAGAAATCCCGTCGTCAGGAATAGCTGTATCATACTGACAAGCTTCCCTGCTTTGCGGTCTGATTCTCTCGCAAAGAATCGGAAAAATTGCGAATCAGCAGGGACAAATGAAAGAATGATCGCTGCAATAAAAAACAAAAGGGCTAACAGGAAAATATTTGTATTGAAAAACGGAAAAAACAGAACCAGCAATCCAAGAAGAATATAATTGATTTGTTTCTCATATTCCTTTGTTGGCATCATTTGTTCACAGAAATGGTATTTACAGGCAAATACTTTATCCTTATACTCCAATAAAAGGGCGATGGGATTTATCTCAAAATTATATGAATGGAAACTTAAGACAAAGATAAAAGAAATGAATGTTCCGGATCATATTGTTCTTGCACTTTTTGAAAGTGATCTTTTTGCAGATACGGATTATCTGAAATTAAATTCATTTACGTCCTGGTGCAAAGAGACCGGAGTAAAGACCGTTACTGTTTATATTAATATAATCGAAGTGGATACCCACATCAGCAATAAAATCTGCAATAAACTATCAACAGAAATTCCGCCAGCACTTAAAAATATCACACCAAATATTAATATCATTAAAAGAGGGGACAAAGAAATAAGTAAACACAAAACAGAAGATATGGTTATTGATATATCACTTGGTTACAGCGGAAAATATGAATTGACAAGGGCATTGAAAGAGGTCATGTTCCAGGTAAAAGAGGGGAACTTAGCTCCTGATAATATAAATGAAGATGTGATCGAATCCCATTTATTATTTAAATCGGAGCCTGATATTGTTATCCGGGCAGGAGGAAAAAGATTGACTGATTTTCTTATCTGGCAGTCTGTTTATTCTGAACTTTATTTTACAGATGTCAACTGGCTGGATTTCAGGAAAGTTGACTTCCTGAGGGTGTTGAGGGATTTTCAGAAACGGAAAAGAAGATTCGGGAAATGATCCGTTAAAATTAAAAAAATTACCACTTGATCATGTTATTTAATACCACATTACGGCGTGCAAGTTCATGAAGTATCTTTACAACTTCTTCCTTCGGGATCGTTATGGATCTCCTCGATATTCGAATGACGTCTTCCACTTCCACCATACCATAATAGCTTAAAAGTTTCACAACCCGTATAATGGTATTCTTTTGTCTTTCATGCTCTCGTGTCTGGAACGTGCGAATGGCGCGAAGAAGGTCAATCCTTCGAAACTCAGGCCAGAACGGAGCGCAAAAATATGCGGCGCACTCATTGCCGTTGGCCTGCCATGGAAGGAAATTGGAAATCCTTTCATCTCCTCCTGTCCTGATAATAAGATCCACATACGGAACCGAACCGCTTGAAGGATATAAATTATTAGAAATAGTCTCCTCATTAATATCTTTTATAGATAATTCGCCATTTTTGACCTTGCCGGCCATCTTTCGCGCCGCATCCACAAGTTCCTGCCGTCCCCCATAAGCAAGAGCCACATTCAGATATACGCCATCGTAATTCCTTGTTATTTCCTCAGCATGTTTTGCAGATGATTTTAATGCTGGCGGCAGCAGGTCTATATTACCAAGGACCCTTACCCTCATCCGGCGTTTATGCGTACGCTCATCTGTACATATTTTATCGAACTTGATCCCGATAAGTTCAAAAAGCCTGTTTTTCTCAATCTCATCCCTCTCGAAATTCTCTGTTGAAAAAGCATATACAGTAAGCTGCTTAATTCCGAGGTCAAAACTCCAGTCAAGGACTTTTTCTGTAGTGTCTGCTCCCTTGAAATGGCCGTAATATTGTGCCAGGCCCCGATTTCTTGCAAACCTCCTGTTGCCGTCCATTATAATAGCAACATGCTCAGGAACAGGCTTGTCCTTTATTTCCCTGGCAAGTAATACCTCATAACCACTATACAATAATCCCGTTAAATTCAATTTATCACTCGACTCACTTAGGGTATGAGAAGTATTTAAATTTACCCAAAGTCATGAAGTTTGCGTTGTTCTTCCGATTTTTCTTCTGGTGGGGGAGCGGCACCTATCTGCTTTAAGACTTTTATCGCGACTTTTGTGCCTATGATCTTTGCAACTTTATCCGGCTCTTGCGCCCGCAGCGTCTCCATATCTCTTATTCCCGCATCAAATAACTTGCGCGCGCGCACCCTTCCTATGCCCCGGATCTGGATAAGATCAAGAAGTTGCAGACTTGCCCCATACTCGACACGTTTTTCAAGTTCTCTTGCTTTGCCTGCCGATGAACGTTTGAGAAATGTTCCAAGTTCAGCCATTGAATGGACAAGCCAGAGCGTTGTTTCTGAAAGCGCCCTGATATCCCCTTCTCCGATCCCGAATTTTTTTACGATGTCTTCTTCTTTTATCTCATTTATCCAGTCAAGCATCACGCATGCTGTTTTTACCTGTGAGAGGAACCATTCGTAATCAACTTTGAACTGGGGCGGGATATGTACGAATTCGGTATGGTGGTCCATGATAAGATCGCTTAGCCAGTTGTAATCATTTGAGCGCAGATAAAGCTGGCGCATATCGGGCGTCGAGGCAATAAGATGCAGAAGCGTCATTTCTGTAAATTGCATGCCTTTTTCTTCTATCTTTTCCATCCCTTCGATCATCAATGAAGCTGAAAGCGGATCGATATACAATCGTGAAACCATTTCTCCAAGACGGGTGGCAAAAAGCCCGTCTTTTTGAACGATCATCTTCTTCTCAGCAAGGAAACGTATTATATTATCAATCACGACTTTGAGGCTCCATGGTTCCTGCTGGGTGGAATAAAAAGTAGCACGCATGAACTCCAGCAATTCAGTCATAGTTGGTGCAAATCCTGTAACGATCAAAGAAAGGATGTGTGTGCGCAATGCGTTTTCAGAGCCAAGTTTTGACCATATTTTTTCGGCATCCGCAAGCACATACTGTCCCATAAGTTCATCCAGTTCATCATACGTTTTTGTAACCAGGACAGATTCACCATAAGGGTCAAGCTTCGGCCTTCCTGCTCTTCCTGCCATCTGCTTGTATTCAAGAACAGGTATGGGAACCTGACCAAAATTCACATCATAACGCCTGTAACCTTTGATTATCACCCGCCGCGCAGGAAGATTCAGCCCTGCTGCGAGTGTTGGTGTCGCTGCTATTACTTTTATAATTCCTTTGCGAAATCCTCCTTCAATGAGCTTTCGCTGCTCTGAAATAAGACCGGCATGATGGAATGCGCTCCCGTTCGCGACACACATCGCAAGTTTTTTTGCAGTATCCACTTCACTTGTTTCATGAACTTCTGCCGCGAGATTTTTTAGTTTTTCCCTGGTATCATTATCCAGAAGTTTTGATATTGAAATACCCAGGCGCCCTGCCATGCCTTCAGTGTTCTTCCTGCTGCTTTCAAAAACAAGGCACTGTCCCCCCTCTTTTATAGTATCGGCAACAAGTGATATGGTGCTGTCGCTATGGAATTCTTTGACCTCACGCTGGCTCCTGTCCCCAAAAGTAATGGCATTCCCGAAAAAGACTCCTTCTTTTAGTACAATCGGGCGCCATTCACTCAAAACAAGTTCTGCAGAAAGCCATTTTGCTACTT
Organism: Candidatus Methanoperedens sp. BLZ2; assembly: GCF_002487355.1. Classification (GTDB taxonomy): domain Archaea; phylum Halobacteriota; class Methanosarcinia; order Methanosarcinales; family Methanoperedenaceae; genus Methanoperedens. The sequence continues at coordinate 15,818 of NZ_NTMG01000037.1, read as the reverse complement.
CCCGGGCATTTCCGATAGTTGCTGAAAGCGCTATTAACCGGGGTTTTTGTTTCATCAATTTTGCAAGTACTATCTCAAGTGTTGGCCCGCGGTCAGGCGAGTCAATAAGATGCACCTCATCTGCGATCACTACTGTAATCTCATTAATCCAGTGCGACCTGTTCCGAAGCAGTGAATCAACTTTTTCGGATGTGGCAACGATTATATCAAAATTACCCAGCCATTCATCGTTGGAATCAAAATCACCCGTGGCAATGCCTGCCAAAACTCCACACCCGTCGCTTTTCTTTATGCTCTCAAAACTGCGGAAACGTTCGTACTTTTCGCTTGCAAGAGCGCGAAGAGGCACTATATAGAGAGCTTTTCCTTTTTTATTTTCATTTAATACCGATTGCAGCATGACAAATTCTGCAAGGAGGGTTTTACCAGAGGCTGTGGGGATGGCGGCCACGATATTCTTTCCTTCAAGAAGCCCTGCATCAATGGCCGCCGACTGCGGGGGATAGAGTGATTGGATCCCCGAATCCAGGTAAAATTGTTTTACAGGGGCTGGCAGGTTGAGATCGGCTATTTTTATTCTTTTTTCTTTTATGATTTTCTCTTTTTTTATTTTCGCGTCAGCCAATTCAAACTTTGCCATTTTTTGACAATATGAGTTCAGGTTAAAAATAGATTGTTATCAAGAGAGTTTTAATGTTATAAACCCGCAATAATTTTCAACCTGGAGCCGCAAAAAGGACACATTAACCAGCTTGGATCTACATTTTTCTTGCAGAACTGGCAAATTTTTACAGTTTCTACTTTCCTGATCAACTGATTACCACAGAATGAACAATTATTCCATCCGGGCTCAATGGGATATTTGCATTTTTCACATAATTTATAAGTAGAAACCCATTTTTGACCTCTCAGGCCCACTCCGCAGTTTGTACAAAAATGAGATATAATCATCGCGTTTTCACCACATGAAGTACATTTTGGCAAATCCTGCATTGTTACAGGATTGATTCTTTTCTTAAATATCTCAATGCAGACACCTGCTTCACGTTTAACCATTTCCTGAGGGTCATTTTTTGCGAGCAGTTCTATTATTTTTACCAGGTTCCTGGTGAATTCCGGTATTTCCATATCCATTCTTGAAAAATCTATTTGGTTCTGGTTTATCGAAAAAGTAATGGATTTCAGGGCCATGAAACGCGTGGCAACCATTTTGCTATTCAGCTTATCAAGCAAATGCTGCCTTTCTTCTTCGGATAGAATCTTGCCCATATTATTAGGTAATCTCCTCCCGGGTTTATTTAGCTGGATCTAAAAGACTGGAAGCTTTATAGAAATGGTTCGGATTCGTTACTGTCATGAAAGTTAATATTACTCCAATAGCATTATTTCTATCATCTTTAATAGGAGAACCGATAACATCTACGGGTATATTCCATCCATCCTTTCCAATCAATATAGTATTGCAAGCCAAACCATAGAAAGTTCCTTCTCTGATAGCCTTTGCTTTTGGATCCTCGACTTTTTCTCCTGTATCTCCATTAATTATGTTGAATATTGTTCCAAGAGGCATATTTAACGCCTCTTCCTCCTTCCAGCCAGTGAGTGCCTGGGCAAAAGGATTAAAGAGTTTTATTATTCCTTCACTATCAGTGGCGATCACAGCATCCCCGATACTATAAAGCGCAGCATGAAGCCATTTTCTGCTATCTTTTAACTCCTTTTCCATCCTATTCTTATAGAAAGCAATTTCAATATTTATCTGGAGTTCCCTTTCGTTAAATGGTTTTAAAATATAGGCATAAGCTTCAGTAATTTTTGCCCTTTCTAAAGTTTTCTCATCTGTATATGCAGTGAGATATATGATAGGAGTATCACTAAAAGTATGTATTTTTGACGCAGCCTCAACTCCATCCATTTCTCCATACAGGTTTATATCCATCAGTACCAGGTCCGGATTATTTTCTTTTACCTTATTGATGGCTTCTTCTCCAGAGGATACCACTGCAGGGACAGTATATCCTAACTTTATTAACGTATTTTGTAAATCTATGGCAATAATTGCATTATCTTCAACGATCAGGATCTTTATTTCCTCTGTCATTTTATTCACCAATAGAAATTACTTTAAAATACTCCGTTTAAATATTATTATACATTTTGATTTAATGAGTTTATAAATGGATTTGTGATAAAGGTGTGAATATTATATTATACGTGATTCAGTTGTTCAAGTCTTCTCAAAATGATTAAATATCCTGCTGTTCATTCTGATGCCATATCATGACACTCACTATCAATCTCACAAATAATGAAAAACGTGTTTTGCTGGCACTTTCAAAAAAAGACAGATTTTCACCTGAAGACCTTGCCGCTGCCTCGGAATTAAGCACTGAGGCTTCCATGCAATCCGCATTCATGCTGGCTGAAAAAGGCCTGTGCGAGATAAAAGAAACAGTCACCACAACATACAACCTTACAAAAGAAGGGGAACAGTATGCACAAATTTCGCTTCCGGAGCGCCAGGTCATGAATTCGCTAAAGGAGCCGCTTTCGCTTTCAGAATTAAAAAAGAAATTCCCGCCGCAGATGGTCGGGATCGCGCTTGGCTGGCTCCGGAAGAAGAACTGGGTAAAAATTGAAGGCGACAGGATCATCCCTGTGGAAAAAGCCGAAGTGGGTGAAGATGAAAATATCCTCACAAAACTCAGGAAAGGCCCGCTTTCAGATATCGGCGAGGCCGTGAAGGACCTGATCAAACGTAATCTTGTTGAAAAAACAGAGAAAAAAAGCAGGATAATAATAATCACATCCGCAGGAAAAGCCATTGCAGCAAAAGGTTTGACCATCGAAGAGGAAATTGTACAGCTTACACCCACGATAATCACAAGCGGCTCCTGGAAAAACGCGCGTATCCGCCCTTATGATATCCATACCCCGATTAAACCGATATACGGTGCAAAAATCCATCCATACCAGCGCCTTATAAATGAAATGCGGCAGATTTTCCTTGAGATGGGGTTTACAGAAATAAAAGGCGACATTGTCCAGAGCTCATTCTGGAATTTCGATGCACTCTTCCAGCCCCAGGAGCATCCTGCGCGGGAGATGCAGGATACTTTCCATCTTGCTACCGAATGCGACCTGCCCGAAGAATATATCAAACCAGTTAAGGAAATGCATGAAAACGGCGGCGGCATATCACGCGGATGGGGAGGCAAATGGAGTGAAGACGTAGCCAGAAAACAGGTGCTTCGTACTCACACAACAGCAGTCACGATAAAATATCTTGCAGATCATCCCGACACGGCTGTAAAAGCTTTCTGCATAGACAGGGCATACAGGCGCGAGGCCATTGATCCGACACATACGCCTGAATTTGAACAGCTTGAGGGCGTGGTCATGGATAAAGGAGTGAGTTTCAAGAACCTGCTTGGCTGCCTGACCGAGTTCTATCACAGGATGGGTTTTGACGAAGTCCGGTTCAGGCCCGGATATTTCCCATACACAGAACCAAGCGTTGAGCCTGAAGTGTATATCGAAAGCAGGGGAAAATGGGTTGAACTTGGCGGCGCCGGGGTATTCAGGAAAGAAGTGACGCTGCCCCTGGGTATCAAGCAGCCTGTGCTTGCATGGGGCCTCGGAGTAAGCCGCGTTGCGATGCTGCGCCTGGGATTGAAGGATCTAAGGGAGTTGTACCAGAGCGATATCGACTGGTTGAGGAAGAGTACGGTTGTTTGATTTTATATTTTTATTTTTAGCATGATACAATGGTATATAATTTCTTCATACTGATAATTAAGGATAAACATATAAATTGAATTGTCAATCTAATACAATGGAGTGATGAAAATGGAAGAAATCACATTTATTACAGAAGACGGAGTGAAAATTTCAGGCAACTATTTCAAACCAAAAAAAGAACATGCACCGGTTTTTCTATTATTGCATATGATGCCAGCCACTAAAGAAAGCTGGAACGAATTTGCAGCCCGCCTCCAGGAAAAAGGTTTTGCTGCTCTTGCGATCGATCTGCGCGGGCATGGCAGGAGTACAGATAAGAATGGAACGAGATTAGATTATAAGGAATTCAAAGATAGCGAACACAGGGAATCCATGAAGGACATTGCTGCTGCAAAGGAATTCCTGAAAGGCCAGGGTGTGGACATATCCGGAATGGCAATTGCAGGAGCAAGCATTGGCGCGAACCTGGCCCTGTGGCAGGCATCCATCGATAAAGACGTTTTGCTCCTTATCCTGTTATCACCCGGCCTCAATTACAGGGGAATACAGGCGGCTCAACTTGCTCCTCATTATTCCGGCCCGGTCTATATCCTGACAAGCGAAATGGATGCAACAAATGCTGCACAAAGCAGCAGGGAATTATTTAAGATTTTTCCGGGTGATAAGGAATTAAATATCAGACAGGGAAATTCACATGGCACCAACATGTTCATTCAAGAACCTGACCTGATCGATAAATTATTGGAATGGACAACAAACAAAATATATAAATATTGATTCTCCTAATATAACCTGATGGTTCAAGGAGAATAAACTATGGTTGATTGGAATGACAACACGGTCAAGCTTGCAGTATATTTAATATACGGAACAAGTTTTCTTATAATGTTTGCTGCATTGGCATTGTGGAAAAAAAGGGTAAGCCATATAGAGATCATGGACGATTTTAAATACCTGGCTGCTTTCGGGCTTCTTCATGGTCTTGCCGAATATTCGGATATTCCCAGATTCCTGGCATGGCAGCCGTCCTGGATTTTTGATATGGTCAAGTTGTTACTCGTCTTGAGTTCATTTGCAGCGCTCTTTGCCTTTGGATTGAATATAATCTCAGCAGGAATTGAAGAGCGCAGATGGCTTCGCGGAATACCTTACGGAGCATTTCTGATGTATATCTGGTTGCTGGTTTTTACAGGACTTGATTTTACAAACCAGGATACAGGTATAAATTATAAAGCAGCCGACCTGGCGCAGCGTTACAGTCTGGGATTAATTGGTGCAGCTGTTACATCATATGCATTTTTTGATCTCTCAGGAAAGATGAAAACCATTGCGGGTGAGATTGCCGGGAGAAAATTCATGTTTGCAGGCATTGGATTTGCCTTATATGCGATTTTTGCAGGCTTAATTGTAAATCCTGTATTTGGGATACCTGCGGTTGTTTACCGTTCCGTGATAGCTGTGTTAATAACAATAGCAGTTATAGGAATATTCAGATTGTTCAAGGTAAAGCAATCGAAATAAAGAAATATGAAGGACATCATTGAAATTAAGTACAGATAGAGAAGTACTGATAGGAGAAATAATTCATGGATATGGAATTCAAAAATAACTTCATTCAACTCTGGAAAAAATATTTCAATAACGCAGAACTACCCATGGCATTTTATTATACCGATGAAGAGGGTCATGCCCAGCCCGCTAAACCCGGTACTGTCCCAAGATGCATTATTGGTGCATTGCAGAATGTAAGAAGAGGTGAATCTTATTGCTTTGATGTCGGATCCATTGGATGCTTCGGGGGAAAAAGATATCTTGGTTTTGCTGAAACGATAAGACCAAACTTCGAATATTTCCTCTCATGCGGCATTCCCGGGCAAATGGAAGGTGAACGGTACAAGAAATCCCCCGAACTTGTAAAGGAACTGATGAAAAAGCAGCCTGTTTTCAAGGCGCCTGCAAAATATATTGTTTTTAAAAGATGGGATATGCTTGAAGAATCGGATAATCCGGATGTGGTGATCTTTTTTGCCAGACCTGATGTCATGTCAGGGCTTTTTACTCTATGCGGCTTTGATGAATCCGGGCCCAATGGGGTCATTGCACCATTTAGCTCAGGATGCGCTTCTATTGTCCAGAACCCTTATCTTGAAAAGGATTCAGACAGCTCGAAAGGAATTATCGGGATGTTCGATGTTTCAGCACGTCCCTATGTTTCCGCTGATGAACTGACATTTGCGGTTCCCATGAATAAGTTTGAGAGAATGGTCGGGAATATGGAAGAAAGTTTCCTGATAACGGAGTCATGGAAAAATGTACAGAAGAGGATTAGTTCTGCCGGGAAAAGATATTATACGTGAGAATTGCAGCTCAGTTGTTTGAAATCATAAAGTTGTTTGAAACCATGATCTAATTGAGTTGATCTACTGCTATAAAAGGATACTCAATTGGCGGATAACCCTGGGTTAACAACCTTAAAGTTACATTAGTACTATTAACAAAATGACCTTTCTCATTCGAAAATTCAACACGTGAACCGAGTTTTTCAAGAACAAATGATTTCTCCTCAAGGATCTGGTCTCCGCTGATAATCTGTGCTTTTATTGAGAGTGGATCATTTTGTTGATTTAAGATATCAACCTTAAACGAGTTAAGCCCGTATTTTATTTCGTTCCCTGAACTCCAATTACTCAGTGTTTCCATTCGTGCTGTTACATACAGGGTAGTGAATAGCGTTTTTTCAGGTGGCATAATCGATGGCGCAGGTGTTGGGCTTCCCTGAGGTATTACGATAATAGTGCCATTTAGATTCCTATTTTCAAGAGAGAATGTATAAGTTCCGGGTTTGTTAAATATATATCCATACCGCTGGTAATATGCTAATGATTTAGCATCAAAAAGTCCATCGTTACTCATAAGCGTAACAGTAACTGTATCAAAATTATCCCAGACAACCTCGTCGCCTGCTCTGACCGTCTGGATATCCGGGATGAATCCTCTTCTGCTATCTAATTTTATCTGCGTTCCATTGCCTGTGGGAGTAACTTCCGGAACAATAACGGATGGTGTAGATGTAGCTGTAACAGTTACAGTTGTAGTTATCACCGGGGTAGCAGGTGTTGGAACTGCTGTAATATTTTTTTCTTCAACACATCCGGATAAAATAACTGCCAGCCAGATGACCGTTATGAATATAATTGATTTTGACTGCACCATCTCACTCTAAAATCAAATACGTTATAGATAAAACTATTTGTTTTTTAATCATTAATTATTATTAATCATCTCAATTAATTATATATCAAAGGAACGATAAGAGTTAAATGTCGAAGAAGGAATAAAAAAATGAGATTTGAAAATAGATTATCAAGAGATATAATGACACGGGATGTTGTAACAGTCCCGATGAATGCCCCCATAAAGCATATTGCAGATTTACTTAGCCGAAAAAGGATATCATCCGTTGTAGTAACAGACAGTGTTGGTGAAGCGATGGGTGTCATATCTGATACGGACATACTGAAAGTCATTGGAAAAGGTAACTGGGAGAAAATGACTGCCGAAAATATCATGACCCACAATCTGGAATTCGTAAAACCAACATCCACATTGACCGAAGCGGCAGGTATCATGGGAAAAAAGCATATTCACAGGCTACTTGTTTTTTCAGAGGGAGGAGTAGGAGCATCCCACAGGCCTATCGGGATACTGAGCGCGAGCGACATAGTAAGAGAAGCTGCAAGAGAATGATCTACTCATTCCTTCTTCTGTATCACTATCTCCCAATCCGTTTTATTTATCTGTTTCACGCTCATTATCTTATGCCCGTCCGCTTCCATACCTCTTGGGACCTCTGTGACCGCCAGGGGATCATCCACGACCAGCTTAAGGACATTTCCCTTTGAGAGCTCATGCAGCGCCTGTTTTGCCAGGACAAAATTATATGGGCATATATTTCCTTTAAGATCGACCTCTTTATCAATTTTCAGGTCAGAAAGCATAGTCCCGTTAATATAAGCCCTGGTCCTTTCTTCCTTCGGGTTCTCAAACACATCGTTTGCGGGTCCATGTTCCACAAGCTCACCCAGGTAAAGGTGAATTACATAATCAGCAAGCCTCATTGCCTGGTGGATATTGTGGGTTACTATCACGATAGTATAATCCTTCTTGAGTTTCAAAAGCTGCTGCTCAATATGCTGCGACGAGACCGGGTCAAGGGCAGATGTAGGCTCATCGCAAAGAATAATTTCAGGCTCAACAGCAAGACCGCGCGCAAGGCACAACCTCTGCTGCTGGCCAATAGAGAGTTGAGAGGCTGGAGAATTCAATCTATCCTTCACTTCTTCCCATAAACCGGTAATTGTCAGGCACCTCTGTACGGTCTCATCAAGCACAGGCTTTTTCTTTACCCCATGGATTCTCGGGCCGAAAGCTACATTCTCATATATTGACATTGGAAGAGGTGTTGGCTTCTGTGCCAGCAAACCAAGTTTTTTCCTGATGTTAATGATATCTGTTTTTTTATCAAAGACATCCTCGTTATCGATAATGATCTTTCCTGAAAAAGTAACATTATCCGTCATATCTATGAGCCTGTTCATGCACTTTAGCATCGTGGATTTACCGCAACCTGAGGGACCAATGATGGCAGTTATCTGTTTTTTTGGTATTTCCACAGAAATGTTCTTTAGTGCACGATTTCCGTTGTAAGTTACGTTAAGATTCTGAATGCTGATCTGGGTTTCTGTCATTTTGTCTACCTATTTTATTATGAACCTGGTATATTTTTTTGCAAGAAGTCTTGTAATTATACTGATGGCAAGGACGATGATCAGAAGTATTACTGCTGATGCGTATGCTTTCTGCTGCACCTGTGGTAAAGGCGTACTGAGCTGGGAAAATATCGCTATTGGGAGAGATGCAGTGGCATCGAATAGACTTCCTGGGATGCGGTCCGTATATCCTGCCGTGAAGAGTATCGATGCTGCATCCCCGATCCCCCTTCCGAAAGCCATCAGTACGCCTGTCAATAATCCCGGAAGGGCCTGTTTTCCCACAACTTTCAATGTGGTCTCAAACCTTGTGGCTCCAAGTGAATATGCCGTCTCCTTCAGGTCACCTGGCACCATCTTTAGAACCTCTTCCATTGCTCTTGTCATTATGGGGATCTCCAGAAGTGCAAGAACAATTATACCTCCAAGCAGGGATGCCCTGATATGAAAATATATCAACACAATATATCCGAATGCCCCGTAAACAATAGAGGGTGTGCCCCAGAGGATATCCAGTGAGAGCCTTGTCAGGCCTGATAGTCTTGTACCTCCGGAATATTCTTTCTGCAGATAGAAGGCGATTGCGATACTGAGGAAAAATGCCAGTATAGTACCGCCAGCCGCAAGATAAAGCGAACCAATGATGGCATTCAGTATCCCTCCGCCTTTCCCCAGTAAATATCCACCCTCACCGGTCTTTGTGACCATATCAAAACTCAACACTGGCAGCCCTCTCCACAGGATCACACCGACAACAAAAAGAAGACTTCCAACCACAAATACAAGAGATAAGATCATCAATGCCTTAAAAATTGATTCTTCAATCCTTCTGAATTCCATTATATAATACCCCGTTCTATCCTCACAAGAATCATTCTTGCAATTACATTGCATATCAGGACTACGAGCAGAAGTATAAGAGCTGCAAGAAGGATGGCGGAATCGTAGAGATCAATTGACATCATTTCTCCATAGGTATTGGCAATCAGGGCAGGCAAAGGATATGCGGGATCAAAAATTGATGATGGTACTTTTGCCACATTCCCCACGACCATCAGTACTGCCATGGTCTCTCCGAATGCCCGTGAAAAACCCAGAACGATAGCGGCGATGATCCCGGGTCTTGCTTTTCGAAGGACCACATGTTTTATGGTCTGCCATTTTGTAGCTCCAAGAGACAGGGAAACTTCCCTTAGTTCCCCTGATACGCTTCTCATGACCTCGCCTGTAACCGATATGATGATTGGGAAAACCATAATGGAAAGCACGATCCCTCCTGCAAGGATGCTGTATCCCCCTATTGTTTCCGCGCCCATGGCAGGAGCAAGGGTATCATTAATGAAAGGTACGACTGCAAGGACGCCAAAGAGACCATACACCACAGAGGGTATGCCTGCGAGCAGGTCTACAAGCGGCATAACCATTTCCCTGAGACCATTACTTGCGTATTCTGAAAGGTATATGGAACTTAAGAGGCTGACGGGAATTGCTATTACAGTCGCAAGAACTGTTACCCATAATGTTCCCATGATAAATGGGTAGAACCCGAATTTTCCTTCAAATGGACTCCATTCTATTGAGAACAGGAGGTCAGATATCGGAACTGTTAACAATATCGGACTTGCCCTGAAAAAAAGACCGGCTACCATGAAGAATAACAACAAGCAGGCAAATACAGCCGCAGCAAGCATTAGCCTGCTTGAAAGTACGTCTTTTAATCTTCTTGTGTTCATGGTGCTGCTTACTCACATTTCAAAGTAATAAACGCTTTTGTATTATCCAGATCATTCAACTTTCTTTAGACCTGCATCGATCTTTTCACTGGACAATGCTACATATCCTGATTCTGGAATATACTTCTGTCCGTCAGTAAGGGTCCATTTGATGAAATCCTGTACAATACCTGTGGGCTTGCCTCTTGTGACATAGTGAAGGTCTTTTGCAGGTGGTTCCGGATACTTGCCAGTACTGATCGCATTGGTGAGTTCGTCCAGAGTTCCGTAGAAGTTCTCTTCAGGATCTATCTTGCCATTCCCGTTCACATCAACAGGTATTATTTCTATACCATCTACAGGCTTCCTGGTATTTACATCGTATGCAAAATTTATGTTGTTATAACCGATCCCAAGTTTGTCCTTCCTCACTGCTTCGGCAATTCCGGGATCACCGTTCACGCCCAGCCCTTTGAGTTTTTCCTGTTTGTAATTACCAAGGTAAAGTGCCCAGGCTTCGCCTGCACCGCAGGCATCCGACCGCGTGTACACGTTTAGCTTATCGGCTGCATTTGTTCCTGCTGCCTCACCCCATGTTGATATGGATGCATTGATGAACATCTTTTCAAATATCTCTCTTTTTATTCCGTTTGTTTTGAGCGTTGTAAGCACAGGATTGTTTTTATTGGCTGTGGGTACCACAGCATCTTTTGTCACAGCTACCCAGTATGCGCCTTTTTCCTCTTCGGCAGGTGTGATCGCTCTTGAGACCATGCCAATATCAACAAGACCTCCAAGAGTATCGGTCATGCCCTTGCCTGCGCCGCCGGAGCCTATGTCAAAGTTCACCTTCGGATGCAGTTTCTTGTATTCATCGCTCCATTTAACAACCATGGGATATAGTGCAAATGCCCCGGAAATGCGGATTGTCCCTTCAGGTTCCTTTGTGCTTACTGCGGTCTGGACACCTGTGGCGCCAGATGCCGGTGTTGTAGTGACAGCGGCAGTAGGCGTGGTCTGACCTTCAGTCTTTGCATTATCGACGCAGCCTGATAATAATGCGCCTGTTAAAATTGTAATTAAAATTATTATTATAAATTTTGTTTTCATTAATTCCACCTCGAATTGTTCAAAATTATTTTCTGTTTATGCAGGAAATCCCGGATAAGCAGAGATTCCGCATTATGTTTTTCAGATCGATCAATTAAATTACCGTCATCAGATCCGATAACAGCAAAGACGATTCCTTCTTAAGTTCATTTATAATTCACCTGCTTATGATATAAGCCACTACAGATTAGCAGGAATATATAAGAATGCAAAGAAACAGGCGATAATTGCTAATGTGATTACAAAAACAGAATGATTGCGGCAAAAAATGTTATGATTTTATCGAAATATTTATCTGGCAGCGGAAATATTAAAAAATGTGAAAAACAAATCCAGCTTTATTGCTGAAACTATCAGGGAGTGGTTCGAGAGAGAAGATAAAGACAATCTTATAAAAGAATTGAGTGAAGGATATAAGGTTAGAAAAAAGGAGGAAACAGAAATTTCTCTTGAGTGGGATACAACATCAGAAGATGGAATTAATTAAAAGGGATGTCTATTGGATCAAGCTTGAACCGGTAGAAGGTTTTCAATATCTGGAAATCTGCTGTTGTGATCTCAAATAACATTCATACGTCATCGGTTAAGAGAAAAATCCGACGGCTCGGGCATACCCCGCGCGCATTCTGCCTGTGGGAAACCATAACTGTGCGACCAGGGATCATTATGGGCGGCGGGATTAAAATATTAATTAATATTTTCTGCTAATACCCAAAAAAGCAAAGATTTATTAATTATGCACTACAACATAATGTTATGCTGCATAATCTTAAGTTCATAAACAGACAAGAAGAGCTTGAGTTCCTGGAGGACGCTTACAAGAGCGATAAAAGCCAGTTGATAGTCCTATACGGAAGAAGGCGTGTCGGGAAGACCTATCTGCTCCAGCATTTCATGAAAGGGAAAAAGCACACATATTTTTTCTGCACAAAGGGAAATGAAACAGAACAGATTAAGCTGCTTTCGGGTATGATCGGAGAGACTTTCAATGATACTGCTCTTTCGCTATCACCGTTTTCAGAATGGCGCACACTGTTCATGTACTTATATGAAAAAGCGCAAAAAGAAAGATTTCTCCTGGTAATTGATGAATTCCCATTCCTTATGAGCGCCAATCCTGCTGTTACATCTATTTTCCAAAAATACTGGGATGAATACCTGTCAAAAACAAAAATAATGCTTGTACTATGCGGTTCCAGTATTACCATGATGGAAAGTGAAGTGCTTGCTTACAAAAGCCCTCTTTATGGGAGAAGAACAGGACAATGGAAAGTCAAACCGTTCCTATTTGGGAATACTATTGATTTTTTCCAGAAAAGTTCAAACATTGAAGAGATCATCAGGATATTTTCGATAACCGGGGGAGTGCCTTTCTATCTGGCTGAACTTAATCTTGATAAGACTGCACTTGAAAATATTCAGGAGCAGATCGCCAGAAAAGGCAAATTGCTGTATGAAGAAGGTGAGATCCTGCTTAAAGAAGAACTGCGTGAACCTTCAACTTACTTTTCTATCCTTGAAGCAATATCCTCAGGAAACACAAAACAGGCACATATTGCGAACCGTATCGGGATGCCATCTACCGGCCTTCCGAGATACCTGTCAACACTTGAAAGATTGGAGTATATTGAGAAGATAATCCCGGTCACTGAATTTAAGCGGTCTAAAAAAACGACCTATAAAATAAGGGATAATTTTATTAATTTCTGGTTCAGGTTCATTTATCCAAACCGGAGCTACATTGAAGAAGGCAATTACGGAAAATTCAAGGAAATACTTGATAAGTATTTTGAGAAGCATGTTTCTTTTGCATTTGAAGGTGTATGTATGGATTTTTTAAGAGAAAATCTGAGGAAAGACCTGCTTCCATTCTCGTTTACTAAATTGGGCACATGGTATGGGTATTCCAGGGATGAGGTCAATAAAGTCAGGAAAGTAGATGAAATAGATATAGTGGGTCTTGAGGAAAATACCGGGGATATCATTTTTATGGAGTGCAAATGGGAGATACTGAGTGAGAAGGCCGCTGAAAAAGTACTTTTTGAGCTAAAGGAAAAGAGCCTGAATGTGGATTGGAAAAATGATACGAGAAAGGAATACTTCGGGATATTTGCAAGAAAGATAGAAGGGAAGAAATCACTTCAGAAAAAGGGATTTCTTGTCTGGGACTCAGGGGATTTCAAGTAGCCATATTTTCATGGAGTAGAACAAAACCGTGTGAAAAAAAAGAGTAAAAGTTACCAATCCGATAACACTGTAACTGACGAATTGGGTTCAAACTCCAGGAGGGAGGCTGTCGGAACCGTGAAAGTCCTATACTGGGTCACTGGAAGGCCATAGACGTGTGTCAGGGCAACCTGGATGATGCCTCCATGAGTCACCATAACGACGTTTTCACCGCAATGATCTTCAACAATATCTGTAAGTTCGTCCCATGACCTTTCCGAAGCCATGTTTAAAGACTCACCCTTGAAATATATACCTGTGACATATGAAGGGTCCAGCAGGTTCGTGGAATTTGGAATCCCTGAAGCATTCAGATAGCCTGTGTAGATGCCCACACCAATTTCCTTCAGATCATCTTCTTTACCCTAGATACCCAGCACATTCCAGGAAGTTTGACCATGGCGCACGAGAATGAGCTTTGTTGGAACCGAACATTGTGAATCATCCGAGCCTGAATGTGCATATACACCAGAAATCACTAATGATAGAACTATACTTGTATATGCAATTAATTTTCGGTTGATACGGTTTTGGATTATCTGGTCTGAATAGATTACGTTAATTCAAACCCGCATAATCCATTACCGCCTTCTGGGCATTCAGGAATTTGACTATCTGGTCAAATTCAACATCATTTTCCTGTTTTTTGTTCCCAGTTTTCATTATGGGAGGAATATTTCTTCGGCTGCATATTTTTTCAATCATATTGATCGCAATAGAAGATTATACTGGTGAATATTTATAATCACACAAAGAGGCAGATGTTGACGCGATTATTCCGGCGCTGCAATAATAATAGGATTACTGGAAATGTTCCAATGCTTATAGTTCTACAACCCTATCAAGACAAGTTCGAACTTGATACCCATGCAGGATTGGCAAAAGCCAAGGAAATCTTTTGCATTGACCGACATTTCTTCATACAGGGATTTTGATATATAGAACACAATATGGACCTTTCCTTCATTAATTCTCTTCTTAATCTCACCATGCAGTTCTTCGAAAAGGGAAGCGAGGGTCTTGAAATTGATCCTTTTCAGGATACGGATGCGTCCGATCCCGGTCTCATCTATCCAGACCCTGTAATTAGTGGTTTTTCGAATAAACACATCTTCATTCCTCATATTTCCTTACTGCTCAACATTGGCCTCAATTTCCCATTTGACTTCTTCAGCTAAATTACGCCTCACGAATGTGATACTGTCCAGCTGTTCATGGATATATCCCCGCAGGAATACATCTTTAATTTTTTCTGTTTCATTTTCAATTTCATGCTGCCTTTTCAGTATATTTTCAAGTTCATATAGCGTGTTGCGCCTGTTCGTACGCTGCCAGCTGCCTTCTATTAATGCGAGAGAACGATTTAATCTCTCAAGTCCGATCCTTAATTTCCGGTGTTCTTGTTGTCTTAATTTTCCCTTTGCGTATTGTTCATATGACGGTACTGATATTTTCTCTGTGCCTTCAGCTATACCTTGCGAACCATCCAGGTCCTGCAATTCATTATTAAGGTTTTTACCAGTAAAGGCAAAAACGATCCCTTCTTTGGTTTGACATATTATATCACTTCCTATTTTATTTGTATATTATATATTCATGTATAAACGGGAGATATTTGCCTTATTCCTTCTGAGAACAATATTGATCAACCAAATATGGCCTGATTACAAGATTTAAATATATATGACAATTATTGAACTCAATGTGATAAAATGACACAACACGAAAGAAGGGATTTACTTTGTCCCTGATAAAGAAAACATAAAACGGTATAAATGCCCTAATTGCAAACATCCAATACAGTTAAGAAGCGCTGATTTCATTCGCGGGATTGCGATGGTTTCATGCGTGGACTGCGGTACGGGTTCATTTACGATCGAGGAGACTTTGTTGAGATAATGAAAATGGAAAAGGGGTGAAATATTCCTATCTATTTTGCTCCTTTTTCTTTTGTTTTTAAGGTGAAAATATGGAGAGTAAAGAGAAAGAAATAGAATCAGATTTCAAAGAATCAGAAGATGAAGAAGATCTGCGCAGGTTCCTGCGCGGGGGATTGGGGGCAAAGTGAGCAATTAGTTCAATAGTAAAAACAAAAATCCGGGAGTGTAACGAATTTTGATGAAACTTCTATAACCTAAAAAAATATTATAGGAGTCGAGTGAAATGGCAGAATTATTTACACGAGAACAAGCAAGGAAATGGCTTAGGGAAAACAATTTAAAAACAGGCAAAAGCATCCAGGATGCTTTTGTTAATGAGA
>NZ_NTMG01000065.1 GCF_002487355.1 Candidatus Methanoperedens sp. BLZ2 | reverse complement strand
TGCCAATACTTGAGCACAGACCTAATTTTTCTCTTGCTTTCCCTATATGCAAAAGAAGCAGCTTCGATGCTTTTATCGGATCTTCTTCAATAATGAACTTTGCGCCAAAGAGTTCCTCTGATTTCTGGGTCAGTAAAGTAACAACTTCAGGTCCTCCAAGAATTGGCGGCGCTCTTCCCAGGTGAACCGTAATACCCAGCGCTACGGTGCCTGCTCCTATTGCAGCGGCCTTTTCAGCCACCCAATCGGAAGCTGACGCAGCTACAGGCATATCTTTTAATGATATGCCCATCTTCTGTGCAAGTGCAATTGCCAGGATGATGGGCCTTGAGTTGTCAACGCAGCTCCCGAAATGCCATACAGGAGGAAGCGGCTTTCCAAGACCTGCTATATCACCAAGCGATCTCAATATTCCTTTTAATTTATCGCCTGCAAATTCCATTGTAGCATCAGGGGTAAGAAGTCCCCCTCTTGCACATGCCTGCGCAGAACATCCTGTTGAGAAAACAAGTACGTTCTGCTTTAATAATTCTTTTACAATGATTACCTGGTTGGATTCGGTCATTTCCGGGCTTATGCAGCCTGCCATAAGGACAATACCATTTATGTCTCCTGACTTTATACTTTCTATTAATGGTTTGAACGGGTCTTGCGGATTTATTGCAGCAAGAACACCAAGAACGTTCTCAACCGAGAAACCTGCCATCAGGTCATGAGACTTTTCTTGCGGCAGGAAGATCCTGTGTCCTCTTTTCGGGAAATTCTCAATCGCCGCATTCAGGATACTTTTTGCAGCATCATCCGCATTTTCTTCATCGAAAGGTATATGCTGCGCACTTTTGAATCTTGCTTCTTTCATAGTTGAAATGATCTTTGTATGAAAATGCCTTGCAACATTCTCAATATTGGGATAAATACACTGGACATCAACGACTACGGCTTCAGCAAGTCCTGTCGCAATTATAAGTTCCTGGTGAATATTACTTCCTGCGATCGGAATCCCATGTCTCATCAATGCATCGTTCCCTGTGCAGCAGCAGCCTACTATATTTATGCCATTGGCACCAAGGGATCTTGCTTTTTCAAGGAGCAGGGGATCATCGGAAAATTCAATGATCTTCTCTGAAAGTAGTGGGACATGGCCCTGGATTACCACATTCACTTTATCTTTTTCAAGCACATTGAACCCGATCTTTGAAGAAAATATTTTCGGGGTGCCAAAAAGCACATCCTGTAATTCGGCACTTATGATAAGTGATGAAATATCAGCAACTCCCAGCCTTGCTGCATGCAGTACGAACCCTGCGGGATCAGCCATGGTACCCATAGAGGTTTCATGCCCCGAATCAAGCAATTCCCTACCTGCTGATCCGGGCATTACTCCGAGTTTTGAAAGATTTTCGAAAATATCAGGAGGATAATACGATCTGGCAAATCTCATGTATTTTTCATCTCCCATGATATCGGATATTGCCACTTCTGCGACAGCTGCACCCATGGCTTTGATCCCCTGTTTTGTGCAATTGATTTCCGTGCAATTGATTTTCCTTGCGACCGATTCTAATTTTATCGGTTCTTTTATCGTGAATGATGTATTGTTCCTGACTGTCTTGAGTAACGTTGATGCCACATGCAGGGCATGAGATGAATGTGCTGCCGTACCTCTTCCTATCATCATGAGAAGATTTCGTGCCACAATTGTATCAGCACTTGCACCGCATGTTCCCTTTAAGGAACGGCCTGAGATCCTGCACGGCCCCAGCATACATTGCTTGCAGCATATTCCTCTTGAACCAAAATTACATTTTGCTTTCTTGCATTCCCCGGCACCATAATTACCATTCCTGTGAAAAATGGTTTCTATTCCCAGCACATGTGCGTGCCTGATCATTTCATCGGTTGCATTATCCGGGTTTTTTATTTCTCCATTCTTCATTGTACCACAACACGAAGAGGTTTTTAATGAGTTATATAGGTGCTATAATATTTTAATGCTCAAAATAATTATTATTATTATGAAGTTACTTTTATTGACCGAAAACATATTGATTAATTTTAGGAGTTGGACACAGGAAAAATATCTATAATAGATAGTCGAAAATTGGATGCAGGAATTGATAAGAAATGTTTCGAATTATCTTCGTACTGGACATACTTAATGGTATTGTAGTGCACGCAGTGAGAGGCGAGCGGGCAAAATACAGGCCTGTCAAAAATAGCCGGATTTGCGATTCATCTGATCCGCTTGAAATGATTTCCACAATTGGACCTTCGCAAGTGTATATTGCCGATCTTGATCATATCCAGGACATTGGTGATAATTTTGGGGTGATAGAAAAAATCTCCCAACGAACAAACACTATGGTGGATATTGGCGTAAAAAATATGGACGATGTCCGTGAGTGTGTAAGGATTGCAGATACAGTCATCATTGGCACTGAAACCGCTTCATTAGATATTATAGAAAAAGCAGCCATCCAATTTCCAGGACGTATCAATGTGAGTATGGATATGAAAAATGGGATTGTATTGACAAAAGATCTGAAAATGGATGTGCGGCCTGAAGAACTTATAAGAAAATTGAATGAATTTGACCTGAAGGATATTATCATACTGGATTTAGGTAAAGTGGGAACAAGCACCGGGATAAATACGGATTTTTTAAAAGAAATGGCTGGAATATCAACGCACAAAATCCTTGTTGGCGGCGGAGTAAAGGATCTGGATGATATCGTTGTCCTTCAGGAATTGGGCATTGATGGCGCGCTTGTAGCAACTGCAGTGCATAATGGCAAAATACCGATAGAACTCATTTATTGAAACACACTTCTCTATATCCGCACCCTTCACAAAATTGCGCCTTCCATTCTTCCAGAATATCGGGTACTATAGCAGCTATCATCTTCCAATCAACGATCTCACCAGGAACAAAACCCAGCAATCCCAGCGCTTTTTTGTCCTGGACCAGTATCGTTTCATCCGTATATTCATGGCTTGCGCATTTTTCATCTTTAAGATACGGGCATTTTGCACATACTTCATCCGGCCCTGATACTATTTCTACTTTTTTTTTGGTGAGGACTTCATAGATATTTCTGATAAAATCTTCAGAGTAGCCTTCACCCCTGAAGAAATTAAGACAAATGAGATGATGACCGCGAAGTTTTGATCTTGATTCGCGATCATTTTCAGATTCAAATTTCAAACTCTCATCCCTTGAAATAAGGATTGTATTCATTCGTATAAAAATCTGAAGGCTTGTACTGCCCTTCGCTGATCCTTCCATCCTTCACAAGCCAGTCTATCCAGAACTGCACATCGCTATCCTGAAGAAGCGCATGTTCTCTCACGCCAAAACCCTTCCAGTATTTTGCCATGTCAGGATTCCCGCCTTTGTCTTTCATTATTTCGGCAGCAAGTTCCCGGGCCTCTTCGGGATGATCTTTTGCCCAGTCCGCCGCTTTTGCACTTCCCTCCACGAACAGCTTCACGGCCCGGGGATTCTCCTTTATGAATTTCTCGGACATGAACATGCCACAGTGGGTCTGGTTCCCTATTATATCATAATCAGTAAACAATACCCTGACACCGCCTCCTGCTTCCATCCTGTCGATCTGGGCTCCCACAGGGGCGACCACATCTACAAGCCCCTGCCTCAGAACTTCCTCCTGGTGAGACATTACAAGAAGTTCCACATCATCCTTTGACATATTATTTCTCGAAAGATATTCGCGCGTCACATATTCAGCATGGGCGCCAAGTGTATGGACTGCGATCTTCTTTCCTTTAAGGTCTTTTGCGCTCCTGATTGTGCTGTTCTCAAGCACTATCCACCTGGATAGATAAGGTGTCCCCTCATACCAGCCCTCAGGTGAGTTACCCATTGGTCCGGCGACTGCCTGGATTTGCGCCCCGCGCACTTTTGCATTAATTATCGAAACCCACGCGGAATGCCCCACATCCGTACTTCCGGTAGCTACGGACATAATATCCTCAGGTCCTCCCGTATTTGTACCCAGGCGACTGATGTTTATTCCCGTAAGATACCCGAGTTCGCTTGCGAACTCATACGGTTCGACAACGGCTGACGATGAAAGATAACGTATTGTAACCACATTTTCTTTTTCATTTGTCAAATTACCTTTTTGCGAGATTTTTTCACCAGTCAGACAGCCTGCCAGAGCGATCATGGCTATAACAATAACTGCTCCCAGAATCTTTATTTTATTGTTCATTTTAAACACCTGTTTTCATTTAACAACCTTATATTTCTTCTTTCCATTTGACTACTTTTTTTTCTATCCATACAAGAGAATAATTTGTGATCAGCCCCAGAACTGCAAGCACCACTATCGCAGCATACATTTCAGGTATCATAAAATTGAATTCCCAGTTTTTGATAGAATATCCCAATCCTGAAGTCGCACCTATCATCTCGGCGGCCACAAGCACAAGCAGGGAATGAGTGGCTGAAAGCCTCAAACCAACGAATAATGAGGGAAGCGATGAAGGAAGGACTACTTTC
This sequence comes from Candidatus Methanoperedens sp. BLZ2, assembly GCF_002487355.1. Classification (GTDB taxonomy): domain Archaea; phylum Halobacteriota; class Methanosarcinia; order Methanosarcinales; family Methanoperedenaceae; genus Methanoperedens. Next base: position 7,988 of record NZ_NTMG01000065.1, on the reverse strand, counting down.
CTGAATATGGACAGGTCATTTGAGCCCATTGAGCGTGCTGATTTGATCAACAGGGGGTCAACAGTTTTTACACCATTTATGGTATTAAGCAGCAACGGCCACTGGGCGCCCCAGAATATCACAGCGATCTTTGAAAATTCACCAATTCCAAAGAACAACAGGAATACCGGGAACAGGGACAATGATGATACCTGACGCATCGCCTGTATTAACCCGTCCGAGATCTCTTCAAAACCTTTGTACCAGCCCATCAACAGTCCGAGGGGGATCATTGTGATCACAGCAAGCGCAAATCCTGTAAAAGCGCGCTGGAGGCTGATGCTTGTGTGAACCCAGAGTTCACCCGATACGATAAGCTTCACCAGTGCCTGGAAAACTTCGGATGGGGGCGACAGGAAAGTTTTACTTATTATCCCGCTTGCAGGTAATAATTCCCAGATGATCAAAAAAGTGATCAGGGCAAGACTTTTTTTGAAATATTCAGATGCCATGCGCCTCCTCCCTTACAAGAATTCCTGCATCTTGTCTTATTCTAATGAAATCCTGTGTGAGCCTGTGTTCTTCCTGCCGCGGGCGGGAAAGCGGCACATCAATTATCTTTTTTATAACACCGGGTCTTCCTGACATGATTGCTATCCTGTCCGCGAGGAAAACTGCTTCTTCGATATTATGAGTCACGAACAGGACTGTCTTTTTTGTTTTATCCCATATGTGAAGCACCTCACCCTGCATGATTTCTCGTGTCTGTGCATCAAGAGCTGCAAACGGTTCATCCATGAGCAAAATATCAGGATCGTATGCCAGCGCCCTTGCAATCGCTACACGCTGCTTCATTCCTCCGCTTAGTTCATGGGGATAATGGTTTTCAAAACCTGAAAGGCCAACAAGGCAGATATAATCCATACATATTTTCTTTATTTCCAACCCTCGCACTCCTTTTTCTTCAAGGCCATAAGCTACGTTTTCCATTACTGTTCGCCATGGGAACAATGCATATCCCTGGAACACGATCCCTCTGTTATGGTCAGGACCGTTGATACGAACACCATCGATATAGATGCTGCCGGATGTTGGTTTTATGAGACCTGCCACGATCTCAAGGAATGTTGATTTCCCGCAGCCGCTTGGACCTACGATAGCGAAGAATTCACCATCCTTGATCTCAAGGTTTATGCCGCCAAGGGCAACAGACATTGCTCTGCCACTTTTATTTGGAAATTCCTTTTTTATATCCTCGGCTTTTACCTTGATCATGTTTTCCCACAATTATTCCGGGGTCTTACTTCATCTATCTGTTACACATATCTATATAAAAAACTTTTTGTTAATTAAAAACCAATATTCGAAGAGCTCTTATGACTTCTCCTTGCCCATGCAGCATTTTTTATATTTTTTCCCTGAACCGCAGGGGCATGGTTCGTTTCTTCCGATCTTTTCTTTTTTCTTCAATGAGCTAATCACTTCAGCTTCGAAATTATCATCTATATCGGAGTCGCCCTCAAATCCATCATCCTCTTCTTCATATTTTACCAGATGAAGACATTCAATATTTTCCCTTGAGAAATGGTCTAGAGGATCTTTTGTATTTCTCTTAAAATCTTCTTTATCCATCTCAGAAAAAACACCATTTATAACCTCTTCGATGTCATCTTCTTTCACAAAAGGATCGTCAATCATTCCATCCTCAAATGCTCTGTGGATATCAGGCATTACAGAAGGGTCATGGAATGATGCAAGATCATCAGCAACAAGACCAGCGAATATGCCATCTTGAGTGCTTTTTAGCAGCGTTTTCAAATGCAGCTTTATGTCATTCTGATGCTCTGGAAATTTTTTTCCCAATGCTACAAGAGCCGATGTTGCTGCTGACCTTACAAAAGTCTCCAGGGTTTCATCCATCGTAAATTTCTTTATAGGTTCAATGAAATCTTCCCCGAAAGCAACCAGCAGGCTTGCTACTTCTTCTGTCACCCAGTCATCCAAATCATCTTCATGATATCGTATTATATCCAGTAAAAGCTCGAATGATTCTTTGTTCTTAATAAGTGCAAGTATATGTATTGAATGAAATGGAGACCAACCATCCCCATAGTAATTATTGCGCCAGTGTTTGCCATCCTGTAACAATTTCCTGAGATAAAAAACCGCATCATCCCTTTTTGCGATCTCCTGCGCAAGCTGTTTATTTACATAAAGCCCGAGTTCGGCCATTATCTCTATCAATACTGCTGTCGGATATCCGGGAAGACCTTTTTTTAAATCGTCCCATTCATATTCAGTTTCCTGTTTTATTAGATCTGCAAAATCTTCATCTATATATGGTCCCATTTTCATTCCTCTTTTCCTGATTTTCCAAGTTCATTATACCAATCCCAGAGAACGTCATGATATCTCTCTTTTTAGGCATAGACAGACTCCTCAATTATTTGAGGTTTTATTAAAGGCTTTAAAGCATCTGGAGTTACAAGGTCAACCTTTGCTCTTAGCTTTTCGCTCAAATAATTCTCAAGATCTATGAACTTAAAGAAACCCACCGGCGCATCAAACTCAATGAGCATATCGATATCGCTTGTTTTAGTTTGCTCTCCCCTTGCGTAAGAGCCGAATATGCCGATGCTTTTGACTTTGAATTTTTCCTTGAGGTAAGGGAGCTCTTTTTTCATGGTTTTCAGAATTTCTTCTTTGCTTTTCATAATTTCACCTTTATCATTAACCACATTTTATCTTAATATTATGCCTTTTGCCATATATTTCAATACAACAAAGTCCCAAAGGATCAACTTTGTTCCATATGTAACATATTTGTTCCATCATTGTGCTTCAAGAACTCCAAAAGCTTTATTGTGCTTTAATGTCCCTCTTATCAGTAGCAGGTAAGACCTACCAGACATGATATGTATCATTTCGATAAATCGAGGGCTGCTTTTGGTGTAATAATCTTAATCATTCCATACTCTTTCAAATCAAGAAGATGCTTATCTCCTGAAACAATATAGGAAGCTCCAGATGTGACAGCGCATTCCAGTATCATGTTATCATCCGGATCAGCTTTTATGGCATCTATTTTGATCTCAGGATTTACGACATCTGCGAACGAAATAATGGCTTCAACTAAAGTAACATCAAAGCAGAGACAAAGACGTTTGTGTCAAAAACAAATTTCAGCATCTCTTATCTTTTCGTGCTCTGTGCGCTTTGATTTCTTTTTCCACGTCTTCTTCTGTCAAACCTCTGGCTTCGGCTTTTTCCCTGAGGGGCATTAAAATATCCCTTATACTTTTCTCAAATATTTCGGGTTTAACCCTTTTCAAAAGTATGTTTTCACCTTTACTGAAAACCAGAAGTTTATCCTGTTCTTTCAAACCGAGCATTTGCATTATTTTCTTGGGTATCACTATCTGTCCTTTAGATGAGATGGTGACCATATCGATTGTTTCATTCATAGTAAGGTATATCTTGTTTGTAAGACTTAAACTTTTTGCATAATATTTTATTCTTCCACTTTCATCCTCTTCCTCCCCGTCAGCAATTCATTCATCAGCCCCTTCTTCATCCTCTCCAGCTTCTCTTTCCTCCTGCGCTCAAGCTCCAGCTTCCTGTCAACCGCGCTCAAAATCTCGGCGATGCGGCGCTGTTCGGGGAGAGGGGGGAGGGGGATTTGGAAGTTTTCTACTTCTTCTTTTCTGATTGCCTTAAATGTTGAACCCATTGATAGTGATTCAAATTTTTGAGATGTTAATATTTACGTCGCCAACTGGTGCTCTTACTGAAAGTAGTATGTCATTTTTCTCAGCGATTTTTATCGGTTGAGAACATGAATGTATAGGTGTGGATACGTATCTCCAAATTCAGCATTACCTTGTAAAAATGGCAGTCCGTCTCCTTTGTCATTGTAAGTTGAAGATAGGGGAGATTGTCCCATAATCAAATCTGCAATCCTTTCATCCCGAAGCTTCACTACTTCCCATTCTTCAGGTATTTCTCTAAGCTCGCTGAGTTTGTAGCTGGATTTTTGATTTACAGCAGGATTCATAGACTTCTCACCTGCTCTATGATTTGTTTAATCTCTTCTGGCACTTCCATGCCCTCTTTCAACATCTTTCTTGACACATATCTACCGACACGAGGCTTACTTTTTCCAACAAATTTCACGGCTTCTTCCCGGAGTTCCTTCGGCAGAAGATCATCAAAATCACCCGGTAGAATATACGATTTGCAATTAGGATATCGATCGTTAATTTTCTTGACTATCACACTAGCATCATTATCAGCAATAATGAAATAGGGTATTTCAAACCCTTCACACAACTTAACAAAAAATTCAAATGTCTCCTTCCCGCCCACATTAATTACACTCGCTCCATTTTCATCGAAATTGTATCCAGTTTTTGAAGCAAAAATTGGTAAAGCTCCAAGTTCGGTTGGACCTTCGACTAGTATAACCTTTCGTGCGAAAAATAACTCTTTTGTATCAATATCTAAAAATTGTTCCAACTTAAAAAAGTCTTCTTCTGTAAAATAATCTTTTGACGGTTCAATAGTTTCTGTTTGTGCCTCTTTTTGAACAAATCTTATAATACTGCTATTTTTGTTCAGATTTACAAAGTATGGAGAATGAGTTATAACCAGGATTTGGCCATCTTTTGTTCCTTCTATAAAAGAGCCTAAACCTCTTTGTGCATGTGGATGGAGGTGTAACTCAGGATGATCTATACAAAGAACTTTGTCGTAGTGAGCTATCAGGTGAGTAAGTATAAGAAGTGTTTCTAAAATCCCTGCTCCCAAATAAAAGGTCGTAGATTCTATACCTGCTTTTTGTATAAGTATTTTGATTTCGTTGTTTTCTCTTAGAACATCTAATTCAAGAATAGGAAAAAGGTTATGGAATTTTTGTCTGATTTGTTCAAACTTTTCCTTTTGCTGAGGTCTGCCATTCTTTAAGTTGAATAAAACGCTAGCAAGTTCCCGACCAGTCGGAGATGTCTGAAAATCAACCAATGCTTTCTGCGGTTTTTCTCTGAATTCTTCGATTACAATTATACTCTGCCTTAATATTTTGAGAATATCTTCAGGAATATTATCATTAAGAACTATTTGAGTTGGAACTGAAGAAGTCTTATTAATATCTAAAAGATCTTTGATTATTTGAATTAAGGTTTTATTTTTTTGTGATTTGAAATCTTGAATGATTTGGTTCCAACTAACCTCTTTGTGACTCTGATTCTGATACAATTCTCCAATCCAAGCAGTACCCCCTCGACCTTTTTTCCCAATCTGCAACTCACCTAATTTGAAAATTAAGGAGGATAGGATTAATGTTTTTCTTGATTCGTATTCATATTCATAGGTCAATTTGTCAGTAAAATTTTCTTTGAAGCTGGTCACTGTTAGAGGAAGCTCCAAAATTTCAATGATTTGTTTTATTTGATTCTCATCAAGAATATATTCAAGCCGTATTTTTATTATTTTATTTTGATTACCAGCATGCCAATCTTCCTTATCCCAAGCAATTTGTGGTTCTAAAATCCTTTTTATCGCCTCAAAAATTGATGACTTCCCGACATTATTATCACCTATAAAGGTTGAACAATTGGTTGAAAGTGCTAACTCTAAATCTTGCTCGCCAATAGGGCGAAAATTTCTAATGCAAATTTTTTCAATTTTCATCTAATAGTCACCCTTCTCAAAAATATTTTTTTGTTTATCTTTTTTGTTTTCCCCCTCAATTTTGTAAAGTACCTCCCATTCCTCCCACACCATCCCAACCTCCGTATCATTTAGTTTGTTCAACGCCTACACCCTTTTCTTTCTTTGAAAATTCTTTTTCACGGATATTTTTTTCAATATCTTCAACAACCTTAGAAATCGAACGAATCATATCGAGAACGTATTTTTTCTCTACTGGATATGGCACATCTAGGGGTACCTTTGTTTGGGTCTCATTCTTGAACTTTTTATCCACAATTCCCGATTTATGAACTATCAAGTGACGAAGTTTGATGAAGTTTTGAATACGTTTTTTGACACTTTTGTTTTTGAAAATGTTATCAATTTTAAGAATTCGAGAATATAACTCATTTATCTGTTGTGTATCGTAAAAGTTAAACTTTTCAGCAACCAAATGTCCAAGTAGATTTTCCCAATCATAACCAGATTCTCGTAGTTTAGAATAGTTCAATGAATCTTTCAGTTCTTTATAGAACTTATCTTCGACGGATTTATTTTTTGCCACTAATGTCACTACCGTATCTTTTAGATATGTCTCAAAAGAACCAACAATTATGACAACTGCCTCTTGGTAAAGAGGCCTTTCATATACAGTTTGAAGACTCTCAAAAATATTCTCAAGCGACTTTATCGACTCTTTTATTTCTTTTTGTTTGTCTTTAATTCTTTCTTCCATCCTTTTTGTAAGTTCTTCGTTAATCTGAATCTTTCCCTCGGTTTCTTGTAAAATATCCTTTCCTAGTTTTTCAAAGATTTGGCTGAAGTTGAATTTTCCTTCAACAAGCTTATCGAGAGTATCTTGAATTGTTATAAGTGCCTTGGCTTTTCCAATGTTATACTGGAATGTTTCGTAATGAATTCGATCAGTTCTTAGCATACATAATCCCATATTTCGATATTAATGCACATTTCTGCAGTTTCGTAGTCATAAGTTAGCGTCATTTTTTCTATCAACATTCCCGAACCAATTCTCCGGCATCTCCCCTATCTCTGTCATCCTGCCGCCCTCCATTCTCATCCCCCCGCGCGGCTCGTCCGCAGATGAACGGCAGGCGGCGCACGCGCCGGGGTGGAAAAGACCTTTAACCGCAAAGAGCGCAAAGATTCCTGCTGCGCTGCTTTGCGCTCTTTGTGGTGGATTATTTCGCCAAATCTCGTTATAGGAATGTATCTGCGTTCATCCGCCTTCATCTGCGGTTTTTTATCGTCATCAATTGCCGGAGCAGGAGCGTGGATTCCAGCATCTTCAAAGCCCTTCATTCTTCAGAATCTCCCTTATTTTCTGTTCCAGTGCTGGAAGCTCATTTTGAATAATATCCCAAACTATGTTTTTACTCACACCAAAATACTCGTAAATAAGAATATCTCGCAGACCCGCGATGCTTCTCCAGTCGTAACCATATTTAGATCGAAGCTCAGGAGGTATATTTTTAGCAGCCTCCCCAATAATCTCAAGATTTCTGACAACTGCATCGTTTGTCCTGTTATCAGCGGAGAACTCTTCAAAAGATAGAGAATCTGTATATTCTTGTATCCGCTCTATGCAAGTTAAAATATCATTAAGATACAGCTTTGTTTCCCTATACATATACTGCTTCCTTTAAGATGTCATCTTTGATCAGCGGCTTCAGGGTTTCGAGAATTACAAGGTCAACTTTTTTTTTCAGGGTATCCTCTAAAAAGAATTTGAGACCCATGTAGTTCTTGAACGTTTCCTTCCCTTCCTCAAATTCTACCAGAATATCTATGTCGCTATGCTGCGTTTCCTCCCCTCTGACAATAGAACCAAAAATACCTGTGTTCTTAACACCATATCTTTCCCTCAGGCGCAGCTTGTTCTTATCAAAAAAACACTTTATTTCCACAAACGATTTTCCAGGTATCATACTTCACCTCTTTGTATATTATTTTCTTATTCATATATTCAACCTATCGCATAGATTTTTCCTTATCCTGAGTATGCCAATCTCCTTCATTCTTCATTATTCCATGCTTATCCCCGCCGCCGCTCGACCGCAGATAAACGGCAGGCACAGGCTGTGGCGGCACGCTCATGTGCCGGGGCGAAAAAGACAATTAACCACGGAGAGCACAGAGGACACAGAGGTTCATACTACACTGCTTTGTGCCCTTTGGCGGCGGGTTTTTTTGTCAAATCCCGCTATGCGTATCTGCGTTCATCTGTGTTTATGTTAACCTGCTGTTTTATGTCGAGTAGAGCCCATAGCCCACCTTTTATCGAGGTAATAGCCCCAAAGTTA
>NZ_NTMG01000009.1 GCF_002487355.1 Candidatus Methanoperedens sp. BLZ2 | reverse complement strand
TAACTTTGGGGCTATTACCTCGATAAAAGGTGGGCTATGGGCTCTACTCGACATTTGAGGCTTCTGTATATGATATTTCCTTTATATCATTCGAGAAGATTGCTCTATTGAAATCTGGTTTTTTACCAAAATTAAACAAAAGCCCGACTTGCTTATTGGTAGCTTTCAAATAATTGATCAATTGAGCTTTATTTTCCTCTCTCAAATCCTCAGCAGCTTTTATTTCTAAAATTACCAGGTCATTACAATAATATCTGCGAAATAATCTCCAACTACCTGATTTTTATAGAAAACTTTGATATTTTGCTGCTGTAAGACCTTGAAACATGCACTTTTTAATTCTATTATCAGGACATTTTTATAAGATATTCCAAACGCTATCTTTGTATTTCTTTAATATCTTTTATTATAACAATAAAAGGGATATTAATTTAAAAGTTTATGTATTTTAGGAAACGGTTTTTAAATTCGTGTTGCCGTTATCCGATTGTGGTTAATTGTAGTTACGTTACTATAACATACCTTTTTACTTCAAAAAAACTTAAAGATGAAAATCAGGCGCTTTCTTAAATACTATAAAATACCTTTTTTAGCCAATGATCGAGACTGAATATGAAAAGATACCTCATCCAAGTAGAGATATCGAATTTAAAGATGACATGAAGGATTTTATTATATGGTGGGAGTTGTTTAAAGAAGAAATTGAAAATAATGGCTCTTGGATAAAAGAACATAAATTTGATGGGTGGTTATTAATGTTGAAACAATTTCTCCCGAAAAAAACCAAAATAATGGGGACAGCTTTTTTAAAAGACATTGTTGAAATAAAAGATCACCGACTTTTGATATTGTTATCTCATCTCTATTTTGAAAATTTTATTAATGAAATTATTAGAAAAAGATTAAACTCATCATCGAAAATTTTAGATATGTCTTTTAGTACAAAATTAGAGATACTTCGTGCAACTAAAATTTTCGATGATTTTTATTATTCTGAGTTGAGATTTATAAATAACTTGAGGAATATGTATGCTCATAACCTTTATTTTGATGTTCTAAATTATAATTTTGATAAGTCCCTTGCAATAAAGAGCCTTAAAGTTCTCGATAAATATCGCTCAAAAAGAGCTAAAAGAAAGTTATGCGATTTCATTCTCAGAATATATCTGATTTATTTAGTTCTTATATTTAGCAAAAATTTTAAAGAGACAAATTTTCTGGATATAATGAAAGAAACGTCAGAAAAAAACAGAAATTCAATATCAAAAGCACCTTCCTGATGCCTCGCCGATTCACGGGGCGTAACTTTCTCATTTCAAGGCAAGAATTTATTATCAGTCCAATAATATAACTCCAATCATTCCCACCATGGAACTCAACACAGAAATCCAGATAAATGCCACCCCCGAACGAATATGGCAATTTCTAACCGATTTTGCCACTTACCCTCAGTGGAATCCATTCATTCGCAGGGCAAGCGGCAAACCGGAAAAAGGTGAACAACTCGAAGTTTATCTCCAGCCTGAAGGTGCAGGAGGCATGACCTTTCGACCCGGTGTTCTCATAGCGGAACCCGGTCGTGAACTGCGCTGGCGTGGGCACTTACTGTTTCCCGGCCTGTTTGACGGTGAGCACATTTTCATCATCGAGCCAATTGTTGCCGGAGGTGTGCGATTTATACAGCGTGAGATCTTTACTGGTTTGTTGGTTCCCCTTTTTGCGCATAAGCTGAATACTGAAACGCGCAGGGGCTTTGAAGATATGAATAAAGCTCTTAAACTAAGGGTGGAAGGAGAATAATAAAGGAAATCTAAAAACGCATTACGAGAAATGCCAGGACTTAGAGTGCTTGAAAGATAGAGGAAGCCATAAACAGTACTTCTCTTTGTGGTATAGGAAAGGCGTGGTTAATGGCTTCCTCATTTTCCTTACAGGACTCAAAACAATATAAATACCCCGATAATTATTTTAGTTTATTTTAGTTTTTAAAGGTACGCTGATAGATATTTTAGTTTTTAAAGGTCTATTCATAACTGTAATTGGCATCTTATTCAGGCCTGTTCGATGGTGAGCACATAGCGCTCTTTGTGGTGAAAAAAACCATGCGCTGCAAGGACGCATATTACCTCTCAGAAAAGGGTTATATCTCATCATCACAAATATCGATCGAGGTTTGAACAATGTTTATCGGTCACTATGGTATCGGCCTTGTACTCAAAAAGGTGGAACCGAGATTATCCCTTGGTCTGCTGATTTTCGGCGCTATCATGCTTGACATCCTGTTTGGGCTTTTTTTACTTTCCGGGATTGAGCACGCAAAGATCGTCCACGGCGCCACAGTGGTATCACCCTTTGAATTCTACGATTATCCCTATAGCCACAGCGCGGTGGGCGCGGTTTTGTGGGCTACAGCAGGCTTTCTGGCTTACTGGCTCTGGCCAACAGGGGATCGCACGCAAAGGAAGCGGCCGGCATTCATACTTACAATTGCGATATTCTCGCATTTCATTCTTGATGTCATCTCGCATACTCCTGATATTACTATCTCTGGGAACAATTCCCCCATACTTGGTTTATCTCTCTGGGACAGCCTTGCAGGTACAATGATCGTCGAATTTGGAATTTTATTTATAGGTATTTATCTTTACAGGAGCGCAACCTATAGTGTTTCATCCTCGGGAAAATATGGGTTTGCCTTGATGATATTGATCCTGGTGGTCTTATACATTGGAAACATCTTTGGTCCCCCGCCTCCAGACATGAAAGCTGTCGCCGTCACTATGACGGCAGGCCAGCTCGCGCTTGTTGCCCTTGCTTTTTGGGTCGATAGGAACCGGATCACGATTTAACCTGGACAGAGCCAATAATTTTGTGAATCCGAAATTGCTATCAATTAAGCGGTATAGTATTTATGAAGCGAAAAACGTTCGGTGCCTTAAAATTACTACCCTGAGTCGTTATTTCATTGCCAGATAGAAGAAATATCCTGCCGCAAAAACCATAATTATCCCAAGGATACGATCAAGCCAGATGCCTCCATCTTTGAGCTTTCTACGAACGGTTTTACCAGTTGCACCACCAATGGAACTTATGATGACAAGGGGTAGCATCATGCCTATTCCGAAAAGGAACGATACAGTAATGCCATATGCAACCGAACCTGATAATGCTGCAACTGCAAGCACGGCAAAGAGCATTGGAGCTACTCTCCCTATGGTTATTGCCCCAAACGACATGCCAAGCAGGAATGTTCCCAGCGGAGTGAATGATGTGGGCAGACGTAAACGTATAAAAATATCTCGAACAGGCAAATGATAAACACCAAAAAGCTGGAGTGCCATTATTAGCATCACGGCACCACTGGATGCATAGGCTATAGATGCATTGAACAGTACTACGCTTTTCCCAATATACGCGACGATGCCTCCAAGAGGAGCAAGAATGAGCAGCGTGCCGATGCCAAACGGTATAGTGAGCCTTAGTGAATCCCGTAATGGGTATCGAACCGCACCATCGCCTGCCACCGAACCTATGAGCGCAAGACACAGTACGGTATTGCATGTTTTTATATTTTCCAAGGTTTCACGACTCATCATGTAATGATGGTTTGCTCCGTTAACCGCTATGCTGTCTTGCTTTATCGATCATTGCATTTGAGTTATCCAAATTAAATTGTAAATACTTTTCCGGATTCCATTCGTTCATTTCAATCACCATTTTTTGGGAATATTGCAATTAACAGTCCCGCCAGGACTTTTTTAATTCATATTTTTAGTCCTTCTTTATCTTTAATTAAAATGAAATATAAGTCATGACGGTATTATAATAAAGTATAAAGAAACAAGGTAATAGATATTATGAAAATTCTCACACATGTTTGCTGCGCCCCATGTTTCACATATCCTCATAAACGAATGCTTGAGGAAGGACATGATGTAACAGCCTTTTTTTATAATCCCAATATCCATCCTTACCAGGAATATAAAAATCGCCTGGGATCGGTGGAAAAATATGTGGAGTTAAAAGGAACAAAAGTGATCTACGATAATAATTACGAGATTGAAAACTATCTCCGTGGAGCTCTTGCCGCAGCAGAACGATGCACATTCTGCTACACTGCCAGACTTGAACAAACCGCAAAAATGGCAAGACAACTGGAATTTGATGCTTTCACAACCACTCTTCTCATTTCACCATACCAGAAACATGATGCACTTGCCCGGGTCGGAGAAAAAATAGCTCAACAATGCGGGATCGCGTTCTATTATGAGGACTTCAGGGAAGGATATCAGGAATCCCGTGATATATCAAAGGATCTTGGACTTTATATGCAAAAATATTGCGGATGCATTTTCAGTGAAAAGGAGCGGTATTTTAAAAAATCCATTTTCTCAAATAAGTGAGGAGGGGACGATAAACACTATTTTCTTTTCTTGTATATTTTATCGTGGTGGTCAAAATCTTCGAATTTTACAACCTTATTTTTCTCATCTATTTTAAATATAAGGACAAATGATTTCAATACATGTACTCGATGAAATCCCTTAAAATCATAACCTAATGGCTTATATCTTTCCGGATTTTGAAGTATTTCATCGATCTTTTTAAAGATTGCCTCAAAGAGTGTATGATTCTTCACTTTTAGTTTCTTAAGTCTTTTAGTAAACTCTTCGCTATATATATCCGTATAATTCATTAAATCAATCCGCAAGTTCTTTTTCAAAATCTTTTCTTGAAATAAACTTACCCTGGTCGATTTTCTTCAATCTTATCAAATAATCCGGTCTAACTTGATGTAGATCGTCATTAATTTCATTGATTTGAATTTCGATTTTAAGGATCTTCTCTTTCATAAAAGTCAATTCATCTAAAATCCTTTGATTTAAGATTGCTTCAGACATAATTACATTGATATTTTTCTCATAGGTTATATATTTGACTTAGAGCTTGTCTGAAAATTTGATGTATAAAGTTAGATGGAGACATATTATAACGAACCAGAATCGTTATGATGCCTGTTTCTTTTATTCCAACTGTAATATTTTCATTGTTTGGTTGTAAAAATTCTTCTATCGAATAAGAGCCCATTAGCAAATATAAAGATGACATATTGATGATATAATATAATAACGGAATTGTAAATACAATAACGATAAACCCCAAAAACAATAAAATTGGATTTTTCTTTCTTTTCCAAAAATCTCCACGTGAGACATGGGAGATTGATTTAAATATATTGCAATCAAGTAGAAAAAGGCCAACAATTATTAATATTATAGTTAGAAGTGAAATATATATTAACAATATACCAGGATAATCTAATATTTTGATATTAAATATTATTTGAATAAAACCAAAAGTAAATGTTATAGTTAGTATTATAATACATTTTAATAAAAAGAATAATAGAATCATTGGAATCTCTATCAATAATATAGATACTAAACTCAATGCTATTTGTTGAAAATCAGCATCGTTCGGAATAACATTATTATTAAAAAAATTACCAATATATAATAAAATCGCTATTACACCACCTAATAAACCTATTGCAAGAGTTATTTCTTCAAAATCGGATTTGCTGGCAGGCATTAAGAACAGATCCTTCGTTATCAGGCATGTTAAGAATTGCTCCTTCGATGGCATTCTAAAACACATCATTAATATTTAATCCTTCCTAAATATTAAAACTGCTCATAAAAATATTCAGACAAGCTCTTATAGGAAACCGCAGTTTTAATACTTACCAGTCCATTACATCATTTTAATGAAAATCCTTGTGGCAGAATATGCAGTGGGTGCTGGCATCGAGGAATTCATGCTTGAAGGAAAAGCAATGCTTGATACCCTTGTGAAAAGTTTTGTTTCATGCGGACATGTTGTATTATATCCTTCGGCAGGCGTAAAACTTCAAGAAGGGAAGGCTGTCAGGACAACCGGATTTGAGGAAACGGTGAGGAAATTGTCAAAAGAATGTGATGCAGCTTTAGTGATCGCGCCTGATGAAATCCTCGGCGATCTGACCGAGATAGTTGAAAAAAATTCCGTGAACCTTGGATGCCCATCAAATTCAATACGCCTGTGTGCGGATAAATTGGAATGTACCCGTACCCTTTCGCATGCAGGCATACCTGTCCCGGAAACCATTGGAAGCGGTGAATACGGGGGGAAATATAATGGTGATTTCGTAATTAAACCCAGGTTTGGGTGTGCTTCCGAAGGGATATACAGAAGTAAAAGAGGAAAATTAAAAGAAGGTTTCATCGCTACTGCATTTGTTGAAGGAGAACACTTAAGCGTCAGTTTGATAACCGGGAAGACCCAGCTGCCCCTTACAGTAAACAGGCAGTTGATCGAGATCAAAGACAATTTTTCCTATAAAGGAAGCATAGTGCCATATCATTGCGAAAGGAACAAAGAGATAATTGATGTAGCAACAAAAACTGCAAGAATCCTGGGATGTTGCGGATATGCAGGCGTGGATATCGCGCTCGGGGATAAACCATATGTGGTGGATGTTAATCCCAGGCCGACCTCATCCATAATAGGGATATCAAAAGTGATGGAAACACAAATTGCTGACCTGATAATAAAGTCTAAATTCGGGGAACTTCCGGATCATGTGAAAATAAATGGCAGTTTCACATTTAAAAAGGATCAGTTATCTTTTTTTTAAAAGAACCCAGAAATAAAAAGCTCCCAATATAGTATTGAACCAGTAGGATGAAAGCCTGTAAAGAAGTGTTGCAAGTATTGCCATCTCAGCAGGCACACCTCCGGCTATGAAAAGGATTGCCATTGTACCGTCAACAATTCCAAGTCCTCCGGGCAGGAAAAGAGGAAGCCAGCCGCTTACCATGGATATGGTATAGGAAATGATCAATACACTGATATGGATATGAGTTTCATCTATGGACAGAAATACCATATATATCGCCATCAGGTCAAAAACCCATCCGAGATATGATAATACCAGAACTTTTGCAAGACCTTTCTTATCCTGGCGAATATTCCTGAGACCCCCATGGAATGAGTTAATCGACTCATCCACAGCAACCATGTATGCAGTATGGTCAAAGCCTTTTTTCACCAGTCCGATGAATGGAGCAAAAAAGCGGATGGATGAATGGACAAATGAAGATAATTTATCTTTCCTTATATAAAAATATATTATAAGAAAAAATATTGAAAGAGCAAGCCCGATAGAGAATACCAGTCCGACGATCTCCCAGAACCCCAGTTTCATCATGGGATTGGAAAACAGGAGCCAGATACCAAACATCCCGATCGTTAAAAATGGGAACATATTCAGCATCCTTACTGATACTATACCTGCAAAACATTCGGATTTGTTCGTTCCGGTTTCCTTCCCGAGATACATGGCTTTTACCGGTTCTCCGGCTGTCCCGAATGAAGGAGTTATATTGTTAATAAATGTTCCAGCCATAAAGAATTTGAATAATTTATAAAAGCTGATCTTTGCAGGAATCAGGCATCTCCATGAGGTGGTGAAGGTTATCATGTTCAATAAATTAAAAAATACTGCAAGCAAAAGTAAAGGTTTATTGACGTTTTTTATCAAAGTAAAAAATTTTTCAAATCCTATCTCGTTTGCGAAAATTGCAAAAATAACCGCACCAATTAGAATTACAAACAGAATATTTTTCGATTTGAATCTTTCCATGAAATCCCACCGATACTTGCTCTAACACTTAATAAGAATTGTGGCAAGAGCGGTCAAGTAACCCGTGGAGAGTGATGAAGGGTTTAAGTACGGCATCTAATTGATAATAATATTTATATATTAAATATATTTTAAAACTATGGAATTAGCCAATGGATAATTATATAGAATAATTTGCATATATAATGTGTACCCTAAATTAAGAGGATTATGGCATTCATAGAAATAAAAACAATCAAAGGAAAACAGTATAAATACCGCAGAAAGAGTGTGAGGAAAGGAGACAAATGTCAATGTTGAATACTTGGGTACCGTCGAACCAGTCTATAAGACCAGAAAGTTAGAAAAGCCAAGAAAATCAAATGCTTCCATTTTTGTTAGAGATCTTACACAGGAAGAATATGAAACCCTCAAAAAATTAACAAAATCCAGCGACTCATTCAAACGGGATAGGGCAAAGATTTTACTTTTATCTTCAGAAAAAGAACTTTCAAAATAAATTTCAGAAAAAATGAATTGCGAGGTAAGGACAGTAAGAAATGCTATCACCAGTTTTAACAAAAAAGGAAAAACTCCTATCAGGAAATTTTCAGAAAAAAAATGGACTAATGATAATGTTACAGAACCTTCGTGTTCATTATGGATGAATTCAATTGAACGCATTTTTTCTAGAATCCAAGTTGAAGTTTAGGATGACAGCGATTTCCAATCACATTTAGATACAATTTACACAGTTAGTGCATTCTTCGAAAAAGAGCTTAATTCAAGGTGAACAGGCTGTCCCAAATCCCACTTCAATGAAAAAATGACATTATTTTCAATTCG
>NZ_NTMG01000011.1 GCF_002487355.1 Candidatus Methanoperedens sp. BLZ2 | reverse complement strand
TATAATATTTCTATTACATAATAGAAGCATCAGCAAAAAAGATTACACTCCCAATTCAAAGCGATGCTCAATTCATTTAAACCGAAAGGTTAGGAACCATTCTTACCCGGCTACATTAAGCGGAAGGGGCTTTTATGATTGTATCGGCAATGATATGTTTTATTATCTTACTCTTTGATTATTTCCCATATATTCTCAAAATAGTCAATACAATTTCTTATTGTATCTTCGTCCGTAGTGTAGATACCTGCATTGAATTCATCATATAGTCCTTCCCTAGTTAGGTCGGCAGAAGAAATTATAAGTTCTTTATCATCAATAATTATCAATCTTGAGTGAATCACCTCTGAAGTTCTTAAATTTCCCTTAGTACCTATTTCTAAAAGATCCAATACATTTTTCGCTATTCTTTCCCTTAGTCTTTTATTGGCATCCTTTTTTGGTCTAGTGATAATTTTAATGTTGAGTGATGGATTGTTGTTTTTTAGATCAATAATATCTTCATAAAGCATATCAATATAAGGTGATATTATCCGAATTGTTTCATTTGCATTATTAAATATTTCTCGAGTTTTATTATATATTTCCTTCACAAACTTTTTTTCATCATAAATTGGTGAAGTATGAATAAAATAAGGTTTATGAAAAATCATTTCTTGTTCATGCAAGATTTTATCGAACATGAATTCTTCAGTGGTTATTGAAAATGGAGGAGATACTGATAACAAACTTAACATTGCATAACAGGTGTCAAATTTATTTCCCCAATTACCATTAGGTTCTTGATTATTTAAGAAAGAATGAATTGCCTTATTTATTTTATCATCATTTTTTCCAACCACCCTACAGATTGCTTTGATAGAAAAGAAAGTCGCTTCAAACTTATAAGATTCCTCTTTGTTCCAAAATCCATCTTGAGTTTGCATATTTTTAATAAATTCTAACTTGACTTTGTCAGATTACCTCCCTCTTATATGATGCGATAATTTAGCTGAGTACCGTGCTTTATGTTTTTTCTTTATCAATTTCAAGATTTCTTTATCAGTCACCTTTCTCTTAGGCATAATAACTTCAAAAATCTCCCTCACATCACAAATAGTAAGCAGTGGTGCTTTCGATTTCCATTTACCCTGCATCTCAAGAAGAAACAGCATAGCCATAAAAACCATAGCTACATGGTGATTCCAGCCGATGTAGCCTCTTACTTCATAATCAGCCAAACCTACCTCCCCTTTAGCATCCTCAATAGCACGCTCAATCCAATAACGGCTACAAGACATTTTTCCAATCCTATCAATGCTTGTATCAGTCGGAGTATTTGAGAACTGGTATTTTGTCTCAGTCTCACCCTCATTTCTTCGAATAATAAGCCAGCACTCCTCACCTGGCAATTTATCCTTGACTGGAAAAACCCGCAGATACGCAAGCCTACACCACATTTCTTTTCGTTCAGAATCCCGTAGAAATACTCTATGCCACTGTGAAGAATCTAATTCGTTTACTAACTTATCTACTCGTATCGGGTTATTATTATCAAGAACTTTTTCGACTGTTGGGTTCCGTCCTCGAATTCCATTTTTCTGTGGTATCCCTACATCAGGTTTGTTCAACCAAACTCTTGTATCACATGGTATGTCAGCAATGTAAACAATTCTTTCTTTTTCAAGCTCAGCAAGAAACCATGCTTGCTGCCCATAAAAAGAATCCATTCCAATCCAACCAAAGGGAATATATCGTCTTTTGGCATCAAGTATCATCTCAAGCCCAAGCTCAGCTTTGGTTTCAAAAACTAAATCTTCAGGAATACCGCATTTCTTTCTGAGTTTAATATCACCTGCCCAATCCTCAGGAATGTAAAGACGTTTATCGATTAATGTCCTCTTGTTATCGTTTACATAACCCAAGAAAACTCCTACCTGACAATTCTCTTTTTTCCCAAGCCTTCCACAGTATTGCCGCTGTACTCCTGCTGAACTGTTGCCCTGTTTTGGAAACCCTGATTCGTCTAACTGAAGAGATCCATTTTCTTTATCACCGATCAGTTCGATTAAACGGTCCTGAATATCGTATATGAGACCCTGCTCATCCCATAGTGAGTCTGATATAAAGTGCTGAAGTGATTGATTATTACAGTTCGGAACGGTCTTTGCGATTTCTGTCATTGTCCCCCTTTTTTGTACAGTTAAGCATCCAGAGAGATATTTTTTGGATTGCTCTATAACTTTGTGTGTCTTTGTCTTAAAACGTGGTATGAATTGATTATGGTAAGTCTTTAATTCGGTTCTTGCCCGTATTATATCCTCTCTTATAAGTTTGAAAAATCTCTTGATATATACTCCCCATATTTAGGTGGGCAATCAAAATATAATAGGGTAGCTAATGTGACAATGTCAAGCTAAACCTTCATTAATTATTTTTGAAAATTTGGAGTAATTAAGTTCTGTCAATGCTAAAATGAAAATACTGCTTGAAAGTGGGTCCATTAATTGAAAATTATTCTCCAAACAATAATTCAAAACTTTTTGTGTTATAGGACTTTTTGGTTCCATTGATATTAATAACCTTAAAAGGCATACTTGATCAATTTCATTCCAAAATCTCCCCTCCTCAGTGACATTCTTTTTGAAATAGTCAAAATACTTCTTGAAGTATTTGTTTGATGAAAATCCCATTTCATAAAGAAAATTCCAAAAATATAAACGATCTTCGCCTTCCATAAAAGCATCAAGATTTTCATAACTCCAGAATTTCTCATTTTCAGCACATTTTTTAAAGTTCTCGACAATTTTGTCATCGAAAATACTTAATACGAAAATAGGAAGAAAATATTTGGGAGCACATTTTAGTTCTAATATTGTATCAAGTCGGTCGAGTTCACCTTGAATTAAAATTGATTTCTCCCCGTGTTTATCTATTAATTCTTGCTTTTTTCTTTGTATTTTTTCTTCAGAATATTCAATTTCATTTTTTAGCCAAATGATACCTTTTTGAATTTTTTCAAAGTTGTCTATATATAAATTAATTGAGCTCATATCTTCCAATTCATTTAGGATAATTTAAAGCCGTTCATATGATATGCATTATTGATATTATTAATATCGATTGTTATAAAGAATATCTAATTAGTATTCTATATTTTTTTATTGAATGCTACATATTTTAATTTCCTGTACTTCAGATTCCGCAGTCACTAAACCCCGGACTTACTGTATAAGATATCCAGCAGTCGTTTTGAATGATATTTATCTGATGTTTGGATGTATATTTCTCAACAACATCCCCTCCTTGACACATGGAAACAGCCTGAACGCTACAGACAGATAACCAAGAACAACCCGGAGGGCAGAATAGAGGTATCCAGCGCACTGGAGCCCTGACCTGCCCTCTTAATGAACTACATACTTCTCATGCGCCCTCTCTGCAGTGGAACATTCAAAAAGAGTATATCTGTCGCCCTATCGCCTGCCCGCCCTGATAAGATATATGCGGTGCGCCTCTTGATGGTTTGTTTCTCTGCGCCCCCGCAGAAATATATTATTCCCACCCGCAAGTGGTCAAGCATACCCGCAGGGCAAACCTTCAAGTTGGGCGCACCGCATTTGATAAAGGGCAGGCAGGCGACGGATTTCTTTTTGCGTGAACGGAAGGGCGATGATTGTTTTGCGCATCCTCTATAGGGAAAAGGAATATTTGTATAGGTAATCAACCACAGAGCACTCAGAGAGCACAGAGCGTTGCCATTTTTCTCTGTGTCCTTTGTGCTCTCTGTGGTTTTCAAACCAGAAAATAATAGGAAGTCTCAAACCGCGACTGTCCAGCGCAGGGCTGTCGCCAAACCTCCCGCAGTAAATACGCCGTCCGCCCGTGGATTCGGGCTGTGCCCGAAACCCCCTGAGCGGCGTGCTTAGTGCGGCGCGTATCAATCCCACGAATTCGCGTGAGAATTAGTAGATGGTATATGTTA
Source organism: Candidatus Methanoperedens sp. BLZ2 (assembly GCF_002487355.1). GTDB lineage: Archaea > Halobacteriota > Methanosarcinia > Methanosarcinales > Methanoperedenaceae > Methanoperedens. The sequence goes on along the minus strand of NZ_NTMG01000011.1, from coordinate 2,504 downwards.
GTGGTGTGATTTTTACCATTAATTTATAAATAAGGCTCTGGATATTTTAAAAACGCATCCATTTTAAAACCAAGAATAACCATTCACCACAATTTGATTAGATTTTTGAATGTGTCTATAAAATATTAACAAGTGACAGCAATTCCTTGGATACTTGACGGAAGATTCAAAATATTTGCCGTCAGTGCTTCAATAACCTTGGGAAATAATTTATTTCTTTTGAGGACTTCTAGTTTCATAGTTACTTTTATGTTTTCTTTGGTGACCTCTATAACCGCATCAAAGTGTTTAATATTAAGAAGTTCAGGTTTTGAAGCATTAAATTTTTTGGATGCATCTAAGATTTCAAGGTTTATTATATCAGCGTCTTCGTTCAAATCAAGAACTATACCGTCAAATTCGATAGAAGATTTGTATTTTTTACCCTTAACGTAAAAGAAAATACTATCATTTTGTAAATCATAATCATATTTATTCGTAAATGTTTGATGCATTATTCTTCACGCTTCCTTTTATTAGACGTCTCTATGAAATAAGTAACCAAATTAAATGAATTAAGATTAGGATTGTTACTACTACTACTTATAATTACCACTAAATCATAATCATCATTTAATTTGTATAAAAGTTTGAATTTTTTATCATCTTGTTTTAAAATTCCAAGTGGTTTATCTTTTAGGATTATTAACTTTATACTATTTGCATCCTGAATTAAATTATTCTTACGTTGAGTGACCCTTATATCAAAATGACTTGTTGAATGTAAATCATCAATAGTAATTTTCGTTAGGCATTCAAGAATATTATCGATATCCAAAGTATCATCCGTTATTACAATACCAAAACAATCGTTACTGAGTATCAAACATATATAAATTTAGCCTTATTTTTATTTACAATACCTAATATTTTTAATATAATATATTCAACAACGAATTTATAGTATTTCCAAGAATAAATATAAATTTGCAGAACTAAAAAAGACTTTTTATAAAACCCATGAAAATTAATAATAAGTTAATGCTTAATATATGTTAAAAGCTATTTTGACTGAATATATATGCCTAAAGTCGGAATAGCTGATACAACTTTTTCCCGGATAAATATGGGGAAGATCGCGATTGATGAATTGCGAAAAAATGGTTCCGTGCAGATAGAGCGCTATACTGTTCCCGGAGTAAAAGACCTTCCTGTGGCATGCAAGATATTGATCGAAAAGAAAAAATGTGATATTGTGATGGCGCTTGGCATGCCCGGCTCCCAGCCAATCGACAAAATGTGTGCGCATGAGGCGTCACAGGGGATAATACAGGCACAATTGATGACCAACACTCACATCATTGAAGTCTTCGTGCATGAAGATGAAGGAAAGGATGAAAAAGAGCTTGCATGGCTGATGGAAAAAAGAACCCGCGAACATGCACAGAATGTCATTAAACTCCTTTTCAATAAAGATAAATTAGAGCGCGAAGCCGGCACCGGACAGAGACAGGGTTTTGCTGATGTTGGGTCGATAAGATAATTTCTGAAAATGTTGGTTACAGTCCTTGATTAAGAGAAGATTCACCCTGTAATGATTATGAATAAAAGGATGGACAGGTTGGGGAGTGGGGGTTAGTATAAAATTAGATTACCTGCCCATCGTACCACTCTTAATACATTATTCTATTTAAAGTTGACGCTCAAAGAACCATTGTGTACTATAAAAAAATTTTACGTGTATTGAATAATAGTTTCAAACTTCGTATCAATATTATATCCTAAAAACCAGTTACGATGGACAGGTTGGGGAGTGGGGGTTAGTGTATATAAAAAATGACCTGCCCATCGCAACTCCTGCAACATCATCGTTGTATATATAATTTACGATTTTTTTCTTATATTTTTGTGTTAGTATTTTTCCCTAAATACACTTCTGCCTTGTCCCATATTGTGAAGAATTTACTCCTCAGTTCTTTGGCAAGTTTTTCATCCCTTATATTGACCACGGCAAAAAGTTCATCGGGATTCAGGGGATTCAGCATCTGGAGCAATATATTTTCCCCATCGATGATATCAAAAGGCGTAGCCGGGATCGTAGCAAGGCGGCAATTGAATTCCTTTCCGATATGCCTCATCAGTTTTTTGATGATCGGTGAATCTTCAAGCTCATTGAAATCTACGCTATTGTTAAGAATTACTTTAACCTCAACACCTTTTTTTACGGAATCATAAAGAGCCTCCATAATTCCATCATAATTCTCTTTCAAAATAACTTTTTTAATTCTCTCTGAGGTCATTCTCGAAGCCAGGAAGAACAGCAATTCCTTCTGGGAGCCTGAGATAGTCTCCCGGACAAGATCATGGGATTCATTTCCTATGGATACTGTCCAGAATCTTTTCTCTGTCTTCCTGGCAACTACTCCTGAGAGTTTATTTTTAAGGTCACCGGCAAGAGCTTCAATTTCCTCCGAAGCCTGCTTTAATTCCTCCTGTTTTGTAGAGCAAAGATGTGTTAGCGCAGC
>NZ_NTMG01000036.1 GCF_002487355.1 Candidatus Methanoperedens sp. BLZ2 | reverse complement strand
ATGCAAAGGCTGTACATATGGATTTACAGGTCAAGCAGAGGGAAGGAGAAGCCAAGAAGTCCATAAGAAAAATAGCACGTATACGTTTTGACAAGAAGAAATATAGAAAGAGAAAACTTGGAGAAAGACCGTTTGGAAATATTGAAGTCAGAAGAAGTAAATGCTATTATAAGAAGGAAGAAAATAAATTAAAAGGGTCTATCCTTATCGCTTGTGACCATAACATCACGGCTTATTTCAATAACAAAGCCTGGTGCTATCTGTTCGTAAAGGTACAAAACAATGATGGAATGGAAGGGATTAATTAATGGATGGGCTCCAACGCACCGAAAAAGTAAAAAAAGGAACTCTCAAGCTTTAGTTTGACCATATCAGGGTATCGCCACGATTTCTACGTACACGTACGCTAAGGGTTTAAGCATCCCGTTTTTTGCCATGTTTTCTATCTTCAATTTTTTTTGTACTGCTGACAGTTTCTTCAATCCACACGTCAACAGCATACTTTTTTCATCAGCAAATTTAGGTGTTAATTCCTTAGCGTACATCTACGTTAAAATCGTGGCGATACCCTGTTAAGATCGGAAATATCGAATAAATCTTAACTTGGTCAAATCATTGCATGTTGTTGGATTAGTGGAAGCTATGAAAGGGAATGTTCACCAGGATGCAGTATGAGAGGCGAACGCACATAAGCCAGGATGATTCTATCTATTAACCGGAGATATGGTCACGATATACCCCTAGGAAGAGAAAAAAACGAATTAATCCAATTAGCCCGGTTAAAGTAGGATCTCTTTTTTGCCATAGAACTCATGCCTTCACCTCCTTTTACACTTCTTTTTTACATGCTCATATATATAATTTTAGATATCGTCTGAGTAAATTTTTTAAAAAATTGGGTACAATCCCACAAATGTACAAAACTGGCAATAAAAAACTATACATTATAAATATAAAATATTAACTATTTATATATTTTTAAATATGTAACTCATTTTCATAAACGAGTCATTTGAAAACCCCAAAATCCTCAGATCACCCTCATTGTAAAGCAGTAGTGAAAGTAAACTGCGGTTAATAACTCTTATATGCACTTTTCACGAAGTCGCTATCTGAAAGCAACAGCTATAGACCTATAATCTATCCTCATCCAGACCTCGTATAATAATCTCCATAAATGCGATATAAGTGAAGGTTCAGCAAAAAAAATTACTTTCTCTCCAAAAATGGAAAGGATGAAGCCATACCATACACCCTATGGGCTAGGCTCTTAATCATCCTTTCCATTTTTTGTAAGCATCTATCCATTCACTTCCTTTTACTAGCGAGGTAAATTCTATATCCAGGATATCAATATTGTATTTTTTTCCTTTCCGTTCGCACTCTGCCAAAATTCTCTCATCTTCTTCTGTTACTCCAGTTACAGTAACTTTTTCACCTATAACTCTAGCTACGAATGGAAATTCCAAATTATCTTGTATCATAACAGCGAAACCAGCAAGACATTCTGATTCATCATAGCAATCAACTGTTGCTTCTTCAATTAGCTTTTCCAATTCTTCATCTGTCAATATCTTGCTACTTACATTTTGCTTTTTGTTCATATTTTATTCCTCCCCTTGAACCAATGTATCTAATAACGTTCTGGTGTGTGTAGTGTACCATTTTTATGTGGAGTGCGCTACTTTCAGTGGACAACAAGTTAAGCAGCTATATTTAAAGTTAACGCCTCCTCGGAATATCTTAATCCCTGCGGATTTTGCTCCTTTTAATGTGCAAAACATCAATTGTAAGATATTTGTGACCTTTGCCAAGCAAGATGTCCAAAAGCATAATAATCTGAATGGCCCGGGGCTTGGATTCGTAGATGTTTTTGACACAGATGGAAATCTGTTGATGAGCCTGGAATATGGAGATTGGATGGACGCACCATGGGGGATAGCGCTTGCCCCCTCAGATTTCGGCAGTTTCAGCGATGATTTACTTGTGGGTAATTTTGGAAGTGGACAGATTGCAGCCTTTGATCCTGGAAAAGGCAAGTTCCATGCTATTCTAAAAAATACCAGCGGAGAGCCAATTATTATCGAAGGGCTTTGGGGTCTGGGATTTGGAAATGGCGCTACAGCAGGGCCAAAAAACAATCTGTTCTTTACTGCAGGCATCAATGATGAGGCTCACGGTCTCTTCGGTACTATTACTACTATTCTGCCTGTTCCGGTATCTAATCTTATCAAGAATCTGGGTTTTGAATCTGGCAGGAAGGATTGGGTATTTTACACGAACGGAACAGTAAGATTCAATATAATATCACCGGGGTTCGAAGGAAATAATGCATCAGAAGTTAAAATAATGAGGCGCAGTTCCAACTTCTTTCTAACAATTCTATCCCATCTTTTTTGCCGCAAGTTCTATCGCTTCGATCAGGCTGTCTTTTGGCATTATCGAAGTAACTGGAATTCGCAATATCTTTTCAACCGTTGTGCTCACAATAGGAGCGCATACAAGCGCCTTTGCTCCGTCCCTTTCAGCTTTTACTGCGGCGATAACTGCGATAAACCCAATTTTTCAGTTTTTATATCTCTGCAAGTTTCCCGATACCCCTAATTCTACATTATTAATATAAGTGAAAAAACTTTATATATCATAATAATGAATATTGAATAATATCGAAATGGGGGCTAATATAAATTAATTCTATATTGCCTATTTTTATTGCCATCGATACAAAACAAATTAAATGGAGTGAAATAAACATGGTTAAAGAAAGTGAGGAGAAATTAACAAAAGAAATTAAGGAAATAAAAGGGGTACATGAAGTAAAAAATGCTATCAACTTGTGGGTTGATAATTCAAACGAATTTTTAAAGTTATGGAGTGATTCAAGCCTTAAACTCTATAAACCATTTATAGAGTTCATTGGAGATAAGTCTTTGAGAATGGCAGATGTATCCATGAGCGCTTCACCAATAAAATATAAAGAATTTTATGAAGAGTGGATTAAAACATACAATAATACATTTGGTAAGGTCTTTCCGGCCGAGATTTCCTCGCCCAGGGAAGAACTCGAAAGTTTTGTTAAATATGCCGATGAGTCGAGCAAAGTTTACATGTCCTGGATCGAAGAATTCGGGGAAAATTCAAAGAAGACAGCACAAGTCCTGAATAATGGAGGTGACCCGGCACAATATAAGGAGCGTTATGATAGCTGGATAAAGGCTTATGAAAAAGTTATCGATGATATCAACGAACACCCGGCGATCAAATATCAGAGAGACGTTTTCGGACGTTATACAGGTATACCTGATTTCTATTCAGAATCAATGGCGAAGATGGCAAAACAAATCAAAGAAGTATATTCTAAATTATATGCTCCATCAGATGATTCCATCAAAAAATTCTCGGATGAGCTGGCAAAATTATCTAAAGGTGAGGTGAGCCCTGAAACATATAAAAATTTTTATGATTTATGGGTAAATACCTATACAGAAACCTCTTCAAAGATGTTTGACCCCAGGACAATGAAACCTTCAAAAGAACTGCTGGATACTCTTAAAGAGAGCACTGATATCAGCATAAACCTGCTGAAATCCTGGACAGAAGCACTTGAAAAGATATCTGAAAAAATGAAAGACCAGTCAAAATTGACCAGTGATCCTGAAAATTTTAAAGAGTTCTATAATCTCTGGATAAAGATGTATGAACAAACTTCTAAAGATATCTTTGAAGGAGTTCCTGTTGTGGGCCCATTAAAAGAGATGATGGAACCTGTAAAGAGCGCATATCAGATTTATTCGAACACATCGATCAAGATGTCGAAAATGTGGATGGATTCGTTCAGCCGTATGGCAAGCGCTCCAAAGGTATGAGTATGGAAGAAACAAACTTTGAAGCCACACATGAATTTTTTGACATGTGGGTAAAAACTTATGAAGCAACCTTTGGCAAGGTATCTGAAGTTCCGGCAATAGGGCCATTACGAGAGAAATCCGAAAAAATATCTAAAGGTTTCCCTCTTTTCTTTAGCCTTTATTCAACATGGATGGATACAGTCGCCGATTTCCAGAATATTTCCATGGAAGCAATGAAGCGGATGAATACAAAAAAAATAAATTTGGAAGACAAAACAGGTACGGAAAGTTACAAGGAACTTTATAATGCCTGGATGGAATCATATAGTGAAACATTCAAAGAATTCATGAGATCAGGCCATTTCTCTTCAGATATGGGAAGATTCACATCAAACTTCCTGGATGTCCAGAAATACAACCGGGAAATGCTTGAGGAGAATTATCTAAAACCATCCAACCTTCCAACAAAGTCTGATATAGACGAGTTAAATAAGGAATTATATTCCCTGAAAAAGCAGGTAAAGGAATTATCCGGCAGGATCAACGAGTTATCCGGGAATAAATAATCATTCAAATTTCAAGGAGTCGGGATTATGTATGAACTTAGTTCAATAGAAAAGGAATACAATAAATTAATGAGTGGATTTCAAATATTTTTGAAAATGCCGGAAGTATCTGTTGACACAACACCTCATGAAATAGTCTATACTGAAGATAAAATGAAGCTTCTCCATTTTTTACCCACAGTGGAGAAACCTCATCCCGTACCGATATTGATGGTATATGCGCTTGTGAACCGTTATTACATCCTTGACCTGCAGCCGGATAAAAGTGTGGTCAAGAAACTATTAGATGACGGTTTTGATGTATATATTATCGATTGGGGATACCCTTCAGGACTGGATAGATATCTTACGTTAAATGACTATGTCAATGGATACTTAAATAACGTTGTGGATATAGTAAGAAAGCGTTCTGGATTGGATAAGATCACACTTATGGGGATCTGCCAGGGCGGGACTTTTTCTGTTATGTATTCAGCGTTACATCCTGAGAAAGTAAAGAATCTCATAACACTTGTAGCGCCTATTAATTTTGATACCCAAAAAGGACTTCTTCATGTATGGGCAAAGAATCTCGATGTTGATAAGGTCGTTGATTACTATGGAATAGTACCGGGAGATTTCCTGAATGCAGGATTCTTATTGACAGATCCATTCAGGCTCATGATCGACAAATATGTGGGAATGTTCGACAGGATAGACTGTAAACCTAATGATGAGGCCTGCTTGATCCGAAATGAGGAAATAGTGAGGAACTTTTTGAGAATGGAAAAATGGATCTTTGACAGCCCGGATCAGGCTGGTGAGGCATTTCGGCAGTTTATGAAAGATTGTTACCAGAGAAACCTTTTAATACAGAATAAGATGGAACTTAATGGAAAAAAGATCAATCTGAAAAACATAACCATGCCTCTTCTTAATATAATGGCGGAATTTGACCATCTTGTACCAAATGAAGCAAGTATACCGCTAAATGATGCAGTATCAAGCAAAGAAAAAGAGATGGTGGTTTTTCCCACAGGGCATATAGGCATATTTGTGGGATCAAAATCCCAGAAAGAAGTCTGCCCCAGGATTTCAAAATGGTTAACGCCAAGGTCAGGTCTTGATGAAGAAGGAATCCCTGATATTAAAATTAAGACATCTAAAAGAAAATCAAAGAAGGAATTACATGAGGGTTAAAGATAAAGTAGTGATTATCACCGGGGGTGGAAGCGGTATTGGAAGAGAGACCGGGATTTTGTTTGCAAAAGAAGGCGCTAAAGTTGTAATTGCTGATGTAAATGAAAAAGCAGGGGCAGAAACGGTCGAATTAATAAAAAATGCAGGAGGAGAGGCTTTTTTTGCAAGACTCGATGTTTCTAACAGGGAACAGGCAAAGCAGGTCGTGAAAGAAACAATAGCAAAATATGGCAGATTAGATGTACTAATAAATAATGCGGGGATCATCCAGGATGCTCTTGTAGTGAAAATGACAGAAGAACAGTGGGATAAAGTTATAGATATCAACCTGAAAGGACCTTTTAATTGTATCCAGGCAGTTGTTGGACAAATGATTTCCCAGGGAAGCGGAGTGATATTAAATATTTCATCAATAGTTGCCCTGTACGGTAATGTGGGGCAAACGAATTATGCCGCAACCAAAGCCGGTTTAGTGGGTATGACAAAGACACTTGCCAAGGAACTGGGGAAAAAGGGCATACGGGTAAATGCGGTTGCGCCGGGATTCATATATACTCCGATGACAGAGGCAATGCCTGAAAAGATCCTTGAAATGATGAAGGAAAAGACGCCTTTAAAGAGGCTTGGCACCCCGGCGGATGTTGCCAGCACATTATTATTCCTGGCTTCGGATGAAGCAAGTTTCATTAACGGCGCTGTGATAAGCGTAGATGGCGGATTGCTATTATAATCCAATGGAGAGAGACAAGGGAGACAGAACAATGAGTAATGTCGTTATAGTGTCTGCTGTACGTACAGCGATAGGAAAGTTCGGGGGAAGCCTGAAAGATATAAGCCCGGTGCAGCTTGGTTCAATTGTACTGAAGGAAACCATGAAGAGAACGGGAACATCAGGAAGTGAAGTGAATGAAGTCATAATGGGAAATGTACTCTCTGCAGGCCACGGACAAAATGTGGCACGGCAGGCAGCAATAGCAGCAGGCATCCCTAATGAGGTTCCATCATTCTGTGTAAATAAGGTATGTGGTTCAGGTTTAAAATCGATCATCCTGGGAACCCAGGCGATCATGCTCGGGGACGCCGATGTTATCCTGGCAGGAGGGACAGAATCAATGTCCACAGCCCCATATGCATCAAGGAAAACGCGCTGGGGGGCCAAGATGGGAAATGATGAGCTTGTGGATTTAATGATCCATGACGGATTATGGGATATTTTCAATAACTATCACATGGGTGTTACAGCCGAGAATGTAGCAACAAAATTCGGTATATCCCGGGATGAGCAGGATGAGCTCTCGGCAAAAAGCCAGAATAAAGCTGAAGCTGCGATTAAAGGCGGGAAATTCAAGGATGAGATAGTTCCTGTTCCTGTCCCGCAGCCAAAAGGTGAGCCGGTTCTATTTGATACGGATGAATTCCCCAGGTTCGGGACAACAAAAGAGGTTCTTGCAAAGCTCAAACCCGCCTTTAAAAAGGACGGGACTGTGACCGCTGGCAATGCATCAGGCATTAATGACGGGGGGGCAGCAGTGCTTCTTATGTCAGAAGAAAAAGCAAAGGAAAAAGGTCTGGAAGTACTGGCTACTATCAAAGGTTATGGTACTGCAGGCGTGCCTGCGGATATTATGGGAACAGGCCCTATCAATGCAAGCAAAAAAGCTTTGCAGCGGGCGAATATTTCTGTTAGCCAGCTTGATCTTATAGAAGCGAACGAAGCATTTGCAGCGCAAAGCATTGCAGTGAACAGGGAGATGGGCTGGAATAGTGACAAAGTCAATGTGAGTGGCGGTGCCATAGCGCTCGGGCATCCTATAGGGGCAAGCGGGGCAAGAATACTTGTCACGCTTGTGCATGAATTAAAACGAAGAAATGGTACTAATGGTCTTGCAACGCTATGTATCGGCGGGGGGATGGGTGCTGCAATTGTAGTTAAAAGGTGATTTTATGAAGGAAGATAGAAAAAGAAAACTGGAAAATAAAGTAGCCCTTGTAACAGGGAGTTCAAGGGGGATCGGCCGTGCAATAGCAATAAAGCTCGCTGAGGAAGGGGCTGATGTTGTTATTAACTACCAGAATGCAAAAGATCATGCCCGGATGGTTTCAAAATTGATAGACCGCATGGGAATGGCAGATTCCCTGGGAGAGATTACTGAAAAGATCGGGAAAATGGAATGTAAGGAACATGCAAAGGAAATATCCGACCTGATAGAATCAAAAGGATGTCATTCCTGCATGTGCCAGGCGAATGTGAGTGACCCCAAACAGGTAAACAAGATGCGTGACGAGGTTATTGAGAAATTCGGGAGGGTAGATATCCTTGTCAATAATGCAGGGATCGTGAGGGATAAATCCTTCGTTAAAATGACATCTGATATGTGGAATGATGTCTTATCAGTGAATCTTGACGGTACTTTTTACTGTACCAAGGCATTCATAGACGGAATGCTTGAGAGAAAGTATGGCAGGATATTGAATATTTCATCTGTCATAGGCAGGATGGGTAACTTCGGGCAGACAAATTACGCTGCATCCAAAGCCGGGATGATAGGCCTGACAAAAGCGCTTGCCAGGGAATTTGCAGGAAAAGGTGTCACTGTGAACGCAATAGCGCCAGGGTTCATTGAAACGGATATGGTAAAAGGCATATCTGCCGAGGCAATGGAAAAGGTCGTAGCTAAGATCCCGCTGGGAAGGCTTGGGAAAACATCCGAAGTCGCAGGAACTGTTGCATTCCTGGCATCGCAGGAAGGAGATTACATAACAGGGCAGGTTATTGACGTCAATGGAGGGCTCTATATCTGAAAATCTGAAAAAGATTAATAATTTCATTTAGTCTAAATCTCTTAACCGATGATGTATGAATTTGGGAGTGTAATCTTTTTTGCTGAAACTATCCTTATGAATATCCCTTCATATTTA
>NZ_NTMG01000059.1 GCF_002487355.1 Candidatus Methanoperedens sp. BLZ2 | reverse complement strand
CTTAGAAAAATTGGACTTTGCTGTACATATTACTTAAAACAGGCGGAGTTACGGTTTAATGCACTTTCAAGAGCAGGATACTTGCTTAGTTCTTCTGGAGTTATATTCACAACAATATTCATATCAACGTTCTCTTTTCGTATCTGGAATTCCGTATCTGATTCGCTAAAAGAACTGTCTATACAGCCAAGAACAAATACAGTGATTATTATTAACCCTGCAAACACTATTTTATTATTAACCCTGCAAACACTATTTTATTATTCAATGTTATCACCTTTTTTTTGAACTTCGATTATATCTTTCTAATAAGCCGCTATGATACTACTGCTCCTACGCTCAGATTTCCGTTGTTGTCTATAACAATATCAGCTGCCCTCCATGTGTCTAATTCTTCTTGAAATGTCTGGGCAGAATTATTATCTAATGTTACGATAAATGTGTAATTTCCTTTTGGAAATAATCTATCTTTGTCATGTACACTTTCCCATCCATTTTCAGGGTATTGTATGAATTGTTCTGGTACCCATTGTCCTGGCTTTGAATGTCCTAATTCGTAGGTTTTATTGAGAAGAAATTTATTGTTTGTATCAAATACCTGGACATTTACACTGTGATTTGTTGAATCCATATTGTTTATCCCAAAAACTCCAAGAGGAGCGCCCACCATGAAATAAGGATAATTTGGAACAACTTCTTTTATTATCAGGACGACGGCTATCAATACTATGACGCCTATAATTAATTTTTTTCTTGTCATATTTTTACTCCCCGATTAAATTTGATATTAAATATATTTTTTAATATCAAAAATATCTTAATAACAATAAACCCTGTGAACGCTGTTAACAAACCAAAGAAGATGACCATTACAACAGGAGCGAGAGATGACTGTGGCATTATATCCATACTCATAAGAAGCTGAACAATGCTTTGTCCATCCCAAACAGGAATGGCAAATCCAATCACGAAAGCCCCTATAAAGCCAATTACAGATCCAATGATACTCATCTTTCTATTTCTAAAGCGCAAATCCTAATCCTTCATCCATATTTATCTCTCTTTTTCACGGCGTCATAAAACCGATCTCATAATACTTTTCGTTGATCTTGAAAAGAGGAGCACCCATTAGCTTTTTTTTATTTACAAAATCCGATGTTCGTTTCAATTCATCAAGATCAACTTTACAATACCAGCTATTTTCATTGATTTTTGTACATCCCTCGCCACTTAATGCTTTTTCAAGAGCAGGGTATCCTTTTAATTCACCTGCGGTCAACTCGGAATACTCTCCCTGAGGCGTGTCAAATTTTGTAATAGATATAGCCCCGGATTCATGCTCGTTTGCGCTCCACATAAACCAGGAAACGTAAATTAGAAAGAGAAATCCAAAAGAAATAGCAAGCGCCTTTAATGCAAAGGCAGCCGACTGCACCTTAAAAGCATACATAGCTATAACAAATAGAATCGAACAGATAAACAAAGGAAATACCAGTTGCCACATTCCTTCAATATTATTTGCTAATAGCCTGCCAAAAATCAATCCAAGGGGTAAAGATAAGATCCCTATTAGAAAAAATACAATATAAGTCCATTGCCTCTCTTTTTGATTTGTTGAATCATTCATCATTTTATCTACCCCTTTTTAAACAATTTAGTATCAAAGTGATGACTCGTTTTATTTTTCGAAACTCAATTCTTAAGTTAGAATGTCTTAGTACATAAATCTTACTATTAATCGTCAAGTTGGTAAATTTAAACATAGGTTTATGAATTTATAGGCGAATTTATAGATTGATACTCGGATACACGATACCTACCCAAAAAATAATTTAACAAATTGGCGTAAGAGTGCTTGAGCTACTTCCTGCATTTTATCCGATAAACCGCAACAAGTGCGGCCAGTGAAATAATGGCTTGAAATCCCGCTGCCCTCTCTGTCCGACCCGCGATTGGGGAACTCACAACCTGAATAGTCACATCGGGATTATCCGACGTCTCATTCACAGTGACCTTCCCGGGATCCATCTGCGCACCCGCCATATTGGCCGGATAAAACCTGAGTTCATCCGAATTCTCCACAAAGAAGCTGAGGTTTCCGAAGAGATTTATTCTGCTTCCGGCTTTCAGCTCGATCGGCTCCCTGTTCTTTAATTCTATCCGATCCGGATCCATGATAGTGACATTGAATACACCCAGCCTGTCACCCTTTTTTATTTGAGTAACATTATCCGACACGAACACTGTGTTCCGCAGCTGTATCACATCGACCGTAGCGCCTGCAAATACGGCATCAAGGTATGTGATAAGTTTGGGTGTTCCGGTTTCTCCCGGCTGGAAATATCTATAAGCATTCCCGCTTGACAACCATACATCATCAAGATCAACACCATTCCTGCTGAGTACCAAACGCGCTTTTCTTGGATCAGAACTTGTATCAATGTACTTAACAGCCAGGGCGTATCCTTCGCCCAGTTCCCATGTGTCCATTCCCCAGTTAAATGTGTCCAATCCAGGTGTCAACTTATCGTCCCCTTCAAACCATGGTGGCCTCCCAACAAGTGCTTTTTTTTCATATATACTATCACCATGCGCTATCAATAATTCTGCAAACCCGTTGTTTCTTGCAGTATATTTTTTCCCGCCCAGGCTGAATATAACATATGATATGTTCGTTACTTGTTTTTTACCGTCTATTTTAGTAACGGCGTAAGGCACTTTCACCCTGTAACTTGTATATGTGAGACCATTTTCGGGAATCCTCCTGCCTGTCATGTTCGTTATTTCAAGCGATTCTGAATAATTGCCGGATTCAAAGTCATACCAGAATCCGGCATAATTCAGACCGTCCCATGCGGTAAGGTTGTTTGAGGCTGTATGCAAAGCTCCCCTGTGTTCACTCTTTTCCTGACCCCGATCACGATATAAATATAACCGCAGATCATTCGAATCTGCCACTTTTATTCTGATATTGTCCATTACTTCGATGATTCTGCCTGGCTTTAGATCAACAGGCACAGCCGTATTTCTCATTGTAATGCCTGTATCAGAAACACCTGTTACTTTCATCACTCCGAAAATATCGACTTTCTTATAATACTGGGTAAAACTTTCTGATGTCTGGAATATCCGTTTTATTGAAACAGAATTTTCTTCTCTGCCAGCTATAACAGAATCAACCTGGAGTGCAATGATCTGCCCGTCCTTTGTTTCGTAAGTATAATTTTCCCCGGCACTTAATGTCCTGGTATCAACTTTCTCTCCATCCATCATGAGGTACAATAGTACTGAAGAGTCTGATATATTCACGTTCCTGATCTCAATATCATGACCTGAAGATAGCATCATGCGGCTTCCATTCATAAAAATATTACTTGTGCTGTCATCGATCAAAATTTTACGGAGCCAAATCTGGTTTACTTTTATTTCGCCATGGGCTGTGATATTGCTCTTACCCGCGGGATATCCTGCTAAATATTTTTCTCCCGTGAATTCGATGACAGCATATTTCCCAAACTCCCTGTATTTTGTATTGGTTTGTCCAGCTGCTTTATGATATACTATGCCGCCTATTGGTATGGACCTGTCTTTTATGTTATTAAGCCTTATAGTAAGAGATCCGTTGCCTGCTTTGTTTTCAGGATCGTAATAGAATCCGTCAAAATTCTCAGGCGTCCATGTGAATGACAGTTTCTCACCAGGCTCCCAGAAAAAGCGGGATTCCGGGGGGCTGACAGGTGCGGCTGCCCGGGCTGTGACCACCAGAAGGAAAGCCAGTAGCAATGCGATCAGGCCGACTTCAATTCTTTTATTAACAGTTATATTTATATTCATACACTTCCCTGCACTCCAGGTTTATTCTGACTTTCTCCGGTTAAATTTTCGGGAATTTAAGTAATATAGCTTTTTATATCTATATTATCAAGATCATTAACTTCCATTATGAAACTTCCCTGATATCCACATTCCCTGCATATGTATATTTGTCCTGTGTTTATGGCAGGAAATATATGACCGCTGCTGATACCGGCATATTCTGCATTTTCGCCGCAAAAAGGACACATCTGATAACCATTAATAGGTTTTATTTTGATCTTCATGTTCAGTCGTACATCAGACTCCCAACAGAAAGACTTACATTCTGCCATCCCCGGTTCAGCTTCATCTCTCGTTCTGTTCCTATATGTATCTCTTTTCCCCAGCCATTATTCCGTATGATAGAAAGACTGAATAAAGTACCGTCTTTTTCCGAATACACCCATGCATACACAGGAAGAACATTGATACTGCCATAATTTGTAGCATTACTTGTACTTAACGTAAACCCATTAACGAACTTTTCATCTGCTTCTGGGTCTGCTGCCAGCGTTCCGCCCGTCTGTTTCATATTCACATTGCTTGAACCTGATACGCTTATTTTGAGGGCTTTACCATGATCGGTATCTATTATTTCGGTTGTTGCATTGCCGGAAATACCTGGATTTCCATACATCCGTACTTGCATACTTAACAACACTTACAAACATCAATGCGGAAAAAAACACTATAATGAGCGTCAGAACAACCCCTGCACTCCTGGTTATTTTTAAAAATCCGGGAATTTCCCTTGCCCTGAAGGCTGCCTTTTCAGAAAAATACATTCCGACAGCTATTGAGGCGCCTGCTATTCCTATTGCAAGTAAAGAGAAAATGATCGCTATCAAAAGCGCAAATACAGTACCTCCTGAGCTATTAAGATAAACAGTTATGTTCTGGCCAACAGAATACACGCCATAACCTATTAACGCGCCAAAAACACTTGAAGCAGTCATTATAACTATGTTCTTGATCTTTGGAAAACCTAAAATCGGTCCTGCAAAAAACAATGAAAAAAATAACGGGTCAAAATACCCGGCGCTCATAGTAATGAAACCCTTTGTTAAAAGACCTGCGGTCACAAGTCCTCCAAAAACTCCAGCTATGGCACATGTTATTGATATCCTGTATGAGCTTTTCTGCCCCCCGAAAATATACCCGATATAGAAGCCATAGAGGCCGGAAATTAGTAAGGCTGTAACCAAACCAGCAGCCACTATTATGATCTGGGAACTGCCAGCAATTAAAGATGAGAGCATAAGAAAGAATATGAAACCCACACCAATTCCCATCAATAACCCAAGAACTCCATGTGTTCCGTAGCTTCGAATACTTTTTAAATCCAACTTATTTATTTGCATATTAACCACTGTAACCAATATTCTTGCTTTTTCCGAAGTGTCCTGGAAGACAAACTTTATTATCTATTATCATGTCTTTACTTAAACTTGTCGATTAATAATTAAGTCTGCAACAAAATAAACTATATTATTACTCTAGTTCCGATATATTTAAATATTCCGAAAATCAACATTATTCTGATAAAGTAAAATGGCCGAATACATATTAAAAGTAGGGAAGAAAGGAGAATTATATACTCCCAAGAAATTAAGGTTAAAAATTGGTTTGTCTCCAGGAAATGAAATTATTGCAACAATAAAAGGTGAAGAAATCCTGTTGAAAAAAAGAAAAACAATAATCAACTTATTGGAAGAAGACAGCATCACCTCTGTCACTGAAGGGGAAATAAAAAAAGAAAGACCTCTACTTGAGAAGGAATTATTGGAAAGATAGTATGAAAATCAAGGAATTGTATCTTGATACAACATATGTCATGCCTTTTTTATTTCTTGACATAGATGTTAAAGGATTTTCCAGAAATATTTATAAAGAAATATTGAAATCCCTGGAAAGGATTCATATCAGTGAGGTCTCTCTTATTGAAGCAAAAGCTAAGAGCCTTAAACTTGGTATACCAATAAATAAAGTAAATGAAAAGTTCAATGAAGGTCTGTCTGTTTTGTCATCAGACGAAAAAGTAGTCATACATAGATATAGTGCAATGGATGACTTGAAGTTTAACGAATTTGATAACCTTCAGTTAGATTTTTTCGATAGAATTATTCTTGCTCAATCCGCTACCATCGGCTTGTTTCTTACAGAAGATAGAAAACTCATAAATATTAAAAATTCTGGCATAAAAATAATTAATTGGAATATGCTTGTCAAGGAAATGCAACAATAGCTTTCTATTTAGTATTATAAAGAATAAAGTATTCAACCCTGTTACAAATACTTATCCAGCAGCTTCGGGATATCCTGCGAAAGTCTGTCGGCAATGAAATTCAGGGCAACCCACATATCCTAAAGATCGGAATTTAAGATTGGAAGAAGCTTAAATATGTTGGCAGGTAATAACGTATGTGAGCTATATGGAAACAACCTTACATGAGCACGATAAAGAGAAATGGCTTGTATTCGGCAATCTTGAAATACGAATAACTCCCAGGGTTGAAAGGGATTTCAGGGCGCTTAGAGGAACTCTAACATCAAAAAAGTCTTCCGTAGATATTGTCCGCAAGATGAGGGAGAATGACCGAGAGCAAGAAGCCAGGCTCTAAAATTATTCTGGATACTTGTGTCCTGCTTGAATATTTTCTGAACTCCAAAAAGGCAGACGAAGTGGAAAAACTCCTTAACAAAATCGTATCCGGGGAGTTAGAAGGTCATATTTCATCCAGTACAATAACTGAGATAACAACCATTTTCATCCGGGAAAATGCAGAAAACAAAATACCTGAAGTACTTGATTTTCTTAAAAACAGTTTTCTTATTATAGATACCACACCAGAAATAGCATTTCTCGCAGGTACAATCAAAGCAAAATACCAGACAAGAGAAAAGGGTTTATCCCATGTTGATGCGGTAATATGTGCCTCAGCAATATTATTTGATTGCACCATAGTAACGTATGATTCTGAATTTGACAGGGTCTCTGAAGTTATAATAAAGCGTCCGCAAAATATCAAATGATTCCTACTCTGTAGGTAGAAAATTGCTGGAAGATGTCAGCACAGAAAAAACAGTTGTAATAAGGATTATAAGTGTGCCATGGGAGTGCATAGATGGATTTTAGCTGTTGGGTAGAAAAAAATTCTAATAAAACGAAGATAAACAGAATTTATTTTTTTCATAGAAATTATCTATATGAAAGGAAACAATGAAGCGACTATAATCGGTGTCATGTATGAACTATGTGAACAAATTGACTGAACAGAATATTATGGATATTCATGAAGATATCATTGAAATTTATGGTGGAACAAAAGGAATTCTTAATCAAGGAACAATCTCTCATCTGGTTTATTTAATTGATAGGAAAATTGACGTATTCAAGAAAGCATCATTAGCATTGGAACAAATAATTGTGGGTCATCCATTCATTGATGGCAATAAGAGAACAGCTTTTGGAGTGAGTGATATTATTCTTAGAAGTGAAGGATACCATATTCATGCAAGTGAAGATAAAATACAAAATGTTCTGCTTAAAATCGCTAAATATGAATGCACCGTCGAAGAAATAGAGAAATGGTTAAGAAATACAGTAATTCCACTACATTTGGGCTAATCGTTTCATTAGATCATTGTTATGTTTTAAACTATCTTCAAAGTGTTTTCTCTGTTCGTCAGTTAGTGAGCTATCTTTTCTTACTTCTTTCGTAACTGCGTGTTTCATATGGTTCAATTATAAAGTTCAATCTATTAAAGACTATCCGGATTATATTTTTAGTAATGCTGGAATATTCGATCCTGTTACAAATACTTATCCAGCAGCTTTGGGATATCCTCTGAAAGCCTGCCAGCAATGTACTTCAGGGCACATATCCTCGTCTTGATTGCTTAATTGGAAATTCCGTTCATTATGGGAAGAGCTTCATCGATCAAGATAAGGGAAGTGGGATAACCAATAATGCAAGGATGAATAAAATGCCGATTTGACATTAGTGGGTTTACCGAAGTGGTTTCCACACTTTTAAGAAATCAATACGCTTGAAATCATTATCACTTGTTGCAATATCTGAAATTTCATATGTTTTACAAGTTGCTGCATGTATAGCATCACTTCCAAGGAGTATTTTAAATATCTTTTTTGCTTCCAAAACAATATGATACCCAATTTCAAAAATCTTCAATCCGCGGTAATTCAATATTCCAGAAAAATTTGCCAGATCGAACATAGTTACAGGAACATATCGGGCTCTGAGGTCAGGACTTCTTCTACGAGTTCATTGGAAGCTTTGATTCTGGTTTTTAATGATGGTTCTGTATGAACGCGTTCTATCCTTATTACGATGTCCTGCTCTTCTATATCAAGGCGCTTCTTCGGAAAAATAATCCCTTTTTTATGGTGGCATCAACAAGTATTGACATTTTATCCTGTAATCATAGGCGTTTCCATCCAAAAAGCTTTGTGTTTGCACAGATGAATATAATTTTTGGGGACGAGAAACATTAATTATGATATAGTTATTCGATCCTGTTACAAATACTTATCCATCAGCTTCGGGATATCCTCTGAAAGCCTGTCTGCAATATACTTCAGGGCAACCCACATATCCTCAAAAGTCTTACCCGCTGAATTGATACCATTCTTCATTATTGGAAGAGCCCTGTCTATCCAGACCGGGAGCGTCATCACAACTAATGCAAGGATGAACAATAAGATCATTAAGAAGAGTTGTTTTGTGTTCATAAAAAATAAAAATGACCCCCCATGAAAGGGGGCATTCACATATTTATGTTACAGTTACTTGCATCTGGGTAATTACCTGGCCTGATGGAATATCCTGAAGCATAATTTTCAAAATAGTTCCTTTTGCAGGTACAGTTGTAAAATTATGATTAATGCTTGCACCTGCACCAAGAGTAGCGTCTGTAGAAACATCTTGGAAAGCAACCAAAGTCACCCCAGAGAGAAGGATACCGTCAATTGGAGTATCATCAACGGCGTTAGTCACTGTGATTTTCTCATCTTTCAGAATCAGTGAGTCGCCTCCATTATGCGTGATTTTTAATGAACCGTTGCCAGCTCCATCATTTATTGCCGTCATTCTCAATTGCACCGATGGCGCTTTTGCCGGGGGTGCCATCCCGAATACGAAAGCAGCAATAACAGCCGCCAATATAACAGTGATCGCAACCATCAGGATAACACCGATGACTGGCGATACTGCCTCTTCATTCTTTCTAAATCTCATTTTATTTTTCCTCCTGATATATTCCTTTAGTTCTATTTTTTACAACGTTTTCGAGTTTTGTAGTCCACATATTCTGAACCTGTGTATACTCACATTCAAGATAATGTGAGACTGCCTTGGCGAGAGCGTCTTTGGTATTGGTCTCACCCGTTTTCGCTTTCAGGGCATCGATATCCTCTACCATGAGAACTGTTTGTACATGCATTATTTTCGCCATTTTTAGTCTCCTTCAAGAGAAATCATACCCTATTAGAAGTATAATTTTTCTTATAACTATAATTATGATTATGATATATTTAAAGATAGTGGGAGTCAGGACATTAAAATGAAGATGAGCATTTTTCATAAAATATAAACTGATTCTTCAGATAGCGTTTTATGTAAATAACAATCAAAAAATATCTATACATTCAAAGACGAGAATCACAAAAATATTAATGCATTTCTTAATTAACAAAATTTAATGGATTTGAATTTAAAACTACTGATCGGGTAAAAGCGCATACTTGACCATGTTAAGTTTAATTATTGGTGCGTAATACATATTTTTGAATATTTTTTCTAAAAAACAGGAATACATCGCTTGAAACGTGTTCGTACAGATCTTCATCATCTTGCCTTTTGACCTGGGTAACTGAGTATCTTTCCAAAGATAATTCTTCTTTTAAAAGAGTCTCCATTGCAGGTATTTCTTTTTCTATTTCTTCAAAAATTCTGCTTTTCCAGAGGATTTTTGGATCTTCAATAGCATGGATCAATTCTCTTGCTACACTGCCCGTTTTCCCTCTGCATGTAAAGACAAGGATATTCAAATCAGCCCATTCCAGGCAATCTAAACTCTTTTCCAGGTTTGGAATACCTGATCCTTCAGAGCTCGAAAATTCCTCAACTATAGCAGTATTTGTATATCCATCTGTTTTCAAGCGATCACGGAGTTTTATTAGACGTTCCCTCTCCCCTGGTGGATTATAAGCACCATAGATGACGATGTGGATTTTATCCTTATACGCGAGAATAGATTCTTTTTTCTTCCTCTGAAATTCGCTGAATCTTTTTTGAATCTCCACGTTCAGGATCACACTCCCTTTTAAGATAGATTCGATAGATAAGCTTATACCTTAGTATAAATAAATATACACAAGTATACCAAGGTATACTCAGTGCCTTTAGAGAGTTGACAATGGGAATAAATAAAAAAATAGAAGAATACGCAAACGAGATGCCGATGGAGCTTATAAGAGCTATAGAAGCTTTAAATGACGATTTTAGACGGGCTATTTTCTTTGTTCTCCTCAAAAACGGCAACCTGTCCTTCACTCAGATAATGACTGAATTAGAAATACCCCGTAAAGACAGCAGCATCCTATCTCATCACCTGAAAATACTTGAAAAAGGATCAATCATTAAAAACGAATATGCCAAAAAAGAAGGTATGGATAGCCATTCCTTCTATGGCCTTACAGAGTTCGGAGAGGATATCCTTAATGGATTAATGGATACGCTTGCTGTTCCTGATTTAACTGTTGAACCTATTGAACCGCTTAAAAAACTGCTGATTCAGGTAGGATCAAAACGATCTGATAAAGTCTTCAAGGAACTGACAAAATGAATCTGACACCTCAAGAAGTTGAAAGGATGGAGTATCTTCTGGGCAAATCCAGATTGAGCTATCTAACCAAGAAGGAAGAATCTATATTGCGCGATCTAATCGTAAAAGAGAATCCTTCAGCTAAGGATAATTCTCTGGATGACTTGATCAAACTTGGGTTAATCCTTGTTGGATTGTATGTTTTATCAAAGGCACTGGGTGAGAAATAAAGTTGATATCCATCGGTGTACTAACTCGGGGAAAATACGGCTTGCGCCTGATCGAAAATATCAGGAACAATTCCGGTTTCAAGGTTTCATCATTAGAGTTTCCTGAATCACTTCCCGATTTCATAGAAGAACCAGCAGAATTTATCAAAGGGCTGGATCTGGATGAAACCTTTTTTTCAAATGACCTGATAATAGCTTACATAATGCATCCTGACCTGACACCTGAAATTGTCCGGCTTGCAGGCGAGAACAAGGCTCACGCCGTAATTATCGCAGGAAGCGCGGCAATTGCAGGCGGAAGAGACGAGCTTTTAAACCTGTCCAAAAAATATGGCATTCATATTGAGATACATGAGATATGCTGCGATATAGGACAATCAGGCAACAACACCGTCACGGGATTTGCAACCTGTTTTGGAAGGCCGCAAATACATATCACTACAAAAGATGGTTTAATCTCTACCGTAAAGGTCATCCGGGGCGCCCCATGCGGAAGTACATGGCACATGGCAAAAAACCTTGTTGGATCAAAAATAGATGAAGCTCCTGCAAAAGGCGGTCTTCTTGTGCAGCAATATCCATGCAGGGCCATCCGGGGCACAAAAGGCGGAATACATAAAGCTGCGAAGTTTCATAAGGAAGCAGTGGAAAAAGCATTAAAAGAGAGTGATTACATGAAAGGATCAATCTATGAACGCTCACTCAAGTTCCATGAAGCGCATCAGGGAAAGATAGCCCTGAAAACTAAAGTAAGTTTAAAAACAAAAGATGATTTAAGCCTTGCCTATACACCAGGCGTGGCACAGGCGTGCCTGCAGATACAGTCAAACAGGGATGACATCTACCGTTATACTTCAAAAGGAAATTTTGTTGCCGTAGTAAGTGACGGCACATCGGTTCTGGGATTGGGAGACCTCGGTGGTTATGCAGCACTTCCTGTTATGGAAGGAAAGGCGGCGCTTTTTAAAGTTTTTGCAGGCGTAGATGCTTTTCCGATATGTCTTGATACCAGGGATACTGAGGAAGTAATAAATACCATAAAGAACATAGCGCCTGCTTTTGGCGGCATCAATCTTGAGGATATAGGTGCACCGCGTTGTTTTGAGATCGAGGAACGGCTAAAAGGATTACTTGATATTCCCGTATTCCACGATGACCAGCATGGAGCAGCTCTCGTCATGCTTGCCGGGCTGATAAATGCCCTGAAAGTTGTGGGGAAGAAATTCTGCGATATAAAAGTTGTTATAAGCGGCGCGGGAGCAGCAGCTACAGCAAGCGCAAAACTCCTTCTGGATGAATGTGTGAGGGATATCATAATATGCGATTCAACAGGCATAATCTATGAAGGGAGAGCCAGGCTTAATCCTTATAAAGAAGAACTTGCCAGGCTTACTAATAAAAACCGGATAATGGGAAATCTTGCAGATGCAATGAAAGGAGCAGATGTTTTTATAGGTTTATCAGTGGGCGGGATAGTCTCTGAGGAAATGATACGATCCATGTCTGATGATGCAATAGTCCTGCCACTTGCTAATCCCATCCCTGAGATCATGCCGGAAAAAGCAAAAGAAGCAGGAGCTCGTATTGTCGGATCAGGCCGCTCGGATTGCCCCAACCAGATAAATAATGCCCTTGGTTTTCCCGGAATATTCAGGGGAACTCTGGATGTCAGGGCAAGAGATATCAATAAAGAAATGAAAATGGCAGCAGCGAATACACTGGCGTTACTTGTGACCGAACCTTCGGAAGAAATGATAATCCCAAGCATTTTTGATCATGAAGTCGCGCCGCGGGTTGCCTCTGCTGTTGCCCTGGCTGCCATGGAAAGCGGAGTTGCAAGAAAACGGGTTTCTCCTGAAGAAGTGGCAAGACATACAAGAGAGTTAGTCAGAGATCAATGAAAATTTGTATTTTTATTATTATTTTAACCCCTTTATTTCTCATGGAAAATTAAATAATGATGTACATTATTATGATGGAAAAATGATACGTGAAATCAGCCATTAGCTATCGATTCACCATTCAACATGAATAATAGATATTGATATTAGCACATTAATGTCATTCTTTCGAAATATGTTTACTGTTTTACCTGTATTTCACGTGGAAAATGTTCGGAAAATGTTCTAATCCATATTGCATTTTTTCATCAGTTCCATAGAAACGCTTACATCTTTTCGGATTGTTATTATTCGCAATGTCAATTGATGAAAAAATACAGTCTATTCTGGCAGATATTGCAAACAGAGGCAGCGTTCTTATTGCATTTTCAGGCGGAGTGGATAGCTCCGTCCTTGCAGCACTTGCATTCAGGGCACTTGGAAGAAAAGCAATTGCGGTCACAGCGGATTCACAGACACTTGCCCCGGGCGAGCTTGATTGTGCAAAAGCAGTAGCAAAAGAGATTGGGATTTCACATAAGACTATTTACTACGATGAACTTGGCGAGCCCGGGTTTGCAGAAAATCCCGTGGATAGATGCTATCACTGCAAAAAGGGACTTATAAGGGAGCTAAAAAAAATCGCAGCAGAGTATGATATAAAAACTATTATCGAAGGAACAAATATTTCTGATCTGAAGAACCACAGGCCAGGTCACAGGGCTGTCGTTGAAGAGGAGATATATAATCCTTTCGTGGAATTTAAGGTCACAAAGGAAGAGATCAGGGAGATTGCCCGAAAACTTGGTTTATCTGTGGCAGATAAGCCCTCGATGGCATGCCTTTCGTCCCGTTTCCCGTATGGGCAAACGATCACGGCTGATGCTTTAAGGCGCGTAGGAGTTGCCGAAAATTATCTTCGTGACCGCGGATTCAATGTGGTACGTGTGCGCGACCATGCCGGATTAGCCCGCATCGAGATCACTCCGGATAAGATGATGCACTTGATGGAGATGCGCGATGCGGTTTTTGTTGAGTTTAAAAGGCTTGGATTTTTGTATGTTACACTTGATCTCATTGGTTTCAGGAGTGGGAGCATGGATGAGGTATTGTGGCACAAGAAGGAAAAAATACCTCTTTAAAAAATTATTTTTTCTTGACAGATATTTTTCCCTTTTCTGAATCCCATTCCCTTAAACAGGATATTATGATCGCTATTCCCATTGCGACTAAGAACCCTCCATCAAATATAGTTGATATTTCGTAAGTAACAGTACCGAGTTTGATCTTCATAGATTGCGCAACCAACCAATAGAATCCTACCATAATCGCTAAAATGCCCGTTCCCAGGAAAATCTCCCTGTCTTTCATAATAATGCATCCATTTTATATTTTTCAGAGTAAAAAATCCTATTTCAATTGATAAATTATGACATCCTTGTTTTCGAATATCTTATCAAAATAATTTAGCTCTGCACCTGAATTGAATTTGTAAGCCATTGTAGGCTTAATTTTTTCAGAATATTCCTCGAGTGTCTTTATATTCTGCTTCCGCATCGATTCAGGGTCGACAGCAAACATCATCACCTGTATCAAATCATTCATTCTTTCTCTGGATATATACACTAAATTTGCACCATATTTCCCGGCAATTCCCTTCGCAACCTCTTCGGAATCGGTGGTGAAAAACCTTGAGACATCCGCGACTTTCTCATTCTGCTCAAATTTATCATATAAGGACGAAGGTCTTGCTATTGTAGTCTTTATAGCTTCTGATGCATAGCTGATAACAGGCTCTTTTCCAGCAGCTTTGATTTCCAGTCCATAATCCCACCATGCAAGTACCTTACCAGTTTCTTTATTCTGTAAAAATTGGATCGCTTTATATGTATCCTCTGAAATATGGTGTCCCGTAGTATCTCCATCCGAATCAAGGAAATAAGGATGTGCATCATCATAATATGATGCTGAACCCGCCTGGACCCTGTATAATTTATATATCCCGTTTTCCCCGAAATATTCTGCCAGCATGGTATCTTTTTGTTTATCCAGATAAAGATAATATGCGCCAAGGGATGCAAACATAATTATGAGAATCAATGAGGTTACTTTGAGGAATCCTGATTTCTTTTCCCCTGTGGGTTTATTGAAAAAAGTCAGGATACTTGGTATTCCGATGATAAGTGTAAAAAGTATGAGCGTCACAAACCCAAAAGAATAGCCCATATACGGCTTATCGAATACAGAATATGTAAACTCATTTGAAACAAGGAACTGGCTCAGGTACAGGGAAAAACCAATTAACAGGACAATATTCACCAGTGCAAGTATCCTGTGGATATTGGCAGATTTTACGAAATTAAAGAAGATCATCAGGGATGACACGCCTATTACTAAAAGTATCCCTGATGAAATGATATTTATTTCCATGAACCACCACGGGAAAAACTGCGGCTTTGCCAGAACCATGAGTGCGGTTATTATCAGCCATACTCCGAATACCAGATGCAGAAAACTGAGAATTTCCCTGGATCCAATATTTTTTATTTTATCTATGAGCTTTCCTTCATACGATATCATATCTATCTTCCCGTTATTGTTTAATGATGCTGCATTGGGACACCAGCCCATTGCTTTTCTTATCATTTCCGTGATATTTAAAGGTAGAAACACATGTCAATATATGCATGTTGACTATTTAAATATAATGATTTTGGGTCACTGTACCACGTACATTACTCAGCACAAAAATAATAGGGATTCAAAGGGCGTTCAGTACCTTACAACGCGATACTGGTCTTTGGTCTGATGATGACCATTTTTGCCGTAGCTGGAAAAACCAGTGTTTCCTCGTATGTTTCCTGTTCTCGGATTAATAACTTGTGTCATGTTGCTGTTTTTCCTTTCACGGGACACCTGGATAACAGGTAGCATCGCTCTCCTGGCAGGTATAGTGTACTATTATAACGTGAAGATCAGGTAAGTTTTTCAATCCGATCAAATCCATAGTTAAATTCATATATATGAATATTCATAATTTAGAATATGTTATTAGAATTCAAAATTGAAGAGATGTATAAAAAATGAGCAATAAAGATTCAACAGTGTGGATACTCATCGCATTGCTTGTGGGAGTAGTCTTATTATTTTCCGGAGGCGGAATGATGGGTTTCGGAATGGGCTTTGGCATGGGTTTTGGAGTCATCATAATGGTATTATTCTGGGGAGCAATAATCTGGCTTGTGATTTCACTTATAAATGCCGGAACAAAAAAATCAGAAGAAACTTCTGAATCCGCGCTTGATATTCTCAAAAAAAGATACGCCAGGGGCGAAGTAACAAAGGAGCAGTACCTTGAAATGGAAACGGAACTGACGGGGTAAAATGGAAAATAAAAAAACTGAGAACTGTATGATATGCGGTGAAGAACTTGCTTATTTGACAACAGCCATTCCTGTAACATGCACTTATTGCGGGAAAGCAGAATCCGCCAACATTCATTGCCCGTCCGGTCATTATGTATGCAACGAATGCCACGCAAGCGATTCAATAAAGATAATCAGCCGGTTCTGTCTGTCTTCAAGTTCAAAAAATCCCATGGAAATGGCAAAGACAATTATGAGGCATCCAACTATGCCAATGCACGGGCCGGAACATCATGCCATGATAGCTGGAGTGCTGGTTACTGCCTACAAAAATCTCACAGGAAAAGTGACAGACGATGAAATTAAAGAAGCAATAAGGCGCGGCGCTACTGTGCCAGGCGGTTATTGCGGCCTTTATGGCGCTGATGCCGCAGCTATAGCTACAGGTATTGCTATTAGCACAATATTGAAAGCCAGCCCCCTGACAGATTATGAGAGACGAACTGCAAATATGATGACTTCCCGTGCGCTTGCTGCTATAGCCAGTAACAGGGGAGCCAGGTGCTGCAAACGGAGCACTTTTGTTGCTTTGGATTCGGCAATTCAATATTTCAGGGAAGTACTTGGAACAGAACTTGAATATATTCCAGTTTCAAAACTCAAATGCGAGCATAGTTCCAGGAATAAGACTTGCTCACGGGCTGATTGCAGGTTTTATGCAGGAAAGGCGCTTTAATATTAAGAATCTGGCAGGAGTACATAATGAATAAGAAAATTTATGAAATGCACGCCCAGATTTGCAAGGTTTTCACGAGCCCGAAAAGGCTGGAAATAATCAACCTTCTCAGGGATGGAGAAAAAACGGTTAATGACCTGGCAGAACAGACTGGAGTGCTCCAGGCAAACATCTCACAGCATCTCACCGTCCTGAGGCAGAATAATGTTGTCACTACACGAAGGGATGGAGCAAATGTTTACTACAAAATCGCAAACCCTAAAATCTTGCAGGCATGCGATCTGATGAGGGAAGTACTTATAGAGAAATTGGCAGAGAATGAAACGTTAGCAAAGAGGATATCATGAAAATAGGAATAATAATAAACACAAATGAGCCGGAAACGGTGTGGAACGCCTTCAGGTTCGGTGTAACATCTTTACTTATGGAACATGAGGTAAAAGTGTTTCTCCTGGGTAAAGGTGTTGAGAGTGAAAGTATAAAGGATGAAAAGTTCAATGTCCAGGAACAGATAGGACTGTTTGTAGAGCATAAAGGTCAGATTTTTGCATGCGGAACCTGCCTGAAAATAAGGCATATTCCAGGAAGTGAAGTCTGCCCAATCTCTACAATGCATGACATGCTCCATATAGTTGAGGAATCTGAAAGAGTCTTAGTGTTTGGATAAAGTGAAAAAAGGTGGAAAAAATGATAGTTAACAGAGTAGATGTGGATAAGTTCAAGGAAACGGTTGAAAAAGCAAGAAAAGATCCTGCCACAGGTAAGAAAACCATGGAAGTAGAGGGTGAGTGGAGACTGAATAAGACAGGCCCACAGTTTGAATCCAGGATAAAAACAGAAAAAGGAGGAGAGATCGTACTTCAATCCGACGAAACACTGATCCTGGGCGGCGGTGGTTCAGCCCCCAACCCTGTGCAGTACTGCATTTATGGTTTAATTGCCTGCTATGCAGCAACCTTTGCAAAATGGGCTGCAATTGAGGGAATTGTACTTAAAAGTTTTAAGATAAAGGCTACTTCGAGCATGGATCTGACAGGGGCGTTCGGTGTCACTCAAAACCCTATATTAGAGCATCTCAAATGGGAAATGATAGTGGATACTGACGCAGGCATGGAAAAGCTGAATAAATTGAACGAAATCGCAAAAGAAAGATGCCCCGGCTACTATTGTGTAACGCATGAGATTTTCCCTGAAATCAAGATCATAAAGCAATAACAAATGAACGATCAGATGGCTGAAAATGACATTATTCTGAGGAGCTTGGACCTTTTCAAGGAAGCTTTTCCCGGAAGGATAAATCAAATACTCAAGAGCAAAGAAGGCGGCAAAAAGATAGTAGGAACGCTCTGCCTTTATGTCCCGGATGAACTCATCTATGCGTGTGGCGCGGACCGGGTAATACTATGCGGTGGAAGAAGCGCCCCAATTGAAGCAGCGGAGGAATATTTACCAAGAAATCTTTGCCCTCTGATTAAATCCTCCTTCGGCTCGGTAATTGACCAGAAATGCAGTAAGACTAAATCCTGTCCTCATTTTGGTATGGTTGACCTCATAGTTGCAGAGGCTACATGTGATGGAAAAAAGAAGATGTATGAACTCCTGGACAAATACATCCCAACCCATGTCATGGACCTTCCGCAGAAACCTGAAAATCAAAATGCACTGGAGTACTATATAAAAGAACTGGAAAGCTTAAAAGACGTTCTGGAAAATCTGACCGGTAATAAAATCACTGACACTCAACTCAGGAATGAAATAAAGTCTGCAAATGAGACAAGAAAACTGCTCCGTGCAATCTACGAGTTAAGGAAAAGCGACTCGCCTCCAATCAGGGGAACTGAAATATTAAAAGTTGTTCAGCAGATGCATTTTCTGTCACCCGACGAGTTCAAAAAAAATCTTGTTTTACTGCTCGATGAGCTAAATGTTACGAAAAGAGAGTTCTCCGGGCCGAGGATTATGATATCCGGCTGCCCGATGGCAGCAGGAAACATGAAGGTTCCGGAAATTATAGAGAATCAGGGCGGGTTGATAGTGGTAGAGGAGAGCTGTACGGGAACGAGAGCCTTCTGGGATTTAGTGGATGAGAATAAGGAGCCAATGAGAGCCATAGCCGAGAGATATCTGAAAATCCCCTGCGCCTGCATGTATCCAAATGAAAGGAGAATCAATCAGATCCTTCAACTTGCCGGGGATTTCAATGTTGACGGGGTCGTTTATTATACCCTTCAGTTCTGCCACGGATACAATGTCGAGAAATACAGGGTTGGGGAAGCTTTGAAAAAGTCAGGTATTCCACTCCTATCTATAGAATCAGACTACAGCGGAGCTGACACTGAGCAGATAAAGACACGAGTGGATGCTTTTCTGGAGATGCTGGAATGATATCTATTGGAATTGACGTCGGGGCTGCGACTACCAAAGCCGTTGTGCTTCGTGATAATGAGATCGCAGGATACGCTATTATACCTACTGGCTTCGATTTTAGACAAGCGGGGGAGGCGGCATACAGGGAAGTGCTCTCAAATTGCGGCATAGGCGAGAGCGAGGTTGGAAAAATTCTGGCAACAGGATATGGCAGAAGCAGTATTGGATTTGCAGAAAAAACTATCAGTGAGATAACAGCCCACGCCAGAGGTGTAGGCTATCTTATCCCGGCAGCCCACACGATAATCGACATCGGCGGTCAGGATAGCAAAGTGATCATCACAGAGAATGGTAAAGTTGTGGACTTTCTGATGAATGACAGATGCGCAGCAGGAACCGGTAAGTTTCTGGAATATACAGCAAAAGCTCTTGAAATATCGCTGAATGAATTGGGGACACTTGCACTGGTTTCAAAACATCCAGCAAAGATCAGCAGTATGTGCACCGTATTCGCGGAATCGGAAGTTATCAGCTTAAGGGCTCAAAAGATTAAAAAAGAAGATATAGCTGCCGGCCTTATTGAAAGTATTATCCTGCGAACCATTACGATGGTTAAAAAGCTGGGAATAAAACATGAAGTGGCTTTTGTAGGGGGTGTGGCTAAAAATCCTGGAGTAGTAAAGGCTTTTGAAAAGGCTTTAGATACCAAAGTGCAATTGCCAGAAGAACCCCAGATAACAGGCGCCTTGGGGGCTGCATTGGTTGTTTGAGAATTGCCGTAACATTCTTTTTAAGGCTGTAAATACCAGTGTAAATTTGCTCATACTTCATCCTGCCAGAATTTTATCACCTCTGAGCATCTTTCAATGAAACCCATTTTATCAAAGGCATTACAGCATCTCTCAGTTCCGCTCCTTCTTTTGTTAGCGAGTACTCCACCCTGGGAGGTATTTGCGCAAATGGTTCTCTTTTGATTATGTTCGCATTCTCCAGTTCTTTTAACCTATCGGCTAACGTTTTTGGACTTATCTTATCCAGCTTTTTTTCAAGCTCGTTGTAGCGCAATTTCTGGTTATTCCCAATCGCACTGATGATCAATAAAGCCCATTTTTTACTGAGGATGCCCATGATACCTTCAATAGAACACAAACATATATCGTCCTCATACATAGTGCATCTCTTACTTTCTTTTTGCATAGCGACTTCCATTTTCAATAGCAGCTATTTAACTTTAAACTTGATAGTTTAAATACTTTATTAACTGAAGTAACTATAAAGATAAAAGGAGGTGAAAAAGATGTGCCGACAATGCCTTCCCATTACTAAAAATAAAGAACAGCAGATGAATGATTCCAAAGACAGTAAGAATAAAAATATCGTTATCGAAGAACACGAACCAATCTTGAAAAAAACTTAAAATGTATCTGCCCCTGTTTATGACAGAGACAGTAATTTATTCACATAAAAGAGATGATAATTGACCAAAATCAGCGTCCAGTGCTCGGAACTGCTGTATTAAAGCGTTTCGTTATTTTTGCCTGGTTGAGCATTACAGTGCTGATTTTTACAGGTATTCCAATCGCCTTTCGCCATGTAGCATTTGAAGATATTTTGAGCACAACGTATGGAATTGTTTTGCTGAGCAAACATTTTGTAACATTGATAATGATTCTCATTGTTGCATGGGTTAGCTTTGTTCTTTCCACAAAGTTAGCACCTTTTGCCCCAAAACCTGACACAATCTTAATATTAGTAAAAACTAATCTGTCTCTTGGCATACTGGTACTACTATTAACCGCAATCTTGAGAGGTGTATAAGTACTAAGAAGCATAACATAAATAAGGTCATACCATTTGCCCAATTGTGTGAACTAAAAAGTCGAACTCTCTAATGCACCTGCTCTTGGAGGCGTCCGACTGAATTCGGGAGTTCATGAATAAGTGTTCTGGCTATACCAAACCTTAAATAAATTTGAATTTATTAAAGAACAGTATGAAAACGATTATTCCCCATCTGAATGACGTATTAAATAGTAATTTTAATATGAAGGTTAATTTCGTAAATTTAATTTAAATAAAAGACATAAAGCTCTCCATCATGAAAAACACCACTCAAAACCCCAAGCAGGCAGCCGGAGAACGGGCCGCCAAACTTGTAAAAAACAATATGGTCGTTGGGCTTGGCACAGGCTCCACAACCGCTTATGCGATAAAAGAACTGGGAAGGCGTGTCGCCGATGGTTTGGATATCCTTGGTGTTCCCACATCATACCAGTCGGCATTTCTGGCAACTGAGAACGGAATCCCGCTCACCACGCTTGATGAGCATCCTGTGCTTGATATTGATATCGATGGCGCGGACCAGGTCGCAAATTTCATAGCGATTAAAGGCGGCGGAGCGGCGCATACGCGGGAAAAGATCGTTGCTGAATCCGCAAAAAAGTTCGTTGTAGTCATAGATGATTCAAAAATGGCTGATGTGCTGAGTCACCCAGTACCCCTTGAAGTCATACCAGCGGCGCGTAAACTTGTTGAAAAAAATGTGGCAAAACTCGGTGGAAAAACGCAGGTACGTATGGGCGTCAATAAGGATGGCCCGGTCATCTCGGATAACGGGAATTTCATAATGGATGCGGATTTTGGAAAAATAGATGACCCTGTATCATTAAGTAAAGAGCTTTCGTATTGTACAGGTATCGTAGAACATGGTATATTCACCAATGTGGATATGGTATATATCGGGAAAAAAGACGGGACTGTGAAAATAATTAGTCTCAGGAACCTTTAATATTATTTCCAAAATCCTCATTCCCAAGATTCTCATTTACTTTAGTTCCATTTTTTACCCTGACTTCAGGCCATATCCTGACCATTGAATTTACGGTCACTTCTTCCCCGATAATAACTCTTGGACCGATAACAGTACCGGTTTCAAGTATGCATGAATCTTTTATCCTGGTAGAATTATCGATAATAGCGCTGGAAACCGCAGTATTCGCGCCGATCTCAACACTATTAAATATATATGAAGAAAGTATCCTTGAGTTATTTCCGATTTTGCAGTTTGAGCCTATCGATGTGTAGGGGCCTATCAGGACATTATCCCCGATAGTTGTGTTTTCCCCGATCACTATAGGGCCTACAATGGAGGAATTTGAACCGAGTGACACATCATGCCCTATTTCAATTGGCCCTGTTACTCTTGCATCCTTGATATTCAGGCGGCCTGAAATTTTTGTGCCCGGCATCTGTTCCAGCATCCATCTGCATGCTTCCCTGTAAGCCTGCGGGTTCCCGATATCCGTCCACTTGCCGTGCACAAGGAAACCATTGATGTTTTTACCTTTTTTCATAATATCCGGGAAAAGGTCTTTTGCAAAATCGTATTTCTTTTGAGGGATCCATTTCATTATCTCCGGGTCACAAACGTAAATACCGGTACTTGCAAGATTGCTGAATATCTCTCCAGGCCCCGGTTTTTCAAAAAACCTGTTGATCCTGTTATTAACATCAAGATCCGCTATACCATAATCGCGCGGATCATCGATCGGGATAAGGCCTATTGTAACAGGTGAATCGTTTTTTTCATGGAAACGGACAAATTCGCGAAGTTCAAGATCCATTACGTGGTCGCCTCCCACTACCATGAAAGGCTCACCTTCAAACAGCTCTTCCGCGTTCTTTACTCCTCCTGCTGTCCCCAGTTTTTCCTGCTCATGGACGTATTCGACATGCACGCCGTACATACTTCCATCGCCAAGTGCGGCTTCAATTTCTCCTCCCAGATAACCAAGTGTAAGCACAATATCGTTGAAACCCTCAATAGCCAGATGTTCCACAAGATGGACTAATGATGGTTTATTCAATAGCGGGATCATTGGCTTTGGCCGGTCAAAAGTAAGCGGGCGAAGCCTTGTCCCTTCGCCACCACACATTATACATGTTTTCATTAAGGCACCCTGCTTGGAATTGGTCTTATAGTTTATATATATAGCGAAATGTAAACGGCTTTTCATTATCTTCGGATTAAAAAACCACAGAGAGCACAGGCGCGCCGAGCAAAGTTCGTAGTCGCCAGCTAGTGCAAATCCAGCATGA
>NZ_NTMG01000066.1 GCF_002487355.1 Candidatus Methanoperedens sp. BLZ2 | reverse complement strand
TTCATATACGAACAATATATTACTCAAGGTTTATCTAATTTTCAGACAAGCTCTCAGAGCTTCATCGTTCTTGCACTTATCAGCATCCAGTGGATACTTTTGGGGTACAGTCTTGCATTTGGTACTGACGCTGGCGGGCACGGCCTGATCGGCGGACTCCAGTGGATCGGGCTAAACGGCGTTGGGGCCGCTCCAAATCCTGATTACGCCCCTACGATACCAGCATCCGTATTCATGATATACCAGGCGATGTTCGCAATCATAACCCCGGTCCTCATCACCGGCGCTTTTGCAGACAGGATGAAATTCAGCACCTTCATTGTTTTCACTCTAATCTGGACTACAATTGTATATGATCCGATAGCGCACTGGGTCTGGGGAATCGGGGGCTGGCTGCGGGAACTTGGCGCCCTTGATTTTGCAGGCGGCCTCGTTGTACATATAAGCGCCGGGTTATCAGCGCTTGCTGCAGCGATCATTATTGGAAAACGCATTGGTTTTAAGAGCGATAACATGGCGCCGCATAATGTTCCGATGACAATACTGGGCGGGATTCTCCTGTGGTTCGGCTGGTTCGGGTTCAACGCTGGAAGCGCACTTTCTGCCGGAAGCCTTGCCGCAAACGCTTTCATCGTGACAAATACATCCGCAGCGGCAGAAGCTCTCACCTGGATGGCAATAAGCTGGAAGCATGGCGGAAAACCCAATGCCCTTGGAATTGTCACAGGCGGAGTCGCAGGTCTTGCCGCAATT
The DNA here is from genome assembly GCF_002487355.1 of Candidatus Methanoperedens sp. BLZ2. Taxonomy (GTDB): domain Archaea; phylum Halobacteriota; class Methanosarcinia; order Methanosarcinales; family Methanoperedenaceae; genus Methanoperedens. The sequence continues at coordinate 96,747 of NZ_NTMG01000066.1, read as the reverse complement.
ACACCTGCATCAGGATACGTAGGGCCGCTTTCCGCAATGATCATAGGAGGCGCAGCCGGGATCTTATGCTATTTTGCAATGCACTTCAAGAATCACAAAACCAATATCGACGATTCGCTTGATGTATTTGCCTGTCACGGAGTTGGAAGCGCATGGGGGGTCCTTGCAACCGGGATTTTCGCATCGGTTGCGATTAATCATGCCGGGGCAAATGGCCTGGTTTTTGGTAGTTTCGGTTTAATCATATCCCAATTTATCGCAGTCGTCGTGACTGGCGTTTATTCATTTGTGATGACAGTTATTATATTGAAGATACTTAATGCGACCATGGGTCTTCGTGTCCGCGATGATGAAGAGATAGAAGGCCTTGATATAACACAGCATGGAGAGAAGGCATATGTTTAAAAAGCAGGATGACTTATGCGAAATAGGCTGGTGATCTCATGAAAAAAATCGAAGCGATAATACGGTCAGAAAAGCTTGGAGAAATCAAGAAAGCGCTTGCTATCGCTGGTTTTATCGGTCTTACCACATATGAAGTAAAAGGACGGGGGCGGCAAAAAGGAGTTGTATTGCAATATCGCACGCAAGAATACAGGGTAGATATGCTTGCCAAGACAAAGATCGAGCTTGTTGTGGATGATGCGGGCGTCGAAAAGGTTATAAAAATAATCTGTGAATCCGGAAGGACGGGTAATATTGGTGATGGTAAAATCTTTATCCTGCCGATAGAAGAAATAGTCCGGGTAAGGACTGGAGAAAGAGGAAAAGAAGCGATATAAAAAGATGTTTTCTCATGGAAACGACACTCGGACTCGGAAGCATCAGACTTATCCTTGTATGCGGGGATATCACAGAACAGGAAACTGAAGCTATTGTCAATGCCGCAAATCCTGGCCTTATGGGAGGTGGCGGGGTGGACGGCGCCATACACAGGAAGGGCGGGCCTGATATTTTGAATGAATGCAAAATAATACGGAAGAGATATCCCGATGGATTGCCAGCGGGTCAGGCAGTGATCACAACAGGCGGAGCACTGAAAGCAAAAAAAGTGATACATACTGTGGGCCCTGTCTGGCATGGCGGAAATGATAAAGAACCGCAACTGCTTGCAGATGCATATAAGAACAGTCTTAAGGTTGCGATTGAAAACGGGATCAAAACAATATCTTTTCCTTCAATAAGCACAGGCGCCTATGGATATCCTGTTGAAAAAGCAAGTGTTGTAGCTCTCAACGCTGTCATTGGATTCCTGGAAAAATTTGATGGAATTGAAGAAGTGCGATTCATACTTCACAGCTCTCATGACCTTGCGATTTATGAATGGGCATTAACCGGAATTATCCGCAAAGCCGGATAAAAAATCAAACGCCGAGGGGGAGATTTGAACTCCCGCTGTGCGGTGCACAACCGGTTTTCAAAACCGGCGCCTTAGGCCGCTGGGCTACCTCGGCATACTTCCTGCGAAATGGTCGGCATGGTTTATTAACATTGCCTACATGGAAACATTTAAAACTCAATCAATGATTATTAACCCTATCAGAGAATCTTACAGAGGAAAGAAAATGACAAACCTGTTACTCGTCCTATCAAAAGACCCGTATACTACGGAAACACCCGACCTTGTGCTTGATATCGGGTTGAATGCAAAGGAAAAAGGAAATGATGTCTCATTATATCTCATTGAAGACGGCATAACCGCTGCAAGAAAGTCCGAGTTTGGTAATAAACTCGCAGCAGCCCAGAAGAAGGGCATCAAGATATATGCTGACGATAAAGCAGTACTTTCAAGATCGCTTACTAACAAATTAATTGGCGGTGTGGAAATAAAAGAAATAGGCACACTTCTTGATTATATAATGGAATATGACAGAGTAGTCTGGTTTTAGGTGATAAAATGACAGGAAAACAGCTTACGATTGTTTCAATAAACGGCCCATACAGGGATGAAGGAGTATTTACGATGATAAGACTTGCACACGCGGCTAAAGAAAAAGGCATAACTGTCAACTTCTTTAACTACCTTGATGCAACAATAATCGCCCACAGGGACCAGGCGCCAAAAGAGTTCCCTCCCGTAGAGACAATTTTTGGGATAATGGTCAAAAAAGGGATAAAACAGCCAAAAGCAGATGCTATCGCCTGCATAAAGTGCACGGATGCCAGAGGCGTAACAAAACAGCAGACAGAAGGCGTATTGATCGGCGGACTTTATGACCTTGGCGAATGGACAGCAGAATCTGACAAGACAATACTGATAGGGTGATCAACATGAGCAAGAAAGTAAATGTAATCGTAACACAGCCTCCTTACGGAAAAGAAGATGCATTTTCAGCAGTCCCGATGGCTGCTTCACAGGTCGCGGCAGGAAATGAAGCTTCAATGATCTTCGTTAGCGGCGGCGTTCATTCAATAGTGAAAGGACAGAAGACAGGATATGGAGATCAGGCAACCTGGTTCAAGGATGTCCCGACCGTGGAATCTGAAATCACAAAGAACATAGAACTTGTAAGTTTCTATGCACTTGACAGGGATATTGCCAAACGCAATATTGCCGATACTGAGATCATAAGCGGGATAAAAAAGATAACGCTTCCGGAATTGACCGATATGATACTTGAAGCGGATGTAAATCTGGTATTTTAAATATCCGATAGATATAGATACCCAATCATCTTATAATAGGACTATGATAAATGTGTAAACGCACTCGGTGATGAAATGGAAACACAAGTTATCACGTCAAAATTAGATCAATTGCCAGAAGACCTGAAAGAAGAAGTTTTAGATTATATAGAATTTTTATTGCAAAAAGGAACATATCAACAAAGAGCAAAAAAAAATAAGTTTAAATTTGACTGGGAAGGAGGTTTGTCAGACCTAAAAAAAAAATATACCTCAGTATCACTCCAACATAAAGCATTGGAGTGGAGGTAATGTACCTCATCGACACAAATATTTTTTTGGAAGTTCTGCTAACACAAGAAAGACAGGAAGCCTGCAAAGAATTTCTCGAAAAAAACATTGGGAACCTATGCATTTCTGACTTTTCTTTGCATTCGATTGGAGTAATATTATTCAGGAATAAAAAAGAAAAAATTTTCCAGAAATTTGTAAAAGATATTCTTCCGAATGTGAAAATTATTACCTTATCAAAACGATCATATCAAAATCTGTCTGATATAAAAAGAAAATTCGGGCTGGATTTTGATGATGCTTACCAGTATAAAATTGCGAAAGATAGTGGTCTTGAATTAGTTACTCTGGATAGAGATTTTGAAAAAATTAAGAATGATTTGATCGTGATGTTTTTATGATGCACTATTTAATGAATGGAGAATCTCATGAGACAATTATCAGATCTTGACAAAAAAATCCTCAATAAACTTGCGCCGGAACTCGAAGGCGCAACAGGTCCCGCGCCTGGACATGACTACAAATTCATCCTGCTTCCGGTCTCTCATAAGTTATCAGAATCACCTGTTGACTTTGCGAACAGGGCTAACAGGTTGACAGATGAAGAGCTTGTTTACCTTGTCGATCTTATTTTGCGAGGAGACGAGGACGTTCGCTCGCTTGCAGAAGGGGATTACGATGCGCTTCTTGAAATGATCGAAAAGAGGCTGCCACAAAAGGCAAAAGAATTGAAAGATCTCTGATCAGTTCACCGGGATCTTCCCGTACGCCAGCTCCATGCAGAATTCCTGGATGTTGGCAAGCTCCCTGTCAATAACCTCATTCATCTCTTTTTCCACGCTTTCAACCGTTCCCCTTTCCATGATGACCTGCGCAGCCGCGATCCTTGGCTGGTCGATTGGCTCTCCTATCTGGCTCAAAAGCCATACATAGACTTCTTTTATGTCCGGGACATTGACATAGATCTCATTTGCGATCCTGTGGCTCAGGACATTGTAAATTTTTCCCACATGGCTTACAGGGTTTTTCCCGGCCGCTGCTTCGCTGCTTACCGGACGGTTCAGTGGAATGATGCCGTTCACGCGGTTCCCGCGCCCCACCTGGCCGGAATCCGCATCCTCAGCAGAAGTTCCGGTTACTGTGAGGTAAATCCCTCCCATGCCCCGCCCTTCCCTGTCAAGAGTATTCAGGGAAATGGAAGGTTCAAATTCCGTCCTCTCGATAACATATGTTCTTATCTCTTCTGCCAGTTCTGCCTTTTTCTTGAAATACCCGCTTTCTGACTCGATGAACATATCGATAAGTGGATCTGCAATGGTCAAACTGAGTTTATTCTTTTCCCGCAAGCCCATGACCTTAATATCCTCGCCAGATTCAGGAAATCTTTTCTTAAAATCCGGGGAGTTCAAATACTGCTCGGTCTGAAGTACCATGGTTTCTGTGGGTGTCATGGGTGCATATCCAACAGCCGCCGAAGTATCATTAGCCCCAAGTATTGCATCTTTTCTCTTGAATATATCAGTAAGTTCTGCCGAACCCCTGGCAAGTTCAACCTGATAATAAATAGAATCACTGTTTACAAAGCGCAAGTTCTTCTTAATCCATTCTTTTGCAGCGCCAATAGCAATAGTATTGACATCTATAAACTCATTTTCAACTTCAAAAGTAGCCCTGTCCCCGAAAATGATGCGCATCGGCTTTAATATCACCCCGCCTCCGAATTTTGTTTTCACCTCGCCTGCAACAAGCATTCCCTTATCGATATTATGGTGCATGATAGCTCCAAACCTCTCCATATATTCCTTACACAGGCGAATGGAAACCTCGTTCATTATGGAATCACAGATATAATCAGGATGTCCAAGTCCTTTTCGCTCTACAACTTCGACTTTTCGCTCAGTTATCGGGGTTGCCCTAAATTCTTCGATTTCGATGTTTCGCAAGTATTCACCTTATTTTGTTGATTTCAAATTTTCAAATATTGCCTGGTCAATTTTTTATAATTGTTCTGCGTATTTCTTATCATTGCAAGGTCTTCTTCTGAAGTCATCCTGACAATTTTACATGGCACACCCAGAGCCACACTGTGGGCAGGTATTTTATAATCCGAAGGCACTAATGCACCTGCTCCGATTATTGCTGATTCCCCTATTTGAGCCCCATGAAGTATTGTGGCATTCATGCCAATAAGGGCATTGTTTTCTATAAGCCGCCCATGCATCACGCAAGAGTGACCTATGATAACCCCGTCGCCAATTTCAACATCGGTTTCATCAGAATGTATTACAGTGTTATCCTGGATACTGCAATTTTTACCTATACTTATTTTTGCCCTGTCAGCGCGGATGACGGTATTGAACCACACGCTTGTTCCTTCACCTATTGATACATCTCCGATAAGACATGCAGTATCTGCGATAAAAGCATTTTTTGCAATAACGGGCTCTTTATCTTCAAACTTGTATAACATGCTCCTTTTGCGATTTTTCCCTTTTTGCATTCTCCCGCATATAATAAGAACCTGTTTGCATAAATAGATTTTCAGATATAAGACACAAAGCAATTAAATAGTTTAACCACAATAAAATGATACACAATGGACAACATAATAAAGTTCTTTTTATATTTTCTTTTTTTTACGGTCATTCACAGCCTTCTTGCTACGGATCGTGCCAAAAACCAGGCAGAAAAGCTGCTTGGAAAAAGATTCCGGTATTACAGGCTGCTATATTCTTTGATCAGCGTTCCCTTATTTGCTCCTGCTTTGATTGTGTGGATAACGTATTCAAATTCCACCCCTCCAATTTATGCGATCCCGCAGAATTTCTATCCTGTTATTGTCTTTGTGCGCCTGGGCGCTATCGGTATGTTCGGATATGCCTTGTTGCAGATAGATATCCTTGAATTTATCGGCATAAAGCGTCAGAAGAAAGATGTACTTGTTACAGGTGGAGCTTATGCATTAGTCCGCCATCCGCTTTACACATCGGGAATTCTTCTTCTGATAACTAAAATGCGAATGACTCTCCTTGATTTAACAGCAGTGCTGCTGATAACAGGTTATTTAGTTATAGGCGCGTTCATCGAAGAGAAAAGGCTGCTTTCAAAATTCGGGGATAAATACAGGAAATATCAGGAGGAAGTGTCTATGTTCATCCCGGTTAAATGGTTTATAAAAAAGATATCAAGGAATAAAATCTTCTAGGTACAGGGCTTATTAGCGTTTTTTGGCCTATCAACTTTTTTCCAGGTGTTCGCCTATTGATTTTAACATTCTTGGATTTATGCTGATACAGTCTTTATGGTGTGTTTCTAAAAAACCATCTTTAATCAGTTCATCAATAGCTTTTTGAACTATATCACCACCAATTTTTTTGACATGGATATTTTGTCTATTGACGTAGTTCATTCCAATCATAGTTTTATTAAGAAAACGTCTGAGGATATGGTTCTTGACAATATCGATTTGCCTTTTTTGCATTTAGTAGATTATAGTTTAGAAACTATAAATAATTACCCACAATGAGTAGGTATATATACTTAGAATATATAATACTTAATACGCACTAATCTGCACACTAAATAACTAACTAACCATTCATATGTGCTTGACTAAAATTTGTGGAAAAGGAAAAATATGTCATTAGAAAAACTCTTTACAGGGTCTGCAACTGCCAAGATAATTGATATTCTCTGGGAATATCAAGATATGGACTTAACACTCACCGATATCTCAGATGAGGCTGGTATACATTATACAACCCTTATGAAAGCCTTGCCTGAACTGGAAAAACTTGGGTTGGTTACAATGACAAGGCAAGTGGGAAATGCTAAGTTATATCAAATAAACAGAGACGATATTGTAGTCAAAAAGCTCGTCAAATTCTTAAACTCGCTTAATATCCGCTTTGCAGAGCAGGAAATCACTCAGCAAAAATTACAGCATCAAAAACTTAAAGAAGATCCCATATGTGCTTGAAATTTTCAGGTACATCCAACATGCTACGATCTTATGTACCCCTTAAATTATGAGGCATATATCAAATAGTTGGCGTAAATTAACATAACCTTTAACCTTTATACTCCCCGCTCACAACTTCCCTTATCCTGTCTGCTGTCTTTGGTCCCACAAGTTCCACAGCCATCAATTCCTCGCGTGATGCTGTCATGATCCTCTCTACGCTGCCAAAGTGCCGCAGCAGGTTTTTTGCAACGACTGGCCCTATTTCCGAGATAGCAGACACCAGATATTCCTGCTGTTCAGGAAGCGTTGAGGCAGATTTCGTCCCATGAAGGTTTATTTCCTTTTTCGGTTCGTCTGCCTGTTCCCTTTTTGCAATTACACTTATCAATGCCGCAGTATCTTCTTCATCCTTGCTGAATAACACCGGAACCCCGAAATCAATCGCTACAGTTGAAAGCGCGCCGCGAATTGCATTGGGATTGATCTGGCGCTTTGAATAAAGCCCCTCACCTTCAATTATGAGGAGGGGGCACCTGTAAGCACGCGCAAGGTCTGATATCTGGCCAAAGAGGCCCCCATCAAGGAAAGTGCTAAGGAAATCTTCTGTAGTTTTTCTCTCTATGCCAACACGGTCGCTCACTACGTAATCTCCCACTTCAAGTGTTCTTAAGATCACTTCCGCACCCATATTTTCAAGAGAATGTGCAACATGGGAACGGATTTCCCTCTTATCAACATAGACCTTCACCCTGTGGACTTCGGAATTTGATACCCGGGCAGTTGAAAAATCCATTAATTTTGTTTGCCCGTCTGATTGTGATTCGTCTGTTTTATCTTTTTCCTGAGCATCAAGGTCAATATCCAGATTTTTCATGGTCTTGACCATCTGTCTCTCTTTATAATTACTGCTCCAGTGGTATGCCTCATCTTTTGATCCTTTTGCCATCAGGACAACAACTCTTCCGGCGTGCTTTCTTCCTGTTCTTCCTTTTCGCTGTATGCTCCTTATTTCAGATGGTACGGGTTCAAAAAATACCACAAGGTCGGTGGCAGGTATATCCAGCCCTTCCTCGGCAACAGAAGTTGCAACCAGGGTATTATACTCCCCGTCCTTGAATTTCTGGATAATGTCTACCTGTTGTTTCTGGGTAAGACCCGTATCCTTATATTTACTTGCCTGCCCGACGAACCTTACAGGCTTGATACCCGGTATCTCTTTAAGCGAATTTGCGACAAGTTCTGCTGTATCCCTGTAATTGGTGAATACGATAACACGCGATTGAGGCGCATCCGTAATTTGCTTTTCAACAAGTTCTTTTACTAAATTCAATTTCGGGTTATTGCCGTCACAGCCCCCAAGATGATGTACGGCCTGGCGCATGCTCAGGTCGTCCATGAGGCGTTTTGCAGCTTTACTTCCCCCTCTGGACAATGCCTCATTCTCAAGACGCTCAAAATATTTTGATAGGGCGGATGACCCCTGTGTTTCTGATATCTCTATAGCATGGCTGACCTTGAAGATCTCGGCAAGAAGAGATATCCCCTGGTAGATCTTCTGGTCGGGAAAAGAACGAACCTGCGCCTGCAAACGCACCTGGAGATCAAGCATTTCCCTTTTTGAGAGCCGTTTCTGGAAATTAGATAAAAGCCCGAGTTCCTGTAATTTTGTCAGCCTGTCATTCAGGACTTTATCCATTAATCCCTTCAGACCTTTCATTTCGACAGGTACGGAAACATATATCCTTTCGATGTCCTTATCAAAAATATATGGTTTAACATCCGGGTCTGAATCAGTCCTTATCTCAACTGATTTTAAACGGAGATTTGCACAAACCTCCTGTATCTTCTCAGTATTACTTCCGGGGCTTGCTGTAATTCCAAGGACGAGAGGGTCGGGGTTTTGCTCTATATACTTTTTCGCGATATAAACATAGGAATAATTTCCGGTTGCCCTGTGCGCTTCGTCAAAAATGATGCAGGAAACGTTTTCAAGGCTTATTTTTTTCCCGAGCAGGTCATTCTCTATGACCTGGGGTGTGGAGATGATCAGCTGTGCTTTCTCATACATACTTTCCCGCTTGCCAGGATTTGTATTTCCAGTAAACAATACAACGTTTTCAGGAGAAATATTAAGGGTATCCTTGAAAAAAGATGCATGCTGTTCCACAAGCGGTTTTGTCGGGGAAAGAAGCAATACTTTCCCTTTCGGGAGACGTGATACCATCACGAGTAATGCTACTATGGTTTTTCCAAGACCTGTAGGAAGCACTATAAGACTTGATTTCTTAATAGCTTCCCCTGCAAGGGAGAGCTGGTATAATCTCTGCTCGACAGTGTCAGATTTTATGAGGGGATGTTTAATGAATTCAACATCATTCATTCTTATATTTTATTTAATCCATCGTTTCGCCTGTATCTTTCGAACGAAGCTCGGATAAGGAAAAAGCTACCTGTTTTAATTTGTATTGTTCTATATCCGTGGGTTCTTCACCCTTCTTTATGGCTTTTACCCTTTCAACAGGTAAATCCGCATATTTAGCTACTTGTTCATAAGTAAGTTTATGCATGTGCAATAATTCGATCAGATAACGTTTGGTTGCTGGAAGTCCCATAAGTATCACCTTTAATAGTATGGTTTAATACATAAGCTGGTATATCAAGGTTCTTATGGTGTGATAAAAATGGCAGAAAATGATACTGATGTGATCCAGACTACTGAAACCGAGATCGGTGGAGTGAAAAAAACTTTAAAGAAATTCAAAAGGAAATGTACTGTTGTACGGGTAGCACAGGCAAAAGGCTGGAGAAATGTAGTTGTATTAGATGGAAAGGCAGACAAGAAATACTTTTTCGGCAAAACACCCAATGCACCCCCGGAAATAAATCCGGGTGATGAATTATATGTAGGGTTTGAAGAGTTACCTTATGATCTGCCTGGCCTGAAGCAGAAGATAATCCTCATGACCCTTGATGGATTCCAGCTTGACTGGACTATGGTTTAAGTTTCAACTATTATAGTTCCGGCCAGGTTTTTATCATTTTTAAGATAGAAACTGAAATTTCCGGATGTCTTGAATGTATAATTTGTGCGTTTGTCATTATTCAGGAGTTTATCTTCAAAAAGATCATCGGAACTTACGAGAGTAACTGCGTATGTTCCATCATTTATCCATACAACTTCATCGCCGGCTTTTATTGTGACTGATTTTGGATTAATACCTCTATTTGTTTCCAGTCTCACTGATATCTGCTTTCCTGATGCCTTAACTTCCGGAACAACTGTAGCTGCCGGAGTCAGAACAGGAGTACTGGTAATTATTGGCGTTGGGGTCGCAACCGGATCATCCTGTTTTTCTTCAGTCGGATCCACGAAAAATACCCATGCAATAGCACCTACAACGAGGATTGCCAGAACAATCATGATCAGCGAATTGATACTGGATGGAGAAGCTGCTGGTTTAGATGTGCCAGTGCCAGTCAAATCCAGTGGTTTTACCTGGGATGTTATTTGCACTTTTTTCTCTTCTTTTTTCTCTTTTTTAGCTTCATCTGCATCTTGCATCACAGGTTTTGCAACTACATCTCCTGCACCTGTCAGGTCTTTGTTCCAATTGCATTTCGGACATGTCTGGGCAACCGGATATTCAATACTGCCAGGACCTATTTTTTTCTTAATGGTCCTGGTTATGAGAGTTTCACCGCATTTCGGACATTTATCTTCCATTTCGACACCATACTAAAAACCCTTCTTTGCACTATATAAATATATCGACTGAAATTTGAAAATTAGCAGCATTTTAGACTTTTAATCTTTCTTATAATTTTCTCGGGACTGCACAATATTTTTTTTCTACCAAACCGTTAAATAGACTGGTGTATTATTAGGCCTACTATGCTCCGATAGTGTAGCAGGCCAATCATTCTGGCCTTTCAAGTTTTAAGCGCCAACAGGTGCTGAAATAAAGATAGCCAGTGACTCGGGTTCAAATCCCGATCGGAGCACTTAAATTCTTTTGATACTCCTTTTGTGTCATATAATCGTCGATTACCAGAAGACTGAAAGAAAGGCGATGACAATTATGGTTAATCCTTCTTGCATCAGTGTGGCAAGAAGCATTATTTGCATTCCCAATTTAGGAGAGAAAATCCCTGTATAATAAGGAATGGTGAATCGCAGGCGCACCATGCTTGAAAGCACCCGGCCCAGGAGCAACGTTATCACGATTTCTTTTGATGTCATCATGCCATCAGTTAAAAGCTTACCTGCTATCGTATATGCCGCGACATTACTTGCAAACCATGCTGCAATGATGGGGAGAGCTTGCACAGGAAGAGATTTCAGAACAGGCAGGTCCTTCAGATATGCAGATAGCATATCGAAAAAACCTATATCGATAAGCTGAAACACGATTATTGCAGCGATTATCATCATTGGGATAATTCTGCGCAGGGGAACCCATGATGATAAGATTGCACTTTGCAGCGCATCTTTGAATTTTTTCGTCTTTATATCTCGTTGTATAATTGCAGTCTTTTTAGGGGGCAATAGAAAGCGGCCAAGAGCAAGGGATATCGCTGTTCGAAGAAGTCCAACTCCCACAACTATGCCAAGGTATATGATTCCTGTAGTCCCAAGCAATATTACAAGTACAGGAGTAAGATCCCTTACAAAGATGAATGTTGCAGGAAAAGATGTTACAAGAGATGCAATCAGGGTTTCTTTATCGTCTATCAATCCTTTTTTGTTAAGATCTGCCACCATTGAATTCCCGGCTGTTGGGGACCCAAAGGACACAAAGAAGCCCACGCCGACTTCTTCCCGGAGATGCCCGAAGCGCATGAAGGGCGCAGTTATGAAGCCAAGTTTCTGGACCCACCCCATTTCTATCAACAGCTCCATCAGGATAATACCTGCGATCGTTGCAGGTATTACTGATAAAAGATACTGTAAAGCCAGGAGGAATGCGTCGAACCACATAATGGATTAATTGGATCTGAGTTTTAATAAAGATGATACAGGTTTGTCTTCAAAAGGCGCAGCTCATGGATAACTATATGGCATAAATACATGCCTGATTTTAGGAGGCACACTGGTGGAATTTATAGCTGTGTTGAAGGTGGAGCTTGGACAAAAACAAAAGTGGACTAAATTTTACTTTCCACAGATTCTATTTTCTCGTCCATATCCTTTGGAGTATCCCTTCTGTCATCGATTGTAAGATGTATGACAACCCTCTGTGCGCCTTTTTTCATAACCGCTTCGTGTGCTGCTCTTGCTGTATTGAAAGCTTCATCGATAGAAGATACCTCTATTACCGTCCCCATCGGAGTTAACTGGTATTTAATACCTAACTTTTCGATAGCTCTTACAGCCTCGGAAATATAAGGGCTCATACTTGTGCTTCCAGTCCCCAGGGCGACAACCTCAAGTTCTGCTGTGATAATCGGTTTCATATCTAACCTCCTGAATATATGATTATAATTAATCTTTTAACCAATAACTAACCGCAAAAGTATTATGGATTTTGAGACATAAATATGTTGTGGATGAGAGAGCTTTGCACTTAAAGTCCCACTTGCACATGAAGTATGATGCCTGCCCCTAAAGTCTTCTATCCCACTATTTCATATTGGTTCAGAAAAGAATTAGAACGATTTTAGTTCTGGTATATCTATCCAGAAATCCGTTACGCAAGATATTTCTATATGGATAGTTTTATACATAATTAGCATCATTGATACTAACGTATCAATGACTCTTATAAAAGGTGAAGGGCAAAAAGATACAGGGCAAATTAGGCACGTATACAATGATAAAAATCAAGCAGGGAAGGCTTATAATTGCGTCAATTCCATCACCTTATTTCATCAAATTGGTCCTTCAACGTCCGATAAAATTGATTTAAGAGGTATATTGTAGGAAAATAGGAGATATTAAAAAAATGACACAAAAGGAGGTATTGTGTAAAGTATTAGATGTTATAGGATTAGGGAAACCCAATATGTCACAATTCGATAGACGTATCCAATACCAAAAGATTATTTATCTATTACAATCTTCAGGTATTTCTTTAGGTTATGGTTTCAATTGGTATATCAAGGGCCCATATTCATCTCCATTGGCACACGTATTATATGAAATAGACGATGCGGTGTATGAGGAGAATAAAAATCTAGTATTTATTGACAACGAGCGTATTGTTAAGGAACTAAACGATTTTAGGAATAAATTAGGAGACGATATAAATAACGTAAATTATTTAGAAGTATTGGCATCATTACATTATATCAACAAAGCAAATTTTTCTGGAAAAGGTAGGTTTCCTGATTTAAGAAGGAGACTATTAGAGGCAAAACCTGTTTTGAATGAAATCGATAATATAGAATCCCTCATCAAAAAGGCATATGACCATCTATCCAAATTTAATTAAAATGGTTAAAATCGGTCATGGCTATAGATAAAATTAAGCCGTTTAGGGAATTTTATGATAATGTTCATGGATTTATAAAAGTAACAGAATTAGAAAGTAAAATTATCGATTCACCATTTTTTCAAAGATTGCGTAATATAAGACAATTGGGATTCGTAGACTATGTTTTCCCTGGTGCTTTGCATAATAGATTTAACCATTCTTTAGGTGTATTACAGATAGCAGACAAGATAGTAATTAGCCTTCAAGAAGAAAATGATATATTTTCTAAGAAACGTGAATTAATCAGAATGGCAGCATTGCTTCACGATATTGGTCACTATCCTTTATCTCATATTGTGGAAAGTGTTGTTAAAGAAGATGCAAAATCAAAGATAAAAACTAGTGAAGTCTCAATAAATATCGAAAAAAGTGGTAACATTGTTTTAACTGGCCATAAAGTTCATGATTTAAATTGTGAACTTCACATCAATAGAAACGCCTCTGCCGATTTTGCCCACCACGAGAGGATGGCATCTATAGTGATTTTTCAGACCGAAATTTTTAATATTCTGAAAGATGGGGGATTTTCTGAAGATAAGATACGATATATAGCGCAAATTATTGCGGGAACTTATCCCGGCCCTGAAGGGTTGATAATTCATTCAGAATTAGACGCAGATAGGTTTGATTATCTATTGCGGGATTCTCAAGAAACAGGGGTTATATACGGCATCTTTGATATGGATCAAATCATACGAAATCTTGTATATGTGCCAGAAGAGAATCGATTTGCTGTCAATGAAAAGGCTCGAAAAGCCGTAGAGCACTATCTAATGTGCAGATACTTCTTTTACAGCACTGTAATCTACCACAAAGCGACAGTTGCATTTGAGTGGATGGCCAAGGAAGTATATAGGGGATTAATGGAAAGAAAAGTAGTATCCTCTTATTTCGATTTAATTGATTTATTCAAAGACATTGAATCGTCGAAAAAATTTTTGGAGTACAATGATTCGTATTTTTTTAACACACTAAATGATGTAGCCCATGCCAAAAGAGATTGGAATTCTGATACGGATTATAATATACAAGATGATTATTTAATTGAACTTATAGATAATATATTAAAGCGTAAAACTCTGAAACAAGCTAAAGAGGAACAAAAATTAATTGGACTAAATGATAAGTTTCCATCTGAATTTTTATATCCGATCGTTGGGGAATCTATTGTCAAAGCAGCTAAAATTGAGGAGTGTTGGTATATTCCATTTGAGAAAAATCTCCCTATTACCGAGCTTAGCCCGTACAGAGGATTAGGCGAACCTGACTATCCGTTCGCAGATAAGGATCAAAGTATTAAGATCATTAAGAATCCTGATTATGATACAGGTAAAAAAAGAACAGAGTATTTAGTTGATGATAATACGTCGATAATACATATTCTAAGTAACTATAAGTTAAAAATCAACCGATTATATACAAAAAATGAAGAATATAAAGAACGAATAAATGCTAATTTGAAGGATTAATTGAAGTTCTCTAATTATATAAAGACTGTTCATCATAAGCATTTAAAACTAATCTGCCCCTTAAAGTATGTTGCCTGCATCTAAAGTCGCTCAAAAACAGTCCTTTAGGTGCAAAGCTGGATAAGAGGAAATTTTGTACCCTCAGTAGCTAATAATTTAATATCTCCACCTCATTCAGGTAAAGTACATCATTGGCTGCTGTCTCGCCCGGATTATTATCCTCAACTACAATTGTGATATCGTCGCATAAACAACCGCAAAAAGGGCAAAGAGCATCCGTTATCACAGTTTTTATAGAATCCTCGTCTCCTTTCCAATTAATACAAGCTGTTCGAATTTAGCGGCCCGCCCTTTATATATAAAGTAAGGTTCGATGACCCAGAGTCCATTCATCAGGGTGTTATTACTTGATGTAATAAAAGGTCCATTGGTTCTGAAGAGCAAATAATTAAGACCGGCTTCAGGAAATATCTGCCATAGTGGAGGTATCCTGCACAAACGATGTCCCATGGAAATAAAGGGAGGGTATGCTAAAGTATAGTCAGGGTTTTTGCCTGTAAGTTCCTGTGCCCGGTGGAACACATCTGCTACGATCATTCCCTCTTTTATATACCCGGCAATCTTGATCGAAACATCACGCGCATATACAGCCAGAGCCTCAAGGTCAGGATTGCTCCCTATTACATGGTTTATTGTGTAATCTCCCGGATAACCGTTGTATATCGGTGCTATGTCTATCAAAATAATATCGTGCTCCTGCAAAATACGCTTATGTCCGGTAAAATAGCTCGATACAAGAGCATACATACTTCTCAATTTTGTGCTTCCCTCTCCCACACCAATGATAGGCATGTGCCAGTGCTGTTTCACGCCATTCTTATTGAAAACCAGAGAGGCAACATCCCCTACTTCCTTTTCAGTCATGCCGACTTTGATATTGTTCACTATCTCCTCACCAATTGTTCTGGTAAAACTTCTCGCTGCAAGGTATCCTTCCAGATCCTCATCCGAAACTTCGATTTCATTCATGATTTTTCTCCCCTTTTGATGATAATTAATACTGGTCTGGAATAATAAAAGTCTATTGTTTATTATCGATTTGCACAAGCATACGAAAGAGGACAACATTTAATATCAGTGGTGATCATTTCTTCTTGAGGTGAGAGTGGATGTTCATTGAGAGACTTGTTTCTAAAGGGCTTTCTCATTTCTCTTATATTGCAGGGAATGATAATAATGCATTCGTAGTCGATCCTAAAAGAGATGTGGATTCGTATATTAAGATCGCGAAAAGCAACTGCTGCAGGATACGGTATGTTTTTGAGACTCACTGCAATGAGGATTACCTGATAGGGTCGCTGGAACTTGAAAAGCGAACCGGTTGCAGGATTATCCATAGCTACAGACTTAATTTTGGCTATGGTGAGCCTGCAACTGAGACTGATACCTTCGATATCGGCGGCATAAGGATCAGGGTTATTGAGACTCCGGGCCATTCCCGGGAAAGCCTGAGCTTTGTGCTATATGCACCCTCCGGAGAAATACCCCTTGCTGTTTTTACCGGAGATGCACTTTTTTATGGCAATGTGGGGCGGACAGATCTTTCTGGCAGGGAGAAGATCGCTGAATATGCGTCTATACTTTACGACTCTGTGCATGGGAAGCTCCTTTCTCTGGGTGATGGAACAATCGTGTATCCCGCACATGGAGCAGGCTCGGCTTGCGGCGGCACAATGTCAGATATTGCAATAAGCACAATCGGCTACGAGCGGGCTGCTAATCCCATGCTTGGACTCACTCGTGAGGAATTCATCGAAAGAAAAAAGAAAGAAAATATTCCGCTGCCTCCTTATTTCGCCAGAATGGCGAATCACAACCTGAACGGTCCGCGTTTGCTTGAGCCCGGTCAGGTCGAGCCCATGGATGCTCCCGCTTTTGCAGGCGTTATGGGCATGGACAACTCCATTATAGTGGATACCCGCTCTCCTTTCTCCTTTGCAGGCGGGCATATCAAGGGTTCGTATAATATATGGCTCGGAGGATTGCCTCAGTTTGCAGGCTGGATTATTGGTTATGAAAGGGATGTCCTGCTTGTGACCGAGAGGCAGGGAGATGTTGAGGCCGCGCAACGATATCTTTCACGGGTTGGCCTTGATAAAGTCAAAGGGTATCTCTGCGAAGGGATTGGTGACTGGATGAATCATGGAATGCCGCTGGAACAGAGCGGCCTGTATACTGTGGAAGGTCTTAATGAGAAACTGAAAGAAGAGGATTTATTTGTGGTGGATGTACGCGATAAGGAGGAATATGCACAGGGTCACATTCCGGGCGCTGTGAATATTTATGTGGGAGAGCTTGAGAAAAGGCTGTCTGAGCTTCCATCAGACCGTCCTGTTGTTTCTGTATGCTCCACAGGAAACAGGTCAGGGCTTGGAGCGAGCATTCTGGCGCGCGGGGGTTTAAAGAAAGTGCATAACCTTATGGGAGGTATGACAGCATGGAAGGAAAAAGGTTATTCTACAAGATCATGAGTAATATATCATTTTCTTAATATTTTCAATACTTCCTGCTCTGTAAGGTCGTGCCACTCCTTATATGCATCAGCCACAGCGAATATGCTTGTTTCCCGGATGTTCAGGCAGAAAATTTCATCAACATAGGGAGCAACAAGATCGATTGCGTTTTTCGATGCAGTTGGAACTGCGACAATGATCTTTGCAGAAGATAGTCTTTTTACGGAACTTATGGCTGCCAGAAGGGTGTAACCTGAAGCCAGCCCGTCATCCACGATTATCGCTGTCTTGTTTTTTAATTCCGGAAAAGGTCTTTTTCCTCTGAATATTTCCATCCTTTTATCAAGCTCACGTTTGACATCTGCGATAATCGGATCAATATCAGAATCGCTCAATTGAAGCTGGTGCACTAATTTCTCATTGAGCTTTACCTCTCCATTCCAGCTCATAGAGCCAAACCCGGCTTCAGTGTTGTAAGGAATGGGAAGCTTCCTGACGATTATTAAATCCATCTGAAGTCCAAGTTTTTTTGCAATAGTATTTCCTACAGGGACACCTCCTGATGGTATGGCCAGCACTATGGAATCTTTAGAATCTTTTCCGATGTACGGTTTCAGTCTGCTGGCAAGTAGTTCCCCTGCATGTACCCTATCTCTGAAGACATAATTTTTATTTCTCAATTCTTTCATTTCGATTATTTTTCCCATTGGATTTCCCACCAGGATCGATTTATGCAATTCTTGCACCTAATATAGATATTCTCTATGCAGCGTATATAGGTGAGCTTGCAGTATTATTTAATAACCCAAACAACAATTTCACATAAAATGGTAAAAATCATCGTTATCAATAACTATGGCCAGACCTGCCACCTGATACATCGTGCTGCACGAGATCTTGACCAGGAAGTAGAGCTAATGAAAAATACTTCTTCCATAGAAGAGATCCTTGAAAAAAAACCGGATGGATTGATACTCAGCGGCGGCCCCACACTTATGCGCGCGGGAAATTGCAGCGTCTATGTTAAAGAACTTGACCTTCCCATACTTGGCATTTGCCTGGGTCACCAGGTCATGGCGCAGGCTTATGGCGGGGCAGTGAGAACAGGCTCTGCGGGTGGATATGCTGCAATTGAAATAGAGATCATTGAAGAAAACGATATCTTAAAAGGACTTGGGCCGAGGACGAACGTATGGGCATCACATGCAGATGAAGTATCCGTACTTCCGCCTGATTTTATCCGGCTTGCCCATTCCCGGATATGCGAAGTAGAAGCTATGAAACACAGGACAAAGCCCTTATATGGTGTCCAGTGGCATCCTGAAGTCTCTCATACTGAAAAAGGAAACGAGCTTCTCATGAACTTTTTTAGGGTATGTGAGACCTATCGGCCAACAACATGACCGCATAACCGATTAAAGCAAATAAAGCACCTGTTGCCATAACACCCCTGAATCCAAAATATTGAAGAACAATTCCGCCTGTTAAGGAGCCAATAATAGAGGCAAGGGCTATGGATGAATTAAGCAGCCCGGCAGCAGCTCCTTTTTCTTCGTTATTCTTTATTAGCTCGTTCGTTGAGCCAACATACAGAAATGAATATGAAAAAGCGATCAGGGCAAGACCAGGAACAGCCTGGTAAAAAATCGTTAATGGTATCAAAGCAATAAATGCTGCCGCAGAAAGCAGATCGCCTGCATGGATCAGGAACTTATTATCATATCTGTCAAGCCGCCTCATTATAAAGAATTGAAGCCCGGGATTCAACATATATATTATTCCTATCCAGAATTTATTGGCATGAAGACTGGCAAGATATAAGGGGAAGATTAACCAGACAGCATTTGCCCCAATTTGTCGCAAGAAAAATGGAAAATAAATATACCAGTTTTTTTTAAGGAGTTCAACTGAGAAAAAATTTGTTTTCTTTTTTGTACCGGCCCGGGTTGCAGGAAGTGTTAATGTAATAAGGAACGATGCTGCAAACAAAAGAGATGCAATAGTGAAAATCTCTGAGTATACAGCTATAACTCCTGCCATCAGATTACCAAGCGCCCAGCCAAGAGGCATGAATGAACTGAATTTCCCGATGCTTCGTTTCAGGTTATAAACATAAAGCAAAAGCACTGCCGGGTAAATACCGATGCTAAATCCTGCAAGAGCGCGTAAAATCGCAAGGCTGACCGGGTCGTATGCAAACATCTGGATAAAAAAAGTTATGGATGAACTTACAAAACCGATATATAGAAGCATCTTTGGGGGATAATTATCTGCGGCCCTGCTGAATATATACGTTGAAAGGAAAAGCGCAAGCCCATAACATGCTCCTATAATCCCTATCTGAGTCCCTGTTGCATGTAATTCACTTGCAAAGATCGGAATAAATAGACTTGACATCATTATAGAGGAATTAATAAAAAGCTGGATAACATTAAGTCTCATTCGATGAAGAGATATGTATTTAAGCAATATAAGTTGAACTACAGGTAAACCATGACTCTTGACTGGACTGAAAAATACCGCCCGCAGACCTTATCTGCCATTGTTGGACACAATAAACCGGTAGAGGAGCTAAAAGCATGGGCTAAGTCCTGGATGTGCGGTATTCCCGAAAACAGGGCTGTTGTGTTATACGGCAGGGCAGGAATAGGTAAAACTACGACAGCTCATGCTCTTGCCAGGGAGATGGGCTGGGAAGTCATTGAGCTAAATGCAAGCGACCAGCGCACAGCGGATATCATTGATAAGGTTGCAGGATCTGCTTCCAGGATGGGAACACTGGATGGAACAGGAGTAAAACGGTTGATCATCATGGACGAAGCAGACAATATCCACGGCACAGCTGACCGTGGAGGTGAGCGGGCAATAGTGGAACTGATCAAGAAAACAAGCCAGCCCATCATTCTTATAGCAAATGAACTTTATGATATGTCTCCCGGCCTCAGGACTGCGTGTAAACCCATACAATTCAATTCCGTGATGTCGCGTTCCATGATCCCGGCGCTAAAAAGAATCGTTGAGGCTGAAGGAATAAAATACGGTCCGGGAGTTATTGAGAAAATTGCCGAGAATGCGAACGGGGATATTAGAAGCGCGATAAATGATCTTCAGGCTATTGCCCAGGGTAAGCCCTCGATCCAGATCGAGGATATAATTACAGGTGAAAGGGATAGTAAGGAAAACATCTTCAAGTTTCTTGCAAAAATCTTTAAAAGCACAAATATCCGTGAGGCTCATGATGCAGCTTTTCATCTTGATGAGAACCCGGATGATCTGATACAGTGGATGGATGAGAATCTTCATCTTGAATATACCTCACCACATGACCTTGCGCAGGGATATCATTATCTTGGAAAATCAACAGTTTTTCTTGGCAGGGTGAAAAGAAGGCAGAATTACAATATGTGGAGATATGCAGGGGTACTGATGACAGCCGGCGTTATGGTCGCAAGGTCTCATCGAAACAGCGGTTTTATAAAATACCAGCCGCCGTCGTTATGGAGAAAGCTGGGGCAGACTAAAGGGATGAGGATGGTCCGGGATTCTACTGCAAAAAAAATTGGCATGCACTGCCATGTTTCTATGAGTTTTACCAGATCACAGTTATTCCCGTTTTTCAGGATCATGATGAAAGATGATGAATACGCGCCCCATATCACTGCTTTACTGGGACTTGAACCAGAAGAAATTGCATATCTAATCGAATCAAAGACTGTTACAAAGAAGATCCAGAAAATATATGAAAGCGCTCAATTATTGATTGAAAAAGAAACGGAGCATGAGGTTGAGCTATTCGGAGGATTCGGAGCCAGGGAACAGAAAAATGAAAATACTGAACCGGAAAATCAAAATCCTGAATCGGAAAAGAAAAAATCAGAAAATAGAGAACAAGGAAAGAAAGAACTGGAAAATGAGCGCCTGGAGATTCCTGTAAAGAAGGAAGTTAAAGCCCAGAGTTCGTTGTTTGATTTTTAATTGCTTGGTAAATGCATCGTGAAGATATGTCCCAATTCTTCCATATTCGTATATGGAACAGATATGATTTGCCTGTTTCCCCGCACCATGGCTGAAACATTCGCCTCCTCCCTGTAAATGCAAAGGACAAGTTTGCCTTTTGATACTGCATAACCGATCTCGTAACCAACACCGATCGAGGAAACCGTTACTTCAGCAACAAGGCATTCACACCTATCAATATATCCTAAATCATTTTTGAATATTTCTTCATCAGTTATTTTTGCTTCAGTTTCCTCAAGGACTTCAGATGCTACGTGTTCGCTTACGACCGTGTGTCCCTGCATTTTGAGCTTTTCGATTATCTGGATATAAGCTGGCAGCATACCCCGGCCTCCCCTGATGGAACCAGCAAAGAATATTTTCATTTTATTTATCCTTAATTTATGGTTCACTGAACCAGCCTTATCAGATTCTCTTTACCTTTTCTTATCTTTATTATCATACCATCGTCTTTCATTTTGGAAAGAACCATGCTGATCTTGGATTTTGATAGTCCGCTGTGTTCAACAATATCGGTTTGATACGCCTGTCCACCTGACCTGATGAGGAATTGCTTTACCATTTCCTCATCCTCCAGATCTTCTTTTGCCAATTCGGAAAGTGGAATACTGGGATCAAGCCCCATGTTTTTCATTCTCTGTTCTCTTGCAGCCTTCTCTAATTCTTCTATGGATTCATTTCCAAATTGATTTTGAACAGATTCTACAATTGTTGTCCATGCTCCAGGGATCTCAGAGATTTCATGAAGCATTTCTTTTGGCATCTGTGATACCATTTCTGCTGTGGATACATTTCCTGAACGCCTTTTTTTCCATAATCTGATAAAAGCTAATACTGCTATAATAGAAAGGAAAATTATAACGATCTCCAGGATTGGCCATTTTCCCAGCCATGATTCATTTTCATTCCCTGCACCTGTTACGTTCTGACTTGTTACGTTCTGGCGAGAAATTACAATAAATGGTTCTCCGCTACTGAGATTACTATAAAGAGTCCCATCCCATATCAAACGGTTCCCATTCTTTTTATCATAAGCAGGTGTCACGTTTGTAACATTATATCCATCAGGTATCTTGATTATCAGCTGGTTATCTGGTGAAAGGAGAAGGAGACCACCCGGGAAGGCATCCCCTATATATATTTTTTCTGAATCATTGTAAGAAAAATTTGTCCATTTAAAGGTATATCTTATAATTCCGAGTCCCTCTGAAAGTGTTTTCCTCGTATCATATGAAATATTGAAGGGTTCAACTTCCATCGTGCGGTTTGAGAAATTAACTGCCGAATCCTGAAATGATTTGATAATAATCTCGTAATCCGGAATATTTCTATAATTGGACATGTTCTGGCCGGTTTTTATGGCACTTTCCCATTGGTTTAAATCTGATTGTGAAAGAGGAAAGAACTTTTCCATGGTCCATACCGCATCTCCACTTTCATTAATATTAACTGTTATTATGGACTGAGCAGACGGCACAGGCTGCGCCGCTACTATATTTGCTCCTAAAATTAAAAATATGCAGATAAAGACAAGTCTCATCATTTGTATGAAACAATTACATAGGTAATAAGATTTACTATTCCATTACCTTATTCAATTTGAAATTTGGTAGCAGAGGGGCTATCATAAAAGAAAAAATGAGTTTAAGCTTTATTATTGTTTATTTCAGTTTTTCCTGATATAATTAATATCTGGCTATTGTAATAAAACCTGTATGGCCTACTCTTGCGGTTGCGGGTCGTGTTCCCCTGTCCGTGAAGGAAATCTCCCGTTCCAGAGTCTCTATAGTCGTGACATCTATATAATTCGTTTTTCCAATGGCTTCCCTGATCTCTTTTGCCTGCTCAAAAAAAGGTGAATATGTGACAAGAAAACCACCCGGATAAATGACATCCGGGACATATGGAATTACCCGGGCAGCAGCAATAGTATCAAGTGTTATAACATCAAATTTTTCATTCTCATCTAATTTACAGATCTCTTCTACAATATCTCCATGCCTGCATTCTATGTTTGAAAGACCTGTGAGAGCAATATTATTCCTGGCTATTTCCACGAACTCTTCTCTTACTTCATATGTTATGACCTTTTTTGCAATGCCTCCAAGATATATTGCAAGTATCCCGGAACCGGTTCCTGCATCCAGTACTTGATCCGAAGAGCAAAGGCCTGTATTTGAAATAATCACTCCGATATCTTTTGGCATCATGGGGGCTCCACTGCGTTTAGCATGAATAAAAAAATCAGGTGCACGGGGTTTCTGGATGATAAATTCCTCACCCAGATGAGAACTTATCTTATCCCCGAAGTTTTTCGTTTTAAGTTCATCAAGTTTTATAATCCCGAGGTCAGTATGCATTTCGCCCTCAGGCTTAACAAAATAATCTTTCATCTTTCCTTTACTGAATATTTTTAAAATTACGGGTGTATCCATTTTTCTCCGCTGGGGTAATATAGGACTTATTAGATATAGAATACATGGTTATTATGGATATTATTTTTTTCAAGGATAAGAAATATTCATTAAAGACATTGGAACTTCTAACAGGCCAGATGGATGTGGATATTGAAAAAATCCATGATAGCATCCTGATTATAGCACAGGTCGTGGATGATCCCGATAAATTGCCATATTTTCTGGAAACCATAAAATCTCTTGAAATCGACGACCTTGAAAAATTCAGGTTCATATTGCTAAGGGTCCAGATCGATTCACAGCTTCATCTGAATGAAAATATAGAAAAATATCATAAGCGTCTTTTTGTTTCCCAGATCATTGAAAAATTAATATATGGTGAATTGCTGCTTGAGGCAGGAAAAGAAGACGAAGAGGATGATAAAGAGGATTGAGATTTAATTAATCCAATCCGGAATAAAAATTTTTTGCTTTTGCTTCGTTTTTCAGCCTAAAAATAAAAAGCTCATATATTATATACCTTAAACACATCAAAAAGCCCCATGATTAAGTACGCTGAAAGGATCAATTCATTACCACCTTATTTATTTGCCGCTATCGATAAAGCAAAAGCCGAAATCATAAAAAAAGGCGTTGATGTCATTAACCTTGGAATAGGCGACCCGGACATGCCTACTCCGCCGCATATTGTTGATGCGATGAAAAAATCCATTGATAATCCGGCCAGGCACAAGTATCCATCTTATGAAGGCATGTTGTCTTTCAGGACAGCAGCAGCAGATTGGTACAGGAGAACGATGAACGTGACCTTAAACTCTGAGGACGAAGTTCTCACACTTATCGGTTCAAAGGAAGGCATAGCCCATATCCCGCTCGCTTTCCTGAACCCCGGGGATGTGTCTTTAGTTCCGGATCCCGGTTATCCTGTTTATAATATCGGTTCTATCCTTGCAAGCGCTAAACCTTTTAAGATGCCCTTACTTGCCGGGAATGAGTTCCTGCCAGACCTTGATGCAATACCAAAAGATGTAGCAAAAAAGGCAAAGCTCATGTTCCTGAATTATCCCAATAATCCTACATCTGCAACTGCATCCATAAAATTCTTTGAAGAAGTTGTGGATTTTGCAAATGAATTTGAGATCATAGTAGTACACGATGATGCCTATTCGGAAATGACTTATGATGGATATAAGGCTCCAAGTTTCCTGAATGCCAGCGGTGCAAAGGATGTCGGGATCGAGATGCATTCCCTTTCAAAAACATATAATATGACCGGATGGAGACTTGGTTTTGCGGTCGGGAACAGCGAAATACTGGCTGGTCTTGGAAAGGTCAAAACGAATGTGGATTCAGGTGCATTTGAAGTTATCCAGGAAGCAGGGGTTGCAGCGCTCACCGGACCTCAGGATTGTGTGCGTGATATGAATAACATTTATAAGGAAAGGCGTGATGCTCTCCTTACCGGCTTGAAGGAACTGGGGCTTGATGTAAAACCGCCCAGAGCTACTTTCTATGTATGGGCGCATGTAAATGGAAAAGCAGCTGATTTTTCAAAGATGCTTCTTGAAAAAGCAGGAATTGTGGCAACACCTGGCATCGGGTTCGGAGAATATGGCGAAGGGTATGTACGATTCGCTTTAACGCAATCGGTGGACAGGATAAATGAAGCCGTTAATAGGATGCGTAAGCTGGATATATGAGAAAGAATTATCATCATAAATCAATCGGGATTCTCAAAATAAAAGATAAAATCTATTTATGAGTAATGTAAGTTATGAAGAAATATGCTTCGAAATAGAAATCCTTTTTATGTATTCAAGGTATGGGTGTAATAATGGACATTGAGCAACTTTTGGCACAGCGCGCAAGATTGGTGGACGGAGAAATGCCAAACCTGCTTATGGATATAAAACCTCCTGAACTTGCCGCAGCAGTCAGTTATGCCATATTATCAAAAGGAAAACGCATCAGGCCGGCTCTTGTGACACTTGCCAGTGAAGCAGTTGGCGGTACAGCCGAAAAAGCCTGCTTTGCAGCAGCATCTATTGAATTGATTCATTCCTCATCGCTCGTACTGGATGATGTGATCGATAAATCTGAAAAAAGACGCGGCCGATCCACAGTCCATACTTTGTGGGGCACCGATATGGCTTTGCTGACAGTACAGATCCTTGCAGCGCTCTCACTCAGGATCGCAGCCAGGGATCCGAGGCTCATCCATGCTATTGCGGATTCACTGTTCTATATGGGAGAAGGCGAAGCAATGGAACTTGTGGAATTTGCAAAGGATAAGAAAGGCTATCTTGACCTTGCTTTCAGGAAAACCGGGTCGCTTTTCAGTTCGGCAGCAGAAGTTGGTGCTCTTGTTGGCGGGGGAGACAAGACCCAGATAAAAAAGCTCAAGGAATTCGGAAATCACATTGGTCTTGCTTTCCAGATACGTGATGATATACTGGATTGTATTTCAAAGGAAGATGACCTGGGTAAGCCTGTGAAGAAAGATCTTTTTATGGGAAGGCCATCCATTGTACTGCTTGATGCGATTAATTCAGGGATATCGATCGAAAGAATGATGAAATGCAATAATGGGGAACTCATGCATCTTGTTTCTGAGTCGATTGAAAACGCAAAGAACGTAGCAATAGAAGAGATAGATATTGCAAAATGCCAGATCGAGAGCTTTGATGACAGCTACGCCAAAACAAAGCTCAATGAAATGGGTGATTATATAATAACCCGCAGTAAGTAACACATGGAAAAAGATAACAGTGGTTCTTTTTTCAATTACCTTCCCGAAGGATGCCGCTTATGTTATAAAGGGGCAAAAATGGTCCTGTTTGTTACAGGAGTATGCGGGAAGAATTGCTTTTATTGTCCGGTTTCAAATGAACGGCGCGAGAATGATAAAATATTTGCAAATGAAAGACCTGTTAACAGGGATGAAGACCTGATAGAAGAGGCCATTTCAATGGATGCCCTCGGTACCGGGATTACAGGCGGGGAGCCGCTCTTAAGGTTAGACCGGGTGGTTCATTATATTAAGTTACTGAAAAATAAGTTTGGGGAATCGCATCATATTCATTTATATACAGCCCTTGCCCCGGATAAAACAGTACTTGAATCGTTAAGAAAAGCAGGTCTTGACGAAATCAGGTTTCATCCTCCCCGGAATATGCTTCAAAATATTGGCATTTATTACAGGGCCTCGGTCATTGAAGCACATAAAATGGGTATGTCAGCAGGGATCGAGATCCCGTCAATAACCTGCGACTTTAGCGGAGTAATTTCATTATTAAAGGAAGTCGATGGTTTCTTGAACTTAAACGAGCTTGAATTTTCAGAAACAAACCTGGCTGAACTTAAGAACAGAGGATATGTGCCTGTTAATGATACTTCCTGTGCAGCACTTGGAAGTAAAGAAGTTGCAGAATCCCTGGATTTTGATAAGCTGCATTTTTGTTCTTCAAGATTCAAGGACGCAGTACAGCTCCGGGAAAGATTTAAGCGGATAGCAAAAAAATCCGCACGGTGTTTTGATGAGATCACTGATGATGGGACACTTGTCTATGGCATTATCGAAGGGGATTGCGTGTCTTTCCTGAAAGAGGCAGGAGCACAGGAGGAAATGTTCATTGAAAAACATGGTACTGTTGATACAGCCTGGTGGATAGCCCGGAACCTTGCAGATGATTTGAAAAAAATCGGATGCAAAGTGTCAGTAATTGAGAGATATCCCATGAAAAACGGGATGGTCGTGGAAAAGACTCCGCTTTGATACATGGAAAGGTATAAACTCTAAAAATCGAATAATGGGAATTGGTGGTTTCACTGACCAGAAAAGAAAATGATGACCTGAAAACAAGACTTACAAAATATCTGGCACGAGATGAAACCGGAATCAGGAAGTCAGTCTTGAAATTGTTTCTCAATGAGAAACCTTACACTACACAGAATGTATTTGATCTTCTTAAGCAACAGGGATTTGATGTCAACTACAGGGGGATTTCAGCGATGGTCGGTCTTATGAATACAAGACTTGGCATTTTGAGAATAGATGTAAAAGGAGACCATAACGTCTATTCGCTCAAAGATGAGTATAAAAATAGCGTTAAAGCCACGATGGATAACTATTAGCCAAAAACGTAAGCTGGAGGCTCGGCCTTAAGTCCGGGGTTTGTAGTGACTGAAAACGATAGGCACTATGTGCATCCAAAAGACTGAAAACAATATGATTTATGGAGCAGTAATAAGGGGACAGTAAGAACCTGAAGATGACATAAAAAGCAATTGAGATTTAAGAAATAGCATGTATTATGAATATGAGTTTTTTCTACCCCATCATAATTATTACCACAAAATATAAATAAAGAAAAGTTTATATATCATATAATCATACGAGTCGAAACTTAGTTTAATAAGATTGTAGATGTGGATTCAATGATAAGCATAAAGCGGTTTGGATTTAAAAATATGCATATATCTACAATTCTTTTCCTTTTGGAAAATAACATTAAATTAATATACGTTGAGAGAACAATTAAAAATTTGGGAGGAATTTGTTTTGGCTGGAGATCAAAAAGACTTGGAAATAATTAGGACAAAAATTGAACCAAAACTTGATGAAATAAGGAATGAGTTAAGGAGCATATTTGACAAGGAAACAGTGGAGGAAATAGAGAATACACGCCGGGAATTTAGCATTTTATCTACTGAAGATCTGTTAAGCCCCTTTACGATTTAAATGAATATATCCGATGATTCTTCCAAATTAGTATTCACTATCGATCAAGTTCGTAACATATTGGGCGATTCAAATCAAAGTAAGTATATATTTCGCTATCTCGATAAATGGGGGGCAAGTACATGTGTTGTTGAAAAGAGATATATTGATAAAGATTATATAATCGACTACTCTAAATTTTATGCCCGATCATTCAAAGAATATGATAAGTTTACAACTCGTTTGCACTTTTTCTCTGAAGCCTTTTCCGATGATGTTTTTGAAAATGCGTTGATAAAGGGCGATGAAATATTTTTTGAAAAATTGAGAAAATCCTATCTTGGTTTTGTTGTAAAAAAACCTATTGAAAACTCGATTGGTGATCCACTGATAGGACGTACTATTTTGAAAAAATATCCCGCTGATGATAATAAAGAAAATGAAGACTTATTTCATATAAGTGATAAATACAATGTGTCACTTTTTGGTATTCCACTGGAAATCGATTCATTACCTTTCCAGCCACAAGATAGGGCAGTTGGTGCTTGCGCTACGGCGGCATGTTGGACTGCGCTTCACCCATTGAATACCCTTTTTGGAGTACAAAAGTATTCGCCGTTCGAAGTAACCGAAAAATCTGTTTCTTTTCCATCGCTTGAAGAGCGTAATTTTCCCTCTACAGGCCTTACATTGCTCCAAATGAAAAGTTACTTTAATTCAATTAATTTGGAAACTGAATTCATTGACATAGAAAAAATCAAAAAATTAAAAGATTATACTTCTAAGGATGATATTGTTATAGATGCTGTGAGAGCTTTTACTGGCATGGGATTACCTGTTATTGCCGCCCTAATATTATTTACAGATGAGTTTTTGTTTGGCTGGGATGAAATTCCAGGAAACGATAACAGGAGACTCATAGAATTCCTGATACGGAATTTTGGTATTAATTGGGTAGAATTTGCAGAAATTGCGAAAACCGATGACAATAGGAGTATTAAATTAAGTTATGAAAATAATTTTCTTTCGCTAAAACTTAACAATGAGATTAGCAAAGTAGAATTAAAGATCAACGAAAGTACAATAGCTGAATTCCATACTAAGATAGAATATGGCAAGGTAAATATATACAAAAAGAACTTACATGGTAAACACGCAGCGGTAATAAGTGGTTATAACCAAGAAGAAGGTATCATAAAAGAGTTATATATCCATGACGATCAAATTGGTCCTTATAGCCGAGTATTGCCTGTTGGGAATTTTACTCAATGGAGAAACGAGTGGACTGAATTATATGGATGCAGTGATGTGTTAGTGTATAAGTTGATGGTTCCCATCTACCCAAAGATTAGGATGAGTTTTATTTCAGTATACCAAGGGTTTCTGAAAAAAAAGAGAAAATTAGAGAAAAGACAAGAAGGGTTGATCCCTCAGCTATACTTAATGCAAGTAAAGAAATATAAAAAATTTTTATTAAAAAAAACTTTCAATAATAAAATAGATATCCTTAAGAGACCTTTTCCGAGGTTTGTATGGATTATCAGATTACTTTTCCGTAACACACCAACTCAAGATTATATCTACGATGGAACATCTGTTTATCTAAAAGAAAAATCTATAGATTTTAAGAATTAATAAGAATTTGTACAGCATATTTTGTCCCCCCATTTTTGTCGCTAAAAGCAAGAAAAACATAAACGATAGAAAACACCTGCACCTACGCCTTGATGCCTCGTGATTCATCACGAGGTTCGTGACTTCGTGCCTTGAAACGATAGAAAGAAAGTCTAACAAACAGGACATCTGAAAAAAAAAAAGACACCCCTTGGGGTGTTATGTCCAAAGGGTTAAAATCCCACCTTCCGGGTCTGTCCCCGGATGAAGAGAAGGGAGGAGCGGTACAGTGATGTATTGTTCGGAGTTCCCGTATCGGCAACCACAGCCCTGAACACCAGTGAACCAATATTGGCCTTAATGCGATGCGACGTTCCAGTCACATGCGGAAGCTTGGACAGAGTAATGAACATTAGGGTGCTATGGCAGGGATGGCTGCGAATGCTTTCTATCGTGACCAGGGGAGGTCTTGCAGTGTCCTCCATGAAGCTGGATTAACACCCTACACGTTTCTGGGTAACTGAATCCAACTGAAGGGATACAGGTAACAGAGGCATAACCTTATGGGAAAACCAAAGTGATGCGCTGCAAGAAGTCGGAAGAACCCATAGTAGCGATGACGGCAGAGCCAATGAGACAGAGAACCTGCATCGATGGATGCAGGGGGCGACTCTGTCAAGGGAAAAACCTGCCGAGTGAAGGGGTTCCAGTCTGGACAGAGTAGAGGTGAACAGCACGATAACACCGATCAGATTAAGAGAAGATACCAGAACGGTAAGCATAGCCGAAACGGCAATAAAACGCTCTCTGGTGACAGTATATGAAGATAGTGGAACAACTGCTGGAAACCAAAACCGATGGAGACAGTAAATGAAAAAATGGAATCAGCAATACCATGACAAGTTCAAGACATTTGCCCTGATACACAAAGTATGGGATCAAAAGAACCTTGAGCAAGCATGGAAAAGCGTAAAAGCAAACAAAGGAAGTGCAGGAATCGATAACATAACCATTGAACAATTTGAACAGAATCTATCACAGAATTTAGCCGAGATACAGAGACTGCTCAAAGAGAAACGCTATGAACCAAGCCCGGTCTTAAGAGTGTTGATCCCGAAGGACAACTGGAAGATGAGGAAACTTGGGATTCCTACAGTAAGAGACAGAGTAGTCCAGCAGGCACTGAAGAACGTATTCGAACCGATCTTTGAAGAAATATTCCTTCCCCAGAGCCATGGTTACAGACCCAATACTGATGCCCATGCGGCAGTCAAGAAGAGTGAAGCATACCTTGAGAAAGGCTACCACTGGGTAGTGGATGCAGATGTCGAGGGATTCTTCGACCATGTTGACCATCAGATAATGATGGATCTTGTATGTGAGAAGATCGCAGACGGGAGAGTTCTTTCTCTTGTAGAATCGTTCCTTAAGAGCGGAATAATGAACGAAGGCATTTTTGAGGAGAGCCTTGAAGGCACTCCTCAGGGTGGAAACCTCAGTCCCCTGCTGTCGAACATTTATCTGAATCACTTTGACAGGAGAATGGGAGATTATGGTTATCTGCTCCTCAGGTACGCCGATGACATCGTTATTTTCTGCAAGTTCGAATCGGATGCAAAAGATGCACTGAAGCGGGCAAAGGAAATCCTTGAGGGAGAGTTGAAGTTGAAACCCAGTCCTGAGAAGACAAAGATCATACATGCAAGAAAGAAAGGGGTTGAATTCCTTGGTTTTCACTTCAATGGAAGATGGAGAAGACCGAGGGATAAGACGAGGAAGAGGTTCAAGGAAGAGATAAAACTTAGAACACGTCGGAAGCAGCCTAAGAACCTTGAGACGGTGATAGAATCCATCAACCCGGTTATCCGGGGTTGGGGGAACTATTTCAAGGGCGGCACTGTGAAGAAATCGTTCGAGGAGCTTGATGGATATATCAGGGGACGCTTAAGGAGCTTTGTAGCTAAGAGGCGTACTCTGAAGATACTTGTTTTCGGGATACATCCTGCTGAGTTTTCTAAGATGGGACTGGTTTCGCTTTCTTCAATGCTGGATGAAAACATTTCCTGCAACGGGATACGCCGGACGAAAGCTGCATACGGGAAATCCGTCCGTGCAGTTTGATGAGGAGGTGGTGCCTGAAAGGGCACTGCTTTACTCTGCAAATCAAATCCACTAATTGAAATGAGTGCAATAAAGGACTGTTAACCGTGATAAAAAGTCGGCTCTTCCTTTTTCTTTTGTGCTTGCTGCTGGAAATTAATTACCGGAATAGGCATAGATGGCGGAAGACCAAGTGATTTTGAGAGCAGTAACGCAAGAGGCGCAAGATTTGCAACCATTGTGTTTGCCAGCTCGTTCTGTATGTCCCCCGGCGCTTTTCCTGAGTCCCATTTTTCCTTCAGGGCTTTTAAATCCTCATCACTGTAATAATCCGTCATACCCTCAAACCTGATGTGACCGATATTGGGGCTAAGATAATTGATGGCAAAAGTGTACTCAATCCTTAATACTGATTTTTCCCCAAATGGGGTATTCTGGACAACTAATGACGGATTTTTAAGATTTACATCATAATTTATATTGATATTCTTGTATTTTCGGATATCATCAGCAGTTGAATAAACTTTCGATTCCACATTTGTAAGCTGGAAGTTTAAAATCATGTTTTCTCATGTTAATTATACTTTCTTGAGATAATAAATTATTCCTATTGATCATGGCTGGCTATATTTCATGCTTTTCAATAATTGCCTGCCCAGGAAAGAGGTTTTCAATTTAACAGCGCCATTCCTGCACAGCTCATGGCAGCAATAGCATTTTATGCATTTTTCCTGGTCGATCAATGGCCGCGGTTCAAGTGTGATTGCAGAGGCCGGACAACTTTCAAGACAAATCCCACATCGCTTGCAATCCTTTTCAGAAATTGCTACTTTTGAAATATTTTCAGCAGATTTAAACATGAATTTTCCCATGAATGCTGGCAATTTATAGTACAGATATCTCGATTTCTTAAAATCCAGCCTGACGTCATTTATTTTTTCACCCATCACCTCGATTTTATCAAGTTCCCCGATCCCCAGCCCCCTCTCGTTCGTGAAACGCGTAGTCAGTATATCCTTATGCGGGAATCCCATGATCTCAGAGGCCACTGCATCCAGTGCTACGCAATCTTTGCTTGAGAGTATTACGTTGGAGGCTACCGGCGTCCCGTTCGTTGCGCCTTCCCCCTCCATACCCACGACGCCGTCCATTACTGCAAGCTGCGGCTTCAGGGCAGAATAAATATCGACCACAGCCTGGCTAAGTCTCTCCTCGGTCGGCGCCTGCCTGTGTATGGCGGCCTTCCCCGACCCCGGGATTACGCCGTAAAAATTCTTGACTGCACCTGTATATTTTGTAAGCTGGTGAGTTTTCATTTTTGGCATGGAAACAAGCACATCGCAATCGATAGCAGATTTTGCGATGTTGGCTGTTTTCAATATCTGGCCATCGATATTCATGGAATACACGCCTGTTGACTCAAAATTAATGAGCTTGCCACCGTATTCTTCACAGGCTTTTTTTATTCCCGATAGCTCAAGCGATTTTGCAGTGTAGCCGTATGCGCCCGAGCTGTCCCCTACCCAGGGGATGCCGCCTGCCTCTTTTACAATTTCTGTCATTGCCCCGACAATTGAGGGATGAGTGGTCGCGGCGCGCTCAGGTGGAAAGCCTATGATAACATTTACTTTGAGCAGCACAGTGTTGCCGGGTTTTACTATTTCCTCGATGCCGCCTATCAGTTCAAGGCTCTTTATAATCGCGCTTTTAACTTTCTGGTGCTCGTAGTTTTCACATTTTACGATCGAAACCCTCATTATTTCTCCCTTTTTATTAACTTTCGAACCATCAAAAACAGCCCGGACCCAACCATGAATTCAGTTAACATTAACAACCATAATACAGGTCGGGGTGACTCATAAATATTCAATATAAAATTTCTATACCATACAGGCATGTTCTCCAATCCCCAATACCTATAACGCTCTCCCACAATGATTGCCAGGGATGCATCCAGCATCAGGAATATTGATAAACCGAAAAGGACAGGCCATGTATATTTTCCTGGTTTTATCATTTTCATTTCAACATCTCCATATGCTGTTCAAGCTCTCCATCCTTAAGCCATATAACCCTGTCAACGTAATTTCTATCTTCAGGCTCATGCGTTACCATCAATATCGTAAGCCCCATCTCGCGATTGAGCTTCCTGAAAAGTTCAAGGACCTGTTTTGACGAGACGCTGTCCAGGTTTGCAGCAGGTTCATCGGCAAAGAGTATATCCGGCTTATTTATAAGCGCCCTTGCGATTGCGACCCGCTGCTGTTCTCCTCCTGACATCTCACGCGGGCGGTGATCCAGCCTTTCACCAAGCCCTACCTGTCCAAGCACTTCCCTTGCGGCCTTAAAACACTCCTTTTTTTTCCTGCCAAGCGCCATCGCGGGTAAATATACATTCTCAAGTGCGGTAAGTTCGGGCAGCAGCGCATACTCCTGGAAGACATAACCGAAACGCTCAAGCCTGAATCTTGCCTTTTGTGCTTCTGACATCTTTAAAACATTCTCACCGCCTATAATGATCTCGCCGGATGTTGGTGTATCAAGCAATCCGAGCTGGTGCAGCAATGTTGATTTACCGCTTCCGCTTTTTCCCATAATGGCCACAAATTCCGGATCTTCCCTTCCAATATCAAATGAGACATTCTGGAGCGCAGGGACCCGCACTTCACCCATAATATAAGTCCTGCACAGGTTCCGGATCCTGAGAAGGGCTTGTTTGCCTGTTCCATCCGGATATTCATTTGCGATATGATCCTCTTTTGCTATATTAATCACCCCACATCGATTCTATTATGGTTTCACGCACAGCCATCATTGATGGTATCAGCCCGGCAGCCGATGCCGCTATTACCAGGCTTATCGCATTTATAAAAACGTTTTCAGGAAGTATTAATAATGAAACAGGCCCCATCGGGAAATCCAATGGATGTGCGATGAACCAGGGCGCTACAATGTAAAACACGATAAGTAATCCCACAATAATTCCACTCATCACTATAAAAAGAGCCTGGATGAAATATGAATTTATTATCACTGACTCTTTAATTCCAACCGCACGCGATATCCCTATCTGCCTTCGCTTGCTGATAGTGTTCATATAAATAATAATAAATATCGTTACTCCTGCAACAAACAAACCTATTCCTGATATCAACATGGAAATTATATCAAAACTTTGCGTTATTTCTTTTACCATGGAAGCATAATCCTGCCAGGGTTTTATTTTTTCATTTATACCAAGCTCCAGGAACTGTTTAATGAATTGTCCCTCATTTCCGACATCCTCAGTCCGTATCAGTATCTGCGAAGCCTTATCTTCCATACCTGTCACGGAAGTCATCTCTTTTTGGCTTATATATGCAATATTGTCTGATCGCTGGAAGTTAACGCCGAAAATGCCTTTTACGCGGTAAGTGCGCTTAACACCGTTATTGAATAATACGTCAATTGAATCACCTGTTTTGACCCCGCCAAGCGACCGGGATTCATCATCCCCGCCATACCCGCCTGCGATCTCTTTTCCCAGCAGGATATCATTTTCATCCAGCTTGCTTAAGTATTCACCATCGATTATAAAATTATGTGTAGTTGTAACTGTGACCTCATCATCCGGATTGATCGAATACACGCTCCATGCTCCGTTTTTATCCTTATATGACATCACAGACCCCATGATATATTGGGCTGAAACACCTTTTACACCCGGAACTCTGCTTATTTTCTGTTTCAGGGAATAAACATCATCGATGAATTTTTCATCTTTCTTCGGTTCGATCACAACAGTTCCATACACAGTATTGATTATCTGATCGTTGATCGTATTGGTAAGCCCGAGAAAAAGGGAGGAGACAAAAACCGAATTTACAAAAACGAGGGACATAATAAATATTGTCAACCCCAATGTGCCTTTATTGCCCTTTATTATTGACTTTTGCGCCAGGAACAGAGCCAGTTTATGGTCACTTAACATAATCCTCTTTATTTAAACTGCGGATTTACTACTATCCCTGTCAATTAGCCCTTTTTTTCCATCTGAATCGATAAAATATCGCTGCAACAACGACTGCAACAATACTGACCGGCGCCATCAGGCTATTCCCTTCTTTGCCGGACACATACTGGTTAAGTTCCCATGTCTGGGTGTGGATCCCCAAGTCATCTTCAAACTCCACAGAAGCAGAATATGGAATATTGCCGCTTTCGGATGCGATGAAAGTGAATATGGCAGGGGCATCATCATTGGGCTTTATTTTACCAAGAAACGCTGTTTTATTTCCCTCAAGAGGAGTAGTAAACGTTATCTTTGAGGATTTAGCATCGCCTGTTCCTGAATTCTCAATCCGCATTGTAACTGTGAAATGTTCACCCTGTGACGGGTTTTGAGGTTCGGTCTTGATGTTTGCGACGGAAAGTTTTGCCCTGCCAAGAACTTTTACGCCAACCGTGCTTTGAGAACTGATATTTTTCCCATTTTCATCTTTATATTCCATCTTTACAGGGATCGAGTAAGATGAGATATCTGCCTTATCTTTAACCATAATCCGAAATCCCAGCTGAATTTGCTCACCCCTGTCGAGTGTTTTTATGACCTTTGTATCAGTTCCTGCTGTAACAAAAGGCAGTCCTTCTGTAACAGTACTGACTATAACGTCATGTGAGATACCGGCCCCTTCGTTTGAAACTACAAATGCAATGTCAAACGTATCCAGCGGGCTTATCAGTTCCGGAGTGATTGTGATATTTGAGATCGCAAGCTGTGGCGTCCCCCTTACAATGACATTGATGGTTTTATTGGATATGCGCAACTGGCCATTATTCAACCAGCGGGTGCTTAAATCAATTTCATAAGATCCGGAAACTGCATTAGAATTAGCATGCAGCTGATAGGTTTTTGTGAAGGCGCCGTATTTGATTATATTTCCAATAGTAGTGACCCGGTCGTGTTCGTTTTTTAATATAATATACGAATCAGGAAGTAGAGTAAGCATAACATCACTTGCATCGCTATTTTCATTGGAAAGAGTTACTGAAAGCACAAAATCCTGGCCAGGTTCCACTGGCTGGGGCGAAAGACTATCAAGAACGATCCCAAGTTCAGCATTTACAGGGGTAATGATCAAAATAAAAGCCAGTGCTGCTGCAATAACATATTTTATATTAAATATAGATTTGATATCCACCATATTTTCCTCTTTTTGATTTTAATTATAATTGCTACTATTGTGAATAGTAGCTTTTATTTGAAATAGTATTAAAAGTATTTAAGTTTTATTGTATTACGAAACTTTTATTATGAATAGTAGCTTAAGATAATAACTAATGATTGATGTTAATAAGAAAAATGCGCTTAATATGAATGAATTATTGGAGGTATTGGGGCCGCTTGAGAAGGAGATCATGGAGATAGTCTGGAGCAGGACAGAAACATCAACCCATGATGTTCTTGAAGAATTACGAAAAAAGAGGGATATTGCGATGACGACAGTAAGCAGTACCCTGAACAGGTTATATGATAAGAACCTTTTGAAAAGAAGGAGTGATAAAGGTGTAAGGGGGCTCTGTTATTATTATGCTCCTCTCTTAAATAAGGAGGAATTTAATAATATAATAACTGTCAAAGTCATGGATAAACTCCTGAAAGATTTCCGGGAGCCTATGACTGCATACCTTATCGAGGAACTCGCAAAGAGCGACCCTATAAAATTACAGGAACTGCGGAAAAAAATTGAGGAATCATTGAAAGGATATGAATCCAGATAAGAGGAAATTTTGTTATGATTTTAAAGCTGTTATACTGCTGGCAATACCAATTCTTATAACTGTGTATAAATTGTCCGGGCACGAACTTATTGTGGAAAAAGATTTTGAAATATTCCCCGGTTACTTGAAAATATTGGTAATGGCCGCAGGAACAATCGTGGGTATATTATTTTTTTTGATGAAATACACCAAATTCAACGATATGACTGCTAAAATCACAAGCCGCATGGAATTCTTGGAGGTTTTCACAATTATAGAAAATCTAAGCAAAAAACTCAAAATGGATGTTCCTGAAGTCGGCTTCCTGGAATCAAGTATCCCGAATGCTTTTGTGTACAAGCGCAATAAAAAACCTGTCCTGGTCCTGACCATTCCGCTTATTGAGATATTAGATAGTAAAGAGCTTGAGACCGTACTTGCTCATGAACTCACCCATATCAAGAATTGTGACCTTGAAATTCGCAAATTTGGCCTGCTAATCAGATTTGCGTTTTTCCTGAATCCCCTCGTTCACCTGATAGAACCTTTTATTTCAAGAAGCCGGGAGTACCTGGCTGATGAAACCGCCGCATGGATCACCAGCGCGCCGAATAAACTTGCCTCAGCGCTGCTAAAAGTAGAAGATTATACAAATTCGTATCATAATACGAAATTCACAACTTCAACACCGCCGGATGTTTTCTTTTTTGAATGTTATTCTTGCCCACCTTACATATTCAGAAGGTGCCCTTCAACTGAGAGCAGGGTTAAAAGATTGATGTCCTTATCTAAAATGTTACAATAGGGCTTCAATATCCTTAAAATCAATACGCGCAGTCGCATCAAGTGAAAGCGGCGTCACTGAAATATGTCCGTTTTTCATAACAGCCTTAACATCAGTTCCTTCTTCTGCATCCCTGATAAGCTCCCCGTTAATCCAGTAGTACGGCCTGCCCCTGGGATCAAACCTTTCCTCCACACCTGTCAGGAATATTTTCCTGGCAAGGCGGGTTATCTCGATCTCTGTATCCATATTCACATGTTTTGGTATATTGATATTCAGCAGGTCCACGCCAGCGGGAAGGCCTTTGCTTATCACTTTACGTGCTATCCTGTTAACTATTTTCATACCTATCCCAAAGTCGTAACAATATGTGCGGTGATCATCAAACTTATCTCCCTCATCCAGCACCTGTATGGATGCAGCAAGCGCAGGAATTCCATAGCTTGCGGCTTCAAGTGCTGCGCCGATCGTTCCGCTTGTCGTTACGGTATCCGTACTGATGTTCTCACCGATATTGAAACCTGAGAGAACAAGGTCAGGTTGTTTCTTTAGTATGGAGAATAAACCGATTATTACTGAATCAGTGGGTGTTCCCGCAACAGCGTATGCTTTGAAACCGTTCACAGGTGCAAGTGAAACCCTGAGTGGTTCAAAAATAGATATGCCCCGCCCTACGCCGCTTTTCTGGGTAGAGGGTGCAACGACCGTTACTTCTCCAAGGTCGCACACACTATCATAAGCCGCTTTAAGCCCGGTCGAATACACACCATCATCATTGGTCAAGAGGATATTTTTCATTGTTAACAGATAGGCTCATGATAAAATAAATATGTGGTTTCTTGATTTTTTCCACAATCTTTTTTGTCTTATGAGCTATCCAGAACCCAATGGATAAAAAGCGCTTTTCCGGATACGGGGAAATAATCATTGCAGCGGTATTGTGGAGCCTTGCCGGGATATTTGCAAAACAGATACACGGGATGTCAGCCCAGAGTATTATTTTTTACAGGGTAATACTTGCTTTTGCGATATTTTTCATATTTATTCTCATTTCCGGAAACCTCAAGATAATTAAGCTAAAAGACAAAAAAATCTATTTACTGTTATTTGGCATAATGCAGGCCGGGACAATGCTGGCATTTTTTATATCCATATTAGAAGGATCAGTTTCAATCGCAGTATTGTTATTATATACAGCCCCGGTTTATATTACCATATTATCCCCATGGCTTTTAAAAGAAAAATCCACAAAAAAAGGGCTTATCGCCCTTGTTCTGTCAATAATTGGCATTCTACTGATAGTTGATCCCCAAAAGCTTGATCTTGCACATTATCCTGCAGGAATACTTGCAGGGATTGTATCCGGTATCATATATGCTTTCCAGATAATGATCTCAAAATATGCAGGTTCAACTTATTCAGGCTACACCCAGGCTTTCTGGAGTTTTCCGGTAGCGGCCATAATCCTTCTTCCTGTTGGTATTGCCCCTTTAGATATAGTTCTTGATAATCTGGTTTATTTAATACTCCTGTCAATATTTCCCACCATCCTGGCTGTCTCACTGTATTTTAACGGGTTAAAAAAAGTGAAGATACACAGCGCCAGCATACTCGGATTAATTGAACCTGTAAGTGCTGTTATTTTGTCTGTCCTCCTCCTTCATGAGCAGATATCAGCACTTGAAATGATCGGAGGCGCACTTATATTGACAGGAGTTGCATTAGTTACTACAGAAAAATGAACCATTATATCCACGATTACTATGTTGAAGCCGGAAGAATTGCTGCAAAAGTCCGAACTGATGCTCTTTCCAGGATAAAGGAAGATACCCCTCTCCTTGAGATCGCGGAATATGTTGAAAAAAGGATAGAAGAACTGGGCGCAAAACCTGCATTTCCCTGCAATATTTCAATAAATGAAATTGCCTCCCATTATACTCCGCAGGATCACCAGTCATGCTTTCGGAGAGGAGATGTCGTAAAATTAGACCTGGGGGCTCACATTGAAGGCTATATTGCAGATACAGCTGCTACTGTTGAAGTCGGGACAAATAACCACAGCCTGTTGATCCGTGCATGCGAAGAAGCGCTTGAAAGAGCAATTGCCTCCACAAGGGATGGGGTTGAAACGAATCATATAGGGAAGATAATTGAAGATACGATCAAGAAACGTGGTTTTAATCCCGTAAAATCTCTGACCGGTCATACCATCGAACAATATCAACTGCATGCGGGCGTCACAATTCCAAATTACAAAAGCTTTTTTAGCCATACTATCAAGAAAGATATGGTTTTTGCGATCGAACCCTTCGCAACATATGGAAAGGGAGATATAAGAATCGGCGACCCCTTTATTTTTGCAATAACCAACAGGTTTAAGGGAAATATAGCTGATGATCTCAGGAACAGGTTCGGTTCGCTTCCTTTTGCCCCAAGATGGGTCCCTGTAACAGACCTCAATGAACTGAAAGGAGCAAGAGAATATTATGAATTAATAGAAAAGAACGGTGAAATTGTCGCCCAGTCCGAACATACTGTTATAGTCAACGAAGAAGGATGTGAAGTAATCACAAGATGAGAAAGTAATATGAGCTAGGAGCCACAAATATAAACAAAGCAAGATGAACAATAGCAATAACAATAAAGATACCATCGTTTACGAGGCACATGGCAACCTTTACCTGAACATAACAAATAGATGTACTGCTGATTGTATTTTCTGCCTTAAGCGCTACTCTGATGGTATATATGGTTATAATCTCCGTCTCTTGAAGGAACCCTCACTTTCCGAAATAATAAAGCAGCTTTCTGAACACGATCTCTCAAAATACGAAGAAGTAGTTTTCACAGGCTTTGGTGAACCTCTTGTGCGTCTGGATGATGTGCTTGAGATCACAAAATGGCTTACTACCCGTGGGATTTCGGTGAGGCTTGATACGAGCGGGCATGCAAAACTCCTGTATCCTGACAGGAATGTTGCAGAAGAGTTAGCTGAATCGGGTATGAAAGTTATATCCCTCAGCCTGAATGCCCAGGATGCTAATACTTATAACCAATTATGCGATCCCAGATACATAAAGGCATACGATAAAATGCTTGAGTTCGCAAAAGACATTTCAAGCTCCGGAATTGAACTGAGGTTCACAGTGGTTGATCTGCCAATAGTGGATATCGAAAAATGCAAGAAGATCGCAGATAAGTATTGTGCGCAGTTCAAAGTACGACATTATGGTGGTTCTGTTTGAACGTTGAATGTTTGAACTGTTGTAACCACAAGGTATAATTATTATATTAATCATCTATTTGTGTTGACAGGAGATAGAATTTTCTGAAGAAGCTGCTATGGTATCTGATCGCAGGAACACGTGGAGGGCAAACCCGTGCATTAATGTTGAAACTGCTCATTGACAGGCCTTATAATGCAAACCAGCTAGCTGAGGCTATGAACATGGATTATAAGACCATAAGGCATCATCTTGATGTCCTTACCAAAAACGGTGTAGTAACTATGGAAGGTGACAAATATGGCGCTATGTATTTTATCTCCAAAACAATGGAGGCTAATATAAATGAATTTAATCAAATTTGGGAAAAAATTGATAAACAAAGCCACTGAACATAACAGGAGGAAATTCTATTCAGATTACTGAAATCGCTTATTACGTTTCGGCAGGAAATATCGTATTACTTTTAGTGCTTCTGGTTTCATATTTTCAGATATATAATAAGATCAAGTCTAACTTTACCCTGGGTCTTATTATATTTACGGTCGCGCTATTATTACAGAGTTTTTCACGGGCGATCATGCTGCTCTTGATAATGAACAGCCCGCCCCCGGAACACGTGTATCCCATAATAATAAATCTGCTGGGCTATAACCCCATATACGTAGTGATCCCGGATATTC
This sequence comes from Candidatus Methanoperedens sp. BLZ2, assembly GCF_002487355.1. Taxonomy (GTDB): domain Archaea; phylum Halobacteriota; class Methanosarcinia; order Methanosarcinales; family Methanoperedenaceae; genus Methanoperedens. Next base: position 54,114 of record NZ_NTMG01000066.1, on the reverse strand, counting down.
TTGAATTTGTAGCTTTAAGCATATTGCTGTATTTCACCCGGGAATAAGAAAAATCACAGGTGACAGATGCATTTATCCTGTTCATCTCTCTTTCTCTGGGAATATCCTTTATACGATATCATGGATATCCTGCAAAAAGCAGGCATAAATAGCGTCGAATTCTGGGCGGAAACACCTTTTTTCTGGATGGACCGGAATAACGAAACCACTGTTGCGCAGTTGATAGAGGCAATTTCAGTTATGACACAGGGTTGTACTTTACACGCGCCTGTCATGGACCTGAATCCTTCCTCTTATAATGACCTTGTCCATGAAGCTACGATAAAGGAAACGTTATGGTCTATTGAGCTTGCCAGTATTCTTAATGCCCGGGTTGTTACTATACACCCTGGCAAGAGGACAGCCCACCGCAAACCCACAAACGAGGACCGGGAGAAATTCATGAAGTATCTTGAAATTTCCTTTAAAAAAGCGAAAGGTAGCGGTGTAAATCTTTCACTTGAAAACAGCATGCCTGGTGTTCAATCGATGTGTTCTGATCCCGGGGAAATGAAAGAAGTGCTGGATCAATTCCCGGGTCTGTTTTTCACATTCGATGTAGTCCATGCTTGTTTGAATTCGCCGCAGACGGCCTTATCTTTCATCAGCGAGCTTGGCGATAGGATCATAAACGTTCATATCGGGGCACCGCACAATGGAAAACCTCATTTTCCATCACATTATGAAAAGAAGATGGATATTATATTACAGCGCTTGCGTGATTCCGGATATAAAGGCGACCTTACTATTGAGATCGATGATAAGATATATCCAGGACAATTGACGAGAGAGGAAAAAATTAAGGAATTAAAAAGTGAAAGAAAATATCTGGAATCCATATTTAATGATATAGATTAATATACTTAAATAATAATGTTTATGTATATCACTCAACAAAAATTATCCGGTTTTCCTCCAGAATATCCCTGTTACAATTAATAAAACAATTGCTGCTATGGCTGTAAACCCTGGTATAGATTTCCCGGCTTCATCTGTTTTTTGCGGGGGCTGTGTGGGGATGGGCTCAGATCTTACTGAAAAAGCCTGAGCCTGGGGGAAATTGTCCTTTGCTTTTCCTCCGCCAAGGCTAATAATATACTCCGTGCTTTCTTTATTATCACTCCAGTAATTTCCCATTTTGTCCAGATCCCATGAATTCAGGCCGCTATTATCATAGGCCTGATCTTTGTTTTCTATGAAATTATTCTGGTATATGCGATTTGTTTTTGAAGAATATGAATAAATTCCGATTTTATTGCTCTTTATGTTGTTATTGAAAATCTTATTATCATTTGAAGCATAAATATTAATACCATATCCTGAATTTGATTCGATAATATTTCCTGAAACGATGTTATTATTGCTTCCCTGGTATATCGAAATACCCACTGAGTTACCAGTGATGATCAAGTTTGAAACAGTGTTTCCATTCCCTTTATAAATAGCAACTCCGGCATCTTCCTGTCCCCCACCACCGCTGTTCTTTATGGTAAATCCGCTTATTACTACATTGTTCACTTCATCTATCCTGATCCCGCTGCTGGTCTTTCTGCCTTCAATAATAGTTTTTTCCCTGTTCTTTCCCATTACTGAAATCTCGTTCGTTTTGATAAGAGGATTTTCATTGTATGTGCCCTCACTGACAAGAATTGTATCGCCTGTTTTTGCAGCATCGATAGCCGATTGAATAGTTGTATAGGTCTTGCCCTGTCCAACCTCAAGAGTTGATGCTGTCGCAGAACCGGTGATTAATAATACAAGACAAATAAAGAGAATAACATTTTTTAATACCATAATTTCACCGATATGGTATCGTCTTATGACTTTAAAAAGATTATGAATTAATGCAAGTTATTTAGTTGCATTAACTCTTACATTGATTGTCTGGATTGCTGGCTCCCCACGCATCGGTTTGAAATACAATCCAAGCCTGTATTCTCCTGTAGTGTTAAAAATATAACTATTTCTTGCCCTGAGAACCATGTCCGGGATTTTCTTATCCATTTCAACAATTGTATAGTCGGAATCCATCTTATTAACCCAGAGAACCATGTCTCCTGGCTCTATATTGAGATTATTGGGGAAGTACTTGTCATCTTTAACAAATGTTGTAAAGTTCTTTCCAGTAGGAGTTGCTACAACAACAGGCTCAGGTGTAGGGGCAGGTGTCGGCGTTTGCGTCTCGATGATCTCTGGAGTGGGAGTGCGTGTTGGAGTCGGCGCAGGTGTTGGTGATGGACCGGGTGTCGGAGCTGGGGTAAATTCCCTTACATCCCCGGGATAAAGTGTTATCGGAATTACCCTTGCTTCGATCTTTTGCCCATTAACTGTTAAAGTTATAGTTATATCATAAGTACCTGCAAGGCTTCTTCCTTCCATCTCTTTGATGGTATGGAATTTTGCACTGATTGATTTTACTGTTCCGGGTTCAATCCCGGTTCCAAATTCTATCGGGTCAATAATCCTTGTTTTCTTTTCCTCGCTCATTGTCTTTAAATAAAGATTCGCGAGAGAATCATCAAGCGTCTTAAGCTTGGCTTTTATTTCTATGGTTTCATTTGTGATTTTTTCAGAGCCTGTGTTGGCAATAAATAATTCTGCTGTTACAGTTTCTCCTGCTCTTATGTCGTTCTTATCAAACTTTACATCAACTATTTTAGCATCAAGATTTGGATTGGCCCGATCGAATTTCTGGACTTCGATGGGTGTTCCTTTCGTAGCACCCTCATCTGTACAACCGGATAACGCTGTGGCAATTAGGATTATTAATATAATGGAAATATATTTGTTCATTGTTACCATTATAGAATTTGCGTTCATTGCTTAAAAAGTTTTCTCATTATAATAATGATACATGATGTTGTATAATAATCTACGGGTATTTTTGCGAATAATTTTATACCTATAAAGCTAATTCTATTCTGATGCGCAAATTAGTAATATTATTTTTAATAGTATTAATAATCATTCCTGCAAATGCCGAAACAACACAATGGTACACTTATGAGAAAGGCATGGATGCTGCAAGTTCAATGGAAAAACCCGTAATTCTTGATTTTTATGCAGATTGGTGCGGCCCGTGCATAGAAATGGAAAAAAGCACTTATCCGGATCCGCGTGTTGTTTCAGAACTGAAGGATTTTGTTGCTATAAAAGTGGATACGCAGATAAGGATCGATATCGAAAATAAATATAATATAGCATATTATCCTACAATCGTATTCCTTGATACGGAAGGCAGTGAGATCTCACGCCATGTCGGATACCTCGGACCTGAAGATATGGTACAAACTATACAGGAGTCACGCGGTAAATTAAAATTACCAGAGGAAGCCGCGGGATTTCAGGCATTATACTTGCTATTAGCGGTCTTGCTGCTGATTATAAAAAAAAGAATCACCGGGTGAACTTCTTAATATTTTTTAACATGTTATCAACCAGCAAGGGGACATCTATAAGTTTCTCAGCTTCTACGACTTCTTTTGGTTTAGATGCTGTTGATGGATATTCCGGGACTGCCATGCAGCATGTCGCAGGTTTTGTTGAGGGTTCTAATGTGCCGATATTTCTTGCCATGTTGGTTATCTCAAGCTTATCAAGCCCGATAAGGGGATGATAGATCGGGTATTCCATGCCATACATCTCGGCGAGCATATTTTCTGATGTCTGGGAAGCTACCTGGCCAAGGGATGAACCCGTGATTATCCCGTGCGCATCTTCTATTTTCAGTACCTCGCCAGCGATCCTGTACATCATGCGCCTGCACAGTACACAATTGAGCCTGTTACTGCAATTACTCAGGAATGCCAGGAGGTTTTCACCATGCGGCGCTTCGTAAATTGTAAGTTTCTTATGCGGCGACCATTTCTGTAAAACATCAATGCAGTTCATTGCTCTTTCGCGCGTGCTCTCATCGGAAAACGGATCATTATTCAAATACAGGGGTATTATATCGCAACCCCGTTTCATCATTAGCCATGCAGCAACAGGTGAATCAATACCTCCTGAAACAAGAGCTACCATCTTTCCCTGGGTTCCAAGCGGCAGACCTCCCACGCCTTTAACCGATCCTGTGAACACATAACCTTTTTCCTGCCTTAATTCCACGAAAATTTCAACATCAGGATTTTCAAGATCAACCGTAACATTACTGTTCATTTTCTCAAATACAGCATCACCGCAGGCAATACCTATATGCCTGGATGTAAAATCATGGTTCCCCGCTCTTCGAGCCCTGATTGCAAATGATTGGCCTTCTTTTAGAACATCAGATGCAATTCCTGCGCATGATCCTGCTGCGGATGAAAGTGTAGCTTCACATGTATAAGCAGGGCTAACTGAAACAACACCAAATACTCTTGAAGCGCTTTTTATAGCCTTCGGGTCCTCGGAATGTATGAAGATCCGCCCCATTTCACGTGTTATATTGGAAAAACTGCAGCCTTCTGATTTGAGCATTGATTTTAAATTCCTGACTAGTATCTGCTCAAATCTTGTCCGAACGTTCTTACTCTTCAGTGCAAGTTCATCATATCTGACTATGATAACGTCTGTTTGTTTCACGCCGACACCATTGTACTTGCATGATTTAAGACTAACGCATAAGAATTCATAATATCACACTAACTTCACACGAATTTCACACCTTCGTATATATACCATCCATCATATACATGATGAGGAAGATTATGCTGACATTAAAGATCCCTGTATTGATCCTTACAATATTTTTCGCGCTTATTGGTGTTTATCTTGCAGCCAGGATCTATATAGCCCGGAAGAAGATCGACCCTGCCACCCTCAGGGCGCGCGCTTTTCTTAATGAGTCATTCCTCAAGGAAAACTGGAAATTGATCCTTATGTCATTGATACTTTTCATAATCCGTGCCATTGTGGAACTGGAAGAAGTATTCGAAGGGATAATGGATGAAAAGAATGCTGAGGTTCTCGATGAGATCATAGTCCTGGGGATACTTATATGCCTCATCTTATTATTATATAAATGGTTAAAACTCATGGATCCACCAAAATTGGATATAAGTAGTAAATAGGTGGTTTTTCACCACTGAGAAATGAATTGGATACCGGGAAAAAGAATATCAATACTTTCACACTACTAACATCAGTAATATCTATCATGAAACGAATGCAATCACTAAATGAAAAAATCCTGCAAGTTCCGAATCTATCCAAACAAGAATCAAGAGGTTAAATTGAACAGGACTCTTGCTACTTGCAGACATCTTTATAACGATTGTCTTGAAAAACGAAAACGACAGGCTGAGCTTAACAGATTGAAAAAGGATTTTGATGTATTTTCGTGGGGCAAACCCGAATGGGTTAACTATTACGAACAGAAAAGAGAATTGGCAGTCACAAAAACATTATTTCAGAAAGATGTCTATTCTCAGGTACTTCAAGATGTGATAAAAAGAGTCGATAAGAGTTTCAAGAATTTGTTTAATGGCTTTGGCTATCCACGGTTTCAGGGAAGGAACAGGTACAACAGTTTCACGTATCCCCCAGGTTTTGGACTTGAAGATGGAAAACTCAACCTCTCGAAAATAGGGAATATCAAGATAATCCAGCATAGAGAAATTGAAGGCAAAATCAAGACCTGTACGATCAAAAAAGATATTGATGCCGGGTTAATTTCACTGATAACCCTGAGCAGCGGGGAAGAGATTGAACCGCCAAAATTCCTGCGAAAATCGGAAGGAAAACTGACACTGGAACAGAAGCGGTTAAGCCGGAAAAGGAAAGGGTCAGGGAAAAGGAATAAACAGCGAATCATTGTTTCAAAAACCCATAGAAAAATCAGGATTGAGGATTTGCAGATCAAGAACATGGTTCGGAATCATCATCTTGCCAAATCAATATCTGATGCTGGCTGGAATCAGTTGATGAATTTCACGATTGATCAAAAATAGACCAAGTACGGTAGGAACTACCGGAATTAACGCCCGTCAAGGACTACTCAATAGAGGGTCGATGCAGCGGGACGCTCCGTGGCTTTAGCCCGGAGTGGTTCACAAATCTTATTTAACTAACAAGTGGTGTATATATTATGAAAACCGTTTATCTTGCAGCGCCGCTTTTTTCAGAGGCTGAGTGTGATTTTAACCGCAAACTCAGGGATGAGTTAATAAGCGCCGGCTTTACTGTATTCCTGCCGCAAGAGGATTCCAACAATGTAAAAGACATGTTAGACCGGCAGAAAATAATTTTCAGTAAGAACCTGAAGGGGATTGAGAATTCGGACATAATCATTGCAGTTATAGATGGAGCTGATGTTGATTCGGGAACTGCATGGGAAATAGGTTTTGCGTTCGCGAAAGCCAAGCCCGTTCTTGGCCTCAGGACGGATTTCAGGACGCTGGGTATTGAGGGAACTGTGAATCTGATGATAGAACGGTCTGTGGTTATTTGCATGAGTGTTCCGGAGTTATTAAATCATTTGAAATCGAGATTCAGATAAATGGACGAATATCATTTAATAAAACAATTTTCCAAACCCCGGGAAGGGGAATTTGTTCCTGTCACTTTTATCGAGTTCAAACGAAAACTCGTTGGCTGGTCGCCAGAACTAAAAAGAAGTGTCTATATAGAGAACGAGGAGGAAAAAGCAAAGCTAAAAAGGGTGAGAGAGATAAATTTGATGATCGTGATCAATCATTTATCCGGGAAATTATCTTCTATCGAGCTTAATGATGAGGAAAAAGCACAGTTTGATGAAGTATATAGTTCATTCCTTAAAAAAGGGGGCCAGCTGATGTATACCCGGAAAAAAATTTGCGCAAAAATTATTGCCTTTTTTGAATTAAAAGAACTCGAAGAAAAAGTAAGGGATATACCTGAGAAAAATCTGTTATCTGATATGTTATAGCTTATAGGAATAAATTTTGCAGTCCGGGCAGGATCATTCATGCTGCCTGCATTCTATTTCTATATCCCGCTTATGCCGTAAGATTCCAGAATAACTTCACTATTCAGGTGGCCTGCATGGTATGTCTTACCCGTTTCCAGGTCATTTACCGTAATTTCAGCAGGAGCGAACACATTTGCATCGATCTTAAAGAAGTCATATCCTGCATCCTTGAAAGTCTTGTAGAATGGTTTACCGTAATCCTTTGATGTACTGGACGGCACCATTTTGAATTTCTCCTCTTCAAATCCCCTGACAGTCAGAAATACAGAACCATAATATATCACGCTGTCATTGGTGCTTCCCATGGCCATAAGATCATCCTTGACGACTGGCGCAATAGGTGCGCATCCTGTGCCGCTTATTATTTTTGTGGTATCATATCCCAGTTCATTAAGCTTGAATATAGCTGTCTCAACAACGCGTCCTGAAACCTGTACCGAACCAACAATGCTGGCTGTGGGAGCAACGAGTGCGATCACATTCTCAGAGTCAACATGGCATGCCTCTGCTATTGTGTCAATTACCTTTTCATCAGGAAGCTGGTTTGATTCAAGAGCGATAACTGCATACTCGTAATCATCTTCATATTTTATCCGCTCATAGGTTTTTTTAGGTTTTAACGCAAGAGCTCTTGCAGGGCCTGAACCCATGGCGAAATATTTATCCACACTTATCCTCCACCCTGCTTTTTGCGCTCCGAGGCATGAAATCGCAGGATGATCCGTTGTAACATCTATGAACGCAAGCGGTATATCACTTATTTTATGTACTGATACCGAACAACCTCCAAATCCCCCCATACAGATTTCAGTAAACAAAAGACCGGCTTCATACCCCCCGGGTACGTTTATTCCGCAATCTATCACTTTGCCGCCATTTTTCAGTTCCATGGCTTTGATTTTTAACTCCTCGGACCAATCCATCATTTCTTCTGCAATTTCCATTGCTTTTTCATTGACACTTAACAAAATAATTCACCGCCTAATAGTACACCTAGTTAGTAGGAAAAACAAGTTTATAAGGTTTTTGAATTATTATTTTTACAGGCAATTATTGATAACGATTGTTCACATTGGTCTCTTTGGATTATCTGTTTATATAGATTGGACATGAACAGGATTATCTATTTATATAGATTGAATATCTTATTTATATGGGGGACATCTATGAAATATGAAACATTAGCCTCAAAAGACGTAGTTAAAAGAACAATGGAAGCCTTGAAAACACGCAATGTCAATGCCGAGCTGGTAAACACTAAAGAAGAAGCACTTACGAAAATCAATGCTCTTATACCACCGGGAAAAGAGGTAATGACCGGCAGCTCAACAACACTTAACGAAATCGGTTTTACTGATCTTCTTAAATCCGGGAAACACCCCTGGAAAAACCTGAAAGGACAGATCCTTTCGGAAAAAGATCCTGGCAAACAAATGGAACTGCGCAAGAAAAGTGTCATATCTGAATACTTCCTTGGAAGTGTTCATGCTGTTGTGGAAACAGGGGAGGTTCTTATCGTGAATGCGACAGGGAGCTCGATCCCATCCTATTCTTACTCCTCGGATAATGTTATATGGATCGTGGGAACGCAAAAAATTGTACCAACATTGGAAGAAGGATTCAACCGTATTCGTGAATATTGCTTTCCCCTCGAAGATAAGAGAATGAAAAGCATCGGTAGTACGGGCACCACACTCGGGAAATACCTGATCTTTGAGAGGGAAATAAACAAGAACAGGAAAATTAATCTTATTTTCGTAAATGAAAAGCTGGGTTTCTAAGTCCGCTTTTATTTCTTTTTTACCTAAAATCCTGCTATAAACAATATCCCGAACAGGATAAACAACGCGCCTGCGCCCAGCTTTATTTTTGATAGCGGCACGATTTCACATAGTTTTTTGCCAGCAAGTATCCCCAGAAGGCTTATTGCCGCAAGGGCAAGAACCGCGCCTGTAAAAACAAGATATGGCGAATTATATTTTGCTGAAAGTGTGATAGCAGAAAGCTGGGTTTTATCCCCCATTTCAGCAAGAGCTATCATGCTAAACGTTGAAATAAACGGATTGATTACCGGCGAATTATTGTCTTCTTCGCAATCTTCTTTCGATCTTAGCATCATTATCCCAAAAATAATGAACATGAGGCCGGCTATTATCTTGATAATATTTTCCGGGATCAATCGCAATAGTCCTTCCCCGACAAGAACGCCCAGCCCGGTTACGAGAATAAAGGCAAGTACGACGCCTGAAAAGACTTTCTTCCTGTCATATCTTGCAGATAATGCGATCACTGTAAGCTGGGTTTTATCGCCAAGCTCGGCAAGAGCAATAAGGCCAAATGTTGTTAAAAGGGGTGTAAGCTCCATAATTATATCACTTATTATATATTTTTCATATAGTTTTTGATCATTTTTTAGACTTCTTCTTGCTGGTATTCACATTGAACTAACAAATATTTTTGCATGCATTATTTTTTTGAAATTCTTGTCACCAATGCAGTCTCATAAGGAGATGCAAGAGCCCATGCATTTTCCAGACAGTCCTCAGCCCCCAATAATTTTCCATCGGCAATGATAATGCACTGCTCAAGATGACATCTTTTTTTTGCAACGGCACTTTTCAAAAGCCTGTATTGTTTTTCATTCACTTTTCGCAAGTGAACACTCATTGTCATTAATGTTACTATGGTAGATTTGTTGATATAGTTTACATTTATATGCATACAGTAAAAGGGATAAAACAATAACTTCATCCAAATAAGTATTTATTTGACCAGTACATAATTAAAAGTTATATAATGATAAAAAATATTGCATAAATTACTCTATAATCATGGCTTCAGCAAATCAATTATTTCAATTTCCACAACCAATAATATATGACGCTATCAAGAAAGCCTTTAAAGAGCTTGAATGGAAAATAATAGAAGAATCAAAAGATAAAATAAATGCATCTACACCTATTACTTTTGTATCGTGGGGGGAAACTATAGAGATCGTAATTTCTTCTGATTCAAACTATACTAAAGTAAAAGTAACCTCAAATCCAAATTTTCAGATCTTTGATTGGGGTAAAAGCGAGGAAAATGTTAAGACAATGTTTGATACAATAACAAACCTACTGACAAAGTATGCCTTGGAGATAAAATGAGGCTGTATGTGCAATGTCAATATTGCAGAAATAAAATATATATTAATAGCCCAGCCCAACTTAGAGGAGAACTGCCATTCCAATTTGTTTTACGATGCCAACAAATAGGATGTTCCGTTTATGGAAGGGATGCATTTTATACCCGGAATGAAGTTTTTGCTGAGACTAATGTAGGTGGTGCAGTAAGTGGCGCTATAGTTTTAGGAGCACTTGGAGCACTGGTTGCAGGGCCAATTGGAGCAGTGATTGGTGGTCTTATCGGATCGAAAGCTGGCTCTAACACAGATGAACTGGATAGAAAAGCCGTTGAGAGGTTCAATAGCTCATGGTGAACTTTTCTGATTATTTCAATCAGCTTTTTTTCTTCAATCCATACTATGTCATCCCCTTTCTTTTTGCAGTAGTAATTTTATATGTTCAATGGTCTGAGAGGGGTAATAAGAATTTTTTAGTCTTGAGCACTCAAATCTTCGGTATATTCTCCTTTACAATCTCAGCTGAATACATTTTCATATTTTTATTGACAGATTCATTACCCAGCTCCTTATCATGGCTTCATAAAATTCTTTTGGGAATAGGAGTTTTAATCACTCTGTTGGTTATATTTCAGCACACTACAGAAGGTACATGTATTGGCACTTGGATATCTAATATTTTAAACAAATATTTCTTGCCAAAAGCGATACCAATATCTATTTCTCCATTCAGTGAACAATTGGAAAAATTGCAAGAAATTAGAGAGAATATCATGGTTGGTGATAAACAAGAGTTTAATATGTCATTTCAGTCTTTCCTTGAAATCGGTTCATCAATTATAATGACATTAGAAAGGATTTATTCAAACGATAATAATCATATAAAAATCATTAAAAACATATACGATAGCTGTAAAAAAGAGTTCATAGATTTGAATGGCACGATTGGTACTAATCCACTCGATAATATGAAAAAAATATCGATTGCCAATTCAATTTCGGAATTTATAGGTAATATTGATGGGTTTACAAAAAGAATTTAAAATTACTTTCGTCTTTCAAACACCAGCATATACAGATCCGGTCTTGGCATTTTCCCCGCGCCTCTTGCAAATTCCGGATAGCATCGTGGGCATAGCGTACGCCAGTTAAGCGATGCAACGATGGAGCTTCCAGGCACAAGACGCGCAAATGTCACTGTTGGCTTGACTCCAAGGTTTTCGGCCATTTCTTTGACCAATGGCAGGACTTGCTGCTCAAAAACCTCCAGGTCATCAAATTCAAGCCCTCTCATATTTGCTGTAATACCTGAACATCCGCAGGGCAGGGCGAACATATCAAGCTCTATTAAAAGTACTGGCCTGCCTATCAGTTTTCTTAACTTTTCTTCAAAACCTGCCCTGTTTTTCAAAATTTCTTCTAAAATCATGTTTTCACCGCTATCGTATCCCACGGCAGACACATCTGGTGTTCTGTTCCCCCATTTGAATAAACCTGCGTGACCTTCTTTGTAAGTGTCCTGCAATAACCGCATTTGTTGCAAACTTTTTTGCAGTTAGTCCACTGTTTCTCCAGGATACCATCCAGGCTTTTATTTGGAATATTATACAGGTCTTTCAAATCCTTGGGACAATCCAGAATGTCCATAAGATTCCCGTCATAACTTTCATTATAGTATGCATTCACACAATTCAGGATCCAGTCCACAAAATGCGTCCTGCCCCCGATCTTATACACATCGGTGATATCTCTGTAGAGCTTGATATCCTCAGGTCTTATCCATGGGGATTTTATGATCAGTTCGGGATTTTCAATCCTTAATTCAAGGCATTTTAAGTAATAATAATCATCAAGCACATTGGGTCTTGGTTCAGGCCCGAAAGCATGAGAAAAGAAGTTAAAATGCGCATATCTGAATGGGCAGCGGTAAAGGCATCCTTCATTGACAAGGAGCTTTAATTCGCAATCCACAGAATCCCTGATTGCATGAAGAACATCGAAATGCCTGTTTACATTTGAATCAATCACTATTGATTTTGCGCCAAGGTCCTCGAAGAACTCGGCCTTTTGCGGGGAATCCACAAAAGCAAGCACTGATACTACAACATCCACATCAAAATCCCTTGAAATGGTCTCAACAAGATAAGGATCCGCAACAACAATGGAATCGATCCCGATATCCACAAGTTTTTCAACATACCAGTGGTTTGTCCTGTATCCTTCAGGCGTAAGCTGGCGCCCTCCCATGCAGCTTGAATTCAGCACAAGTTCCATCTTAACCCCGTTTTTATGAGCGTACTCAGTCTGTTCTTTTATTTCCTCAAGCTGGGGGGAGGCAAGATTGCTCCTTCCCGTGCCAATATAATCAGGGGAACCTGCCATGAAAATAGAGTATATCTTCTCCTTCCGGGTCAATAATTCCTTGAGACTGTCGATATGTCCTGGGGATGGGACGAAAAGCTTCATGATTTTCCCTCTTATCTCCAGTCATGATAAATGTTTTGCAGGATTATTTTGAAAACGAAAAGAACTTAATACTGAAAGGTAATTTAGATATATATGGGTATTATAATTGCAGTATCAAATATGCAAACATCCTTTCCTTTAAATGCTAATTTGGAGGCTCTCGCAGTTATTTCCCTTATTGTTTCGGTTTTTATCACGTTATTGGTTTTGGATTCTAAATATTTGAACAGATGTGTTTCAAGCACCCTTGATGCGATTTCAATTCCTATGCTGATTACTTTCGCAGGTATCATTATTTATAGAATCATTTTAATAGTATAGGCAATATACCAAAAAGAAGCATATTTGTAATACCGTTGATGGCCAGGATAAAGGGAAAGCTCCTTGTCTTCTGGAATATATAACCTATGACAACTCCAAATAAGGTCGCTAATAATATTTCGTTGATTTGCCCATAAACAGAATGCATTACTCCGAACAAAATAGCGGTCAAGAAAAGTCCCTTCTTCAAGCCAATTACTTTTTCAAGCCTGGTCTGGAGTATTGATCTGAATATAAGTTCTTCCGCCAGTCCTATGAAAACAAACATTACAATAGCGATCTGTACAAGGTTAGAAGGCTGGACATTTCCGATCAGGGCGGAAGGGTCAAGAATGCGGTACTCAAGTACTGCAAAATCTATACCGATAACAAGAGCAATGGGGAGGTAAATATGGAGACGTTTGAAATTTATTCCGATTTCACTTAATGAAATATTCTGGTTTTTTATTATAATATAAATTGGTATGAACATGACACCATATATTAAGACATACCAGAGCATAGTAAATGTAAAGAATTGGGGCATTACAAGACTTATAATCCGCATCAGGATCAATAATATCATACTCTGGAGAACTTTTTTGATATCTGGTCGGATATTGCTGAGAATTAAGACCAGACTTATTAACTGAAGGTTTATTATATGTATTGGCAAGCCAATATTCACCTGGCCAAAAAACATCATTAGTTCGCCGACCACTATTCCCAATGCAGGAAAATAGATCTCTCTTTTCATTTTATTAAATCAAACCCCTATTTATTCAGTCGTTATTTTATCTTCATTAAATAACCATAGTGATAGGTATAAAGGTTATGTTTTGTTTTCTTGTCAATTTGAGACAATTACTTACACCCTCCATGTGTCTTTATTTACAGTAATACCGTAAGTTGAGAAGGTAAGTATAAACAACCATAATCTATTTCAATCTAATATATCAATACTATATTGCCTGTTGGAAAATTTATATTTTTTCCATTTATGAGCTGCTTATGTGGGATAAGCTTAGAAAAACTCTTTAAAGGGGATATAATGGGGATACAATGAAAATAAGAGAAATAAATTGTGTTGATGAATTCAAATCTATAAGAGAAACGTGGAATGATCTTCTTGGAAAGAGCCGTGATAAAAACATATTTTTAACCTGGGAATGGCTTTTCAAGTGGTGGGAATACTTTAGCAATAACAAAAAGATGCAAATATTGGTAATTGAAGATCAGGATGATATAATTGGGATTATGCCATTGCTTTGTTCAACTTATCATACTTTTCTTTTTAGCTATAATGTTGTCGAAAATATTGGAATAAATCTATCTGATTATGGAGGAGGTATTATTTATTCTGATATGGATGATAATCAAATTAATAAGATGTTTAATTTGATAAAATATTATCTTAACTATAATAAAATTATTATTCGTTTTGACCAGCTGCCTGATAATTCAAAGTTCTTTAAGATATTGCATAACCAATCATTCTGCGATTCATTATTTGTAGGAGAGAAGAAAACAGGTGTTTCTTCATATTTACCAGTTCAATCGTCATTGAATGATCACTTAAATAAACTGAGTAAAAAATTCAGGAAAAATCTGCGAAGAGGAGAGAAAGATATTGAAAAAAATTATGGTAAAATAGAATTTAAAAAAATTTTAACACTAAATTCTTTAGATAAAAATTTAAAAGACTTTTGGAGTTTGAATCAAAAAAAAGTGAATCACCAAAATTTACCATATTTTACTAAAACTCAAATGGAATTTTTGACTGAGGTATCAAAAGAACTGGCAAACAACGGATGGTTAAATCTCTCCTTTCTGGATGTAAATGGACAACATGCATCCGTTGTCTTAGGTTTTGAATACGAAGATAGATACTATTATTACCAGACAGGATCTGACCCAAATTATTCATCCTATTCCATTGGTAACATTCATATACTCTACATATTAGAAGATTTAATTTCCAGAGGTTTAAAAGAATTTGATTTTTTAAGAGGAGATGAAGCATATAAACTTAGATGGCAGTCTCTATTAAGGAGTAATAATAGGATTGTGATGATGCCAAAAAGTTACATTTCTAAGTTCCAATTTAAAATTCTAAATTGGATATTTCTATATGATGAAATTAAAAAGCATAATCTGATAGAAAATTATAAATTATATAAATATAAAATTAAACAAATAAATGAAAATGAAAAACTAAAAAATAAAATATAATCATAAATTTTGAAACGAGACTGAATTATGCGTTTTCTCAAGAAAATTTATAACGACTCACTCGTTAAAAATTTTTTTTACCTCATGATGACCAATCTTTTAAATCTGATCCTCGGTTTCTTTTTCTGGATTATAGTTGCCAGATACTATTCACCGGATGAAGTTGGAACAACTTCGGCAATATTATCAAGTATGTCCCTGATTTCAATGATAAGCACCTTAGGTTTTCACACAGCTTTTATATTCTATCTGCCAAGAGACCGAATAAACGCCAATAGAATTATAAACTCATGCATAACTTCAAGTATCGTTGCATCGCTTGTTTTTTCATTTATTTTTATTTTGGGAATTAATATCTGGGCGCCGGTATTGAGATCTATTTTTAATGATTTGAAATTTGTCATACTTTTTGCTACAGTTACGACTGTTACGACTATATCAGCGCATATAAGCAGTGCTTTCATAGCAGGAAGGAGATCTTCATTTCACATGACAAAAGAGATACTGTTTGGTTTTTTTAAGATTCTTCCCCTCCAGATGTTTTCAGTTTTCGGAGCTATAGGTATATTTATGGCATGGGGTATAGGAGTAATGATTGCAGTAGCTGTTGGATTTTTTTTGTTATCTTTGGTATGGAAAGGATATTTGCCTGCCCTCATGCTGGATTCAATAATTAAAAGCATGGCAGGATATTCAGTAGGGAACTATCTTGCAGAAATTTTTTATACTCTTCCACGTCTTGTCCTACCTATAATGATAGTTAATTTGGTTTCTGCAGAATCCACAGGTTTCTTCTATATCGCAATGATGGTAGGAGGTCTTCTCTATGGGATCCCACAATCGATATCAAATTCACTTCTCGCAGAATCCTCAGACGGTGGGGAATTATGGCATAAAGTGAAAAAATCAATAAAATTAAATGCCGTTATTCTTTTTCCAGGAGTTATATTTTTCGTATTTTTTGGTAAATTTGTACTGAATATTTTTAATCCGCTCTATGCCGAGAATGCATCCACTACTCTATTAATACTTACAATTGCAAGTCTTCCCGTTTCTATTAACACGTTGTTTACAGCCGTCAGAAACGTTCAAAAAAGAGTTTCTAGCGTGATAAAGATAAATGCTGGAATTGCTGTTCTTACACTTGCCTTCGCTTTTCCTCTTTCAAGAAGTTCAGGTATAGAGGGGGCAGCCTTTGCATTTCTTGCAGCAAATTCTCTTGCTGCGATTGTTGTGATATACAAGATGAAAAACCTCGTGCATAATAATGAAAACAGTTAATGAATGCAAATAAAAAGTAATAATTTATGTCCTCTCCTCTTGACCATATTTTTATCCCGGTTGCGATACTTCTCTTATTTTCAAAGAAGCTCAAATTGAATCAAAGAGAAGTAATTGCTCTTAGTTTTTTTGCAATGCTTCCGGATATAGACAGCATTTTTTTCAGCTCAAATGGTATCCCGCTTCATAGAGTACTATTTCATAATATTTTTATAGTAATCATTCCTCTCTTGTTTTTTATGTTCGCAAAGAGCAAGCGGGAAGTTTTCGGCATAATTATCTTCTACCTTACGTCCCATCTGATTCTAGACCTGTTTACCGGCGGTATATTCCTGTTTTATCCTGTTTACAACAAAGTATTTTTTGCCCATGTAGAACTTTTGTTAAGCCATGGTAGTTTTGTACCAGCGCTGGAATATGGTATTAGCAATAGAATTATGAACAATGGTATAGGAGCGCCAGCAGTATCAAGTGAGAATGTCGCATTCGTTATATTATTGGCTATTTGTGCAGCAATATCAGCTATCGCATTCCATAGAAAAACAGAGTAAAGTAATACTTATAAGAGATTCGATCTTAAGAATTTGGTTACCATTTATCCCATCCCTACGCTATTCTTAAGTGACATTGTGAAGTTGCCGCCATACATGTGGGATTTAAATATTGCTACAAGAAATAAGTATGCCCAATACATTTTTGCATAAAGCCAACAATAGGCATAAATATATAAAATAGTTAAATAATAATTGTTATTAAATTAAAAACAAAAATAAGGTATATTGAAGAATTAAAAATAAAGAAAAAATCCAATAAATCTTTAAAAACTTTAAAAACCGTATAAAACTATCGATTTACTTTTATTCTATAAAAATGTGGAATGAATCGGTGATTTCAATGAAAATATTAAATAAAAACATAATAAATAAGTGTATATCGACGAAACAATTAGTATTGAAATTAATAAAAAATGTGACATATCAAAGAAATCTCAATTTTATTATCGAATAAGTCGGGATTATACATACAAAAACAATTTAGAGCGACACGAATTTTAATTATAATAAGTATCGTGATTATCATAATGTTTAAGTATAAGAACAAATATCATTCAAATAATAAAAATATTTCATTATTCTAATGATAATAATGAAAAATCAACTATGAACAATAAAACGATGGGATTAAATATGAACAAAAAAAAAATAGAATTAAAAGCGATAAGATATATAAATGCAGGATTTATTATTATTAATCTAATCTTGCTTTCCATATCAATATCGTCGGCAGCTACTTTAGATGTGAACCTTGTTGCTAACCCAAGCTTTGAAAAAGGAATCAACACACCTGACAATTGGGCATTTGTGACAAACAATGGAAACACCCCTGTATCGGACAGCATATCAGCGACTGGAGCAAGATCGATTAAAATTAGTCTACCAGGAACAACCAATTCTATATCAGGATCTCCACAGTCTGATTTAATAATTGCTAAACCTCTTACAGATTACACGTTATCTGCTCAGGGTAAAACCAATGCTGCAGGCGGCACTAATCCCCCTGCGGTCAGGTTAGTTGAACTTGATGCAAACAATAATTGGATCAAGCAGACAAACCTTTATTTCAACAAGGGTACGAATGACTGGACAAAGAATAGTATGGATTTTAGGACAGGTTCCAATACAGCATATATTTTTATCTATGCAAATATCTGGAATGGTTATGGGACTTTCTGGGTGGATGATGTTTCATTAAGTCTGAAAAACGCAGTTATCCCAACACTAACACCAACTTCCACACCTGCACCAACACCAATAGTTTCCAGTCTTGTTGCTAACCCAAGCTTTGAAAAAGGAATCAACACACCTGACAATTGGGCATTTGTGACAAACAATGGAAACACCCCTGTATCGGACAGCATATCAGCGACTGGAGCAAGATCGATTAAAATTAGTCTACCAGGAACAACCAATTCTATATCAGGGTCTCCACACTCTGATTTAATAATTGCTAAACCTCTTACAGATTACACGGTATCTGCTCAGGGTAAAACCAACGCTGCAGGCGGCACTAATCCCCCTGCGGTCAGGGTAGCTGAACTTGATGCAAACATGAATTGGATCAAACAGACAAACCTTTATTTCAACAAGGGTACGAATGACTGGACAAAGAATAGTATGGATTTTAGGACAGGTTCCAATACAGTATATCTTTTTATCTATGCAAATATCTGGAATGGTTATGGGACTTTCTGGGTGGATGATGTTTCATTAAGCCTGAAAAACGCAGTTATCCCAGCACCAACACCAGCACCAGCACTAACACCAGCACTAACACCAGCACTAACACCAGCACCAGCACCAGCACCAGCACCAGCACCAGCACCAGCACTAACACCAGCACCAGCACTAAAACTAGCACCAGCACCAATCACAACACCGGATCCTACGGCGACGCCAACTGCAACCCCATCTCCTGCGAGCGTGCCTGCTCCAGTTTCAAATGGCCCTAAATATTATGTAGCCACTAATGGTAATGATGGCAACTCTGGCTCATCTTCGTCTCCATGGAGAACTATTCAACACGCAGCAGACACGGTGTCTGCAGGAGATATGGTTTATGTCATGGGCGGAACGTACAATGAGAAAGTTACAATAACGAGATCAGGAAGCCCAGGAAATTACATCATATTTGCAGCGTATCCGGGGCAAACTGTTTCGATTGATGGCACCGGTATATCTTTAGGATCATGGGACGGACTGATCCGTATAAATGGTGCAAGTTATATACAAATCTCAGGATTCAGGGTGCTAAAATCCTCATACGTAGGAATCATGGTATCAGGCGGAAGCCCTTCGAATATTAATATCCAGAACAATTATATTAATGGTGCATATTCTTCCGGAATATATGTAGAGAGGGCCTCAAGCATTACCATAGACAATAATGAGGTAACAGGAGCTCATACTGCAGGAGCAGGAACTGAAAACGAGATTGTCAGTCTTGTTCATGTCAATGGTTTTGATGTAAAAAACAATAAGATCCATGATAATATCAATACCGAGAGCATTAACGCAAAAATGGGATCGAGCAACGGGCGCATTCATCATAACAACATAAAACCGACTTCAAGCGCAGGTGTTTATATGGATCCTTTTACCGAGTACCAGGAAAACGTGGAAGTATATGACAATATAATCCATGATGGTCCGGGTGCTTCTCGAGGAATAGCCGTTGCTGTTGAAGGAGGCGGCACTATTAAAAATGTCAAGATATACAACAATCTAGTATATAGAAACGGGGCAAATGGAATAGTCGTAGATTATTATGCTGACTGTGGCAACGATCCTGGTACTCTCTGCCTCAGCGGGACTATAGACAACATATTAATAGAAGGAAACACCGTATACCAAAACAACGCAATAGGATGGGACGGCGGAATTATAAATAAATATAGTAAATCCACCAATGTGGTCATAAGTAATAATATAGTCAGCCAGAATTATGGCAATCAAATATGGGTCGTAGGAAGCAACACAATTCAAAACAATCTTATCGACGGCTCAACTGGTACGACTGGCACCAGTTACATAACAGGAAGTCCACAATTCGTCAATCCTTCATCGGGGGATTTCCGCATCCAATCCACTTCTCCCGCAATAAATAAAGGGGCGACTCCCAAGATAGCTATTGTGGACTTTGACGGAAAATCGAGACCACAGGGAGGAGATTACGATATCGGAGCATATGAATATTGACCGTGAACTTCCCGCGAAGTAGATAATCCATAAACCGATATGCTGGGCGTGATAGATTATCTCGCCTGGCTTCTGCCTTTTTAAACATTATTTTTTTCTATTCCTGGCGAGAATCCTTGCAACGATTCCTTTTTAAGGGACTTTTAGAAAGTTAAATAAAAATTGCAAACAGTCTTATTTTGATTTCCCATGCTGAGAAGATGGGTATATAAAGCCAAAGGTTTCGGGACTACACACATGGAAAAAACCGGGTACTGTCAAGTCTTCGGTTGTTAGAAGGAAATCGCTACTTTAAGAATGGCAACCATATATGATTTACTTGATATTATAATATTAACAACCGACAACTTGACAGAACCAAAAAACCGTAATCTATTTCAATCATGCCGAATAATATTAAATTTGAATATTGGAAAAATTACAATTTAAACTTTGTTTTTGATTAAACATTTAAAGCTTTCCTTTTACAGGCGATGGGGTTAAGTTATGGGATTCAACCAATGGGATTATTCTAAAAAAGGGGGATCGAATGAGAATAAGAGAAATAAATAGAGTTGATGATTTCAAATCTATGAGGGGGACATGGAATGATGTGCTGGCAAAGGGTAGAGATAAAAACATATTTTTAACATGGGAATGGCTCTTCGAATGGTGGGGTCACTTTAGCGATAACAAAAAGTTAAAAATATTAATGATAGAAGATCGGGATGAAATAATTGGAATTATTCCATTGCTCTGTTCAACTTATCGCACCTTTCTTTTCAGCCATGATGTTGTTGAAAATATCGGGCTGAATTCATCTGATTACGGAGGTATTATTTATTCCGACCCTGATGACGGTCAACTCAAGGAGATGTTTAGCCTGATAAAATATTATCTTGACAATAATAAACTTACACTTCGTTTCGATCAGATACCCGGTGATTCAAAGTTCTTTAATATACTGAAAAACCCATCTTTCAGCCAGGATTCAATGTTCATAGGAGAAAAAAATACAGGTTTTTCCCCATACATACTTATCCAATCATCATTGGACGACCACCTGAAGATGCTGAGTACTAAGTTCAGGGGAAATTTACGCAAAGGTGAGAAAAAAATCGAGAAAAAAATAGGCCATATACAATTTAAAAAATTCTCAACAACAATTTCATTGGAAAAAAACTTGATTGACTTCTGGGAAATGCATCAAAAGAAAATGAATTACCAGGGTGTACCCTGTTTTAGTACAACCCAAAAAGGATTTTTGACTGAAGTTGCAAAAAAATTTGCACAGAATGGCTGGCTGAATCTTTCCTTCTTAGATATAAATGGACAGCATGCGTCCGGTGTTCTGGGTTTTGAATATTATGGGAAATATTACTATTATCAGACTGCATTTGACCCCGATTATTCTAATTCGGTTGGTAACATTCATATTTTATATATACTAAAGGATTTGATCGGTAGAGGCTTAAAAGAATTTGACTTCTTAAGAGGGGAGGAGGCATATAAGCTAAGATGGCAGCCTAAGTTAAGGAGCAACAACAGGGTCGTCATGATGACAAAAGGTCCCATTTCCAGGTTAAAGTTTAAAATGTTAAATTACTTATTTCTATTTGAAGAAATTAAGAAACATAGTTTATTGGAGAATTATAGATTATATTGTTACAGGATAAAACAAATGGAGGAAAGTAAAAAAATAAAATTTAAAACCGTAACCCAGGTTACTTAGGAATATAGTCAATTCTAACGAATGTGGCTACTAAAAGAATGTGAAAACTATATATGGAAAAAACCACTGTCAAATGATGGTATAAAATGCTATTTAAATGGTTCAGATATATTAGAAATAAATCAAAATACTATAAGTTATTTATTTTGGCGATAAAACGTGGTGAAATATATAAAAGTATTAATTTAGTTGGCATAATAGTTGCTTACTTTTTCAAGTTAAAGAAAGTACCCTTTTTGCCAGCAACGATTGATATTGAACCTAACAACAATTGTAATTTAAGATGTGAGCACTGTCAAGTGAGCCATTGGACAAAAGACATCAGATATTTAGATATAAAATCTTATCGATACATCTTAAACCAATTTCCTTATCTGTTATCAGCTAAATTACAGGGGATGGGAGAACCTTTTCTTAACAGACAATTACCTTTTATGTTGAAAGAAGGAGAAGAGCGTGGAATTTCAATGCTAGTTTTTACTAATGGAACTATTTATGATGAACACTTAGCTAAAAAATTGATTCAATTAAAAAATACTCATATTTGTTTTAGTATTGATGGGGCAACCCCGGAAATCCATGAAAAGATTAGAAAAGGGAGTAATTTTGAAAAAATCCTTAGGAATATTGGAGATTTGGCTAATCATAGAGGTTTGAATATATATCCTCGTTTATCAATATGGTCTGTAATTACTAAAAACAACATTCATGAAGCCACCCAAATAGTCAAACTGTCAAAATTATTAAGCGTAGATTCCATTTATTTACAAACCACTCTTGTAAATTGGGGAAAAAACAACATTGACCGATATAATAAAACTATTAGAATAGATTTAAAATCTAAAGAATTTGACTATATATGGCTAGAAGCAAAAAATGCTGCTGAAAAAGAAAAAATAATTCTGGAAATAATGAGCACAGGTTTTTCAAGAAAGAATAAATGTTATTGGCCTTGGACCAGTGCTTATATTGCAGCGAATGGTGACGTTATTCCCTGCTGCAATATTGCTGATTCCCATACGTTAAAAATGGGAAATCTTTTTGAAACAAGTTTTAGTGATATTTGGAATTCAAGAGAATATATGGTATTACGTGAGAGGATTAGAACCCATAATATACCTGAATTTTGTAAAAGCTGTTATTTTGAATGAAAATTGAATTTCCCTTCGGAATGTTTTTATCACTTCGCACTATATGAACAATATGCGCTTATTCAGCGAAATCTATAATGACCCTCTTCTCAAAAATTCTTTCTATCTCATAGGAGCAAATTTTTTGAACCTCCTCCTTGGCTTCGTTTTCTGGATTATAGCTGCCAGATACTATTCACCGGATGAAGTTGGAACAATATCGGCATTATTATCAAGCATGCTCCTGCTTTCAATGATAAGCGGCCTGGGCTTCCAAACGGCTTTCATATTCTACCTACCAAGGAACAGGGAAAATGCCAGCAAGATAATAAACTCATGCCTGACTTCAAGTATCGTTGCATCGCTTGTTTTCTCATCCATATTTGTTTTTGGGCTTGATATCTGGGCGCCACCATTGAAATCTATCCTTAGTAATTTAAAGTACGTCATACTTTTTGCTGCAGTTACGTCCTTTTACACTACTTCAGCGAACATAAGCAGCGCATTCATAGCAGGAAGAAAATCATCATTTCATATGACGAAAGAAATGCTTTTCGGTTTATTCAAGATTCTTCCCCTCCAGGTTTTTTCAGTTTTCGGAGCTATGGGTATATTTATGGCATGGGGCATAGGTGTGCTGCTTTCGGTGATAACGGGTTTTTTTTTGTTGTCCTTGTTATGGAAAGGATATTTACCCATTCCTATGCTTGATCCCATAATCAAGAGCATGGCAGGATACTCGGCAGGGAACTATCTTGCAGATGTATTCTTTACTCTTCCGCGACTTATACTGCCTATAATGATAATTAATATGGTTTCTACTGAATCAACAGGATTCTTTTACATCGCAATGATGATTGCAGGTTTGCTATATGGAATCCCACAGGCAATATCAAATTCACTTCTCGCAGAATCCTCAGATAGTGGAGAATTGTGGCAGAAAGTGAAGAAGGCAATAAAATTAAATGCAGCCCTTCTTTTTCCGGGGATTCTTATTTTTGTGTTTTTCGGCAAATTTATCCTGAATCTTTTTAATCCAACCTATGCCTTAAACTCATCAACCACACTTATGATCCTTGCAGCTGCAAGCCTGCCTATGTCTCTGAACATTATTTTCATCACAATAAGGAATGCTCAAAAAAGAGTATTTAGTGTGGTGAAGATCAATTCTGCAATTGCTGTTTTTACTCTTGTCTTTGCCCTGCCTCTTCTAAGGAGTTCAGGCATCGAGGGTGCAGCCTTTGCTTATCTTGCAGCAAATACTTTGGTTGCGCTTTTTGTGGTCTATAAAATGAGAAACATGGCAGGATTTGTCCTAAAATCGATATTAACAGTGACAAAGTGATGAACAATGTCCTCTTTGTTCAATCATATATTTATTCCGGTTGCGATACTTTTCTTATTTTCAAAGAAGCTTAAACTGAATCCGACAGAAGTGATTACCCTTAGTTTTTTTGCAGCACTTCCAGATGCAGATAGCCTTTTTTTCGTGCTGAAATTTAGCCCTACCCCGCTTCACAGAGTACTATTTCACAATGTATTCATAGTAATAATCCCTCTATTGTTACTTATTTTTGTAAAAAAAAGACGGCAAGTGTCCGGCATAATTTGCTTCTACCTTACGTCGCATCTTATTCTTGACCTTTTTACCGGAGGTATATCTCTGTTTTATCCTGTTTACCACGATATATTTTTTGTCCATGCAGAACTTTTATTCACCGATGGCAGTTTCATACCCGCATTAGAGTACGGTATCAGTGATAGAATAATGAACATGGGAATAGGAGAGCCGGCAATATCAAGTGAGAATATCGCAGCTAGTGTATTATTGATTATTTCTGCAGCGATGGCAGCCGGTGGAATCAATAGAAAAACCAGATAGTGGTGATATGAAAATTGAAAACTATGAATTTTCAGATTACTATCCAAAGCCAAACCTTTTATTTTTGGAAACCAATATATGCTCATATGTAATCAATCTTTATAAGTATATTAGATAGAAATTTTGCTTCTATAACGTTTATTGGATTGAATTATTTCGAATAGATAGGAAGGTGACAAGGAAAAAATGATGACCAAAATGAACATTTTGAAACTTATATTATTCTTAACTCTCATGTTGTCAATACTCGTCTACTTTTTATCACTCATATTGTCACCTACTCCTTTACCACCAACACCGGTTTCTTCAAAAACCTATTTTGTAGCCAAAAATGGAAACGATTATAACCCTGGCACAGAGCAACAACCGTGGAAGACTATTATGAAAGCCACAGACACTTTGGTCGCCGGAGATACTGTTTACATCAAGAATGGGACTTATAATGAAAGAATTTACGTTAAAAACTCAGGAGATCAAGGAAATTATATTACATTTTCCGTATATCCGGGCGATAACGTTACTATTGATGGTATGGGTATACCTGTATCATATTGGGATGGCTTGGTTCAAATCCATGGCTCAAGTTATATAAATATTTCAGGATTCAGGATAATAAATTCCATGTTCATGGGGATCGTAGTAACAAGTGATTATGGATCGAATTTTCCAACAAACATAACTATCGAGAAAAACTACATTCGGAATACTGCATCTTCTGCAATATATGTAGAAGACGGGAAGAACATTACTATAGATGGGAATGAAATCACAAAAGCTCAGACTCTGGAAGGTTTAAGCCAGAGGAAGCATGAGACTATTTCACTGGCAAATGTCAATGGATTCGAAATAAAAAATAATAAACTTTACCTGAATAATGCCGAGAGCATAGACGTAAAAGACGGGTCAAGCAACGGAAGGATACATCACAATGATATAAGCCAGCATGAAAGTGCAGGTATTTATATAGATTCATGGAATAGATCTTCTAGTGACATTGAGATATTTAGTAACAGGGTACATGATGGTAGAAGAAGCGGCCGCGGAATAGCTATTGCCATCGAGAATGGAGGCAGCCTCAGAAATGTCAACGCATACAGCAATTTAATCTATGACAATGCAGCAACAGGGATAGACATTTCATGGTATAGTAACGGCCTTATGGAAAACATATCGATAATAGGTAATACTGTGTATAACAACGGGTTGGTCGATGATTGGGGAGGTGGAATCTCTTTAGATTATTCCTCAGCTGTTAATGTAACTATCAGGAATAATATAGTCAGCAAGAATAATCACTATTCGATCAAAGTAAATAATGTCAATGCAGTAATTGATCACAATCTTATAGATGATTACAAGGGGAGGCAGGATGAAACCAAAGGAAGCAATTATGTTGAAGGAGACCCCGAGTTCGTTAATCAAGCCAATGCAGACTTCCGTCTAATGAACACTTCGCCAGCCATAAATAGGGGATCGGTCATAAATGTTCCAAACATGGATTTCGATGGTAAAATATATTCCCAATATGCGGGTTATGACATCGGAGCTTTTCAATATATCTCATGACTGATTCTCGATTTTGATCATTTACTATTTCTGTATATCTGATAATAACCATTATCGTAAAGGCCATTTAAGGTTTGCCTATTCACCTGTATCCATTCTTCAAGTGGGTCTGAACCAAAAGAATAATATATAAAATTATGACTTCCAATACTATTTATTATATAAGTTGCATTACCGATAATTGAGGGATCTGGTTTGTCCGCAACTGGCATTGTCCAGTATAATACTTTAATCATCTCAGGATTATAGTAATCTATGAACGTATCCCACATAGAAAAATATGTTTCTGTGCCAGCAAATACCGCGTTTGTGGCAAAGAACTTCGTACCGCTTAGTTCAGTTGTTCGTATCGAATCAAAACTTTCAGTCCCATAATGCGCTGGCATGTGGAAAAGTACCAGCAAAATTGCCATGACGGCAATGATTTTCCTATCAAATGCAAAGGATATGATAAACACCATTGGTACTAATGAAAATAGGAAAATCCTATCATCTATTTCATTTCGACCATACCTTAATGCAAAAAGGGTCAAAATACCAACGAGCCAAAAAAAACAAATTTTAGTTGATTCCATATAATTTTCTTTGATTCGGCGGGTTAGGTAGAGAAAAGTTGCGGCAATCATAGCAATAGCGTATACTACTAAGTAAAAAAGACGGCTGTAATGTACTATCCACCGTGTCAAGAACTCCCCTGGACTGTACTTTTCAGTTTTAAAAAAGCCAAGAAAATCAAATTCAGTAACTATTCTCATGAACTCTACTAAGCCGGTTTTAAACATAACAGGTGCAAAGTATATATGCCAGACAATAAAGATTAGAAAAAAAAGTATTATGAATTTAACACGTTGTTTATTGAGTGCTCTAATAAATGGTGATGAAAAAATAAATCCTAGTATTACCGCAATTGGAGTCAATATATGTGTTATTACCAATGATGCAAAAGTCAGACTTATCAGTATTGTATTTTCAATTCTGCCACTTTTTTTATCCTTGTGGGGTTCTATCAAACTCGAATTAGGATTAATTCTACTGAATGCAACGATAAACAGAAATAACAAAAGATATAGCAAATATGCGAGAGACGGAGGTCCATAGTAGTAAAGACCCGTCCAGAATGATGCCAGGAAGAGAAAAGATGATGCAAAATATTGGTTCGGTGACAATCCAAGACGTTTTCCGATACTGAAAGTAATTAAAATTACTGAGAAAACCCAAAATAAAGGCATATATTTTAATAAATCAGCTATTTTGATATCCATCAAATACAAAATGCTTGCGGAAATAAGATGCATAGATGGCCAGGAACGATACGTCATAAGAGGATAATTTGATGCAATGTCCACATGGTTTGTATCTAAAACTGCCTGAACTTCTCCTGCGGGATAGTAAGACCAAGGGAATCGCGGATTTTCTTCCGCAAATATCGGCACTCCAAAAAGGAATAATCCAATAGCAATCAGAAATAGTAAATATATACTATCATGTTTTATTTGTTTGTCTAAAAACAGTCTGATAGAGAACACCAACACCAGGACATATCCTGTCCAATATGCTAAGGTTAAGTGAGATAACAATCCGAGAAAATCTCCTACATCAATTAAAACAGGTTTTATTTCCCAGATACTATAAAATAAAAATAAGAAACTGATAAGTGCAATACATATATATGTTTTTGAATTAGGGGGAGAAGAAAACCATTTTCTTATATATGCAGGCATATTTCCTCACAAATACTTAAAAGAAGGGCTGCCCGAAGCTTTTACCTGTGCTTCATTATCATTCCTAATAAGCGATACATACTCTCTCATAAATCCCTCCAGCGAATAATATCTGGCATAGATTTGCTTGATTTTTTCCTTGGAATAAAATTTTTTATTCTGCAAAAATAGTCTAATCTCCTCTATCCCCTCACCTTTAAAAATTATATCTTTATCCACTTTTCCGATAATTTCCCCAATCCCCCCAGAATCCTTTCCGGTTACAGGAGTGCCCACTGACATTGCCTCCAGTGCAACAAGAGGATTATTTTCAAGATTGATTGAAGGAACTATCAACGCCCGAGCACCATTATAAAGCGACCAGAGATCATGATGACTTAACCACCCCAAAACAATAATTTTATTCTCCAATTTATTTCTGGCTATGTGATCCGTGATTTTTTCCCTGAGACTGCCTTCTCCAACGATAATAAGCTTTGCATCTATCTCCTTCTCGTGTTCTATGAATACTTTGAGGAGATTGCAGATTCCCTTATACTTTTCAAGCACTCCAACAAATAAAAAATAGTTTGAATAACCGGATTCTTTTATATCGTTGGGCGGAGCGGGAGCAAAGTTGGGTATATGTACAATATTAGCCTTTACAGGCAGCCATTTAGAAAGTTTTTTTTTCATAAAGTTACTTGGAGCAATAATAGTATTAATATCTCCAACTGCCTGAATAAATCCTTTACTTCCCCGCCATGTCTGAGGTAACCTTTTTGAATGGAAGGTGCATGAAAGGCAACTTTTATTTTCACATTCTTTTTGGCCATATTTCATCAAATCGAATCTCTGGCATATCAGCCAATAATCATGGGCAGTGTAAAGATTGTTATAATTTCCCTGCTTTTTCAGGATATTGTATCCAAGAAAGAAGATGTTATGATGGTGGACGACATCAGGTTTGATTTCACCTAACAGATTATCAAATGTCTTCTTAACATACGTTGATTTTCCTGTGAGATAGGTGAGATACAAGTCTGATTTACCTAAAGGCGATTTCAGAGGATGAAGAAAAACACCATTACTTTCATCAGTTTCTTTAAAATCCCCATTAAAATCTGGTTTCTTGTAACTATATGCATCCAGGCTGAACATAACATGCACTTCATGTCCAAGCTTCACCAGTTCTTCTGAGAGATATTTTACATGTGTAGCGTCTCCTCCTATATGGTATGGCGGATAGTAAGAAGAGGTCATAAGAAATATTTTTTTCTCCATAAATATTCGTCCTTTGGTTTATTTAATGTCCGAAAGCTAATTTTAATGCGCCGATGGCGTATTTACTGGCAAGGTTGAAATCGTCCGGATTCTGGATGACGTATCTGATATTCTGAATCCACCACTTAGGATTCAAAAATATCGCCTGATGCGCCATTTCCCTGGCTTTATCTATCTCTTCACTTGTTAATTCCTCAGTTCTCATAATCGATTTATTCTGAAGCAAGCTCCTGAAATCCGTTTGTTCTGTTATCCACCCTTTTTCCAGAGCGATTTCATAAAGCCTGGTTCCCGGATAAGGCGTTGCAACATTGAATTCACCGCCTGTGGGAAGTGTTCGTTTAATAAACTCGATCGTTTCTTTGACAGTGGTGCTGTTTTCACCCGGTAATCCGAAAATGAAACTGCAATACGCCTTAATTCCTGCATCTTTGACCATTTGTATTGCTTTAGCTGATTCTTCAACTGATATTCTTTTATTGGCTCCACCTATGATCTTTTGACTCCCGGATTCTATTCCCATGCTAACGGCCGTGCATCCTGCCTGCTTCATTTTTTGAAGAAGATCCATGTCTATATGATCAACCCTGGAATTACAATACCATTTGATATCCAGCTTTTCATCTACAATTGTCTGAGTAATCTTCTCGACCCGTTTCTTATCTAAAGTAAAGACCTCATCAAAAAACATTATAGTTTTAATATTGTAATTCTGCTTAAGATATCTCAGTTCCTCAAGTACGCTGTGCGCAGATCTTGCTTTCCATTTGGTTTTTGCCATTGTACAATATATACAGGAGTTGGGGCAGCCCTTACTTGTATACATTATCGTAAAAGGTTGGCCATGTTTGGTATCCGCATAATATAAATTAAAGGATTTCAATAAATCATAAGCAGGGATAGGTATGTCGTCATAATTATTTATAGGATCAGCGTCCCTGTTGATTATTATTTCACCATCAGAACGGTATGCAATCCCGGCCACATCTGAAAGTTCGGGTCCTTTAGCTAACCTGTCAATAAGATCCGGCGTTACCACCTCATATTCATGTCTTATGTAAATATCAAGATCTTTTGCCTCATTCAGGATAGTCCGTGCAAAATTTCCAAGAGTCCAGCAGATGCCAATTGTAGGGGCATCTGAGTGCTTTTTTGAAATTGATGCAGCTTTCATATCCCAGTCAAAAGTTGAAGGAGTGAACTTGATAATAACTGCTTCATAATCCTCCCCGGAAAGCAATTTCTCAAAATCCGGATATTCGATATTCTCCCCGTTCGCTTCAATAAGACTAACTTTATGCCCCTGTCTTCGTAAAAGAGAGGCTATCTGGAGCAAACTGTATGGAGGTAATACTGAATTTTTCTCTATAATTTCACACCGCTCTTCCCTGATAACAGCCATTTTTTTAAACCTTGGTGGGTTCACCAGTAAAACTTTCATATCTAATCCCCTTTCAATATTTGTTCATAAATTTTTTCTGTTTTATTAATCTTAATTTCAGATGTGTTATGTTCATTTGTTCCACCATTCTCATACCATATACGTTCGTATAATGGAATATTTACTCTTTTGTTAGTAAATAAAAATAATAAATATTTATATAAGTTATATGGTCCGAACATATCTATTAAACTTTTATTTTCAATACCAAGACGAAGAGCATGTGACTTGATCAATGTAAAGACAGTCCTGCGTGCCTGTGTCTTATAAAATTTCATGTTTTCAATTTTGTTATTAAATATAGGACTAATATTTATGTTAAAATATTTAAGATTTGGATTAATAGAGTATGCCCTAATTTTTATTTGTTTCAAAGTTAACATCGATGCGTACTGAAGGTCCTCATAAAAAACAATTCTTATATTATTTTCTTTGGCAATCCTGCAGCAAATATCGCATAACATAATATGGTCTATATGGTTCCCAAGACCCATTGGCGATACTATCAAATCACATGGATATGATTTTATTAATTTTAATAAACTATTATGCACCTCGGTATAAATCGGATCTGAATCAGGATTATTGTTTGTGAATATACCCATACGTGAGTAACCTCTAAGTGGTGGTTCATTGAAATTGAGACCCTGGTAGCCCATTTCTAATTTATCTGTAAATCCAATATCTTCCAGGTGCCTTAATTTTGATATTATTTCAGAGCCAGATATTTTAATACATGGTGAATAATTAGATTTTGTAAAAATAGTCACCATTAAAATAGGTCGATTGAAAAAATTTTGTAACAAGGTCCCACCAATTGAATATGCAATATCATCTGAATGCGGAGAGACTAATATTGTTTTAATCTCATTGTCCATGATTTCATGCCTCACTCTTTTAATGCGCAAAATCCATTTTGTTAATTAAATAATTACTCAGTATTTTAATAATGTGATTACTTGCAAGGATCAAATCATCCGGATTCTTAAGTACATATCCAATATTCTGAATCCACCATCGAGGGTAAAAATATATTGCCCTGTATGCCTTTTTTCTTGCACTTTCCAGTTCTTCTGTTGTTAATTCATCTGTCCTCATAATCGATTCATGCTGAAACATGCTCCTGAAATCTGTCTTTTTCGTTATCCATCCCTTTTCCATAGCAATGTCATACAATTTTGTTCCCGGATAAGGCGCCACTACATTGAATTGAGCGCCAGTGGGAAGAGTCTGCCTGACAAAATTAATTGTATCATTCACAGTCTCCCAGTTCTCACCTGGCAATCCAAAAATAAAGCTGCAATTTACTTTGATCCCCGCATCTTTTACCATTTTAATTGCTTCACTCGCCATTTCAACAGATGCTTTCTTATCCGTTCCAGCCATAATCTTCTGACTCCCGGATTCTATTCCCATGCTAACCGCACCACATCCTGCCTGCTTCATTTTTTGAAGAAGATCCATGTCTATAAGATCAACCCTGGAGTTACAATACCATTTGATATCCAGCTTTTCATCCACAATTGCCTGCGTAATCTTCTCAACCCGTTTCCTATCCATAGTGAAAGTTTCATCGAAAAACATTACGGTTTTAATATTGTAATTCTGTTTAAGATACAGCAATTCCCTGATCACACTCTCAGCAGACCTTGCCTTCCATTTTGTTTTAGCAACAGTACAGTAAATGCAAGAATATGTACAACCCTTGCTCGTGTATATTATTGTGAAGGGTTGCCCATGTTTTGTATTCTCATAGTAGAATTGAAAAGACTTTAGCAAATCATATGCAGGTAAAGGTATATCATCATAATTTTCTATAGGCCGGGCATCTTCGTTAACTTGTATTACACCATTGCAGTGATATGCAATTCCTGCCACATTTAGGAGATCTTCACCCTTAGAGAGCTGGTCAATAAGCTGTGGCGCCACAACCTCATATTCATGCCATATATAAAAATCCAGGTCTTTCGCTTCATTCAGTACAGTCCGTGCAAAATTGCCAAGAGTGTAACAGATGCCAATTGTAGGAGCATCAAAATACTTTTTTGAAATTGTGGCAACCTTTGTGTCCCAATCGAAAGTTGTAGGTGTGAACCTGAAGATAACTGCTTCATAATCTTTTTCAGAAAGCAATTTTTCAAGATCTGTATATTCGATATCCTCTCCGTTTGCATCAATAAGATTAACTTTATGTCCTTTTTTTCGAAGAAGAGATGCGATCTGGAGAAGACTATATGGGGGTAAAACTGAGTTTCTTTCAATAATCTCACACCGCTCTTCCCTGATAACAGACATTTTTTTAAATCTGGGTGGGTTAACTAATAGTACATTCATGTAGTAATCCCTTTTAATATTTGTTCATAAATTTTCTCTGTTTCATTTGTCATTATTTCAGACGTAAATTTCTCTAATATTTTTTCACGTGCTTTCTTTGATATTTTGTTTCTTTCGGATTCATTGTTCAATAAAAATAATAATTTTTTAGCTAATATTTCTGGATTTCCGGGAGGAACCAGCAACCCATCAACCCCATCTTCTATGAGTTCAGGAACACCACCAACATTTGATGCAATTACAGCAAGTCCTGAACTCATTGCTTCAAGAACACTAAACGGAAAACTTTCTATTAGACTTGGAAGAACAAAAATTGATGAATTTGAATATATTTCAGGCATCCCGGCATGTGGAATATATCCTAACAAAGAATAATAATGTGACGGAATACCTTCATTTTCAAACATGCTTACCCACTTTCTATCTGCTTCCGGACCAGCAAAAACAAAATGAACACATTTAGTTTCACTGATCACATACCGCATTGCTTTTACCAGAATATTGATCCCCTTTAATGCAATGAACCTTCCTGAAAATAACACAACAGGTTTATTTGTTTCAAATACTTTTCCAGTATTTTTTCTCTTTGGTAAAAATTGCTCATGATCTACCCCGTTATGGATCACATTCACATCCTTAATTCCATAGTTCTGCTCAAGTAGTCCTTTCATCCAATTTGAAACCGCTATAATTGTAGGAGATCTTTTCAAATAGAGTCTCTGAATAATTTTTAGCAGGGGATATAGCTCAAGTGTATATTTCTCAGAGGCCTCCATCTGACTGAAATCAAGTCCAGAAGCCAGAATCCCCTCTTTATGCCCTTCGATAATAGTATGTACTGTTGTTACCATGTTCTTATTTGATTTTAATAATCTCAATATCACGTCAGACATATGGGGAACATCAGCATGGATAATATCTATTTTATTTTCTTTGCATATCATGGGGAGTTCCTTAAAACATGAATATTGGAAGGCAGCATTATAAAGAAAGGTATCATTAGCATTTGAAATTGTATGTAGTTGGATTTTATTTTCAAAAAAATCAAGGATTTTTTCATCGGTATAAGCAGAACCCTTATCAATTTTTCTTCTAACTGTCACAACATGGACATTATGTTTTTTTGACAGATTTTTAGCCAGTCCAACTATATACGTTCCAGCTCCCCCCCAGTTTGGCATAAACTCAGGCGCTAAAAGTGCAATGTTCATCTTGACCACCCACATTTATGTACCAAGATACTTTCAAATAACGATTTTGAAATATTCTTTGCCCCCGTATTCTTATTATTGAACTTCTTCTTATTATCTTTTTCGGTTTTATAAAGAAAAAATAAATCATTTAACTATTTGAAATCCAGTGGACGATGGTCAGGGGCGGATATTCGTTGTCTGGATTCAGTGTTAACTTTATTAGTATAACTAATAATATGTTTATCCTTTTTATTTATTGTATCGGATGGTTTCAAATACTCTTTCAATATAACATTAAGAATCTTGAATCCATCTCTTATGGAATTAAGATTTGAATTCCCATTCTTCCTTTTTGCTTCAAAGGAGGGCACTTCTTTGATTTTCAGCCCGGCTTTTTTCATAAGTATTGATTGTTCAGTCTCGATCTCAAATCCATTTGAACTGCAATATATCCGGTCCAATGCTTCTTTCTTAAAAGCACGATAACCATAGCAGAGGTCTGTGTAATTTGTACTGTACAGGGTGTTAACCATTGACACAAATATTTTGTTGCCCAGTCTCCTGAAAGGCGTGAAATCCGCAGATCCTCCTCCTGGCAGCAAACGTGAACCTTTTGCAACATCGAATCCATCGAGGATGGGGTCAAGAAGCAATGGAATTTCTCCCGGGTCATGACTGCCGTCTGCATCCATCATAATTATTAAATCGCCTGTTGCCATTTCAAAACCGGTTTTCATTGCAGCGCCTTTTCCGGATGGTTGTTCTGTTATGATTTTCGTGTCACTCCTGTATTTTTTAATCTCTTCTCTTGTTCCATCGGTTGAGTTCCCATCCACAACAACAATCTCATCCACAAAATCAGGAATATTTGAAAATACTTCCTTAATATTTTTAGATTCATTCATCGTTGGTATTACCACACTAATTTTCTTCATCTGCTTTTTCTTATCCATCAGACTCATTTATATACCCCCATTGATAGAGTAGGAAAAACTTCGCACCTATCCGCGATTATATTTTTAAGATCATTTAGATGAAAATATTTACTTAATTTACCCGCTGAATTTCCAATTTAAATTTCCATTTAAATGAAATCGTAAATAATCAGATCAGATCGTTTCTCTACTCCCGTATAGTATTATACTGGTTGTAACACTTAAATCTTTCTGTGGATTGCACCAGAACCTTCAATTTAAGGATTTATCTTAGCAGAAACCATAATCTATTAGTATGAATTTTGTAAAATGGATAGTAAAATGGTTTCAAATAAATTTTTGGAACAAGTTTAAATAGAAAACTTATTATACTATTAACCTAAGAATTAAGAAGACAAAATGGTCTGAATTGCATTCTATGGGAATGATTGCAAACAAAATATTAATTTCAATACTGGTTGGGTGGTAGAAAACGTTGATTATGAGAGAACTTATTGATATATCCAATAAGAACTTAATTGGAGCTAATTTAAGAAAAGATAGGAGTAGATGGGAGATAGTTCAGGATTTGCTCAAGGTGACCAGGGAAGAAAAAAAAGGAAAAAAGACCAGGATCATGCAAAAAGCATATCTTGATTGGAGAAATTTCCAGAGATATTTTAGTTTTTTATTGGAAGAAGGGTTCATCACAAATTGTGATACAAATTGCTATGAACTCACAAAAAGAGGAGAGGAATTGATCAGAAGATTGGATCAGGTAGATGAAATGTTAAATGGGAAGGTTTAAAAATAGGAGACCTTTACTTGTTATTTTCAGTTCCGAATTCTCATATTCGATTAATGATTGTTCCTGAAGGAAATATATAATTTCATTTAGCTGGTACGCAGAAACAGGCATATTTTTGCTAATTTCATCAAGCTTATGCCATTTAGAATCCTGAAGTAGTGTAAGTAATTTGTCTATATATCGCATAATAATTATAATTCATATAACTGTTATTTAAAACATCAACGCATTAATACTATGTGCTTTTACTATATATTTTTAACAGTTGTCATAACTACTTATACATTCTTAAATAACGAATATCATAATTAAACGGTACCTTTCCGGTACTATCCCCAAATCAGGGAAATCAGACGAAAGCAGCCATCGGGAAATGGCGATTCAAGACAAAAAATGGGAGTGTAGTAGTGGCGGAGCCTGAATTTTGGGTTTCGCATTGCTTCCAGGCTTGAGTGGCATCGTTGGACACCGCATCGCTGAAATGTATAGGAGGAGTGTCATGAAAAAGAAAAATAGAACAGGAATATTAACTGCAATGCTTGCAGTTTTATGTATACAAAGAGTAGAATTAAAGAAAAAAATCGGAATTATTACTGTGCTTGCAGTAATGGTGGCATTGACTGGAATTGCATTTGCAACAGAAAATGCAGCCACGGATAGTTTAAGAATATACGGCACGTTCGGTGAAGGGGCGGGGAATCATACACTTTTAGATCCCTTAACAAAATTGAAACCTGAGAATCCACCATATACGGATCCAATTGCGCCCTTCTTCCCGCAGTCGAATCAGTCGCCTGTTAAGGATTTCATTACTTTTGATCCAATAATTATGTTACACAACGACAATGACTTCGACAAAAATGGTGTCTATGATAGTGTTTACAGCAGGATAATTATAAATAATCCTAACAGCCAGACACCAGCGGAGAAAGTCTTTCAGCGGATGTGGTACGAGAAAGACTGGTTCAAAGATGAAGACAAAGATGGAATGTGGGATGTTATTGTTGAAGACAAGAACGGTAATCTAGTAAAAACAATCCATCTGGATGATTTCAAAAAATTCTTCCATGACAATCTACCGGAGTCTCAAGAAAAAGGCTGGAGGCTCAGGGAGGTCAACAATCCAGAAAATAATGGAGGAGATGGTGATGTATACAGCCCATCTATTATTCAGGAATTCACCTATATGTTCCTTGATGACAATAAGCAGCCGACTCTTGCCCCAACAGGTAGCAGGTTCTACATACCGATGGCTTCCGCAGTAGCTACTAATGGCATAGACAGCTTTGATGCGGATTCCGATGGAGTACCGGACCTTGTGCAGATAGAGAGCCAGCGGAGCCTTGGGATCAATATTGACAATAGAAACCAGGAAATGGACCCGGACGGCAAAGAAGTAAGTTCTGATGAAAATGTAGTGCTTGTACTTGCCGATCCAAATGAAGGTATCCATAATACTCTCAGTATAGGCGGCGAAGTACAATTCTTCGATCACAAAGTAAATTTCAAGGGCACAACCAAAGTAAATGGTGTGGATGCAGCTATCCTTGAAATCTCCTCACAGGAAGACACAGCGCCTACAGGCAAGATTACCGCACAGGTGATCATGCAATCAGGTGACGTAAAGTACTTCTCCAGGGGCATTGACAATACAGGGAAGGCAATCCAAGGACCGTTCTTTGTAAAGGTCGAGGCCGTAGCCAGAGGAAATGGCCCGGATACAGTTACAATACAGGTCGGAAGATTGTTCGGTGAGTTGGCCGCGAACATTGGAGCAAATAATTACTGGAACGAGAAAGGATTCATTGTGGATAATGTATTCTATAATATTGTAGCAATAAAAGCTCACAGTGATAGAACAACTGACACTTTCAAGTACATCACGTTCAGGCAGAAACTGCCAAAAGACACGATCAAGCTCTACGGAATACATATGAGAGTCTGGGAAAATGGAGATGTGCTAGCACAGATGCCTCAGTTCAACATGAAACATACTGTGATGAAAGATGTACAGGATACATGGACTCACGATAAGATGGGCCCAATTGCCCAGAAGGAGCCACTTGAAATAACCTGGATCAAAGAAGAAAAAGAACCAAGATTCAGGGGCGAACTCAAGGAGATATACAATGAGACCCGTAAAGCAGGCAGCGGCACACCCGGGCCAATTGGTCCTTCAACATTCATATCAAGCCGGAATGTGTTGATTGTAGATGGTGTAAATATTGGCGGTGTAACTGCATTAAATCCTGCCGACTATATGGTAAATGGATCATTTGATGCAGGTGTCTTAAACATAACCAGGGTACCGATAGGCAGTTTCGTCAGTACCGGATCAAACGATACAGTGATCCTATTCCAGGTGAACATTGCAGATATGACCCCGGCCCAGAAAACAGAACTTGTCAACTTTGTAAATGGTGGAGGCAAAATCATAATATGGGATAGTGATGCCGGAGCAACGACGTTACAACCAAACATTTATGACTGGCTACCAACAAACCTTATCTTCCAAACATCAGTCCCAGGACAGGCGGGAGCAAGGGGAGGCATACTCAATATAACTGAAGAGAATGATCTTTCCAACTCAGTTAATGGAACTCCAAAATATATTAATACATTGGCCTTAACAACATCAACCGATGCAGTCGGAGATGCTAATGTGGTGACAACTAATGGAACTGATTGGTGTGAAGATATGCATGCCACGAATATATTGAACGTAAGTGGTCCGGGCCATATGTATTCAAGAGTTGGTGGTTCACAGGGCAAAGGGTTCATAACATATAGTGCACTTGACTGGGACTTTGCCAATTTTGGCAATGGAACAGAACTGAATAAGATGATTCAGTTTGAGCTTATGGTTAACTCTACAAGCACTTTGGCATGTAAGGCACCAATAGTACCAGGTGGATCAGATGAAATATGGACAATTGAATGGTTCAATACAATGCCCGAGCAGTTCACAGAATTCGTGTTGCCAAAAGGGCAGGACTATCTTGTAACCACAGGATTCGAAGCACCGGAGGCAAAATTCCACCTGTGGAACAATGACCCGAAGACTCCAATTAAGACATGGACAGGTGATCGCTTGAAGTTCAGACATGAACCCCAGAATAATTTTGGTCTTTATGTCAATGAGGTCACAGGGACAAACGGAGGACAATCCATTGGTTCGCTGAGATTATACGGTACCTTCGGTGAAGGACCGGGTAACTTTGAAATCGAAGACCCATTAACCGGATTAGATCCAGAGAACAAACCATACACTGATCCAGTAGCACCATTCTTCCCACAGGCTGGAGAGGCACCGAGAAAAGATCACGTAACATTCGATCCGATTATTATGCTGCATAACGACAATGACTTTGACAACAACGGTGTTATAGACAACGTTTACAGCAGAATATTCATAAGGGATGCCAACATCCAGACGCCTGCAGAGAAACTCTTCAAGCGAATGTGGTACGAGAAAGAGTGGTTCAAGGATGAAGACAAAGATGGAGAATGGGATGTTATTGTTGAAGACAAGAATGGTACCAAGGTCACCAAAGATAAGAATGGCAATTCCCTGGAAAACCCAATAGATTTAAAGGATTGGGAAACGGTCTTCCATGATAACCTACCGAAGTCTCACCACGACGGCTGGAGGCTCAGAGAGCACAACAATCCTGAAAATGATGTTTCAGGGGAAGGTGACGTATATGGACCATCCGTTAATCAGGAATTCACTTTCATGTTCCTGGATGACAATAAGCAACCAACGCTTGTGCCAAACGGAAGCAGATTCTATATACCGATGGCTTCCGCAGTAGCTGATAATGGCATAGACAGCTTTGATGCAGATTCCGATGGAGTACCGGACCTTGTACAGATTGAGAGCGAAAGGACTCTTGGAATGGACATAGATAATGACGGAATAGTTGAGAAAATGGATCCGGACGGCAAAGGGGTAAGCTCTGATGAAAGTGTAGTTCTCCTGCTTGCTGATCCACAGGAAGGCGACCATAACACTCTCAATATTGGTGATGAAGTCCAGTTCTTCGATCACAAAGTGAGTTTCAAGAGTACGACAAAAGTAAATGGCATAGATGCAGCTATTCTGGAAATATACTCACAAGAAGGGTCTACACCGACCGGTTTGAAGACGGCTGAAGTCGTCCTTGGATCTGGTGAAGTGAAATTCTTCTCAAGAGGTATGGATAACACAGGTGCTTCAGTCCAGGGACCGTTCTTTGTAAAGGTCGAGGCCGTAGCCAGAGGAAATGGCCCGGATACTATTACAATAAAGGTCGGCAGGTTGTTCGGCCAATTGTCTGCGAACATCGGTGCAAATAAATACTGGAACCAGAAAGCATTCATTGTGGATAATGTGTTCTACAATGTCGTAGCAATAAAGGCTAACAGTAACTCAGATGACACATTCAAGTACATCACGTTCAGGCAGAAACTGCCAAAGGAACCGATCAAACTCTATGGCGTCCACCTGAGAGACTGGAAGAATGGAGAAGTGCTGCCAGAGATGCCACAGTACAACATGAAACATACTGTGATGAAAGACGTACAGGATACATGGACTCACGATAAGATGGGCCCACTGGTAGAGAGGAATCCGCTTGGAATTACCTGGATAAAAGAGGAGAAAGAATCCAGATTCAAAGGTGAACTCAAGGAAATCTATTGGGAGACCTTTGTCAACAATACACTAAAGGAACACTGGACAATCGAATGGTTCCAAACAAAGCCTGATCAGTTCACTGAGTTCATTCTACCGAAAGAACAGCAATACCTGGTAACAACCGGCTTTGTTGCACCAGAAGCGGTAACGCATATCTGGGACAATGATCCAGTGAAACCAATTGAAACCAAGATCGGAGATAGACTCAAGTTCTGGCATGACCCGGCAAATGCAGAAGATATCTATGTCAATGGTCAAGCAGCATCAACACCGACACCGACGACACCGACACCAACACCAACAACGACAACACCACAACCAGGAACAACATGCCAGGGCGATATAAACGGCGATGGCTCCATAAATAGTGCAGACTTCGTATTATTCGCCAGTGCATACAATTCAGTGAGTGGAGATTCGAGGTACAACGTCAAAGCTGACATGAACAACAACAGTGAAATAAACAGCCAGGACTTCGTGTTGTTCGCGGCCAACTACGGAACAAGCTGCAGTGTGTAACAAGCTAAAGAGGTATAAACTATGAACACCAAAATTGAAAAGGAAAAAAGAAATAGACCAATACTGGTCTATTCTCTTTCCCTTTTTATTATTTTAGCAATTGCAGGCGCAGGATCAGCAGCGACTGTTAGCGTGTCACCCCAGACACAGAATGTGGCAGCCGGCGGGACATTCACTTTTACCGTGAATATCGATTCGGGAACCACTAATATGCAGTATGCTTATGTTGAACTGAACTACGATGCAACACAACTTGCAGCCAATTCAGTTACTTCAGGAAACCTGTTGGGTGCAGATGCACTGACTGAGCCTGGAAGTGGAACCGGAACCCCAGGGAAAGTAATATACGGTCTTGCCAGAACATCCGGTGCTGCAGCGCCTGTAAATGGCACATTTATAACCGTGCAATTCACAGCGATGAACAGCGCATCAGGAATCTATAGTCTTGACCTGGACAATGTGAGCTTAATGGACACTACCACGACCACTATAGCCAACCCTACGGTGAATGATGGACAAGTGAATGTATCAGGAACCCCTGGTGCTTCCACTCCGACACCAACGCCAACTCCAACTCCGACACCAACACCCACACC
The DNA here is from genome assembly GCF_002487355.1 of Candidatus Methanoperedens sp. BLZ2. Lineage (GTDB taxonomy): Archaea > Halobacteriota > Methanosarcinia > Methanosarcinales > Methanoperedenaceae > Methanoperedens. The sequence continues at coordinate 12,233 of NZ_NTMG01000066.1, read as the reverse complement.
AGGTACTGGAGGAGCCACAGTATTCGTGTCTCCTTCAACACAGGTAGTGGCGCCTGGCGGAACATTCACTTTTACTGTGAATATCGATTCGGGAAGCGCTAATGTACAGTTTGCGCATGTTGAACTGAACTACGATGCAACACAACTTGCAGCTAATTCAGTTACTGCAGGAAACCTGTTGGGTGTAGATGCACTGACTGAGCCTGGAAGTGGAATCAGTTCTGGGAGGATAAAATATGGAATTGCCAGAACATCCAGTGCTGCAGCGCCTGTAAATGGCACATTTATAACCGTGCAATTCACAGCGATGAACAGCGCATCAGGAATCTATAGTCTTGACCTGGATAATGTGAGCTTAATGGACACTACCACGACCACTATTGCCAACACTACGGTAAATGATGGACAAGTGAATGTATCAGGAACGCCCGCATTTAATTGGAAGTTCATTTCAGTACCCTACCAATTGAACAACTCAACGGTAGCTTACGTATTGAATGGAATTCAGTATGACGGGCTTTTCGGCTTTGACCCGGTTACTAAGACATATGTTGGCGGAGTGACGAATTTTGAACCATTGAAAGGTTACCTGATCCATATGGATACATCGCAGGATATAACCAATCTTGTACGCAAGAGCGGCGAACAACCACAGGTACCTTCGTCTCTCGATGTGAAGAAAGGATGGAACCTTATAGGAACCACCGATACTACTGCGAGAAATGCTGAAACGATGCTTGGGGCAATAGATACTGACTATTATAGCATCTGGAACTTTAATGTTTCAACTCAGAGCTATGATAAGGCAGGCATCAACGGCAAGAGTGGTAATATTGACGAAACACATGTCGGAACCGATGTATTCATGATGCAGCCCAAAATAAGTTACTGGGTTTGGGCAACTCAGAATACGTCATTGCCTGCATATAGTCCCTAAAAGAGGTGAATAATAAAATGTAAAATGGGAATAAACTTTCTATAAGGGTTTATTCCTTAATTTTTTGTTTATCAAAAGGTGATACAATTTGTCAAGTAAAAAAATATTAACTATAATAATAATTTGTATAGCTATCGCTTTCTCGGCTGGTATGGCGAGCGCCGAAAGCCCACCAAGTTTACCTGTAATGTTGTACGGGGACGTTAAAATTGACGGAAATCCAGCGCCGGCGGGTACAACAATAACCGCAAAAGCAGGAACTAGCCCGGCTGGAGCTACTAGTGTTCTAACTGGAGGAACTTATGGAGAAAAAGCGAACGACAGGCTTCCAGTAGCTGCAAGTGATGGAGCTAGTGTTGATTTTTATGTAAATGGCATCAAAGCAACACCATCAACCCAGTTCACGTATGATTCAAAGAATGCTGGCACACTTATTCGTGTTAATCTCAATGCTATCAGTGAAAAATCTGGAGGTAGCCCTGGCGGATCCACTAACGGACCAAGTGGCGGAAGTGGAGGAGGAGTTTCCGGAGGCGGAATTAAACCAACAACTGTACCACAGTCTGCAGTTACACCCATAAAATCCGCATCGGAAGTAACAACAAAGGAAATAACAAAGGAAATCCCGACTACTACCAACGCAGCACCTTTAAAAACTGAATCCGCATTCAACTTCTATACGATTTTGGGTGTTTTTGCAGTCATCGGATTGACAGGTGTCGCACTGAAGAAATGGGGTAAAATCTGAACGGATGTAAAAATGAAAATAAAATGTTGACCAGATTTTTAAATTTTAGCATTAAGCTGACTTTGGGATTGGATCGCCTCTTCAAAGTCAGCATAGTTTCTCCATCACCAGGGTTTCATGCTCAAGAATTTTGAATGTTTGAATTGTTGGTAATGTTTATATTTCTTCACTGATAAGAAGAGTATTATGGCAGAGTTAGGGAAAATTGAAAAACCGGAAGCATCAACCTTTTTGGCAAAACGTAAATTATATGTTGTCCCCACACTTCCTTTTGAAGAACTCGCTTCACAATATAATATTGATATGGTAAAAGTGGAAAGATTCTGGGGAGAAGTAAGGGAAAAGATAAATTATTTCATATCAACCTATGGAAAGATCAGTATAATTTATATAGAAGGAGTAAACGAAGACGAAGTAGCAGGTCTTGAATATTTCGAAAAAATTGGAAAAGATAATAATCACTACAAGTTAATAAAAGGTCTTCTGGATAATGGAGCAGTTGTGAAGGGCATTGAAAAAACCGGCCAGCTGGAGCGGTCAAAGCTGCTATTTGAGGAATACTCAAAATCTTTTTATCCTGAAGTACAAGAAATCCATAAAGGTTATTATGGCAAAGACATCAATTTTGACAGATGGAGGGAATACCTGACAAAAAAGATACAGGAAATACAGGATGAAATGGGAAAATCGGCAACCAGGATACTTGGAGAATTACATGCTGATTCAAGCGGTATCCTCATCATCACTGATGGAAGGCCAATAGAATTCCCTGAAGGTATTGATATCTTCCAGATCAGGCCGCCAGCTTTTGATGAGATTGAGCGCAATATCCGGGAAAAGGTAAATACATCAATCGGATGAATCAATAGGACTAGTAATAATTATTCCCTTAGATGAGATTTCATAAGATAATAACTGGACAGGAGTCTTTGTATTTCTCATTTTCACGATATCCATCACCCTTTCCCTGCGCCCGGTGTAAGGATTTTCTCGTTTCATAAGCTGGATAGCGCCGTAAGCCGAGAAAAGTGCAAATTCAACGAATTCCCTGGAAACAACTCCACCAAGAAGGATGAATGTAGTAATTCCTTTTTGTGACATGTTATAAACAAGAAGATTGAACCTGTCACGGAACTCGGATGAAGTAAGATTTGATACATGGCTACCGAGGCTATCAATAATGAGAATATTGGTATCAACAGGCAGATTATCCAAAAATTGTGTAAAATCACCTTTAACAGCTTCCAGACTGATGGATAATGCTGTCTTTATTTCCATCGCCCTGTATCCTGCAAGCTCAACGAAATTCAACAATCCTTTTTTCTCGATAGCTTCAAGGTTCCAGCCAAATGATTTTCCCTGCTGCCTGAGCTCCGGCGCATCTTCCTCCGTGGAAACATATACTGTCTTTTTGCCTTCCAGGCAATTCGTATATGCGAATTGAAGCCCGAAAATAGTCTTTCCGTTTCCCGGATCACCCGTGATAATAATAGTCTTTCCCGCAGGAAATCCTCCTATTATATCATCCAGTTCCGAAATACCTGTTTTTATCCTTTCCATGTTCATTTCTCCTTCATTTTTTTTCGTCCCTGACTTGAATTTCAAATCTGCACATCTTTGAACCGCTGGCAATGCTTGATTTTTGCTCCACGCTGCCTTTAAGCCCGGTCCATGTGAAACTGCGTTTTGCAAGACTCCTGCATATAAAACAAAATATCGGATTTCCGCGAGCTTCATTTCTCCAGGGGCAATTATTGAACTCAAGCACTTCTTTCTTTCCATCTATTGTCGTTTTATTTTCAATCCCGAAATTTGAAAATAATCCTGAGACCCAGATCATATATGCTGTAAGCAATTGCGCAGGATCATGATTAATACCCTTTTGTTTCATTTCGTCCTTAAACCTGGGCTTTACATTCATCTCAAATCTTTCAGAAAAATTTTTAATAAGGATATCTCTTACCTGGGATGGGACACCGGATGCAAAAACAGGAAGTGCGCTCACGATAAAGCCATGTAATTCTGCCCTTGCCTTTTCTTTGAGCAGCTTTTCAGCCTGCTTTCGCAAGGTTATATCCCGGGTCACGCTCAGGATAACTTTCTTACCACCATATTCTATTACCCTGGAATGGACTTCAACAGGCATCAATGTATTACCTTTTCCTGATTGAACTGACTCAAACACAGCTTCTCCTTTTTCCAGCAGATCATTCATCCTTTGATCCATAAAATTCCTGTATTCGGGAGCCAGAATATCACGCAGGTTCATCCTGATCATCTTATCCCTGGTAAGCCCGCGCAATTCATACGCAGCTTCATTCAGGTAAATGAAATTTCCATTCATGTCATGGACATAGATCAAGTCAGAAGCGCTATCAAGAAGCTGCGCTTTTATTCTCAATTCTTCTTCCGCACGCTTACGCTCAGTGATATCCCTTGTTACATGCACAACACTGACAATTTCTCCATTTTCATTCTTGATCGGATATGCAGAAACTTCTACATTTTGAATAACACCACCCTTCGCACTATGGACATGCTCACACAAAGAAGGTTTACCCGTATTCAACGTCTCAATTAAAGGACATGTTTCAGGTGAATAACAGGGATGATCATTTTTATGCGTTATTTCATAACAATGCTTTCCTATCACCTGTTCTTTATTCAGGCCATAGACGTCAAGGAAAGCCTTATTGGTGTCGATTATTGAGAAATCTTTTGTATTAATAATAGAAATTGAATCATTGATGCTGTTAAGCACGGTCTCAGAGAATTCTTTTGATTGGCGAATAATTTCCTCAGCGCGCTTACGTTCGGTAATGTCACGAACGACTGCCATCATATATATTTTTTGCCCGATGACTAAAATGTTGAGATTTACTTCAACCGGAAACACCGAACCATCTTTACGTTTATGGAGGCCTTCCATGGTCACATTCCGTTTGTTCATCATGTATTTCACATGCTCATCCCATGAAAATTTATCCGGGATTGTTTCCTCGAAATCAAAAGCATGCATATCCAGCAGTTCTTCCATTGAATATTGAAGGCTCTTGCATGCCGTTTCATTGCAGTCAATGATGTGTCCTGTTTCCGGATCGTTAATAAAAACGGCATCTGTTGAGTTCTCAAAAAGTGTTCTGAACAAGCGAAGCTTTTCTTCTGCCTTCCGGCGTTCTGTTATATCCTTAAGCGTCCCCATGGTAGCTACCTTTCCGCCGAAATTTATAAGCGCCACAGTCATATTCAGGATCAAACGTGTTTTCCTGTCGCGATGAAGGGCATTGAATTCGTATTCATGGGGTACATTTTCACCGGCCTGTCTGCGTACATAATAATCGGAAACCTTCTCCAAATCCTCAGGCGCAATGAAGTGCCTGAAATCCATCCCTATTATTTCTTCCACTTCATATCCGGACAACCTCGCAAAAGCTTCATTTACGAATTGGAACTTCCCATCAAAGATAATAAAAACCCCATCCTGGATATTTTCGATCAAAGTCCGGTGTTTTTCTTCTGATTGCTGGAGTTTTTCTTCAGCTTCCTTACGTTCTGTGATATCCTCAACCATAATGATTGCAAATTGCGGATCACCTTTTGCATCCCGGACAAGGGAAACTGTCATCCTGGCCCAGAACACGGTACCGTTCTTCCGGATGTAGCGTTTCTTTATCATGTATTGGTCTTTCTTTCCCAGGATCAATTCATTGAACTGGTCTATATCAAGTTCCACGTCATCAGGATAAGTGAACCCGGTAAACAGCTTACCCTTGAGTTCTTCATCCATAAACCCAAGCATCTGCTGCAATATATGGTTTGTTTCCAGGGTTCGTCCTTCTGCATCCACACGGGACATACCGATGGGGGCCTCTTCAAAAGTAGCCTTGAATTGCGCCTCGCTTTTTCGAAGCTCTTCTTCAATCCTATTTCGCTTTTCAATTTCCTTTTCAAGCTGGCTCACTTTTTCCTCAAGCTTATTGAAAATACGGCGGCTGTATCGTTCAAGATACTCTTCTTCTTTTATTGGAGTGGGTTGTGATATTTTCAGTTTGCCACTGGAAATATCAAGAAGAGCTTGTGTAATTTCATTCACAAGTTCCCTGGGTTCAACAGGTTTAATTATGAATCGGCAGACTCCAAGCGCCTCAGCCAGTTCCCTGTCTTTTTCAGTCACATAAGATGCGCTGTAGAATATAAATGGCAATTCTTTCGAAGATATGCTTTTCCTTATCTCACGAAGCAGTGTAAATCCGTCCATTTCAGGCATCATGATGTCTGAAACCACAATGTCAGGTTTTTCCAATGATGCGAGTTTCAATGCCTCGACCCCGTTCCCGGCTTCGAATACCACATAGTTATTGGATGAGAGCATTTTAGACAGCATCATCCTGTCAAGCCTGTTATCATCCACTACCAGGACTTTCATTTCTCAGCCTCCACTGGAACCGTAAACAAGAATGTATTTATCTTTTCTACCTGCATCTATTTCTACTTTCCTCCTTTCGTGTTGGATTTGATAATATTCATCTTCCATGGCCAGCGTTTTCATGGTTTTTTCATCTCAAGGACTTTTTCAATATCTTTCATAATCGTAAGAGGATTTATGGGTTTTTCAAAATATCCATTGCATCCGGCCTCCATTACTTTTTCCCGATCTCCTGCCATTGCATATGAAGTTATTGCCATTATCGGTATCTTTTGTACGGGTTCTTTAGCGCGGATCCTCTTTGTGACTTCAAGCCCATCGATGTCGGGAAGCTGTATATCCATAAGAATGAGTTCAGGGTGCGAATCAGTTGCTTTTTCCACACCCTCAAGACCGCAGAAAGCCTCAATAACATCATGTCCATATTTTTTCAGGACAAAAGCCAATAACTTCATATTCTGTGGATTGTCTTCAATTATCAGTATCTTCAAATTTTAACCTCCCGTGGTATGCGCAGAGAAAATATACTGCCCTTTTCATACTCACTTTCCACGTTTATCGTACCGCCAAGCACTTCCTGCGTGAGCTTCCTGCTAAGATATAACCCAAGCCCGGTTCCGGAAGTTTTGGCCGTGAGTGGTGAATCAAGCCTCACAAATGGGGTAAAAAGTTTCGGAATATCTTCTTTCTTTATCCCGATCCCTGAATCTCCAATAGATATTTCTATTTCATTATTAGTAGACTTTGCTATTATTTTGATTTCACCTTTTTCTGTGAATTTCACTGCATTTGAAAAAAGATTCATTATGCACTGGAGCAGTCGCCTGCGGTCAGTGTTTAACTCCATGTCTGCCACATCGATAATCACCAAAAGACCCTTTCCATTGAGTTCTTGTTTCAAGGTAGAAACTACTTCATCTATTACTTCTTTCAAATTGAACCTGGAAACACGGACCTCAAGTTTCCCTGCTTCTATCTTCGAAATGTCAATAACATCGTTTATCAATGAAAGGAGATGTTTTCCTGAAGTGTTGACTATCTGGATATGTTCTCTTTGTTCGGGTGTGAGTTCTCCTGACCAGCCCTCAAGAAGAATGCTTGTAAACCCGATTATGGAGTTAAGTGGCGTCCTGAGCTCATGACTTGTGCTGGCTATGAACATCGATTTCATGAGATCAAGTTCAATAAGGCGCTTGTTCGCTTTATCAAGTTCAACCGCCGTTTTGTTTATATCATCCATGAGATTGAGGAGACCTAATTGGCTCTCATGCAGTTGCTTTGTCCTTTGTGCTACTTTTTTCTCGAGTGTTAATGCATATTCTTTTGTTTCTTCGTAAAGCTGTGCGTTCCGGATTGAAAGCGCAACCTGTGAGGAAATAAGTTCAATGATTTTCAATTTTTTCACATCAGGTTTTTTATCTGTGCGGGTGAATAAACATAGTACTCCCACGCACTTTCCTCTTGTGATAAGCGGGAATGCTGCATGATACCGTATATCCTCTTTGCGTGTAGCTTCCCTTGTCGCAAATTTGATCACAGCTTCACGGTCAGGAAGAATAAGCGGCTTAAGGTCGCGTGCTGCTGCCCCACACAGGCATTCACCTATCCTTATCTTATTTGTGGTAAGGTCAATAATAGTCTCTTTTGATGTGCTCCTGTGTGCACCTAACTTCAAAGTTTCATCCGGTTCTACAAAGCAAATAGTTCCTCCTTCAAGCCCGACGATCTTTATGCACTCATCAAGGACTGTATCAAGTATTTGATTTATGTCAAGAAGCCCGGTCGCAGTTGAGATTATTTTATTGATAATCCTGAGGTCCTCATTTGCTAATTGCATCTCGTCTTTTGCGCGTTTTAGCTCCGTAATATCATTAATTGTAGTATAAACCTGATATGGCCTTGTTTCTGCATACCTGGTTTGAGGTATTGCGTTTACCTGTATCCACCGGTATTCTTTAACTTCAGGATTGAATACACCCATGACCACATTTCTTACTTCCTTTCTGGTCCGAAGAGCCACCATTGCCGGATGCTTCTCACCAGGAAAGTCAGATCCATCCTCATGGATCGCTTTCCACATCGGATCAATGGATGTCCGTCCTATCAAGTGGCCCGGTGATAAACCAAGTATCTTCTGAGCTGCAAAGTTCGCTGAAATTATTGTTCCGGATTCATTATGGTAAATTACTCCCTGCGCCATTGTTTCATACAGGGTTCGATACTTCTCCTCTGATAGGCTCAGAGCCTTTTCAGCGCGCTTTCTCTCGGTGATGTCAATGATGATTGCCAGGAAAAGATGTGATCCTTCCTGCTCTATCAATTGCAGATGTAACTCGATCGGATAATGACTTCCGTTCGCCCTTCGAAGGTCAGTATATAGCAAGAGTTTCTTTTTTTTATGCTGGATAAGTGGCGTAATATACTTGCGGAATAACACTTCATCATATCCGGGTGTGATGTCAAGAAAAGTCATGGATCTCAAAGATTTCAGAGAATAACCCAGATTCTTACATCCCCCTGAATTCACATATGTGAACCGGAATTTTTCGGAATCAAAAATATAAATCTCATTAAGGCTTTTATCAAGAATTAATGAGAGACTCTTCTTTTCTTTCCCCACTTTTCTGATATCTTCCATCAGCCGTGCATTTTCAAGCGCGATCGCTGCACTTGAAGCAAGTCCTTGCAGCATCTCGATATCCGAGTGGTCGAATTGGCGGTGTTTTTTTGTATTATGGATCTGAAATGAACCCAGCATCTGGCCTTTCCTGTCCAGTATAGGAACATTGGCGAGATTATTAAAACAAAGAGTTTTCCGGATATCCTGGATCACATAAGGGTCATTCCGGGCATCATTGGAAATATAAGGCGATTTAGTCTCCATTACATGCCCCGGGACACCGTACCCCTTCTTGAAAACATAATCTATGGGAAAAAGCTTTCCATTTTCATTATATTCGGAAAACACAATTTTTTCGTTGACGATCAAACCTGCAGTTCCGGCTGTAGAATCTGTAATTTCCATTGCCGAAGTTATAAGATTTTGCATGATGACCGGGATTTCAAGAACGGTATTTATTTTCTGTGCCGCCTTTGACAGGATACGAAGCTGGATGTTCCGCCGGGATATGAATTCCTCGGCATGCTTGCGCTCGGTGATATCCCGGCCGAATCCGCAGAAATATTCTTTATTATCTAACTTGATATAACTTGAGACGATCTCCACCGGGAACTCACTGCCATCTTTACGGCGATGTATCGATTCGGCATGGAATACTTTTTCTTTACGGAATTGCCTGACCACAGCGTTCCATCTGGCGGAATCAGCCCGTGGATTCACATCAAATACCTTTAACTTCATCAATTCGTCATGATCATAACCCAGAGATTTGCATGCAGATTCATTGACATAAATGAAATTACCTTCCGGATCGAGCCAAAATACCGCATCTGATATTGTATGAACGATAGCTTTGAAAATCTCCATTTTTTCAGCATATGCACCAGCAAGCGCTTTTTCTGTCAGTATGCGTTCGGTCTCATCCTGCCAGATACTGATAATAAGACCCGTCTCTTCAATGTCAACGTGTTCAAGAAGAGATGAATTTACAGTAAAGTATCTCGTATCTGAATCTGTATTCATCCGGAACTCAACATCTCTGGCTATGCCATTTTTTTTGGTCTGGCTTTCCAGTTCATTCCATATCTCATTGGCATTGGAACTGAGCTTTTCAAGCCATACGAAAATGCTTGTTCCGATCAAATTATGCCTGTTACATGAAATAAATTTACAGAATGTATCATTAACAAAAATGATGTTTTTAGCCGCATCAGTGATCACTATGCCATCAGCTGATGCACGAAGCAGCGCCTCGAAAAAACGTGCAGTCCGCTGTAATTTTAATATACTTCTTTTATTATTCTCTTCTGCATCATTCAATACGGTCATTCATGAACCTCTTTCCGCTAACCCCTGCGCCAGCAAAGGTCACTTTTTGTGACGTTTTTTGCAATACTTATGATTATAAAACGTATATCTATTATATTAAAATGATGTTTTTTTTCTGCATCTTAAAATTCAGTGGAATTATTAAACAAAAAAATCCAAAACTACACACAAAACCACTCCAACGGATAACCTTAAATACACATAACACAATATGATTTATATGATTATGATGATTGAATAATCAGTGTCCGAGCCCGACCTCCTAACGGGTAGCTCCTCTGTTCGCTATATGGGGGTGTAAATCCCCCCTCGGACCACTTGATTTTTATTAAATTCAAAGCTTTCAGGCGAACTCAAAATATTTATATAATCCCACTGTTGAACCAGGAAATGGAAAAAACCAGGTTTGTTTATATTTTGATCGGGGGATTTTTTGGTTCTGCATTGAGAGAATACCTCTTATTGTCTCTTCCCGGTGCTTACGGCACTTTATTTGTAAATATTACCGGAAGTTTTGTCCTGGGCTACCTGATGTATGCAACAGAACTTGGTTTTTTCAGCGAACGTGAACGGTATCTTATAGGTTTTGGTTTTTGCGGCGGCCTGACAACATTTTCAACATTCATTGTTCAGTCAATGCAATTTCAGGGCTCAATTGTCTTATTAAATGTTACGGCTAACATTGGTTTTTGCCTGGTTAGCGTTTTCCTGGGAAAAATATTTGCAGCAAAGGGGCTGGGAGCATGAGCTTGATCCCTATACTATTAGCAGGTGCCGGGGGTGCAATTGGTGCAGTTCTGCGCTATCTGGTCTCAGGGATATATCCTGTCTGGAGGGATATTCCGACAGGGACATTGCTTGTGAATTTTCTTGGCTCAACGACCCTTTCTGTGATCACATTCGGGACAAATCCCCTTCCTTACTTTGCAGATGCAGGAATACTCGGTGGATTTACTACCTTCTCCACTTTCAGTTATGAGAGCTTAAAGCTCCTTGAACGCAGGGAGTATAATATTTTTGGAGCTAATATTCTGTTGAGCCTGCTTATATGCGGCGCAGGTGTGGCTTTAGGAAAATGGATAGTATCATAACCTGGATCGTATCATAACCACACACTTTTATATATATTAAGTTATAGGTCATATCTTGAAAAGTCGGAATCTGCTCCGTCTTCTGGAAACATCGGCGCCTAAAATTTGAGATTTTATGGAAACAAACAGCGCCTTTCCCTCTGCGATGAGCTTGAAGCCGGACTCCTGCGATCGCAGGCGGACAGCGAGAAGCTGATGGAGGCGGTTGTGGGGAGAGGATGCTGGCGGAGTAACGGGAAAAGCAAATAAGCAATTAAAACAATTACAAACGAAATACATGGATAAAGATGAATGGTTCAAACAAGCTGATTATGACATGGAAACCGCAGAATTCATGTTCAAAGGAGAACGGTATTTTTATACTGTCTTCATGTGCCATCTATCTATAGAAAAAGCACTCAAGGGGCTTATCATTCAAAAAAATAAAGAAGCTCCACCCAAAACTCACAATCTGCTTTATCTCATTGAAATTATCGATCTGGAATTACCTGAAGATATGTATGATTTTGTCTTCACTCTGAACAGAGTAAGCGTTCTCACTCGATATCCTGATAATCTGCAAAGAATGCTGAACGAATACAACATGGATATTACAGAAAAGATGCTTGGAAAAGGGAAGGAGTTATTAAAATGGTTAAAGTCAAAATAGCAGAAGCCATTAAATTCTTTGAGAATTGTTTGAAAGAAAAAGGATTGAAAGTTTCAAAGATAATTCTATTCGGGTCGCATAGCACGGGAAAAGCGACTATAGATAGCGATGTGGATATTCTGATAATTTCTCAGGATTTTAAAAATAAAGATATTTTTGAAAGGGCAAGATTGACGAAAGAAGCAGAGATAAACACCATAAAAAAATTCAGAGTGCCTCTTGATATTATCACTCTTACCTCTGAAGAATTTGAAAGCGGGAAATCCCTTATTACTGAATTTGCGAGAAAAGGGAAAGTAATGTATGCTGCATGATGCTGGCGGGTGGAGATAACGCATAGAAATAAAATTTTAGCGATTGAAAAACCACAGAGTGCGCAGGCGCGCCGAGCAAAGCTCATACTCGCCAGCTGGTGCAAATCCAGCATGAGGAA
>NZ_NTMG01000041.1 GCF_002487355.1 Candidatus Methanoperedens sp. BLZ2 | reverse complement strand
CATGCTGGATTTGCACCAGCTGGCGAGTATGAGCTTTGCTCGGCGCGCCCGCGTAATCTCTTCTGCACCTTTTCATTTGTCAATTCAGCAAGCGCATTAGATGCTACCCATTTAGCAGTCTTTGAATCTATTTCCAGTATCTCCTTTGCAGTTTTAATCGCAATTCCATTTAAATTCAGGTTTCGTTTCCCGATCTGGCGAAGCGCCCAGTTGACAGCTTTCCTGACAAAATTCCTGTTATCCACTGATTCCTTTTTTATACGGGGCAGGAACTTTAAGAACTCTTTATCTGCCGCCATCTTATCATGAACCGCAATTGTAGCCATCATGACAAAACCCGCTCTTTTAACAAATTCTTCTTTCCTGTTGCTCCATTCAATCGCTTTTTGATAAGCAAGTGAGGTTTTGTCAAAAAGATTACTGCAGCACTGGTCGCAAACATCCCATGAGTCAAAATCCACCACCCATTTTTCCATCTGCTCTTCATTTACCTTTTCCGGGACATCGATGAGGCTGGCAAGAATCCGTGCCTCATGGATGCCGGATGACCAGAGTTCCTGGGCAAGGGTGTGATCTTTTCCTGTTTCCCTGGCTATCTTTCTCAAGGTTGGAATAGAAACTCCACAGGTGTTAATCGGATTGATCCCAAACCGCGCCATTCCTGCTACTGCTTCCGGGTTTGAGAGGGATTTCAATCGGTTAAGGATCTCTTCATATTGCATCTTTCCTCCAAATATCAATTCCATCCATACTCATTGTAAAGATCCCTTGAGAACGGCAGATCGATGCTGTTTATCCCGCTGATATCCTTAAGGTCGCTCATCATTACCTTTCTCGCTGATATCGTGTAAAGCACATCATCCATGAACAATGACCTGCGAACTGCGCCGGGTGAGCCCCAGTAATAATACTGCTCCTCGAAATCATCAAAGTGCGATATCTTACCTTTGAGCTTAAAGCCATTCAGGGTTATGTCGAAGACATAAGCGCCCTGCCATACTTTTTGCATATAACCATATCTGCTGTCGTATTGCTCTTTTCCTGTGACTTCTCTTACCGGGATCACAAGCAGGTTCTTCTTTTTATCAAACAAAAATGCCTTATGGTCACGAAGCGCCTCGGAATCCGTCCCGGCTTTTCCGATTTCATAAGTATCTATCTGTTTAGGATTATTGACATCAGATACATCAAAGAGCGACACTTTCACACCTTTTATCGATACTCCACCCCATTCATTCTCGGCGGTTTCTTTCCCCACACCGATTATATGGTTTTCATCATACGGGTGCAGGTAATCTGAGAATCCCGGTATCTTGAGCTGGCCAAGCACTTGCGGTTTGTTGGGGTCTGTGAGGTCTATCACGAACAACGGGTCTATTCTCTTGAATGTCACCATATAGAGCCTGTTCCCGATGAATCGCGTTGAGTAAATTCTTTCGTCCTGAGCTATTTTTTCCAGCTTCCCCGCAATTTTAAGGTCACTGTCAAGGACATATACGTTATTATACTGGATGTTACTGTTCTGTGTCCAGAACTGCGAAGTAGTGGCAACCCTGAAATAATCTCCGGATTCATCCATAGAGAACTGGTTCAGGAGGCTTCCCGGTACCTCGCCTTTTGTCTTATATTCGATAGCGCCATTCTCAATACCAATTTTCTGGATGACCGTCTTTTCTCTTTCCTGTGCGAGTTTTATTTCATATTCTTCAACTGCTTTCCGGACATCTTCCTGGTATTGTTGTTTTTCTTTTTCCGTCATCCTGTTGAAAGTATCTTCCAGAATGGATGATATTTTGTCCCATTTTTCGTGCTGGTCAAGGTTACTGTTCTTTATCTCATTTATTTTATTCCGGGCATCCTGCGGGAGAAGAGGTAAAACCACCTCATAGAACCGTTCTTCACGCTGCGATTCATAATACAATACGGGCATATTTTTCCTGTAAGTGATGTATATATTATTCTGGGAAACATACAAATTATCAGAATAACCCATCATGAAGGTCTTCGCGTTGATGCTATCTGTTTTCTTAATATTGATAGAGGCGATGGTATGAAATACGTAATTCTGTTCCGGATTATCAAAGTAATATACATCAGGAGCCATGATCCTGGCTGATCCTTTCCTGATGACAGGCATATCTACAAAATCATTGTAATAATAAACCGAATCCTTTGCGATGAAATATACATTATCCCCGATCATCCTTGACTGGAAATAATTGCCGCTGATGCTGTAATTTGCTACTTCCTCCGGGTTTTTCCTGTTTGAGATATCATATATCAGGGCTACTGTTTTCATAGTGTTCCTTGGCCTTGGCATATAATCATATTCCGCAATACCATAAACAGTATCGGTATCTTCCATAAAAATCATTAGCCTGTCACCGTTTACGAATATATCCTTTGGCCGTCCTTCGATCAGTGTGGAGGAAAGGATCTTTGCATCAGATGCAGGGAATGCATCAAGGATAACAAGCCTGTTCTGCGCGATGACATAAATATATTTTCCATCGTTCTTTACAAAATCAGCTTCATCTACACCTTCAACCTGGATATTTGTTTTTGAATAATCCGCTGCTGTGCCACCGGAAGGCGCTTGAATGCTCACTGCTTCTCCTTTGGAAACAGATGCGGCTGGTACAGCCGTTACCCTGCCCATTTCTGATCCTGCAATGGCAAAATCCCTTCCCATCCAAAAACCGCCGGATGCACCTGTATTTTGCGCGCTTGCTTTCAGGTATTCCCGCAATTCATATGCTGATGAGAATTTCTTCAATTCTTGAGTTGATCCAGGTACTGGAAAGACTGTCGTGTTCCCCACACTTTTTTCCTCATCTATTGTTTTCATGTCCGCCTGGATGCACCCGCTAAAGATCGCAATGCTTATCATTGCTAATATCAAAATTACTACTTTTTTGTTCATTTATTATCGCCTGCTTGACAATATCATACCGCCTGATGATAAATATATCTTTGACTTCGAATTGAATTGGAGTTATAGATTTTTTTTTCCAGTGGAAATAATGGGGTATATGATAATCATTATTACTATCATATTATTGATTTCTAATTTTCATGCAAAAATGAACTGGTCTAAGTAGATGCAGCAATTCATAGCACAGGTATTTTTTTGTATATCTTAAGAAATACAAGGAATATGCGTTTTGACCTGCACATCCATTCAAACCATTCCTCAGACAGCGGATTGGCTATAGATGACATCCTGAAAAGGGCTGTGGAAAAAGATCTGGACGGGATCGCAATATGCGATCACAATACCATAACCGGGAATTTTCTTGCCCGCAAACGTGCAAAGGATCTGAATCTTCCATTGATGGTTATCCCCGGAATAGAAGTCTCAACAACGCAGGGTCATCTTATCATACTGGGGGCAAGGGGGAGCATCCCCCCGGATCTTTCTCCGCAGGAGACAATCAGTATTGCAAGACAAATCGGAGGCGTTATAATAGCAGCGCATCCTTTTAAGATCAGGAGCCTGGGTAATGTGAAAGGGCTTGATATTGATGCCATCGAGACATTCAATTCAAGATGCATATTCGGGGAGAACAAAAAAGCGGAAGAAATGGCATTGGAATTGGGAAAACCTCAAGTGGGAGGAAGTGATTCCCATATGCTTGCAACAATTGGGAGAGGATATACGGAAATAGATGCAGAGCCTTTTATGGAATCAGTATTAAACGCCATCAGAGAAGGAAAAACCCGTCCGGGTGGGAGGACAGCTCCTTTATATGTAGTTATATTCCAGGTAATGCGCGGGGTTTTCAGGCGTATGAAGAAAGTTATCCGATAGAAAGATTTTTTATAATGTTTCACCAATATAAGAGATGCAATGTCAGATTATGATGTAATTATCGTGGGAGGAGGAATTAGCGGGCTATTATCAGCCCTGACTCTTTCAAAGCATGGGAAAAAAGTGCTTGTACTTGAAAAGGATGATGCCGTAGGGGGCAATTGCAACAGTTATACGGTGGATGGTTTCCAGGTAGATACCGGACCTCATGCGATCACCCACCTGCGGGAAGGACCACTGCGGCGGTTGATGGATGAATATTTCACATATATGCCTTTTTTTGTGGATTACGGGCACTATTATGTGCGTACCGAAAAAGGTCTTACGAAAATCCCTTCCAATATAAAAGATTTTGTCACTTTTGATGTACTCCCTGGGAAAGACAGGCTCATGCTTTCACAGGCATTAACAAAAGCGCTGACCCAGATGACCTTCGGGATGCTGGATGGGGATCAGCCAGTTTACGATTACATTCCTAAAGGACTTTCCGGGGACACATATGATTTTGTCAATGCGATCGCATATTTCCTTTCAGGGAAATCCATGAAAGACACATCCGTAAACCGTGTATTATATGGGAGCAGTTTTGTAAGGGACAGTGTTTCCGAGGATATTTTTGAGAATGTTGAGGAGGCATCAGGTACGTCTTATGCCTCAATGATAAGCGACAAATTGTCAAAATACCAGTTAAAAGGTCATCTTAGCTCCCTGGGCAGGCTTGCCACCAATAAGGTATCTTATGCACAGGCTTACCCCCGTGGAGGATTGAGATCACTGTTAAAAGCGGTATTATATTCGATGCCTGAAACAGTGCAAATAAAAACCAGTTCAAGAGTAAATAAAATATTGACTGATGGCGAAAAAGCGGTTGGTGTCACTACTGATAGTGATTCTTACTCTTCGGATACTATCGTTTACACGGGTTTTGTAAAAAACCTGCCTTTACTTGTCGAATTACCACCGGATTATATAAAGAAACTTTCAACGATAGACCAGACACTCAGCCTCACTCTCTGGCTGGGATTAAAGGAAAAAATGAAGGAATTTGATTATACTGGCTCTGAGGTATGGTTCAAGGGCGGAGCATACTGGGCGATGCCAATCAGTAATTACGATGCGAGCATTGCGCCTAAAGGTAAACAGCTTGTGGGATTTACATTTGTAATTGATGATAAAAATAATATCGAAAGCGAGAAGAAAAAAGCGCTGGATTTGATCTTCAGGGCAGTACCTGGCATAGAAAATAAGATCGAAATGACACATTACCAGGTGACAATCCCTGAAAAAGCCGCAGTGACCATAAACGGATATTTTGCAGGAACACGTTCTCCTGTCAGGAACCTTTATCTGGCAGGGACTGACACCGATAGCCGGAGCATGGGAGTAACAAGGGCGGCGTATTCTGTTCTTGAGTTGCTAAAAGCCATGAAAGAGGATAAGATTCTCTGATCTTTTTTAATTTTTATTTTTTTTTAATTTTTATTTTTTCCTTTTTCCTGTTCTTCATATAATCCGAAAAACCCGAATTCAGGACAAAAACAATTCCGATAGTAAAAACCACAAAACCCAGGAATTTCATATTAGATAAGTTTTCTTTTAATATAAGTAATACTCCCATATGCAGCGCCAAAAGACCCAGAATTATCGATGTAATCTCTTTGAATTTAGGAAAAAATGTAAAAAATATCAGGGCTGCGAGCCAGGTACCCATACCCAGGTATTGGAAAGCAATATTTCCGGAATAAAATCCTGGAAAGAAAAAAACAGAACCAAGTACTGTTAAGAATGCAATTTTTTTATTCATTTAATTGCTTTGATACCAGTAACCTGTATTTTAATCTTCGTTTTTGACTTCGATTTTTATCTCACGAACCAATTTTACGCCAAGCCCCCCAATTCTTCCGCCTGCTGATGCTACAAATGTCATGAGCATAAACCACAATCCCATGTTTGTCAAAATGCTTGATTCTTTTCCCGATATAAGCTCTGTGTCCATAGGCGGAGTTCCGGGGCCTGTTGGGAGGGATATTTTGACGCTGTTCATCTGGATAACGGATGGCGCAGCTTCTGCTCCGGTAAATACATTGTACATTGAATATACTGAATAGAATATAAATAAAAGACCCAATATGAGCAAACCGTGCCCTGTACCTTTAACATTTTTTATATTTTTAATTTCCATTCTTTCACTTCGAGTTTGATTTTTAGTACCATTTATTTATTAAAAGTATCGATATATAAAGATATCCTGAATGAATATGGTGACAATTGAAAAATAATTATATATCCAGATACGTGTATCTGTTCATGACATTCTTATAATTATTCATAATATCTTCCGCATCTGATTTTGATAATCCGCACTCTTTTACTGCCTGGTTTACTTCGGATTCAAATGCTGACAGAAGATAACTATTATTATATTTTACATATCCAAGGACATCGCAATTCCTGTCACCGTTCACTATTTGTTTGATGTGCCACCCACCACTTTCATCAACAATGATATGAGCTTCATTTGCCGAGCCGAACAAATTGTGATAATCGCCAATCGTATCCTGGTATGCGCCAATTAAGAGTACTGCAAGATAATACGACCCATTATTCAGTTCATGGAGTTCAAGAATTTCTTTTACATCCTTTAAATCCACGAATTTGTCGATCTCACCGTCGGAATCACATGTAATATCAACTATAGTACCATACTCTGTGGGTTTTTCGTTATTCCTGCTGACAGGGACGACCGGGAATAATTGTTTTATTGCCCAGAAATCCGGAACTGATTGGAAAACCGAAAAATTCCCGATATATTTTTTCGAAAGAAGCTTATTCAGGTCATCGAAATCATCGGATTTATTTTCTGTTTCCTTTGCAAAGCCGATAGCTTTTTCGCATAGCTGCCAGAAAAGGATCTCTCCCATTGATTTTTCCTCCAATTCGATTTCACCGAGATTGAACAGGGAAAGAAGCTCTTCACGATGAAGCAGGGCGTCGTGATAAAACTCTACATAGTTTTTTATATTTATTTCTTTAAAGGCGTCGTATAATTCCGTTATTATATGCGGCTCATTTCCGCGAAGTTCAACACGTTTATTTAAATCTCCATTCTTATTTCCCTTGATATTAATAACAAGAACGGAATGATATGCGGAAATCGCACGGCCGCTTTCAGATAA
This sequence comes from Candidatus Methanoperedens sp. BLZ2, assembly GCF_002487355.1. GTDB lineage: Archaea > Halobacteriota > Methanosarcinia > Methanosarcinales > Methanoperedenaceae > Methanoperedens. Next base: position 90,346 of record NZ_NTMG01000041.1, on the reverse strand, counting down.
GATTATGGGATGAGTTACATTTTCTTCATCGCATACTTCTTTCAGTGAATAAACCACATTATTTGCATATTCCTGTATTGTGTAATTGGCGCTTGCATCGGATGAAGTCTTGCTGCCGTCATAATCAATCCCGAGACCTCCACCGATATTGAAATATTTGATGTTTATATGCTTTAATTTTATTTTGGCATAAACCCTTGCCGCTTCTTTGACCGCTTTCTGGATCCTCCTTATTTCGGTTATCTGGGAACCAATGTGGAAATGAAGCACCTGGAGCTGGTCGATCATATTGTATTCACTGATTATCTTTACGCATTCAAGTATCTCTGTGGTTGACAGGCCGAATTTTGAAGATTCTCCGCCGGATTCAGCCCATTTGCCGCTTCCCCTTGAGTACAGTTTTGCACGGATGCCAATTATCGGTTTTACATTCAATTGTTTTGCAATCTCAAGCAGGCGTTTTGTTTCGCTGAATTCATCGATGATTATAACAACTTTATTGCTTAATTTGATGGCATTCAAAGCCAGATGGAGATATTCATCATCCTTGAATCCGTTGCAGATAAGAAGGGCATCATTGCTTAGATCAAATGACAACGCTGCAAGAAGTTCGGCTTTCGTTCCCACTTCAAGTCCCATATTATATTTCTTGCCGGATTTGACGATCTCTTCTATCACTTCTTTTCTCTGGTTCACTTTCATAGGGAAAATTCCCTGATAAGTGTTATTATATTTATATTCTAATATTGAATTTGAAAAAGCGCTGTTCAATGTTTTTATTTGTGACTCAAGGATTTGCGGGAACCTGAACAAAATTGGATAATTTATTTTCTTGGATACAAGACTATCAACCACATTTTTGAGATCTATAACCTGTGCATCATTTTTTGTTGGTTTGACAATCAAATTCCCATTTCTATTTACTGAAAAATAACCGCTTCCCCATCTTTCTATTCCATAAAGTTCTATAGCATCCTCAATTTTCCACATTTATTTAGAATTCACGTCCTCATTGTTGATAAATCCAGCGCAAGAATACCTTATCGGGTTTAAAGTTTTCCGTTTGAATATCTTAGGATATAGTAATTAATATAATATATCGTCATTTAATTCTTTATGCAGGTAATAAGTTGCAACAAAAATCCCGAGGAACCCAAGCATCCATTCAATATATTTTATAGACAATACAGGTTCGCCTGCAGAAAAATAAACATAACCTCCGAGATTTGCAAATATCCAGGTAAACAGGATTACTATCATGTAGCTTATCAATGCCATAAGACCAAGTATTCTTAGTATTTTAATTGATGAACTTTTTGCAGTTATAGCATTGTCTTTTTGTCCTTCAACCCGATATTTACTATACTGATTCACAGTATTAATTTCTTCCAGAGCATAATATAGTTAACTGATAATTGTTATGATGATGATAATTTGGGGTCATAGCAGGTATTCACATTAAAATCAACCATAATGAACGAAAAATGATAACGGCGACGAATTTACAATATAAATTATAAATAGTTGCATCTTCAATTAGCATGTTCAACACATGAAACTGACAATCAATAGATCCGAAGTAAAAGGCACTGTTAATGCACCACCATCCAAAAGCTATACACACAGGGCTATTGCCATCGCAGCCCTCTCTAAAAAAGCCACAGTCCATAATCCCCTGATCTCAGAGGATACAAAAGCTACCATAAGAGCCGCCATTGCTTTCGGAGCAGTTGTTGAATCAAAAAATGATTCTTTACTTATTACAGGATTTAATGGAAAATTAAAAATCCCTGATAATGTGCTTGATGTTGCAAATTCAGGCACAACACTTCGGATAATGACTGCGGTATCCTCTCTTGTTGATGGAGCTACTGTACTTACCGGGGATGCAAGCATCAGGACAAGACCAAATACGCCGCTTCTGGATGCTCTCAATGATCTTGGAGCAATGGCATTTTCTACGCGCAATAATGGTCTGGCACCAATAGTTGTCAGGGGCAAAATGAAAGGAGGAAAAGTCCATATCGATGGTTCAATAAGCTCGCAGTTCATTTCCGCACTTCTGATCGCATGTCCATTTGCAGAAAATGAGACCACCATAATGATAAAAGGTGAATTGAAGTCACGGCCGTATGTTAATATCACAATTGACATGCTAAAAGATGCAGGAGCCAGCATAAACGTCGATGAAAGAGCCAGTTCATTCACCATACCTCCAGATCAGAAGTATGATATGAGGTCATATAATGTTCCGGGAGATTTTTCCTCAGCTTCCTATATGATGGCAGCAGGAGCGCTTTGCGGTGACGTCACTATTAAAAACCTATTCCCTTCGGAACAGGGTGATTCTGCATTGATAGGGATACTTGAAAAAATGGGAGCACAAATCCTATGGGACCAGAAAAAAGGAGAAGTCAAAGTATCCAGAAGCGAGCTTTGTGGCATCAAAGTGGATGTGGGCAAGACGCCGGATCTGGTTCCTACGCTTGCTGTGCTGGGGGCTGCTTCCAGCGGACAAATGGTCATCGAGAACGCTGAACATGTCAGATACAAGGAAACTGACCGGCTTCATGCAATGACAGTTGAACTTAAAAAAATGGGTGTGGACATTACAGAGGAAAAAGACAGGCTAATAATCAAAGGCGGTAAGCTAAAGGGAGCAACAGTACATGGCTGGGATGACCACAGGATTGTCATGGCGCTTGCTGTCGCAGGAATGGTGGCAGGTGAAACTACCATCGATACAATAGAATCCATCAGCATTTCATACCCGGGATTCTTTGAGGATTTAAGAAAGAGCGGCGCGATTATTGATTTTCCGGAAAAATAGATAATTATCTAATAGATGATCCAACCCAAAGACGATATATTTTAATACATCTTTGCATGTAGGGGAGGGATATGCCCAGGTGGCCTAGTCGGTTAGGGCGCCAGACTCATAGGGTAAATTTGAAGAGGCGCTTGAGTCTCCTGAGAAATCTGGAGGTCACGGGTTCGGATCCCGTCCTGGGCATTGATCAATACCTGTTATCTGATGGGGCTTAGCACAGACAGCGCGCCGAAAGAAATAATAAGCGACCTATTCAGGACACAAACCACACCTGAGCCTGCGTAATAATCCAAAGCAATCTTTTTATATATCCTTAAACAAATTATTCAGTGGGAAAACGGAAGTGAATAATATGAATTATAAATTCAGGAGGTTAGATTATGCCACCACATTGCGATACGATGGACGGGCCTGTTGTTAAGGCTGCAAAACTGGCTCTGGAGAAAGGGAATGTCAATTTGATACTTCCCTGGCTGCCCAGGAAAGGAGAAGATGAATTGAAAGATGCATTTGAGAGAACTCTTCGAGTGAGAAAATCAAGTAAGGAAGCTAAAGAACTTGCAGACTACTGGTTCTTTGAAACCGCGGTACGTGTGCACAGGGAAGGGGAAGGAGAACCTTATACTGGATTAAAACCAGCAGGACTTGACGAAGGTCCGGTTGTTCCAAGAGCGGAAGAAGCCATAGAGAAAGGAGATGCAAGCGAAGTAATAGAGTTCCTATCGCATACAGTTGAAGAGGAAGTGCAAAAAAGGCTCGACCATGCTCTCTCTTTGAAGGATTACGATGAAAATGATGTGGATGCTGCAAGAGAGTACGTAGAGGCGATGCTTGAATTAATCCTCTATTCTCATAAACTGTACACATACATGAAGAGCGCAGGAGGGCACGCAGCAGAAGCAGTACATGGACATGAACATTGAGCTTTTACCCGCTTGCCGACAATTTTTTCTTCATCTATTTTTTATATATAAGCGCCCCTGTCAGCACTCCAATTAAACCTATCAATACAAAACCAAGGCCTTGCATAGCGAATATCGCATCAATGGCTGATGCAATTCCCCACAGGGTCAGGAAGAACCCCGTGGCTGCAAGTGAGATCGCAACCGCGGTAATAAATAACTTTTTTCTGAGTTTCTCTATACCTTCTCCTATGGAATTGCCAATTCCACCATGCTCGATAAAACCCTGGGTTATCGATTTTGAAAGGCCGGATAGAAAATCTATTATACTTTGCTTCACTAACCTTTTCCCCTCCCGATTAGGCAACCCACGAGAATCCCGCCCACAAATGCTCCTGCCACATAAGCAAGAGGGTTTTTATTCACTTTCGCTTCAGCAGATTCTTTTTTCTCCATGACCGCTTTCCCTGCTGATTCAGACAGTTCATTATATTTGTCTTCAAATTTAGCGGTCAGTTCACTGAGCGTATTTTTTATCTCTTTTATTTCTTGTTGTTCTTGTTGTTCTTCTTGCATAAATTAACCTCCACAATGTAATTAATGTACATTTTAATATATAGTTATGTTGTTTGCCAATAAATCGCCAGACAATCTGTTAAATACAAGGAAAAAGTATTATTATCATTTCCGGTGAAGTCCTTATGAAAACAATCGATGAATTAATTAAAAAAGCTGTAGAACTCCAGGCTGGCGGACTCTTAACAGGCCAGATCGCTGATGAATTGAATGTTTCCCGCGAAACAGCAACATGGCTTCTTGTCCATTCCAAAAAGGGTGACGCTACCGCAGCTCCCAAGGATATTTATATTGACTGGAGCAACATCGGACGAAGCTCGAACAGGCAGAGATTTATCGCAAGCTCATTGACTGATATGGTTATTGAATGCCTTAGCAAAACAGGATCTGATATTGACGTTATCGTAGGGGTTGCGCTTTCAGGTATACCTCTTGCTAACCTGATAGCAGATGAATTAGGGGTTGAATTTGCAACATATCATCCGAATAAGCAGAAATGGGAGCCGGAATCAAAGGAAACAGGCGGAACAATAAGCCAGAACTTTGCAAATGTTGCTGGAAAGAATTGCGTAATTATAGATGATGTTGTAACATCAGGAACGACTCTTACCGAAGCCGTAGCAGTTCTAGAGAACCTTGGAGCAAAACCAGTAGCTATAGCAGTACTTATTGATAAGAAAGGAATTGATGAGATAACAGGCGTTCCTCTTAATGCACTGCTGCGAGTTACAAGAGTGGACAAATCCGAATGAACAGATAAGGAAGAAATAATTCTAAAATGCCAAATTGGGCTATACATTTAATCGTTCCTTTTCTTGCCCTTATAATGGTGGGCAGGAAAAAGGATTACAAATATATCCTTTTGCTGTTACCACTTGCAGTTTTGCCTGATATTGACACTTTTGCGACTGAACACAGGGCGCTTTTACATAATATTTTTATTCCTGCAATACTTTTTTATCCGGTATACAATCAAATGGCATTTATCGATGCAAGCATTGAAATGAGTAAGACAAATCAATTATTATGGATATTTGATTATGGTTTTAGCAGTTACAGCGAGAACTGGAAGACCGGCTATGGGTATATATCAGACAGCGTAGGGACTGGTTCCCTGGTTTTTGTATTGGCAGCAGGTGTCTGGGCGGCTTACCGAAACAGAATATTTGGAAAGGAAAATGAATGAAAAAAATTACAAAAAGCCTCATGGTCGTGGGTACAGGGTCACATGTGGGAAAAAGCATACTTGTGACCGCCCTGTGCAGTATCCTCTCAAAAAGATATTCAGTTGCCCCATTTAAGGCGCAGAATATGAGCCTTAATTCCTGGGTAACGTGCGATGGCAGCGAAATCGGGATAGCGCAGGCAATCCAGGCAAAAGCGGCAGGGGTTGAACCAACAGCAGACATGAATCCAGTATTATTGAAGCCAAAAGGTGATCACAGGTCACAGGTGATAATCCTTGGAAAGCCTGTAGCTGATAAGGAAGCAGGGGATTATTATGATTCGATAGATGATGTTATGTCAATTGTTTCCGGGGCTTTTGAGCGTCTTTGCGATCTGCACGAATTAATAATAATAGAAGGAGCAGGAGGAGCCGCTGAAATAAACCTGTATCATCGGGATATCGTGAACACGGGTATGGCAAGACTTGTTAAGCCTCCGATAATACTGGTCGGGGATATCGAGAGGGGCGGGGTTTTTGCAAGTATTTACGGAACCCTGCAATTGCTGCCTGCGGATATCAAACCCCTTGTTGCCGGTCTTATAATAAACAAATTCAGGGGAGATATAAAGCTACTTACGCCGGGAATAAAACAGCTTGAAGAGATCACCGGACTCCCTGTTCTGGGTGTAATTCCTTATACTAATATGAATATACCATCAGAGGATTCTGTTTCCATTAAAGACAAAACCCGTAATGGCAATCCGGTCAAGATCGCAGTGATACGGTTACCCCACATATCTAATTTTACTGATTTTGAGCCTCTTGAACATTGCGCAGATATTGAATATGTTGAACCGGGTGAAGAACTCCCAGGATCAGATGCGATCATATTGCCTGGAACAAAAAACACAATGGATGACATGTCAGTCCTGTTATCCAGTGGAATGGGACAAAAGATCATCGACGAAGCAAAAAAAGGGATCCCGGTGATCGGAATATGCGGGGGTTACCAGATGCTTGGAAACGAAATAATCGACAGCGGTATAGAAGGGACAAATGGTGCATGTTCAATAAAGGGACTTGGGCTTCTTAATGTTTCTACGTTATTTGAGAAATACGAAAAACAAACACGCCAGGTTGAAAAACCCGTTACTGGAGACGGACGGATACTTGGGGCAATAAAAGGCCAAAAGGTTTCAGGATATGAGATCCACATGGGCGAGACAAAAGGAGAAGCGCACGCATTCGGGGATGACGGAAGCGTGAGTGAAAACGGGATTGTCATAGGTACATATCTTCACGGGCTATTTGAGAACAATAATTTCAGGAATTCTTTCCTTAGCTATTTATATAATCAAAAAGGATTGATATATGAAGATAAAATCCAGGGCGATGGTATTGAGGAACTTGCAGGATTCATTACATCCCATGTGGATATGGATTCGATTTACCGGATGCTGGAGGAACAATGAAACAGCTTTCAGAAACAGCACAAAAGATAAAGAATATGGAGATAAGGGGCGCGGGAAGGATCGCACGAGCAGCGGCAGCCGGACTTCGCGATTATAGCCAGCGCATTGGAATAGGGAAGCTTGAAGAATTCAATAATAAGATGATTGAGGCTGCCCGGCTTCTTATCAGTACGCGCCCCACAGCAGTATCACTGCCAAATGCGGTTCGTGCTGTGATGAGATATAAAGGCGATAGCATCGATGAAGCAAAAGCAAATATCAAGGAACTTGCAGATGGATTCATTCTGAATTCAGAAAGCGCTGTGCTAAAAATTGGCGAAATCGGCGCACACAGGATCCGGGATGGCGACACGATAATGACGCACTGCAACTCCAGTGCCGCAATTTCAATAATGGCTGCCGCGCATAAGGGTGGGAAAAATATCTCTGTTATAGCTACGGAATCCCGCCCAAGATGGCAGGGACATCTGACCATCAGGCAGCTTGATGAAACCGGGATAAAAACATCATTAATAGTAGACTCTGCCGTTCGCTATTTTATGAAGGAAGTTGACCTTGTGGTGATGGGCGCAGATGCTGTTACGGCTAATGGTTCAGTTATAAATAAAATAGGCACATCCCAGCTTGCCCTTGCTGCGCATGAAGCAAGGAAAAACGTGATAATTGCAGCCGAGACCTATAAATTCAGCCCAAAATCATTATTGGGTGAGCTTATTGAAATAGAAGAACGAAACAGTTCTGAAGTAATAGCAGATGAAAAATTACGGGAATTCTCAAACGTATCTGTGAAAAATCCTGCTTTTGATGTAACGCCTCGCGAATATATCGATCTTATATGTACGGAGGTCGGGGCGATCCCTCCTGAAATGGCGTATTTTATAATAAAGGAATACCTGGGCTGGGGATTGGGAGATATGGATCAAGGGCTAAAATAATTGTATAATAATTGTATGATCATATGATATTTTTTTAATCAAAAGAATTAAATATCATTATTATAATCATATATATCATGGAGATCTCATGAGTACAGATGAAATCGCGCTTTTTACCATTATTGTTTTTCTTTTTATTATTGCGATTTATCAATTTGTATTGCTCAGGAGATCACATGAAAAAAAGCAGCATCAGGAACAAAAAAATATTGAATATAAGGATATCGTTGATATAACCCCGGAATTCAAGTTTGAAACCCAGACGAATAACGTAGATATTCACCAGATCAAGGACCTGATGAAACCCGTGACAGATATTGTTATAGCAGAACCGGATGCGGAAACAATCAGTATAGAAGAGAAAATCCGAAGGCAAAAAAGAGATTTAAAAACCTTTCCTGACCCGGATAATAAAATACACGATATAAAAAATGATACCCAGGAGGGGATAGATGAAATTCCGAAAACAAAACCAGGTATCACAGAATCCCATGCAGCAGAAGACATTAATGTAACAGTAGCAATGATGGAAGATGTTTCGGGGCTTAAGCTTGAAGACACGTTGATAGGGATCGAAGAAGGAAAAAAGAGACGAAAAAAAATTGCCACGAAGAAATCAGATTCGACGATTAAGAAATCAATAGTTTCATCGGTTAAACCATCGGTCGGGGAAAAAGAAATAAAAAAAATCAAGCCAAAAAAGAAGTCCTTAAAAAAAGAAGAAAAAGAAGAAGAAAAAGTTATCCAGAAGGAAGCTCCCGGGGAAGATGAAAAGCCGGTGAAATAATGAAATCACTTCACATTATTCTCTTTATTTCTATCTTATTAGTGATCAGTTCAGGAAGTATTGGTTCAGTCGATGAAAAATCCGGTATTAATGGTTATGTGGAAAAAATTATAAAATTATACAATGACGCCTATCTGGAAATCATTAGAGTTTATAACGATTTTATGGATAAAAACTTCAAACCACCAAACTATGAGATCAACCTTAGCGAGACAAGGATACTGAAAGATTGTTTTGATATTTCCCTTGATGCTAAATCGCCTTGCACACTCGTTAATCTCGATATTAAGAATAATCAGAATGACAGTGTAACTTTTGAAATCACAGGACGGACTATTGTTACAAAAGATGGAAAGCAACTTGATAAATATGGCGGGTTATATAATACAAAACAATTGAATAGTCAATGCGATACTGAAAATTTCTTCAAGCTTTTCCCAAATGCCAATAAAAAAACAGGAATATGTTTTCCAGTAGTAAGTAAAAATGATGGTCCGGTAATGTACATAGGGGTAAAGGCAAACGGGAAAGAAAATGAATATAATTTTGACCTGGCCCCATATATTTCCTGATGTTTGGGAAAAAATTTAGAATTTAAGACCTCATCCTGATATACTTCTACCTCATCCTAATATACTTCTCATTCCAATATCAGGCTATAATGCCTCCAATCTTCGAAATTCTCCAGAAGGACTGTGCCGGTCGTATCGGACGGCTGGAAACCCGTCATGGGATCATCGAGACACCCACGATCATGCCTGTTGTTAATCCCAATATCCAGACGATCAAGCCATCAGAACTTCGAAAATTCGGCGCCCAGATCATCATAACAAACTCATATATAATCTACCGGAGGCCCGACCTGAGGGAACGCGCCCTGAAGGAAGGCTTACATTCGCTTATCGGATTTGATGGCCCGATAATGACAGACTCAGGCTCATACCAGTTATCGATATACGGGGAAGTGGAAGTAAATAATAAACAGATAGTTGAATTCCAGCAAAATATCGGCTCAGATATCGGAGTACCTCTTGATATTCCTACACCTCCTGATGTTTCACGAATGCGCGCCGAGTCCGAACTTGAACAAACAATAGCCCGGGAAAAAGAAGCTCTGGGATCAAGAAAAGACATGCTTCTTGCTGCGCCTATCCAGGGTTCTAATTTTGCTGACCTCAGGGAGAAATGTGCGCGCGAGTTAAGCTTGCTTGATTTTGATGTTTATCCTCTTGGAGCGGTTGTACCTCTTATGGAATCATACAGATTTTCTGAACTTGTAGATGTTATTGTTGCCTCTAAAAAAGGCCTGTCACCGGCAGCTCCTGTGCATCTTTTCGGGGCCGGGCATCCAATGATGTTTTCTCTTGCCGTGGCTTTAGGCTGTGATCTTTTTGATTCCGCATCTTATGCCCTGTACGCCAAGGATGGAAGATACATGACAACGCGGGGCACGTATCATATTGAAAATCTCCAGTACCTGCCCTGTTCCTGCCCGATATGCAGTTCGCTAAGTGCCCGGGAATTGTTTGAAAGCGAAAAGCGTGAAGAGCTGCTGGCGCGCCATAATCTTTATGTTACCTTTGAGGAAATACGGGTTGTAAAACAGGCAATACAGGAAGGAAGCCTGTGGGAACTTGTGGAAAATCGATGCAGGGCGCATCCTCAATTATTATCCGGACTGAAGAGGGCGCTATCACGGCATTCAGGATGGATCGAAACAATCCAGCCATTATCAAGGTCAACTTTCTTTTACAGTGGACCGGAATCATCCCTGAGGCCGGAAGTTTTAAGGCACAGGAATAAACTCAAAAATTTGAATATTGATGGAAAGGTTCTTATCAGGAATAAAAGACTTGAAAATGAGGATGAATTTGACCGGGTGTTTGATTTCAAGCCCCCGTTTGGCCCATATCCATTAGAACTCAAGGAAACATTTCCTTTCAATGCAGAAATAGTTGATGAACCGGATCATGAATCACTGACTGTTGCCCTTCAAAATACGCTTCATTTGATCGAATTAAACCCGGATTCTGAATTTACGATCCTGCTGGATAGTCTGCCTGGACATCCTTTGATAAAGGAAATAAATAATTTAAATTCATATCGTTAAATAACTTCAAATTGTCCGACTTCTCCGATAAAAGCATCATTTTAATATTATTGAGATGAAAGACCAAAGGAGAATTTATTTAAAGTTAATTATCCTTATATAAAAAAAAGTGATTATTATGTATATGAGGAAAAATATGTTCAAACTGGAGGAACTGGACTTGAATAAAAAATACTTCTGGTGGAAGACAGGCTGGATTATATATTTAGGACGGGCAAATTTGCCGGACACGAAGTTGAATATCTGCCTGCCATGACATTTCTTGACCTGAAAAGATAAAATATGAGCAAACAACTTCGGGTTCTGGTAGTCGAGGATTCAAAGGACGATGTTCTGCTTCTGATAAGAGAATTAAAGCGGGGCGGTTATCAACCGGAATATGAACGTGTTGATACTGCTGATGCTATGAGCGCAGCTCTTGATTCAAAAAAATGGGATATCATCATATCTGATTATGTTATGCCTCGATTTAGCGGACTTTCCGCTTTGAAATTATTGAAAAAAAAAGAGATCGACGTGCCTTTTATCCTCGTTTCAGGCAGGATTGGGGAAGATATAGCCGTTGATGCCATGAAAGCAGGGGCACAGGATTATATCAGGAAGGACGATCTGAGGCGCCTGAATCCTGCTATCGAGCGGGAACTTGAAGAGGCAGAAGGAAGGCTAAAACGGAAAATTGCCGAAGAGGCACTGCGGTCTTTATCTTTACGTTATGAAGCAATACTATCTGCGGTTCCAGATATTATTATGGAAGTTGATATCAACAAAATATACACATGGGCAAACAAAGCTGGTTTCGAATTCTTTGGTGGTGATGTTATCGGAAAAGAAGCTGCTTTCTATTTTGAAGGCGAACAAAAAACTTACAACATAGTGCAGCCTTTATTTGCGGGAAGAGAAGATGTTATTTATGTTGGGAGCTGGCAGAGACGAAAAGATGGCGAACGGCGTCTTTTAGCATGGTGGTGCCGTGTTCTCAAAGATTCAAATGGAAATGTAACCGGAGCACTATCTACAGGAAGGGATATCACCGATATCCAGCGCGGGGAGGAAATGCTGCGCGAGAGCGAGAAAAAGTTCAGGGCTATGGCTGAAACATCACCGCTGGCTATATACATGTCAGCTGGAATAGAGCAAAAAACCGAATACATAAACCCCACGTTCACTAAATTATTTGGTTATACATTAGAAGATATTCCAACAGCGGAAAAATGGTGGCCTGTGGCTTATCCTGACGAAAAATACCGCGCAAGGATCGAAGAAGAATGGCGAACTAAGGTCAGGCAGGCGATCGAAACAAAATCAGAAATAGAGCCGATGGAAGTTATCGTCACCTGCAAAGATGGTTCAAAGAAATATATCTCCTGGAGTTTCATTTCGACGGGGGAACAGAACTGGACTTTCGGCCTTGATCTGACCGGGAGGAAAAAAGTGGAAGAGGAACTTAAGAAATACCACGAACATCTTGAGGATATGGTAAAGGAGCGAACTGCGGAACTGGAAAAGAAAACAGCAGAGGTTGAGCGCATTAACCGGCTCTTTGTGGGGCGCGAACTCAAGATGAGTGAACTTAAAAAGAGGATAGCAGAGCTTGAAACGAAATTGGGAGATCAAGATCATCATGAAGAATCCAGATCAGTGGTTCGATAAGTGTGTGAAAGTGAAGTGAAACAGGGCAAAATTGTGAAAATCAGAGTACAGGAAAAAGAAAAGGAGAAGGAAAAGATAAAATGAGAGTAGTGGCAATTAATGGAAGCGCAAGGAAGCAAGGGAATACTGCAATTCTTATAAAATATGTGTTGAGTGAATTGGAGAAAGTTGGGATAGAAACAGAACTAATAGAGCTTTCTGGAGAGAAAATACAGGGATGTACGGCCTGTTATAAATGTTTTGACAAAAAAGATGGGCATTGTGCTGTTAAGAGCGATATTGTAAATGATTGCATCGATAAGATGGTAGAAGCTGACGGAATAATATTAGGTTCACCAATTTATTTTGCCGATATAACCGCGGAAATGAAAGCCCTGATAGAGAGATCGGGAATGACGGCATTAGCAAATGGCTCAATGTTCAAACGCAAGGTTGGTGCGGCTGTGATAGCTGTACGAAGAGGCGGCGCAATCCATGGATTTGACTCGATCAATCATTTCTTCCATATAAGCCAGATGATCGTTCCTGGTTCAAGTTACTGGAACATGGGTCTTGGAAGACAGATCGGAGATGTCCAAACAGATGAAGAAGGAATCCGGACCATGAAGAATCTTGGAGAAAATATGGCATGGTTGATGAAAAAGATCGTTGTGTGAAAGCTTTTATCTTGAATGAAGATATTATTGTTGTTTAACTATTAAGGAGGTATCATTAATATGTCAGGGGAACGCATTACAAAAAGTAAAACCGACAAGGTCATTGATGGTGTATGCGGCGGCATTGCCGAGTATTTCGGGATTGATTCAGTCATTGTCAGGCTTGTCTTCATCGTGCTTGTATTTTTAAATGGCATCGGTTTGCTGCTATACATAATATTAGTCATAATAATGCCAACAGCTGATCAAGCCGGCCAGCCGCAAAAAGAAACGATCCAGGAGAATGTACAGGAAATAGGTGAACGGGTAAAAGAAGCAGGCGAAGGATTGGGGCATGCTTTTTCAAAGAGAACCGAAGAAAAACATTCAAAACGTGCAGGATGGTTCGGTATTATCCTTATTTTGCTGGGTATCTTTTTCCTTCTTGAAAACCTTCATTTGATACCGTGGATAGATAAAGACCTTCTCTGGCCAGTTATTATTATTTTTGTTGGAGTGTGGTTGCTGATAAAGCGCTGGAGTTGATAGTATGAAACCGGGATATGTGGGGCCACTTCTTCTTCTGGCCATTGGATTTATCCTGTTATTCAATAACCTGGGATCACTTCCATGGGAGATATGGGGCAGCTTATGGCAGTACTGGCCTGTAATACTCATTTTGTCAGGCATACAGATACTTGCAAGGCGTTCCGGATCCGGTATTATGTATGTATTGGCGGTAATTCTTAGTATTTTATTGATCATCGCAACCGTTTTTTTGGCCTGGAACGGATATCCTGCACCAGATACAGTGGAAAATAACCTGGAGTGGTCTATATTTAATAATAGCCATCCCGGGGATAATAATTTTGATTTTGCTGATCTTGATAATTCAGACTTTAATAATTCAGTATTAAATGGCGCCAATATGAATTTTGCAAGCATGCAATATGCAAATTTTAGTAATTCAAGCCTGAATGGTGCAAATATGAATTTTGCAGATCTGAAATATGCAAAATTAAATAATGCAGGTTTGAAAGGAGCAAATCTTAATTTTGCAGGTCTGGAATATTCAGACCTGAACAATGCGGTTCTTGATGGCGCTAATCTTAATTTCGCCAATCTTGATGGCGCAAACATGACAGGCGCCCGGATGGAAGGTGCCAATCATGTATTTGCGATAACCTCCAAATCCACGATATGTCCTGATTCGAGAAATGGACCGTGCTGGTAATCTGTGAGCATCCGCCTATCTGTGTTCTGTATTGCCATGTTAATTGTTACGGATGCGCACGAATTCTCCGACTCTGCGCGGTTCTCACTGCTGCCTAATCTCCCAATTTATCGGGCTGCACCATCCGGGATGTGGCTATCTTATTTTAAATATATACAACATCTTTCGATCCAGATAGATATGTAATAATCCTGCATCACTACCCCCGACCGAGGTCGGGAGCATCCATGCGCAGGTGCATGAGGAATACTGTCGCCTTTTATCACTTTGGAATGTATTGAAAAGAGAGGGCACTCAAGCTACGTGACGAAAAGTAAGTGGGAACGATTATTCTTGTAGCAAGAACTTGTATGGTTCTATCTCCGATTGCGCAAAAATCATTTAACGGTTAAACCATTTGCAATATTTGAAATCTGCTCAATGTTTAAACCTGATAACCAATATGACAAAATTCCTGTTTTCCATGCCGTGTACCACAATGACCAGTCATTGGTAATTAACATGGCGCTTTTCATTTCCGCATATGAGATTACAAATACATCCATACCGCCGAGCATGACTTCTGTTTTTGATTTATTCCAACCCGGTACATCTGTGTCTTTTGGATTCTTTTTGATTTTACTGAGCTTCGAAGAATTCGCTATGCACCTCTGAAAATACAGGTTAGAAGATAGCGAGTAGAGAGTGTTCAAACTTTGCTCTGTCGTAAACGGATAGATCTCCACAGCGACCTGTAACAATTTCTCTATACCTTCATTTGCCAGATCTGAAGGAAGAATTTTGGATAATACCGTTCCGACCTCTATTGGTATTACAGAAGGTATCACCAATTCATTTACGCCCGATATGCAAGATTCAAAAATCTGAGATGCTTTTTCATGAAGTGAGAGCAATTTTTCATCTTTTGGGAAGCGAAGAGCATGAACCAGAACATCAGAGTCAAGAACCAATTTCAATAAAATTCACCTTTAACTCTGGTTTTTCTGATGTATTCGGTGGGCTCTATAGATATTTTAATTACTTTTTTAGTTTTGGCAAGATATTTTCTGTAATCATCTATTGTGATCAACGCCTCCTTTTTAGAAATAAAAGATTTAAGCAACTCAACCTGCTCTTCAAGAGCCTTGATTTTTTTGTCTACATGAAGTCTTTGCATTTTAACACCCGACTACTAAAGCTTTAAATTATATATTGTATTTCCACATAAATAATTATGTGAGTCTAATGCTGAGGAGATTAAAATTCATTAGTTCAACTCGATTATTTTACCTGTAAAATTTTTAACCTCTTGATGATACGGTCTATGGGATATAAGAATTATTTGTTTATTTTTTGCTAGTTCGTTTATCATATTTATCGTCTTAGCCAATCGTACATTGTCAAAATTATGGAAAGGATCATCTAGAATAAGGGGGATATTAGTATCACCACTTAATAAATCAGACATTACAGTTCTTAAGGTGAAATATAATTGATCTTTTGTCCCTTGACTTAAATAAGAAACATCAATATATTCTTTAGCTTCCGGTTCTTTAATTTTAATATTCAACGTGTCTTCTTCAATTTTCAAATCAGAATATCTTTCGTTTGTTATTTCTTTTAGAATTTGTTTTGAATTCTTTTCAATCATAGGGGTAAACTTATGGTGAACTTCAGATTCTGCCAATTCTAAGAAATGAGCTGCTAATTTATATTCTTCAATTTTTTTATTTAATTCACGTTGATTTTCTTCAATTGAATCTAATTCCTCTTTAACTTCTTCAGGACTTTCAACAAGTGTTGTAGTCGTTCTGATACTTGTCTGCAACTCTACTTTTCTTGATCTTAACGTATCCACTTCTTTTTTTAATGTCTCTAATTCATTAAAGTCATTTATATTAAAGTTCACAAGTTTATACTCCTCAAATCTTTTTTCGATAATGGCTTTTTTATTAATTAATTCGTTTTTCTCTGTAAGATATTTTTGTAACTTTTCATTATCTTTTTGAACTGGTTTTCGCTTCTCCTCTTTTTGCAGTAATTTAATTAATCCCCAAATTACCAAAGGAATACCGATTACCAAAAGAATATCGATTGCGGCACCAATACCTGTTAGGGATATTAAAATACCAATTAGAGTTAAAATAATCCCTATGGTTTTGTCAGGGATTGGTTTGGTAGAAACTTCTTTATCAGAAGATAAAGTTTCTATTAGTTCATCCACCTTTTTTATTTGTTCGTTAAGATGTTTATCCTCCCCTGACAATTTATCTTTTTCATAAAATAACTTTTTATTTTGTTCTAGATTTTCCAATTTTATTATTTTATCATCAAGTTCGGTACCTATGTTTTTGAGTTCTCCACTATCTTCTGCTACTGATCCCCTTGTTTTTTTAACAGATTCCAACTTTTCTTTAAATTTGACTTTTTCTTCTTCTAAATTATCAATTTGTTTGGAATAGTCTTTTGCCACTTGATTCATTTTTGCAAGTGCTTTAGTGGCAGAAGATTCAGCACTGCCTGCAAAGACTTTTTCAATCATATCCTTAATTTTATTTTTAACTGAATTGTCCTCTAATATGGCTATATGTGATTGTCTTATAAATGCAGTGTTTTCAAAGACTTTTTTATCATCAAAACCAAAGTGCTCCTTTAAAAATGGATTTATATTTTTATCAATTGTTGCAATTTCCTTCATTCTACCATTTTCTATTTTTTCAAGCCTTCTTTTTCCAGATTTATAATCCGAAATTATTTTAAAAATATCAGCTTTATCAGTTCTGTAGGTTAAAACAGTTCTGCACGTTTCATTATTATTCCAACAGATAAAAGGCTCAATTTGAGCTTTTGTATATTTGAAAATGGAAGCTGATATCGCTTCTAAGACCGTACTTTTCCCAGCTTCATTTAATCCTATGATAAAATTTATTCCCTCATCGAAGTCTATGGGCTTTTCTTTTGCAAATTTCCCAAATCCTTCCATTTCTAGCTTTATTAATTGAACCATTTTATCACAATTTTTTATCTAAATGCCCTACGCCTATTCTCAAAGCATTTTCCAATCTCTTTTTCTTTTCAGAATCTTTCTCTTTTCCAATTTCGGCTTTGATTAATCGTATGAGATTGCCTCTAATAGTCTCATCTTCTATGAGATTTTCAGGCAGATGAATGTTGTCCACAATTTTAAGGAGAAAATAATTTTCATCAAATTCCTTTAATAAGAGTTCAATATCGAGATTAAGATCTAATGAAGGAAGCCCTTTAAGAACCAATCTTAAAGCTTTGTTTTTATCCTTATTCTTTTCAATAATTTTTCTTATCCCCGAATCTGATTCAAAATTTGTACAATCAATCTCCAGCGTTTCAAATTCTCGTATGTTAGTTTTTATTGATCTAATAGTAACATTACCATCGTTATATGAAGCTAATATAATTGAGCAGTCCTTTTTATTCTTAAATGTTAGTGGTTCAGGAGTTCCTGAATAGAAACATTTTGTTTTACTTTTAATCTCTAAAGTATCATGAAAATGACCCAATGCAACATAGTCTAATTTACAGTTATTCAAGTCAGCTGTTGTTATTCTCCTGTAACCTTTTTCAGGTTCTTCCTCCCAATTAATATCAATTATGGAACCGTGAATCAATCCAATTTTAAAGTTATCGAAATCGTTTGCTTTAAATCCCTTTAGCGGTTCTTTTGTATCATCTATGTATGCTAATCCGTAAACAGTCAGCCCATCTATTTCTTTGGCTTCTAAATCGGAAGAATCAAAAATAATAACATTTGATGGAAACCTATATGCTAACCATACACTACCGTTTTTGTGAGGATCATGATTCCCAGAGGAAATAAATACAGTAATTTTTTCTTTGTTTAACCTTTCAAACTCACTAATTACAAATTTTACCAATGATTTCTGTGGTTCAGCAGTATCAAATAAATCTCCTCCAATCAGTAAAGCCTTTACTTTTTCCTTTATGCATAAATCAATAATATTCGTGAGTACGTTTTGGCAGTCAATTCTATGAAGTTTGGATTTGCTTCCAAGAACTTTAAATGTGGATCCTAAATGTAAATCAGACGTGTGAACAATTTTTATATCCATAATCCTTTCGACTTAAATTAATATACAGTTATTGTATATATAGACTTCCGTTTAAAATATTATTAGTCTTGCAAAGCATGCGAATCTATCCATCAATAGTTTTTAAGCCTTTTATCACAAAAGACAATTCAGGAGAGGGATTATCTACAATAGAAACTCTCTGTAGCTTTATTCGTGCCCATTTTTGGCGACATTATTGTACCTTTATTTTAATCGCCCTTATGGATGCACAAAACTCCCATCGTCTTCAGTCACCCACAAACCCGTACAAATGTTACGATGCCTGTAGATACGTTTTTAACTATACAGAATCTTATTGAGTAATATAGTTCTAATTTATCGATCCTTAAAACTGACGATTAGACGTTTAATTCTATACAAATCCATAAATTGTATTGTATCACAACAAAATTACCAACAAAAATTAAAACCTCTCCAAAAACAACAACACAATGCGCGTTCTGATAATTGACGGGTATGTGGATGAACCTGCATGCCTTGGCGTTCCCCCGTATATGGCTCCTTATCCTCGTTACATAGCAGGCGCTCTCATAGAAAAAGGAGTTCAAAAAGAGGATATCATCTATCGCACAATAGACCGGATAAGAACACGCAGGGAGCCTCTGCGATTTGATCTATATATTATCATAGCAGGAATGACAGTTCCGGGGAAGTATTTAAGAGCATCACCCATCACCCTTAAAGAGATCAACGAATTATCGCACCTTGAGGGTACAAAGATTATCGGAGGACCGATCAGGTTAGGATTTGGCGAAGAAGGCGGCTCATCTGCAAAAGAGTTTTCTGTTCCGGGAATTACGCTTGCAAAGAAAGACATTGAAGCGTTCGTTTACGATCTTATGGATCACAAAGACCCCGCATCTGTCCAGCACAGGATGCGGACAAACAGTGAAATAGGCAGATGGGCAGAATCGGGCACTTTCATTATCACCCAGCATCCTGATTATCCATTTGTTCTATGCGAGCTTGAGACATACCGGGGATGTCCGCGCCATTCACATTGTTCTTTCTGCACAGAACCATTCTACGGAAAACCGGATTTTCGTGAAGTTAACGATGTTGTAAGAGAAGTGTCAGCTCTCTATGAGAATGGAGCGCGCTATTTCAGGTTAGGAAGACAGCCCGACTTGTTCATGTACCGGTCAAAAAAAGGTGTCCCTGACCCTGGAGCTCTGGAAGAACTTTATAGCGGCATACGCAAAGCTGCGCCAGACCTCAAGGTGCTGCATATGGATAACGCCAATCCCGTAACGATATCGAAGTATCCGGATGAATCGCGAAAGATCGCAGAGATAATCGTTAAATATCATACATCAGGTGATGTCGCAGCTCTCGGAATGGAAAGCGCAGACCCTGATGTTATCAGCGAAAACGACCTGAAAGCAACGCCTGATGAAGTATTTGAATCTATAAAACTTTTAAACGAAGCAGGAGCTGCACGCGGGGCAAGTGGTCTTCCTGAACTTTTGCCTGGAATAAATTTTGTCCATGGACTGAAAGGTGAAACAAAAAAAACATTTGAACTGAATTTTCAATTCCTGAAAAAAGTGCTCGATAGCGGTCTTATGGTCAGGAGGGTGAATATCAGGCAGGTCATGACATTTGCGGGAACCCCGATGCAGGGGCATGATGAAGCTGTATGGAAGAATAAGGAGCTATTTCTTCGCTATAAAGAAAAGATCAGGAACGAGATTGACCTTCCCATGCTTCGCCGTGTCATCCCTGCCGGAATCCTACTTAAAGATGTCAGAACGGAAATTTACGATAAAATTACATTCGGAAGGCAGCTTGGCACATATCCCCTGCTTGTGGGAATTCCACTTAAACTTGATACGGGCTGCTCCTTAGATATTCTCGTCACAGGCCACGGGCACAGGTCGATAACCGGAATTCCTGTGCCTGTTGATATTAACCGTCTTCCAGTTAAATTACTGAATATGCTTCCGGGAATGGATAATAAACAGGCTGCACAGGTGATGCGGGGAAGACCTTTCAAAGACAGAGAGGATATTATGGAACGGACATCGATCCGGGGAGAGATACTCAATCTTCTTTTATAATTACTTTTGATTCAAAAGATTTATTATTATGATGGACAATAGTATTAATTGGATAGATAGGATGAATATTCAAATAACAAAAGAAAAAATTGTAATATGGGTGCTTGCCCTGATTGCTGTAGCACTTTTAAGTGTGCCAAAATAAAGCCCGTTTTTTTTGGTTAATTCTTTTTCTTTAACAGTGCATTTTTTGCAAGTGTCTTATAATATTCTCTTGTGATCCCCTTTGATATCCCGGCCGCATCATCCAGAAGTTTTTTATCTTCGAATTTAGTTCCGATTTCAATACCGGTTTCCAATATCTTTAACAAAACTGCGGACTTCTCAAAATCATCTATGATATTATCAGTCATTTCTCCTGCTTTTCTAAAAAAATTGTAACTTCGATTATCATTAAGTTTAGCCAGGACCGCACTGATATCACAATATGCCAGTATTTGATATATGGTTTTGATCCCTTCACTTTTTTCAAGTACCTCAATAGATCTATCGAGCAGATCCAATGACTTTATTTGATCAATATCTGCCATTACCTTTGAAAGATTCCGATAAGCCATTGCACGATATGTGTTCATCGGTATTTTTTGTACAAGGTCAAGAGAGGCAAAATAGATCATCTCATCTTTTTTATTAATACCATATTTCCCAAAAGCAAATACGATTTCAGAAAGCGCAACAGAAAGGTCAAGATCATTATCTGTTTTTTCTGTGATTTTAACGGTTTCATCAAATGTTTTTTTATCTTTCCGGTTCATTTTTGAAATGGCACGGATGATCTCAACATAAGCCTTGGATGGATCGTCAGTAACCATTCCTGCAATCTTCATTGCTTCTTCAATATACGCAGGATCGTTTGAACGTACCGCGTTCCGGGATAGGATTCCCACTATAGTCCTGTATTTTCTTGAACGTTCAACCGGGTCAGGAATACCAGCAGCCGATCCGATGATTTCTTTTATCTTGTTGATATTTTCATCATGCATATTCCCGGATTTACAGGCGCTTTTCTTATATATTTTTGCTTTTCAGGAACTGATAGAATATTTCTTGCGGCAAAAGCTATAGAAATACACGATAGAAATAAGCACATGACCAGACTAAAAGGAAAGATATTTGTCATAATAAAATAGTAAATTTGCATGATGAAAAAAACGAACTCTTATTTCACAGCTTCTGCGGCATCATTAACATATTTTGTTACATTCATTATTCTGAAATATCTTTTACACGATAAAATCCTGGACTGGAAAGGTGCGCTAATAGGCGCTATAATTTTCTGGGCCGTAATTTTTATTGTTCATCAAATCCTTAACAGGCGCTCTGATGATTTAGATTAATATTATTATATAAAAAAATGGTTTAAAGTGTGTTATAGTTTTTTAATAATAAATAAATTATATACACAACGATTAAAAATATAACGAGTTGTAAGAGAATCGCAGTAATCCACCACAAAATCTTAATTACGATTAGGGCAAGAATGATCGCAATGATGACAAGGACAATATTCCTAAGTTGCATAAATAGCTTTTATTATTTTTGATACTTAAATATTTATTCCGATACCTCTAATTAATCGATAGCATGCGTATAGGGATCATTCTTCATGGGCCTGAGATAGTTGATATGGGTTCTGCAGGGAAAATAATCGGCATATTCAAAAAAGAGCATGACATAACCGCAAGACTTGGAGGGACTATGGGAAGAACAGCAGTTCTGGATGCAGGTCTTGAAAACATTATTGACATTTCCGGGGGGCTCACGCCCAGTGAAACTATAATCGCGATGAAAAATGATATTGACCTCGCAATACTCCTTAACCATGGAAAAACACTGGATACCGGCCGCTATTTTGGCAGGATCGTAGCGTCTAAACTGGATAATTTACTACCATTTGTGCATATCGAGAGCCCTGATAATAATGGCAGGATAATATACTACTATCCACCTGCGAAAAGATGCGCTGAATTTGTCAGGAACTTTCTCGCAAAATATGGAACTTATGACCTGCCTGTGGAGCCGGGAATACCCGAACCCTCGCATATCCGGATCAATGGGGAGCTTGTCATCCGCAGCATAGGAGGCGCGTTCATTGGTGAAAACATCCGCCTCGATGGTATTGTGATCGGTGAGACTACAAATCCTGATATTGAAATTGTATGCAGGGATGGAAAGATCATAAGGCTCAAAGGCATAAAAGTAAAACCGCATGGTCTTGAAAAACTTGAAAATCGCGTTATCAATCTTTTCACAGCAAAGGTAAAAACTGGCGGTATCAGGAGAACAAGACCAAAACCAAGGATAAGAGATATCAATTCAAAAAAATCGAACAATAAAATAGCAATAATTGACCATGCTGCTGAATCAACCTTTGAGCTTGTACAGGATGCAGGGCTTGTCATAACAGTAGGGGATGACACTACGACAATAGCTGCGGATATACTGGCGCGTCTTGGTATTCCTGTTATCGGTATTATTGATGGGGATATGGATAATGTGCTTGAGAATACAGTGGTTCCGGAAGGGTCAATAATCATTCGCGTCCTGCCAGGATTTGATGATGTTGTGGGAAGGGAGATTTCCCAAGAAATAATGCAGGGAAAACAGCAATTCAGGCATGATAAGGATGAATTGACCGCAAAGATACTAACACTTGCTGAAAAATATGTGGTTGAAGTGACTTATTACTAACTTCGTGTCCCGAATAATACCGTTTTTGTCCGAAAGATACGATATATTAAATACAAACCACTGACATTTAGTAAAAACCCCAAGGGCGCGTGGCCTAGTCTGGATAGGGCGGCAGCCTCCTAAATAATATTGGAGCTAGCTGTAGGTCGGGGGTTCGAATCCCCCCGCGCCCGTATTATATCCCGCATTCCGAGCCCTTAACACCGCAAAGGACGCAAAGAGCGTAAAGCATAGCAGCAAATTCTTGTTTTCTGTATAGTTCGCTGTTTTTTTCATGTTCATTTATGAACCGCAGTTGATGGCGATGACCGACTTTTGCGGTGGGAATGCACCTAACGATATTGGTAATATCATGACCTGCCTATAAAAGAGATTAAGTTCTTGTTTATTTCTTCAATAGCAAGAGACAGTGTCTGTTTATTATCATAGCCCATAACAATATCTTTAAGTTGTTCCTGTTCCAGTTCTTTCAATTCTTCTGCAAATTTTGAAATATTGGGCACAGCGCGGATTATATTATCCACAATAGTTATCGTTGCACATTGCGCAGTCCTTGAAAGCGGATTGAGGTCAATGGCAATTACGGTTTTTCCCATACCTACAAGTGCTTTGCACCTGTCGCCATCCTCAAGAGGTACAAGAACGACATCAGCTGCGAAGATGCCATCACGGTCTACTTTTGCGCGGTCATGTTCAAGTCCGGGGATCAGAGCATCGTTCTTTGTAACCAGATTTTTTGCACCGAGGGATCGAAGATGCCCCATGATTTTATTTACCCTTTCTTCTGTCCTGTGAAATAAATTAACTTCAAGAGGCGCATTTACAAGTTCGCTTAACCTTATGAGTTCAAAACCGACAAGGGCTGCGGCATTTCCATTCACCGATATTACAGGTTTTTTTGCAAGAAGTAACTTTGCCGCTGCCACCTTCTCAGCACGCAAAGCGCTTTCTGTGGTTTTCTCACCTATCAAATAATCAAATGCTTCCCCCCGCCCCTGTGCTATCAAACCCTGGGTACTTGTAATACCTTTCCTGACCCCTTCAACTATTAACTCACGCGCCATAAGAGACTCATATCGAGGATGGCTTTTCGGTATCATATCAGGTGTGCCCCGGCATTACTTATCCTGCTTTCATGGACTTTCCCGAACTCCATAAGTGCGCCATTATCGTTTATTGCAAAAACAGTATCTCCAAGCATTGCCTGGCTTGCAAGACCGCCTGCGGCTTTTACAGCTTCGATGGCATCTTTTACCCTGGGGCTCATGAGTTCAATATCTTTTGCGAATGCTGCGGATTGTATCATGAAATTTTCAACCGTGGGTTTTTTAAAGAGTTCTTTGAGCCTTGATTTTCCGGCCCTGTTTATGGTCTTCTGTTTCAGTTCATCGGATAAAACTGATTTCGTGGAGATTTCATTGAACTCTATCCAGGATATTTTTGTATTCCTGGATGGGATCTTATCAATAATCCCACGAAAAGGCGCGCCTGCTTTTTTCCGGATAACCATGCCGCCAAAGGTCATTCCTGTGACATCTCCAAGCCCTGTCATGTTAGTCACTTCGGCACAATGAGCGGCTCCTGCTACTTCTTTAAAGGTCAAATCCAGGGAGAGCGCTTCATTTAGCGAAAGTGCGGCGCTCAATGCCCCGGCTCCGCTTGCACCAAACCCAGCGCCGATGGGTATGTCAAGTTTTGTATCAACGAGCACAGGTTCAGGGGTCAGGAGCCCTATTGCCGATAATGTTGTGGGGGCCCCAGTAACAATCCCATTGATCCTGATTATTGTTTCCTTTGATGGGCGCACTTCTGTTACAGCGCCGTCCTCAAGACATATTCCGCAGCCCATTGAACCTGAAAGTGACGGGTCTTTTTTAATGTCGATTATGAAAATACCTGATATATGGGCAGGGGCGAAAGCTTTACCGATTTTGTTTTGCATTTTTTATACAATAAGCGATCTAAACACAAAAAACTTTACATGATCAAATCACTATTATTCGAATAACCGTGAGATTAACCACTGAGGCTCGAATTTGACAAGATCTTTATAGGTTTGCCCGACTCCAAGGAAAAGTATTGGCTTCCCGGTAGTGTATGATATTGATATCGCTGCGCCGCCTTTTGAATCTGCATCCGCTTTTGTCAAAATGCTCCCGCTAAATGGCACAGCGCTGTTGAATAGCTTTGCCCTTTCAACAGCATCGTTACCTGCTATAGCCTCATCCACGAAAATAATAAGATCAGGATTGTTGACCCTGCATATCTTTTTTAACTGGTCCATAAGATTAATATTGATATGCATTCTCCCAGCCGTATCTGCAAGCACGATGTCCTTGTGCTTTGCTTTTGCGAACTGTATAGCATCATATATTATTGCTGCGGGGTCAGAGCCTTCCTGGTGCTTGATGATCTTTATCCCGAGAGCTTCTGCATGCCTGTCTATCTGCTCAATTGCGCCGGCGCGGAATGTATCGCCCGCAGCGATAACGACAGAATAATTCTGCGATTTAAAGCGTTCTGCCATTTTTGCAACAGTTGTGGTCTTGCCTGTTCCATTTACACCAACAAAAACAATGCTTACCGGTTTATTGGCCTTCTTGATGAACTCATCAAAATCAAAATAATCTACTGAAATAACTTTAAGAATGGCTTTTTTAAGCGCGTCTTCGACGATCTTACCCGTATCGGAGCCGATTTTTCTCCTTGTTCCAACAAGCTCTAATTTTATTGACTCAACTATTTTTTCAGCGACAGGAAGCGCTACATCACTCTCAAGAAGCGCCATCTCAAGCTCCCAGAGAATATCTTTTACGCTGCTTTCTTCTATTATGAATTCCTGTTCAAAGACCGCTGCTTTGATCTTATCGAATATGCCGAATTTTTCAGGAGCTTTTGGCGGGATTGCAGGTTCTGGAGTTTTCCTGATCTCTCCGATCTCCCCGGTCTCCGAACTTGTGACCCGGGTATTAAGGTCAGTTTTAACATCCGCTTTAACATCAGTTTTGATCCCGGCCTTAACGGTTTTAACCTTTACGGATTCGACCTTTGCAGGTTCTGTTTTTATAGCTTCTTTTTCTTTTGTTTCTAAAACTGTGCCAAGTGCTTTCTTAAAACCGCCAAGTTTCTCTTTGAGTTTTTCAAACATGTGAAATATATGAAATTATTCGGCGCGCATGGGCTGCTGTTGCTGCTGGGATTGCTGGTGCTTTTGAACTATTTTCTCTATATTTTGAAGTTCCTGGCCAATCTTTGCTATTGTAGTGTTCAGCTGATCATAATATTTTGTAAGTTCATCTTTCCTTTTTTCAAGGAATGATCTGGCATCGTCTATTTTTTTCTCAACGCTCACTCCCGCCCCGATTCCAACAACAATAGTATCCGTATTTACCAGGTTCGCCTTGACGAAAGAACCAAAACCGATGGGCACAAGTGTTTCTATCCCCGATGGTTCGTCTTTTAAAGCAGTGATTGTGGTCAATGCAGTCTCCACATCCTTGATTGTCAACTTAACCATATTTATCTGCTGTGCAATGGATTCCGCCTGGTACTGGTAGACCTGGTGCTTTTCTGATAATTCCGCTAGTTGCTGCTGGTTCAATACACCACTCATTCTTTAGCCTCGTCTACTGAATTTATCTTAATTAAACTGCGTCTTAACCTGTGCTCGCTTCCAAGAAGGGAAAATGTCTTTTCTAATGCCAGACTCTTGTTTAATGTTGTTATCTTTTTTGTAAATTGTTCCCATTTTTGTCCTGCTTTGAAATTTCCTTTGACTATAAAATTCATAATATCACCTGAACTGGGGTTTGAGTACTACTCAAACAGATATATATCTACTGTTATCCAGAAATAGAATGTATCGATTCACGAAATTAAAGAGTGTCAGGGCCGGAAATTTTAAAAAGATAGTTCTACCGCAAGCACTATGCTTGCTCCCAGTATGGCAATAGGAGTAACGAATAATCCGATCTTAAGAAGATCGGTCATTGTAGTATTCCATCCATACCTGCGCGCGCTTTCAAGCCAGAGTATCCCGGCAAGCGCCCCGAATGTGGTAAAATTGGCGCCAAGGTTTGAACCGATAACAAGCGAGTAACCCATTGCCGTGTTCATTGACGGGGATAGATTTGCCTGCTGGATTATTGAAAGCATCATGGCTGTCATGGGAATATTATTTACAAGATTGCACATTAAAGCAGACAAAAGCGACATGGAATAAATTGCGATGAAAATATTATCGCTCAATCCTGTAAAAACCATTTCGCCTATTTTGCTATTTACTCCGCTTGCATCCAGGCTTTTTACTACGATGAAAAGCCCGATAACAAAGACCACAACATTCCATGATATCATGTTTAGCCGATGTGCAATTCTTCTCTCGGAAATCAACAGGATCAAAGCCCCGCTTAATGTCACAAAGGATATTGGCACTTTATAATAATTCGCTATACCTCCAAAAATGATGACGCCAAGCAATACTACAAGTCCCAGGGTTACAATAGGTTTATTTTTTATAGTTACTTCGAAATCATCTTTCAAGCTAAAACTAAGCGGTATCTGTTTCCTGAAGATATATTTCAATAAATGATAATTTACAGAAGCTGCTGCGATCGTAGGAAGGAACATGTATCCGGTAAATCCGAAATAATCAAGCCCGAAACTATCCCCTATCAGGATATTTGTAAGATTCCCGATATAAAGCGGTATTGAGAACGTATTTGCAGCAAAAAAAGATGCATACATATATGGTTTTGGATTTATCCCGGCATTTTTACAAAAAATAAGGATAATGGGAGTTGTAGTCAGGATGACGACATCATTCCCGGCAAAAAGAGCTATTGATGAGACCACAAGATATGTATATAAAAATAATTTGTGCCCGCTGTTCCCTGATGCATGTATCGCTTTCCTTGCGCAGTATGCAAAGAACCCGTAATCATCAAGAAGACTTGAGATAATCATTAAGGTTATAAGAATTATAACTACATTCCATGTTGTAACAAGAGGCACTGGCATTTCCTGTGTCGAAATACCAAGAGCTTCAAGTACCTGGTGAGGCTTGAGAAGGAATATTACAGAAAGGACCGCGCCAATTAAAGCCGCATGGGCTTCATTGATCTTTTTTGGCTTAAGGACTATCAGTGCATACGTAAATAAAAAAACACCAACAGCCAGAAGCTGATTCAATTATGCCTAAACGCGTTCTTCATTGAATTCTTTGCATCCAAGATTTGTTTCATACACATTTTTTTTCATCCTGGTGCAGGAACCATCGTATTGTTCCCTGTTGCTTCCTTTCACTTTTGTTGAGAAGTGTCTGCAATCAACACAATACTTCAAAATTTATCCTCCTCTTTATTATTAAAAATTATCATAACTATTTAGTATCTTTTAGTAAATATTATTAAAAATAAATTATACAAAATCCAGCTGGGTTATTTTTGAAGAAAACTATTTCTCGAACCAAATACTTCACTGAATACTATTATGAAAAAACTCATTAATAAATCTTACTCTTTGAATTAATAATATCATGATGACATTTTTATTAAATATTATGATATTTTGTAAAAACCATTATTCTGTAAAAGGCATTATGTTCATGAAGGTTAATAGGGTTTAGAATTTGGGCACAGAGAATTAACAGCAGATATGATTGATCATTCCGAAATTATATTAAAGAATTTTCATAAGATTGAGGGATACCGCATCTTTTTTCCCCGCGCAAATCCCACATTCAATAACCCGGGATTTGAGAATGCCCGGCTGCGGGTATTGATCGTTCGTCTCTCTCCTTTTCAAAATATCAGGGAATCCATAACGCATCATTTTCTTTTCCAGGAAATACGAAGAGCTCTGCCTCTGGCATATATTGATTATGCATTTTTTCCCGATCCAAAGAATATCCGGTTTTTCAATGATAACAAAATACCATTTTTCCTGGGCATCCAATCCCTCCGTCCAATAAATGATTTTGATCTTATTCTGATATCCAACTCTTTCACCCTGGAATTATTCAATCTGCCATATCTCTTTTCAAATACCGGGATCCCGGCCCTGAAGTCAGAAAGACAAACGCTTCGCCCCATCGTAATTATGGGTGGCTCAAATGCACTGATGGCTCAATGTGCCATATCGCCGGAAGGCGATTCTTTTATTGATGCGCTATTTTTCGGGGAAGGCGAAGGAGCTGTCGGGAAAATCGCTTCTATCGTGAATGACAGTAAAGAAAAACCAAAGAAGCTGGTACTGCATCTTCTTGAAACCGAAGTAAAAGGATTGTTTGATATCAGGCTTCCGATCCCGGATAGTATTGGTATTGCTCCCCCTAAAACGCCGCAGGCTTCGTATATTATAACCGAATACCCGGTATTGAATACCGATATTGAGAATACGGTAAAACTCCAGATAACTCAGGGGTGCCCATGCTTCTGTTCATTCTGCTTTGAAGGGCATACAAGAAAACCATTCAGAGAATATGAACCCGGGGACATCCTTTCAAAAGCGCTTGAAGTAAAAGTAAAACATGCACCTACCGGGTTTGATTTTCTGAGTTTTAATTTCAATCTTCATACAGGAATCTCAATAATAATCGCTGGCCTTAATGAAATTGCAAAATTTGTGAATTTCAAGAGCCAGCGGGCAGACATCATCGCAATGCACCCTGAGCTTCTTGATCTTGAGATACTTTCCGGGAAAAGGACTTTCACGCTGGGGGTGGAAGGGATAAACGACAGGATGAGACGTTTTTTGCATAAGAGTTTGTCTGAAAAGGAACTTCTCATATCGCTTGAACATATCTATTCGAGAAAACCAAGGCAAATAAAATTATTTTTCATAATTACAGGTCTTGAAAATGAAAATGACTGCCGGGAATTCAAAACTTTCATAATGAAGCTTAAAAATTTAAAAACAAAATTATCACCGGGCTGCAGGACAATTATGAGTTTCAGTCTTCTTTCAAACCTTCCTTTTACACCCCTGCAATTCAGCCGGACCATAAAAGATCCTGAGAGCATAAAAAAGATAAAAGGGGATATTAAGAGGGATTGTGAAACCAATAACTTTGAGTTCAGGATGGCACAGGATATAGAGGAATTCCTGATATCGCAGCATATTGTTCTTGCAGGTTTTGAATGTTTTGGGGTCATTTCCGGATTTGCCAGAAAGGGTGGATACTTTGATGGTGAACATATGATCGGTGACAAAAATTTGCTTATCTGTGATTTAAGATCAGCATCAGGCAATGGAATATCCGAAGCTAAAGACATGAATTACGTTTTTCCTTTTGAAAGCCTGAAAGGCACTCCTGCCAGGTCATTTCTTTATAAAATGTATACCAGATCCATGAATTTTACAGACAATGGATATTGTCTTGAAGGAAAAGGTGGCTGCATCGGGTGCGGGGGATGTGAAGAACAAAAACTTTTATCGGTTCCTGTGGTTTTACAGAAAGATCTCGAAAGACTCAAAAATACCGTAGAGAAAAAGAAAAGGCCAAAGATCGTGCAGGCAGCAGTTACCTTAAAAGAATCCGGGCGATACCTGACCCCGGAAGCAAAATGCGCATTTATCGGGAAATCTATTCTTGAACAAATACCTGCACTTATAAAGGACTATCTTTTATGCAGGCAGGTGCAGAATATGCAAGCTTCCAAAGGATATGGTTTCCTTTTCGGCCGATTCCTGTATGATTTTGAATTTTCGGGAAGTCAGGAAATATTCATTGAGCGCCTCAAGGAAGAGAATATCGAATCATCACTATTGGATATCTCATCTTTCGACGGAAAAGAAGTCGGAAATAATTTTAAGATAGTATCACTGTGGGACGATCCTTCAAAGTACAGTTTCCAGAATCGTTTGCAGGAATACCTGCTTTTAAATGGACTTGGTTTTGACATTAAGAAACATGAAGGGATGGTCTGTTTTGAGGTCGCAGTGAAGGACAGGAAAAAAAAGCTCCTGGATTCAGTATTATTTAGCCAGAAAGATAATTTAGTGACTATCGAGGTAAAAACCGATTCAAATTTCCTGATAATAGATATGCTCAAGTATCTTTTTGTTGATAGATGGGCGGATGCGGAGGTCGAATCGATTTGACAATCCAATCTTTTATTATACTTGAAAGACAAATTAAGAGGATGGAGGAGGAAGTTGTGATCGATTACATAAAAGAATCAAAACTTAGTGTAAAATCTGCAGTAGAAAAAATGCAAACAATGGAAATAATGGAGAAAACGTTTGATTCGGAATCAAATGATATAGCATTATATCTTGCCATGTCAAAAAGAGCAGAGGAGGAAGGGGAAAAAGAGATTGCAGCTTATCTTTTTAATATTGCAATGGATGAGGCATCTCATGCCGCCCAATTTGCAGCTCTCCTGGGAATGGTCAAAGATACAAGAACAAATCTTCTGAATATGCTTGCAGGAGAAATACAGGCGGAGAAAGATAAATCAGATGCATCAGAAGTGGCATTCGGTGAAGGAAATGATGAAGCGTTCAAATTTTTTGAAAAATCAATGAAAGATGAAACAAGACATAAGGAAGGAATAAAAAAAATCCTTTCAAAATTGCAGGCAAAGGATTAAATAAACTCTTAAACAAAGATACCATGGGAGAAAAATATGGAACCTAAGAAAGTAATAGACAGCATAGAAGGTAAAATGGGATTTACTCCTGAAATAATGAATATGATGGGTGAAATGAATCCCGATATGTTTGAACATTATAAGAAATGCGATGACCAGATCCAGGAGGATGGCGCCCTTTCTGCAAAGGTCAAAGTATTGATGTCCCTTGCTGTCATGGCAGCCCAGAGATGCGAGCCCTGCTGCGAATCACAGATGAGAAGCGCACTCAACCACGGTGCCACAAAAGAAGAAATAATGGAGACAATGAATGTAATTTTCATTACTTCGGGCGCACCCGGCGTAGCAGCGTGCAGGAGAGCCCTGAAACTTATAGAGGGAACAGAGGGAAGAGAAGGATACGGCAGCGGTCATGGCTGTATGCCTGGAAGAAAAAGGCAGTAAATAAGATAAGATTGAAATATATTAATATTCATTGATTTATCAATGATATAAGATCAAACGGGAGGAAAATATGAGCCAGAAAATAATAGATGCATTGAATAAGGACAGAGAAGAAGAATTGAGCGCTATCATACAGTATATGAAGCATCATTATGAGGGAGAGGGAATGGAAAGTCCTGCCATTCTTGAAATATTCAAATCAATTGCAAAAAGTGAGATGGACCATGCTGAAAAGCTCGGTGAGAGGATTGTATATCTTGGGGGAACACCAACAAAGAAACCCGAGCCAATAGCTGAAGGCGGAGACTTAAAGAAAATGGTACAGGATGACCTGGCAAAGGAGAATCATGCTATAGAGCAATATAAGGAACATATCAAACTTGCCATAGAGGAAGATGACCCCACAACAAGACTTATGCTTGAAGAGATACTCTCAGATGAAGAAGACCATGCAGATACATGGCAAACCTTACTTAAGGTAAAAAAATAATCATGTTCGGAAGAGAAACACAATTAGTAGATTGCAGGGAGACAATGGGCCTTGGCCGGGGTGGCGGTCTTGCCCAGAGAGGCACCCTCTCTGAGGCAGCAAGACCTGATGTGGTAGCTATTGCCATGTCCCCAGGCCGCAGGCATATCACAAAACCGGTATGTGAAATAACGCAGGGTCTCAGGCGGGAAAGTATACAGGTTAGTGTTCTTGTGCTTGAGGCTGGCGCGGGTGTTCCAATGGATGAAACCGGATCTTCTAATGTTTCAAGAGGCTATGGAGCAAATTTCGGTCTGACAGCTAAAGAGATAGAACAGATAGCAAGGCACAAAATTGTATTGCTCAATATGGGAAATGTGAATTCCCATATAATCTCAAAAACAAAAAAGATATTGAAATATATAAATATCCCTGCAGTAGTAGCCTGTGAATATCCTATTGATTTTGAGGATTTTGCAAAAGCAGGAATTAAAACAAAACTTGTAAAACCCAAAAATCCGGAAACAGAAGGAACCGTGGCTGCGATCGTCAGTGGAATAACGAGAGGAGAGACCTGTTCACGAATAAAGCTAAATGAACTGGCAAAAGAGATCCGGCAGATACTTGGCCAGAAAATAGAATCAACCCATGCAGTAAGAAGCGATCTATTGATAAAAGAAGGACTGATGGCAAGTGAGGAAGAGTGAATTAGTATGAAATGTTATGTTTGTGCTAAAATGGGGAAAAATACGGACGCAGTGGCGGCCTGTATAGTGTGCGGTATGGGCGTTTGCATGGAACATGCGATATATGAAGAAACGCCTGTCTGGAAAGGTGACTATCCTGTAAGGCTTGAAAAGGATATTGAGAAAATGAAACGAATAATGTGTCCGCCCTGTCATGAAGCCCTTAAGGAGAATTGGTGATCGCTATGTTGAGATGTTTTGAATGCGCACGAAATGAGACTGTTGAAGAATCCGTTGCCATATGCATCATGTGCGGAAAAGGGCTCTGTATGGGACATGCACACAGGATTGACCTTCCGATATGGGAGGGAGGATATCCGGCGCCTGTCAGGATACTGAAAAAAGGTCTCCCGAGATTTGTATGCAGTGATTGCGGGAATATACTTTTACCCGGCTCCTGTGAATAAAAAGTCATGTACGAAGTGAGATTTCATGGTCGTGGCGGACAGGGGGCGGTCATGGCTGCCCAGACCCTTGCAGAGGCTGCTGTCAATGAAGGAAATTATGCAGTAGCATTTCCTTTTTTCGGGGCTGAAAGACGGGGAGCGCCGGTTCTTGCCTTCACGCGTATCGATTCAAAAAAAATATTCAGTAAAACACAGGTATACAATCCCGACTGCGTGGTCGTGCTTGATGATTCGCTGCTTGACACAATTGATGTTGTATCAGGTTTGAAACCGGAAGGTATTGCGGTTATTAACTCAAAGGAAAGACCGGAAGACATAGATCTGGGTAAGATCATCAACACAGCGACTGTCAATGCAATATCCATAGCGCTTGAAATCCTGAAAGCCCCGATCACCAATACCGCAATCCTGGGGGCATTTGCAAAAGCAACAGGGGTTGTAAAGATAGAATCCTTAGAAGAATCGATCAAGAGAAAATTCGGTGAAAAGCTCGGAGAAAAAACAGGTGAAAGAAATGCGCTTGCTGCACGGACTGCGTATGAAAAGACAATTATTGGGAAAAGCAGGGGCATAAAAAAGCTTGAAGCAAGAAAACAATGGCTGCCCACATATCAGGAAATGCCAGTGGGCGGATCTCTTATTGAAGGTAAAACTGATGCAGGTCTTATCGGTCCTGGAAGTTTTATCGAGAATAAAGTATCGGGCTGGGCTACATATCGTCCGTTGAGGGACAGGGAAAAATGCGTTATGTGCCTTTTATGCTGGTTTTACTGTCCTGAAGGCACGATCCACAGGATATCCAACAGGGGAGACCTCATGACCAATTACGATTATTGCAAAGGATGCGGCGTATGCGCCAACGAATGCCCTGTTGATGCGATAAAAATGGTGAGGGCTCGCGTATGAAGAAAGTAATTACAGGCGACCATGCTGTTGCGATCGGTGCAAAACTTTGCCGCGTGGAGGTAGTACCGGCTTACCCGATAACTCCGCAGACGCTGATAATAGAGCATATCGCAGATTTTGTCAATGATGGCGAGCTTGATGCAAAGTTCCTTACAATGGAGTCAGAGCACAGCGTAATGAGCGCAGCAGCAGCAGCATCTGCTGCGGGTGCACGGGTATTTACTGCAACTTCTTCCCAGGGACTTGCATTCATGCATGAGATGCTCTATGCTACAGCACCTCTTCGGCTTCCAATTGTGATGCCAGATGCCAGCCGTACACTTGGTGGGCCGCCAGGGATCTGGTGCGAATACAATGATTCCATGGGCGCGCGGGATTCCGGATGGTTGCAGCTTTATGTAGAAGATAACCAGGAAGCTCTGGATATGGTGATCCAGTCTTTCAGGATAGCTGAAGATAAGCGGGTTCTCCTTCCTGTGATGCCCTGTCTTGATGGTTTTGTACTTACGCATACTGTTGAGCCGGTTGATGTCCCGCAGCAGGAGGAAATCGATTCATTCCTGCCACCTTATGAGCCCGATATCATCCTTGACACTGCAAGACCTGCGATGATCGGGACTTTCATGCCTCCTGAATATATTATGGAAATGCGAAGACAAACTGCGGGAGCAGTTGAATCCTCAAAAGAAGTAATCCAGGAAATAAACAGCAAATTTGCAAAAAAATTCGGAAGGGATTATGGGGGCCTGATTGATACATATCGGATGGATGATGCCGAAATTGCTTTGATCACTATGGGAACCGTCACAAGTACATCCCGTGAGGTTGTGGATGAATTGAGGCAAAAAGGAGAAAAGGTGGGTTTAATAAAGCTTCGATTTTTCAGGCCATTTCCTTCGCGGGAATTAAAAAAAGCGGTATCAAAATTAAGCGCCCTTGGTGTTTTTGACCGCTCGATATCCTATCACGGGGGAGGGCAGGTATATAATGAGGTGCGCTCAGCCCTTTTTGGGATGACAATACCTGTTATCAATCATCTTGCAGGATTAGGAGGCCGCGATGTGACAAAGGAGCAGATAATGAAGATGTTCGAGTTGACACGAAAGGCAGCAAAGGGTGAAAAAGTTAATGAGATAAATTGGCATGATACGCGGGGTGAAACCGTATGATCACAATAAAGGAACTGCCGGATGAGAATCTTTTTACGGCAGGACATACCGCATGCCCGGGATGCGGTGTTGCCATGTCGATAAGGAATGCGATACGCGTTCTCGGAAAAGATACTGCCGTATATGTCCCTGCAAGCTGCGGTGTGGTGTTTGGCACAACATTCCCGTATGGAGCATGGAAAGTGCCGTTTTTCCATACAGCTTTTGAAAATACCGGAGCCTGCCTGACCGGAATGCAGGCGGCTTTTGAAAAGAAAGGGAAAAAAGTAACTGTGGTCGGCTTTGCAGGAGATGGCGGGACTTATGATATCGGTTTGCAGAGCATGTCGGGTGCTGCGGAACGTAATGATGATGTTCTTTATATCTGCCTTGATAATGAGGCATATATGAATACAGGGATACAGCGAAGCGGTGGGACGCCTTTTGGCGCATGGACCACGACTACGCCTGTAGGAAAGCATATCCAGGGAAACAGGAGGTTCAAGAAAAATCTCGGTGATATCGTTGTAGCGCATGAAATCCCGTATTATGCTACGCTTTCCATCGGCCAGCCCCTTGATTTCATAAGAAAAGTGGAGAAGGCAAAAAATATCAGGGGTTTCCGCTTCCTTCATATGTTCACTCCCTGCATACCGGGCTGGAAAATGGACCCGGCAAGAACCGTTGAGGTCACAAAAAGGGCTGTGGAAAGCGGGATGTGGACGCTGTATGAAGTGGAAAACGGCGAGAAAAGGATCACATATAAACCAGGAAAAATGAAGTCAGTAAAGGATTACCTGATGATGCAGGGACGTTTCAGGCACATGAGCGATGAAGATATAAATGCTCTCCAGATGTGGGTTTGCAAAAAATGGAACCTGCATTATAAGGAAAAAGGATCGCCGGATATTTGTGAAATCGCGCCGCCTGAGGAACATCATGCAGTTACGGAAGAACACAGGGAGATGCACGGACCATGAAGAAAAATATTAAACCAAAACTCTATACGCTTAGCACATGCGTTCATTGTCGCGCAACAAAACGGTTCTTGAAGAAGAACGGTATCGAATATGATTATGTGGATGTGGATAAATTAAGTGGAAAGGAAAGGGAGAATATAATTTCGGAAATGATGAAAATAAGTCCGGATGTGAGATTCCCAACCATAATAATCGGTGATGAGGTGATTATAGGTTTCCGTGAGGATAAAATAAGAGAGGCGCTGGGCTTATGATAACAGTTGAAGAGATGTTTGCAGGAATGAAAAAAATTGCAGATGAGGAGGGTTACAAGTTCAATCCTTATAAGGATGAACTTGATGATATTCTCCAGGGCCTGTGGGATAATGAGCACCGATATGGCTATGGGTCGTGCCCCTGCCGTATCGCAAGCGGAGTGCTTGCCGATGATATGGATATCATCTGCCCGTGCAACTACAGGGACCCCGATGTTGCAGAGTATGGATGCTGCCTGTGCACATTGTATGTGAATGACGAATGGATATCAGGGAGAAAGTCGCATGACCCGATCCCGGAGCGGCGGCCCCAGGAATATTATGTGAAAGGCTATCCGAGCATTAGAGAACAGAAAGGAGCAGGAGGTGGAGAAATGGTTGAGGTTTACAGGTGCCAGGTATGCGGATATCTATGCGCGAGGGAAGAGGCGCCGGATCTATGTCCTGTTTGCAGGGCGAAGAAGGAGAGGTTCGAGAAGTTTGAGATGAAGTGATATCGAAGTCGGAAGTGATTTTAAGGAAATTGATGGAATACTTCAATTCGATAGTTAGGAAATAATCCTGAAAACGTTAGATACAGGCCCTTAGATTGTACGGAGTATACCGATGACTGCAACGATAGACGTGTATCATGCATCCGTTATGAATCCAATCCCAGATATCTTTTAATATATTCTTGTATAAGGGGCTTTAACAAATCGTAAATAGGAGACCATATTTTTCGCGCCTTGTCAAGCAAAGATTTCATTTTTTCTATATCTGGTTTTTTCTTTTTTCCCTCTGATTCTAACTCTTTAACAACATCAGATACTTCTTTTTTGCTGTTCTCGTCCAACTTAGATTCTTCAATTGCCCGATATATTCGATTAAAACTATCTTCAATTCTAATATTCTGAGATTGGAATATCTGTGAGTTATTTATATTGCTATTAATGATTAAATTTAGAAGTGGTACTTCACGGGCAAATAGTTCTGGGTGTTCGATTGCATCGATTCCATGAGCAGTAATCTTACACTGTATTGGCTTACCATATTCATGAATAGCCTTTGTACACCAACAATGTAACAATTCCTTCTCATACAGATACCTCACATGGCCTACAAGCTCGTTCTCATTCATATTAAATATATCAATAAAATGATCATAATCTCCGTAATCTGTAGGGTTTTCTTTATATAACTCATAATAAAATTGTAAGATGTCTAATCTATATTTGTCATTCATATGGAATATAACCAAGCCCCTTCACAATATATTTGTTTCGGAATTGCCCTCTTCTAATCTCATTTAATGCATCCTCCCGTTGATGCCACGCTTTTCAAAGCGTGGTAGTGACTGAAGGCGATATAACCCTCATGCTCTCGAAAGGCAATATGAATCCAGAATAACCATCTAAAACCTGAAAACTCGGCGCCTAAGAAACTCGTTTATTGCTTCATTCGAATTTTAATACAGTGATCTGAATTTTTATTTATACAGAACAAAATGTCAGACCAGTAATGCCGACAAGAAGCAGACCTTCATTATAGGATGCGTTTAAATTCAACAGAAGGTAAAGGATTTTTTAATTTGACGCTTCTATCACTGTGGAAAAATAGCTTTCATTTTTATTAGAGTTTTTTCTATTATTAGTATAATAATTATTTATGTGCTCAATATAATTAACAAATCTTATATACAACCTGCTATTGACAAATATGCAACCACGCTGCAATACAGCGGGACAGGTGTGAAAAAATGGTATCTAATAGAACTCACAAGCAAAGAGGTCATGCCCTCAGGATAGCTTTTGGAATAACGTTGTTAGTATTATTCGTTGGTGTGGGATTTGTACAAGCAGAGACACAATTGCCTTTGCCCCCAGAAATTAATTTTTCTGATTCGTTTCAATTCCCCTGGAGAATTGAAGGAAATGGAACTTATTTTGAATTGAATAAAAGTGAGTATTTGAACACAACTCTTTACAGCTCTGAATCTATTAAGCTGATCCTCGAATCTGTTCCTGAAATGGTTACAATACATATTGAGTCAAATTCTGATGCCATTTCAACGCAGATAACTCTCGGCGGCTTTTTACCCTTAACTACTTACCACAAATACGAAGATAATTATCACAATCACGTCGCTTTCACGACAGATGCCAATGG
Organism: Candidatus Methanoperedens sp. BLZ2; assembly: GCF_002487355.1. GTDB lineage: Archaea > Halobacteriota > Methanosarcinia > Methanosarcinales > Methanoperedenaceae > Methanoperedens. The sequence goes on along the minus strand of NZ_NTMG01000041.1, from coordinate 51,094 downwards.
CAACTATACTTATACGCAGGATTTATCTCACAAGCACCTTGTCTTCATCCAGCCCAAACCTAGCACCAAGTTTATTATTGATGATGCAACTGGCGGAGATTGTACCACATTTGGAACGTGGGATGCCACAATCAAGACATGCACCCTGACAACCGATTTGACAGATACTATTCAAATTGACAGCGACGGCATAACCCTGGAAGGCAATGGATATACCCTGACAGGACTTGGTGACGGTAGCGGTGTGTTCCTCAGCGGAAGAACAGGGGTCAATATCAGTAACCTGAATATCAATGATTTTTCATATGGAATCTATCTGGGTACATCCAGTTACAACACGATCAGCAGCAACAATCTCTCGAACAACAGCTATGGGGGCATTTATCTGGATTTTTCCAGCTACAACACCGTTAGCAGCAATAATCTCTCGAACAACAGCTATGGGGGCATTTGGCTGATTTCTTCTAGCTACAACACGGTCAGCAGTAACAATATCTCGAACCACATTTTTGGAGGCATCTATCTATCCAAATCCAGCAACAACCAGATAAACGCAAACATTGGTTCGAACAACGGTCCGGTTGACTTTGTTGGTGGAATATTTGTAGGTGACATCATTCTAGTGATGAACAGCAACAACAACAATGTCAGCAGCAACAATGTCTCAAAAAGTAATTTTGGCATTATGCTGGCTGAATCCAGCAATTACAACACCGTCAGCGGCAATATAGTTTCGAATAGTAAGGGTGGCATTGTAACGTTTCTTGTTAGTAACAATATCCTGAGTGGAAACACTGTCTTGGACAACAACTTAGGTATCTGGGTGTACCAATCTAGCAATAACATGGTCAAGAACAACACTGTCTTGAACAGCAGAACATATGGTATCGGGGTGAGTTCTAGCAACAATATGGAGAGTTGCTGCAACAATATTATCTATAACAACAACTTAATCAACAATCCAACACAGGCTATTGTCTATACCGACAATAATATCTTCAACCTTGAAGCACCCATAGGTGGCAACTACTATAGTGACTATGATACTCCTGAAGAGGGCTGCAATAATATTAACGGTGATAACTTTTGTGATGAGCCTTATGTCTTTTCTAGTGGATGGGATAATTTGCCATGGATAAGCCCTGACGGTTGGCTACCCCGAGGCAACACACCTGTAGGAAGTAATGTCCAAATAAATCCTGATGCTCATGTTTCAATTTTATATAATGAAGTCACAACTGCAGGTGATACCACTGTAACCCAATCTACAACAAATCCGGGACCTGATAAAGATGATTTTATGTTTCTGGGCAATTACTATGAACTATCCACATCAGCCGTATTCACACCTCCAGTCACTGTTTGTATCAACTACGACGATATAGGCATGCCGCTGGAGAGAGAAGCGCATCTCAAGATATTCCACTGGAGTGAGGGTGGAACAGGCTGGGATGATGTAACTTCGCCCGGCTATCCTGACATTGATAGGAATATCATCTGCGGTCAGGTGGATTCATTTTCATATTTTGTTGTTGGTTACGATAATAGCGGCCCAATTGTTTCGAATATCGTTGGAATATCCGATCCTGTGAAAATTAACACCGATATTATTCTTAATGCACCGATAGATGATACTACAAATGGAAGTTCTAATATCAAATCCGCTGAGTATAGCATAGATGGAGCATCCTGGAAATCAATGAGTGCGACAGATGGTCTTTTCGACGAACCTGCTGAGGAAGTAACAGCGACAGTCTCAATACCGGAGCCTGGTGTGTATGATCTTTGTATCCGGGGTATAGATGTTGTTGATAACACGGGACAAGAGAAGTGCAACTTACTTGTTGTTTACGATCCTTCTGGTGGATTCGTGACTGGAGGAGGATGGATTATTTCAAAAGCTGGGGCATACACAGCCGATACATTATTGGAAGGACACGCAAACTTTGGTTTTGTCTCAAAATACCAGAAAGGAGCTAATATCCCAACAGGTGAGACTGAGTTCCAGTTCAAAGAAGGCAATCTGAACTTCAAGAGTACGGTTTATCAGTGGCTTGTGGTTGCAGGGGTTAAAGCACAGTACAAAGGCTCGGGCACGATCAATGGCACTGGCGACTATGGTTTTCTCTTGACTGCAACTGATGGTCAATTACCCGGCGGAGGAGGGGTTGACAAATTCCGTATCAAGATCGTGGACAAAGCTACGGGAACGGTTGTTTATGACAACGTGGGTGGATCAGATGATATGGAAGCCGTAAATCCACAGGAAATAGGCGGTGGAAGCATCGTTATTCATAAATAAGTTCAGCAAAAGGATATATTCTATAACTGGGGCGATACTTACGCCCCACCATATTTTTTTTAAAGTCTTCCATTAGTTATTTTGTCCACCAATCATTAAGCAAACATGCGCCTGAATCAATATATTGAGAAAAAACAAACTGACGGGAATTCAAAATCCATGAGCATCAACCTGATGCCCGCCGAATTCGGGGGTCGTTGACTTTCTCTACAGAATCCGAAGCCGAAGGCATGGATGCCCCGGAATTTATTCCGGGGTGAGAAGGTTGGAGCTTTGCAGAATAAGAAAAAAAATTTTAATTATTTATCCAAAAGACAAGTAAATCAGAAGTGGCTAATAAGAGTTAACATTAAATCATTCACGACCAATTATAAAATCATGCAAGAGAATATCAAACTAATAATCGAAGAATTCAAAGCAAAAGTCCAAAATCTCTATGGAAAACGATTAAAAAATATTATTCTTTATGGTTCTTGGGCACGAGGCGATCAAAAAGAACATTCGGACATTGATCTTGCAATATTGCTTGAAGGAGATGTTAATCCTGGAAAGGAAATAGACCGCATGATAAATATAATAACAGACCTTCAAATGAAATATAATGCTTTAATATCAGTATATCCCGTATCTGAAAAGAACTATTCGGCCGTAAAAAGTCCACTGTTAATAAACATACATAAAGAAGGCATAACTGCATGAAAGAGATTGATTCTCTAATGGCGAGGTCAAGAAAATACCTGGAGAGCGCTAAAATTCTTTTAATGTCAGGAGATTATGAATCATCAGTATCCAGAGTCTATTTTTGAAAAGGAGATGAGTAAAGAACTTACTCGTGCTTTTGAAAAAAGACAATTAGGTGATTATGAGTACACTTTTGTGATAACTGAAGATGAAGCTCAGGAAATGATTGAAAAAGGTGATCATTTCGTCTTAAGAATAGCCAGATATTTAGATATAAATAGTCGCTGAAAAAATGAAACATCAACAATTTAAACCACAAAAAACCAACGGAACCTGCGCCGTTTGCAGCAAAAGCTTCAGCAAAACAGCTATGAAGAAGCATCTGGAATCAAGCGGTCACTCAGCAAGGGAAGGTTCAGGAGATCAGGTGCCTGTAGGAGCAAAATTATTCACCATCCTTGTCGAAGGAAGCCTCTTTAACGAATACTGGATGTATCTTGAAGTTCCTGCAAATACAATACTCAGGAGACTTGATAATTTCCTGAGAGATACATGGGTGGAATGCTGCGGGCACATGAGCATGTTTGTGATCGATGGAAAAAGATATTTGTCAGAGACAGATGAGTTTTTCAAAGAGGATCTAAGCATGCATTATATCCTTGATAAGGTTCTGAGTCCTGGTAAGAAGTTCAGCTATGAATATGATTTCGGAAGCACCACACAGCTTGACCTGAAAGTGGTTGGTGAACGGGAAATCGAAGATTCTGATAGTTCGGTCGTGGTCCTTGCAAGAAATGAACCGCCATTACTGGTATGCAATTCGTGCGGAAAGATCGCCACATATATTTGCAGACGGTGCGGTTGTAACAACGAAGGATGGGTTTGTGATGACTGTTCTTCAGGTCATGAATGCGGCGAAGAGATGCTGCTGCCTGTAGTCAATTCACCGCGTGTTGGAGTATGCGGATACACTGGAATGGATTGATTAGAAATTTTCAGGAATGATCCTGAAAAAAAAACCGCAAAATCACATCTGTTCACCCGCAGGTGTGAAGAGGAACGTATATATAAAAGTACCCAAAAAGCTTATATACTATTATGCTGCATTGACAACTATCAGTTGTCTAATTAGGTAATTTATAGAGTTTAGGGTTTTCCCCTCTGTGTTTGCTTTTTTTGGTAGATTGGTTAAAAATAAACAGAGGTAAAAATTTGTTAACAGAAGAAGATAGAATTTCTCCGGTCTCGCAAGGCGCTATCCACGATGTAAAGATCGATAGCATTGCCAGAGAAGGAGATGGAATAGCACATATACAGGGTTTAGTGATTTTTGTGCCAGGCACGAAAATCGGAGACCAGGTAACGATTAAGATCGAGCGGGTAATGCAAAGATTTGCAATTGCAGCACTTGCTGGAAAGAATTAAAATAACAAAATCAACGGAGATATATATGAGTAACGATAGAAAAAGCGACAGCCGCAGCAGCGGTGGATTCAGAGCAACAGGTCCAAGAGATATGCACATGGGGCCAAGAGAAATGTTCAAAGCAACCTGTGCAGACTGTAAACAGGAAACTGAAGTACCCTTCAAGCCATCCGGCGACAGACCGGTATATTGCAGGGAATGCTACCAGAACCATAGACCAAAAAGATTTTAAATAACATCGGGCGCTGATAGGAATATCAATGCCAACTTTTTTTTAGTTTTTATTATTTATTAGCCAGAGGCTTAAACCTGCATTCTTTCAAATATCGTTTGAAAAACCATTGTAAGAATATATCCTCTTGTTTTTTTGTCTGAGACCTTTCAAGAGCGCTGTAATAACCGGCTCTTTTTTCATAAGGTATGTTCAGCATTGGAAAATCATTTTTGTGAAAAATAAAGTTCATCATCAATCTGCTGATTCTTCCATTCCCATCTGCGAAAGGATGGATGGTTACAAGTTTGAGGTGAATCAGCGCTGCGAGTTGTACCGGATGCATTTTATCTTTGGTTCTGTCGTACCATTTGAAAAATTCCATGAGCAGCGGATAGACTTCTGCAGGAAATGGCGGTATGAATTTGCTTCCTGCGATAGCTACCTGATGCGCCCTGATAATTCCGGCTATGTCGGCTTTTGTGCTTTCGAACAACTTTTTATGGAAATACAATATAGTATTCAGAGAGAGGTCTTTTTTATAATCCAGCATTTCGTAGAATGCGTTTTTGTGCGCCTGCGCCTCTTTTACATCATTTATGGGTCTTTTGCCTGAAGTTATCCCTTTTTCAAGCAGGTCTGCCGTATCCCTGAGCGTAAGGGTTGAGCCTTCGATCCGGTTTGTGTCATAGGTGAACCTGATGGCGAAAGTCTCAATTTCTTTTTCCCTCGCGGATTTTGGGGTGATTTTTTCCTGTTTTAAGAATGCTGCTTTTATTTCATCGAATCTATCCAGCCATTTTTCTTTATAAATTTCAGCCATGAACTCTGCCATATATTCCTGTTTCAATTCTTCGATATTCGAAGGGAGGGCTTTTCCAATGATCTTCTCTTTCTTGTGCACTCTGTCTCCTTCACGGAAGCTGTGCTCGATATAATAATATGTATGATTTTTCACTGTTTTTTTTCTAATTGCGGCCATATTCTTATATTACCCCTACATATTTATTAAATTTTGTGTTATTATACAGAATGTAGGGGTAATGACGCTTTGTCTTCATGTTTCGAGTTCTCCATTAAACGCTTTCTGCATAAATTCAATGAAGCTGTAAAACAACGCTAACACCAAAAGATGAGTGTTGACCTATTTTCGGGGATAGGCATAGCGTTAAATAGTTTCAAACCAGACTGAGTAAGGAACGAGACATAGTATTGCACGAACTGCAAGATTTCAAGCCTGTGGAGAATCCGGCAGGTATTCGTTGAAGCAGGAAGCTACAATGCCTTCAGGCTGTGGTAGTTCACTCTAATAACCCCAATAATAAATTACACATGGAAGACATCAATAAGAACCTGAAAATCGCAATTTTTCTGACAACATTCATCTTTTTCCTTGAATTTGCAGGCGGGATAATATCAAACAGCCTTGCCTTGCTCTCGGATGCGGCCCATGTTTTCATGGATGTTATCGCCTTATTACTTACCTATGGTGCGATCAGGATCTCAGCGCGCCCATCCAACAGGAATATGACCTTCGGTTATCACAGGTTTGAAATATTTGCCGCCCTGATCAATGGATTGACAATAATAGGGATCTCGGTTTTCATCTTTTATGAGGCATATGAAAGGATTTTAAACCCCCCTCCTGTAAAAGGCTTTGAAGTGCTCATTATCGCAACTGTCGGACTTCTGGTCAATGCCTGGGCTGCTTTAAAACTGCACGGGCATCATGACCTCAATATCAAAGGTGCCTATCTCCATGTGATCGGTGATGCTCTTGCATCCATAGCCGTAATAGCAGGCGCAGTAGTTATTATTTTCACCGGGAATAATATTGTTGACCCGATCTTAAGTATTGTAATAGGCCTGATGCTTCTTTATGGGGCAGTCAAACTCGTTTTCGGTTCAATCCGTATCCTTCTTGAATTTGCACCAGAGCATGTAGATGCGGATATTCTTTCAAAGGTAATGATGGAAATAGAAGGCATAAAAGGGATACATGATATCCACATCTGGAGCATTTGCTCAAATATCCATGCCATGAGCGCACATGTGCTTGTGGACAGGATCCATGTACAGCAGACAGAGATATTAATAAGTGAAATAAACCGGATAGTAAGGGAAAGATTCCAGATAGTCCATACAACGCTGCAATTCGAATGTGCCGAATGTGTTCTTCCTGAAATTGGCCACCAGATCGGGCATTAAAATATAGCTAAATTTCCTTAGTCTCATGAAAAGCGCTTTTTACATACATAATGCCTGAAGCAATATTGAATTCGACAGTTCTTCCATAATTCAAACCAGTATCACTGGCAATAAGCGGGATTTCCAATTCTTTGAGTTTTTTCTTAACTGCTTCGATATTTCTTTCCCCGATATTGATGGAACTGCTTCCGATATTGAACATGCTGGCACCACCTGCTATCTTTGCTTCTAACCTCCTTTTCGCACAGCCTTTCTCAAGTAGTAGTTCCACTACCATTTCAATGGCTGAATCTGCAAATTTCATAGGATTACTCTTATTATTTGCCTCGGATATACTGGGAAGAAGTATGTGGGAAAGTCCTCCGTACCGGGCTACCGGGTCACGAATTGAAATGGCCACGCAAGACCCAAGACCGATGGTAACAAGTACCGCAGGATTATGAACAACTACAAGTTCTGCAATTCCAATAATTATCTTTTCAGGTTTCGGATCCATAATTATATTATTCTTCTATATTCGGATATAACTAAGCAGTATAATCATGCTTATTATTATGATGTGAGCTGGTATTATAATAAAAACAATAATCAAGCTTTATATCGTTGGGGAGAAAACCACTGGACTTATTCTGGACTGCTTGAGTAATCTAAACATAGATACTATGAAACAGGAAGCCAGATACTTATAGGGCGGCAGTTCACTTCCCGACCAGCTTGTTGATAGCCTCAAGCATCTTTGTAAGAGAGTGGGAATCAGTAAATATCAATATTTTCCCGTCGATTTTTTCAGAATTAATATCAAATTGGGTCTTGAGGAATAAAACATCTTCAACATCCGGGCTCATAAGACATACAACCTGGTTAATTATCGCATCCGATATATCATAGACGTCTGATGGCGGGGACAAACCTATCGATATTGACAGGAAATTTGAAAGGGCAGAAATATATGTACCCCCCATAATATTACCCAGTTCCTTCAGGACCGATGTTTCCATTTCATCGAATCCTTTTGTTACATCGGCTTCACCAATTACGAGCCTTACCAAAAACTTTGCCGTTGGCTTTGATAATAAAAGGAGCAAAAAGCCTTTTGCATCCCCTTTGAGTTCAAGTATTATCCCGATAACAGGGTCTTCATTTTTCACAAGCTGTGGCACCGTGAGCAAAGGTATTAATTTAAGTTCGGGAAGCGATATCCCCACCTGTTTATTTACCATCTGGGAAAGGGAAGTTGTCGCATGTCCGATCCCGATATTTCCAACTTCCTTTAGTGCATCGCTCTGGAAATCCGTGAGCGTTTTTATATCAGTCATATTTTTTCCCTCTTTTGAAATATTCTTTCTTTCAAATCAAAACGTTTGAAAAGTTGGGTTGAAGGCCCTACCAGAGTCTCAGTTTTTCCCATAACAAAATATCCCCCATCATTCAGGGCATTATAAAAATTCATATATAATATCTCCTGCAAACTTTGTTCAAAATAAATTGTAACGTTCCTGCAAAATATAATATCAAAACCTGAAAATTTCGGGCCTGAAATCAGATCATGGCGTTTCACCTTCACAAGCTTTTTTACTTCATCAATGACCTGGTAATTATTATTATCTTTCTTTATGAAAAACCGATTGATCCTTTCCTGGCCTATTTTTTCAAGCTGTTTTGGCTGGAATATTGCCGTTTCTGCTTTCGCAATGGAGTCATCATCAATATCTGTAGCCTGGATCGAAATATTATATCTTTTGATTGAATGTCCAAGGAATTCATTCAACATAATTGCGATCGAATAAGGTTCTTCACCATTTGAACATCCTGCGCTCCATACCTTGATGACTTTATTAATTCCCTTTTGTTTGATCAGTTCCGGAAGAACATTGTTCCGGACAGAGTCAAATGTTTCCGGGTTCCTGAATAATTCCGTGACATTTACTGTTAATGTTTCTTTGAGCTTGTTTACCTCGTCCTCACTTTTTGATAGCATCTGTGCATAATCCCTATAAGATTTTGACTCGGTCGCACGAAGCCTTACAGCAAGCCTTCTCTTCAGGTGAGGCTGTTTATAGTCTTCACAGTTAAATCCGATTTTTCTTTTAATGATAGACTTCAATTCTGAAAATTCCTTCTCATCTTCATGTATGATATCTGTTAGTAAATTCATCATAGTAATGTCCCTACATCAAGGATCAAAGCAACATTGCCATCCCCAAGGATCGTGGCTCCTGCGAATCCTTTGACTCCTTTTAATATGTTATTGTCAAGGTTCTTGATTATCACTTCCTGCTGGCCGATAACCTGGTCTACTACCAGCCCCACATTACTGCCCGCGCGTTCAACTACAACCACAAGAAGTTCTTCAGAACCATTGCCTTTAATGTCAAAGAGCTTATGTAATCGAACCAGAGGCAGGACATCTCCCCTTATCAGAACTACTTCTTCACCCTTGATCGTCTTTATTTCTTCTTTCTTAATTGACAGGTCCCTTATAACATTGGTAATAGGTATGGCATAGATATCCGAACCAACCTTAACCATCAGTGAATGAATGATTGCAACAGTCAAAGGAAGCTTGAGTCTCATCATTGTTCCTTTCCCCGGGACAGATTCGAGTTTAATCGACCCGCCCATTCCTCCGATCTTTGTCCGCACCACATCCATTCCTACTCCTCTTCCGGAGATCTCTGTTACCTTCTCAGCTGTACTGAATCCTGCCATGAATGACAGGTTTATCGCCTCAGTATCGGAAAGTTTTGCTGCTTCTTCCTGTGTCATCAATCCTTTCTTTACAGCAGTTTCTCTCATTTTTTGCGGGTCCATTCCTTTGCCATCATCAACTGCTTCAATAACAACATGATTTTTTTCCCGCCTTGCAGTCAATCTGATCGTTCCTTTCTCGTTCTTGCCATTCTGTTTTCTTACTTCGGGGGATTCAATACCATGGTCAATGCAATTCCTCAGGATATGCACAAGCGGGTCTCCAATTTCATCAAGTACTGTACGGTCAAGTTCAATATCCCCGCCTTCCAGGATCAAGTCGATTTCTTTCTCCTGATTTTTCGCAAGATCCCTTACCATTCTCGGGAACCGGTTAAATATCTGTTCAATAGGCACCATCCTTGATGCCATGATCTCTTCCTGAAGGTCGTTTGTAAGGCGGTTAAGACTGGCAAGCGTCTCCTCAAGATCATCCAGTTTATGCACACTGGCAAGCTGCATTAATCGGATTTTGTTTATAATAAGTTCCCCTACAAGGTTCATCAACGAATCCAGGCGTTCTATGCTTACCCGTACGCTCTGTACGCTTTTTATAGAGGTTTTACTCCCATTCCCATCGGTGACACACGTTTTTTCTTCGATTTTTTCCCTGGATTTAGAGCCTGTGTGGGATTTAACTTCCACTTTTGATATCTCGGATACTTTTTTTGCTGCATCTTCTAATTTTTTGGCATCTTCTATTGTCGAAATTATGACCTTGAATTCCCGATCGAATTTTTCATCCTCCAGATCCTTTATCGGAGGGACTGTTTCAATGATCTCGCCAATCTCAGATAGATTTCTCATTACTACTGTTGACCTGGCAGATTTAAGCATGCAGGATTCATGAAGCGTCACAGTTATTTCGTAAATATTGCCTGTTTCGGATTTTTCCCCGGAATTAACGGGCGCATTAATGCCTGCGGCCGGAATATCATTCGAAATAGCCTCATGTGCTGCATTAGTTTGAACTATTTGCTCATCCTTTAATGGAACAGATACATAGTCATTTGTTGATAATTTGCCAATGAGAGAAGCAATATCAATTTCTGAGGATTTTTCCGGTGTTTCCACCATTTTTTCAAGTGTATCAAGACATTCAAACAGGACATCTATTGCAGAAGAGTCAAGATTTATCTCATTTTTTCGGACCCTGTCCATCAGGTTTTCCATGTTATGGGTAAGTTCTTTAATATTTGTATAACCCATTGTTGCAGACATGCCTTTGAGGGTATGGGCTGCCCTGAACATCACATTTATTGTTTCACTGTTAGCCGGGTCTTTTTCAAGACTGAGAAGTGCATCATTCATTGATTGGAGATGTTCCGCGGATTCAACTGCGAACATTTCTTTATATTCATCCATGTCATCCATATTATTTCCTCTATGTATTTTCCGTTATGCTCTGAGCAATTTTGTTAATTGGTAAAATGTAATCTGCCAGTTTTTGGTCGATCACGGACCTTGGCATGCCATAAACCACGCATGTTGACTCATCCTCGGCTATCACCTTGCCGCCTGACGATTTTAGTTTCCTGATGCCATTTGTTCCATCAGAACCCATTCCTGTAAGTATTACCCCGAGTGTATTTTCTCCAAAGATCGGCGCCACAGAATCAAGAAGAACATCAATAGAAGGCCGTACACCCTGTACCTTTTCAGTCTTTGTAAGTGTGACTACTTCTCTAAGCTCGCCATTAATATTTTGCTGTTTTACGATCATATGAAAATCCCCGGGAGCTATATAGACAGTTCCTGCCTCCACAATATCACCATCAGCAGCCTCTTTTACTTTTAGCATGGATTGGGAATTCAAACGGTCTGCAAGGGATTTGGTAAATCCGGGAGGCATGTGCTGTACAATAAGGACAGGAGCACGAAGATTGGAAGGTAAAAAGGGTATGACTTGCTGTAATGCCCTGGGTCCGCCTGTGGAAGAACCTATTATTATTATCTTTTTAGTCCTGATTCTTTGTATGGATTCGATCTTTTCTTTCTTGCGAACGTTTACTTTTTGTTCTTCTATGAACCCAAGCTTATGGACCGCCACATTCGCAGCCGCTTTAACTTTTTTTATCAATTCATCTTTTATCTTGGCCATATCAAGGCTTATGTTCCCTGAAGGTTTCTGGATAAAATCAACTGCGCCATATTGGAACGCTGTCAGGGTAAGATCGGCTTGTTTTGATTCCGCACCGCTTAACATAATAACTGGCGTGGGACACTCACTCATGATATAACCAAGCGCATGTAATCCGTCAAGAACAGGCATTTCAACGTCCATAGTGACTACATCAGGCCGAAGGCGGGTTATCTTTTCTATTGCATCCTGTCCGTTCTTTGCTTTGCCTATAACTTCTATATCAGGAGACGATGCCAGAATATCAATAATGATTTTACGCATGAACGCTGAATCATCAACTACAAGAACTTTTATCCTGGACATTGGTAGACCTGATCACATATTCTTGGAAACAGCTTCCAGAACTTTTGCAGCGTCAAATGGTTTCACAATAAAATCCCTTGCACCGATCTTGATTGCATCATTTACTACAGTCTGCTGTCCGATTGAACTGCACATAACGACTTTTGCATTACTGTCTAAAGCCATTATTTGCTTCAGGCATTCAATACCATCAACGTTTGGCATGACTATATCGCAGAATACAAGATTCGGTTTATTTTCCTTGTATTTTGCAACACCATCCGAACCATCGACTGCTTCTAATAATTCATGTCCTGTCGGTGCAATGATCTTTTTAAGCATCATTCGCATGAATGCCGCATCATCCACCAGTAATATTTTTCCAGCCATTATTCCTCCGAGATATTATTTTTTGATTTCAATGTTTTAAAGTTGATTTCGTTATACATGCTATTCTCAACCACATCAGTATATACAAAAGTGTGATATTGGTGTGATATTACATGATTACACACCATCCGTGTCAATCCAGCAGTCTGGCAGTCTGAAATATCAGGCTGGCATATTTTTATAAAAGATTTCCAGGACTTTTGCTGCATCAAATGGCTTGATAATATAATCCCCTGCACCTATTCTGATTGCCTCATTTACTAACGCCTGCTGCCCTATCGAGCTGCAAATAATGACTTTAGCATTACTATCATGTGCCATTATTTGTTTCAGGCATTCGATCCCGTCAACATCTGGCATCATTATATCCAGAAACACCAGGTCAGGTTTATGCTGCTTATATTTAGACACACCATCCGATCCATCAGCGGCTTCAATTAATTCATTTCCACTCGAAGCAAGGATTTTTTTCAGCATCATTCTCATAAAAGGTGCATCATCCACAATCAATATCTTTCCGAACATTTTTCCTCGACATATTATTTTGTAGAGTTCTATATTTTAAAGCTGTTATGATTAATTATGGTCAATCACATCGATATATACAAAAGTGTGAAATTTAGTGTGATCTCATTATCATTACATACCCAATAGCGGTCCCATCCCCTGAATTGTCAATTCAGCAGTCAGCGCGGAAATCCAGACAAGTCCTACAAAATGAGTATAGGTATTAAAATGATGACCCCCATCAACAATTCTTATTAGCATTGCAGACATAAGTGAATGACATACCATCATTATCATAAGCATCGTTGTCATCAGCGGAATATTAGTGGCAGAAATCGTAGCAATTGAAATCCCAATATCGATATCAGGTATCGAAACATTTGAAAACATTTTTGCCAGCATTGCAATTATAGACACAGCAAGGAACATAGTCGCTGCAATTCCTGCGGTCATGCCATAAAGCACGCCTATCAGGCTTGAAGCGCTGCTATATCTCAATTTTCTCATTGAAAGTATACTCATAAAATTGTGGCTTATAATATCTCCGATTAAAGCTGGTTTCCCGCCCACATTTGTTCCTTCCACGAACATCGTTGCAAAACGTTCAATCAGATTACTCCCTGTTCCTGCAGCGAAATGCTCCCATGAACGCGGAGTACTGAGCCTTGTTCTGAGTCTCTTATACAGGTTATTTACATTTTCTGAAAGCGGGCCGAAATCATGAGAAATCAATTCTTTTAATGATTCAAGAATTAGTCCGCTTCTTGACCCTGCGGCCCCGCCAAGAGAACGGATAAAGGCTCCAAAATTATTATCATATCTTTTTATCTTATTTTCCTCAGTCCGCGCTATCAGTCCGGTAAGCAATAACGGAGTTAATGAAGTGGCAAACAGTATAGTTGTTGGTAATTTAGAAAATGGAACAACAATTCCCGTAACGATTATACAGAGGAGTAAAGAAACCGGCATAGACCATTTGATCCTGCGGTCAGCAGTTGTTTCGATTTCAAGTGTATGCCATATTCTGTCTGCAGGAACCTTTGACCTGGCATATAACAATATTACAAATTCCGTGCCTATAAACAGAACTATTGCGCCGCCAAGCAGTAATATGGAATCCATGCCCGTGATTATTGGCATGATGATCGCGAATGCTACTATGAATATAAGAGACATGCACATTGAAATAAACATTTCTTTTATCATATCTATGGAATTTAAAGAGTCCTGGTACATGGTCACAAAGTCTTTCATTACCACGGTTTGCTCGGATAATACGAACTCCCTGAAATCCTGTCCTGCCTGGACAGAATGCGCCATCCGGTCAAGAAAGTCCGAAAAAAGAATGGAAGGTGTTCGCTGGGCTATGAACCTGCATGCAACCGGGAAACTTACATGCCAGTAGTAAATAAGAGCATATATCCTTCCGGTCTCTTTTGCCAGATAACCATAAGCTTCAGTATGTGACAGCTTGAGTAATAGATCAACCCTTGTCATCTGGGAAGTAGCAAGAACACCCATATGTGTAATGTAATAATGTATATTATTGTCAATTTCTTTTTTTTTTCCTTCCAGGCTTGATATTGGATATATTATCACGATTGAAAATAGTGCAATGGGGACAAGCATTACACCCACGAAAAGAACTCCTTCCATGACTGAAGGGACAAGCAGCAGGATTATAATTGGAAATAAAATCGCTAAAATAGCTATCGGGATCACAAAATTCATAAAATATTTTTTTTGCGAGATCCCAAGGCAATGGAATATGACTTTTGTGTTCATATTTCATACCTCAAAAGGAATACCTTCAAGACCTCTTGCCTGGTATGCCCAGATTATATCCCTTACTTTATAATAATCCAGGATATTTTCTTCTACCATCCTGGTAAGTATTTTGGCACGTAAAGCAAGGTCATCATATATCAGGCGCTTATCATCATAACCCTGTTTGGTAGCTATCTTGTCAAGGAGGAAACTATTATTCATACCCCTGAAACGATGCCTGTCATTTGTAAAATCCCACTCAAAAACTCCCCTGGTTATTACACCTCCCGCCTCTTCAAGATAACCTTCTATCTCATCAACCGATGTGCATCTTCGCAAATATTTGCCTTTTCTATATATTGCCTGGAGGATCAAAGCTGCATTGAGGTTATCAGCAAATGTTGGCGGGATATTTATAGGCTCACCAGTAAGCCTCTGGAGAAGTTTTCTGACAGATGACGCATGGAACGTGGCAAGAACAGCATGTCCTGTCTGCATTGCCTGGAATGCGACCGCGCCCTCTGCGCCCCTGATTTCACCCACAATGATATAGTTTGGTCTTGAGCGCAGGGCAACTTTTAAGAGAGTAAATGTATCTACCTGGGATTCGATCGGACCATCAAGCCGCGTGATCAATTGCTGCCATGCCGGCTGTGGTGGAAGTACTTCAGCTGTATCTTCTACTGTATACATCTTTGATTTGCTGCTAATGAAAGGCAATGCAGCGTTAAGCATTGTTGTTTTGCCGCTTGCTGTTTCACCGCTAAAAAAAATGCTCATCTGGTTCTCAAGCAAAAGCCACAGATATGCGCAAAGATTTGCGTCTACACTTCCCCACTTGATAAGCTGGGGAATACTCGCCGGCACTTCCATGAATTTTCTCATGGTGAAACTGGAACCTTTCCGGCTGATGTCAGTACTATAAATAGCAGCAATTCTTGTACCATCACCAAGAGATCCATCGATCAGGGGGCGCGCATCGCTTACAGGCCTGCCGATACGTTCACCCACGGTATGCAGCCAGTGACTCAGGTTTTCCTGGGTGCCAAAAGTCAAATTGGTTGTAAGCATGTTCATTATTTTATGGACTATATATATGCCGCTTACTCCGATACTATGAATATCTTCAAGGTAAGGGTCCCTTATTACAGGCTCTATCGGTCCCTGGCCAATGACATCCCGGTCAAGGAAATAAGAGATCTTATCATATTCATCCTGGGTTAAAGATACGGATTTTGCTCCAAGGAATTTATCAAATATTCCAATTGGTGCCAATTTCCCCGCAATATGAACCGATTCATTAAAAAGTTTCATCATTAACTTTCTCAATTGTTCCTCATTTTCAGGAACTATTTCATCTGCAGCTTTTTCAAGAATAGTATCCATTATAGCCTTATACTTTTTTGACTCATCCGGGGATAGGGCTGGCTCAATCGCAATATAAAAAATTTGCTTTGTGACCTTGTCACCTTTTAGATGGATAAAGATCGGGTCGCCCACAGGATAAATTATGGAAGGTACAGGAATGTCTACAATATCACGGGATAATTTAGGCATGAAGTCCGGCATTACCCCGCTTTCTTTCTTGCATTTATCCACATATTCTGACAGATGCGGGTTTCTTTTCAGGGCTTCTTCGAATTTATCATCCATGATGATCACTCATTTATGATACCCCGGAAATGTTGATCATGACACCGCTTTTTGCTTCTACCTTGAATCCGATCATTGCCCCAACCTGTATTTCAGGATTCGAATATTTGTTTATGACCATAGTTCGCAGCATTTCAGTTCCCATCTGCCGCATTTTGATTGTTATCATGATCTCAGCCGCGTCTTTAAATTCGGAAACTACATGAGCAGGCATCTCTGTGGTGTCCATTGTAATAATAATCGTTTTCTGTAAACCTGTTATTTTCTTGAAAAACGAAATTAGCTCAAGGCTTTTCTGTGCATCGGTCCCATATCGGATAAGCGCCGAAAGAGTATCTATAATAATTATGTTTTTTTCATAAAGTCCTTCCGCACCCATAAGGCGCTGGAGAAAATCAATCCTGGGCTTTGATTCTTTTAACAATGGAAAAACCGGAATATACAATAGTTCGCCTTTTAGCAACCTTATCCCTATCGGATAATCGAGTGATTTCATCTGCCTGATGAAATTTTTCGTGGTTAATTGAGTTGAAATATAGGTGACTGTATTTTTATTGTCAAGAAGACCGTAAGCAAATCTCTGGCACAGTGCGCTTTTTCCACTCCCGCTGGGACCGTCTATCATTATCAGGGAACCTTTCGGAAAACCGCCCCCCAGCATCTGGTTCAATTCGTCCCTGTCAAGCACAAAATTATATCCTGCCATATTTTAAGGTATCCTGAATGAAAAAGTATCTTCAATTCCGTTATTCGTTATTACCCTGATATTATGACTGCTTGCGGAAAGCGACGTTGTCGCGTTTATTTGCAGTACATCTCCTGAAAGCCACATCGGATCGTTACCTAAAATTGTTTTATTAAGGTTACTGTCAGCAACGATAGTTCCGTCTATGATGACTGTAATATATTGTATGCCAAGCTCTTCTTTCCCCGTGTTTTTTACGTAAAATGTATAAATGCCGCTGCTACTGTTATAAGGTATCAATTCAGGATCACTTATGATGGTGATATCCGTTTTCAATTGTTCCGCAAATGCCTTACTCCCCATAATTGCTGCTGAGGAAATCGATTGGATGTTCAGGAAAATTGCTCCAACTACACTCAATGCAATTATTACAGATGTGATGAAAAAGACCATCTGAGTTGCTGATGCGCCTGCTCCCATTTTTATCTCCTAGGTCAGTGAATAATAATCAGCTGCACCATTTTCGGTTATAATCTTCACTCTGCCGCTTACAAGTTCAATCGTTACATTGATGGATGTCTCAGGCGGCCAGACACCGCCGGGATTTACAGTATAAGACGAGTCGAATTTCCCATTTAATATTACATTGATCTTACTGGAATTAAGGGTCATTGAGCCATTATTAAATACAGTCAGGTTTCTGCCATCCTGGTCCCAGTTCGTGATTACTATTTTGGTATTCAATTTTTCATCCCATAATTCATTTGAACTTTTTTTTGCTTCTTGAACCTGCCGATATGACATATCCGCCATGGGATAGAATATTGACGCCATTTGCAGAATTGACGCAATGAATATAACCATAACAGCAGAGGTTGAAAAGCCCATTGGATCTCTCCACTGTTATGGGTATAATCGTACGTACCTGTTTACTCCGAACGAATTTGGAGTTGCTATTTCGAGATTTACCGCCTGCCCCAGTTCCTGGTTCAAAGATAGCCAGAAAGTTTTTCTCGGGGCTAAGACTATACCCTGTATAGCATTGGCAGATACCTGGATTTCTATTAAATCTCCACTGTTAAGTACAGGAGTTGTGTTAGAAAATGACATGTCTTCATCCCGCACTGCTATAGCAGTATATGTTGTGTTAGTAGTGTTAGTAGTGTTAGAACTATTATAACCCTCACTTGAATAATTTAGATCATAGCGTTTAGTAGAATCCATAATCGTTACAATAACCTGTCTCAAATCTATTGAAGTAGTACCTACATCCGGTTTAAGCCTGATTAATAGATCATTTATTGATTGGTTGGAAGTTTCTCCTCTATCTCCAAGAACCTGCTCCACAACGATATTTGAAGATATCTGCTGTGTGGCCTCTTTGCTTGTCTTTGTAGCTTTCTGCTGAAGCGCCCCTGTTGTGTATATCAGTACTGTGGCAGCTACTGCGGCGACAAGCACCATCGCAATGAATATGATCAAAGTGCCAACTCCGATATCACCCCTTTCATTGTCTGTCAGGAATTTTTGGTTTGCTTTCATGTATTACTCCTTTCCTTTAAAAAGGAAAAAATTCCCCTTTTTCAGGGGAATAGCTGGGAATAGTTCTTGGTTCCCCAGGATGAGGGGGCTATTACTTCCTTCATTACCATTGTGCCTGATTCCGGAATAACCTCAATAAGGCCCTTTTCCCTGAGGCCTAAATCAGTGGTTGTATTAATTGTGATTATTCCAAGTTCACCTACTTGCAGGACGGAATTCGCGGCAGATCCAACATAGCGCTGTTCAGTGTAGTTAAACATTGTTGAAGTTATATTAGCTACACCTACACTACTATTGTAAACCATTGTATCCGTTACAGCGCTGTCAATATATTTCACAACAACAGATTTAAAATCAATATTTTGCCCGCCAGCTGACAATTGTAAAGCTATGGTAAAGTTTTCAACTTTCTTCGAGCTTGTATTCACATTACCGATAATCGAGACAAAATTCAAATTGGATGTGACTTCTGTTGCTGCTTCTTTACCAGTCTGCTGGGCTTTTTGCTGCAGAATGCCAGATGTCTGGATCAGCACTGCTGCTGCCACAGCTGCTACAAGAACCATTGCAATAAATATTATCAATGTCCCTATACCAACATCCGCCGTATCATTTATTAATATGTTATTTTTTTGTTTATTCATATTTTCACCTTCTAAAGAATTTTTCCTTTATGGGAATAACTGATACTGGGTATTTCCTCCATATGTTGATGGGGCAACAATATCTTTTATTACCATAGAACCTTTTTCAGGAACAATCTGGATAGTGGCAGATTTCCTGGCAGCCAATTCTTTTCCAGTAAGATCAAGAGTAAATTTGCCAAGGTCCCCTGGTGATAGAATATTGGCATCTCCGTCTAAAGTCCTTTCTTCTGTATAGAGCGCAGAAATGTTAATAAATACTGCATTTGTATCATCTATATATTTCACTACAGTTTTATTTATATCAATAGGATTTCCACCTGCTGATATTTCTACTGAGAAGGTAAGGTCCGTAGCTTGTTCGCCCGTGACATCAGCGATGATAGATATGATTTTCAAGTTGGAAGATATTTCCGATGTTGCTTCCTTGCCTACGGTTGTTGCTTTTTGCTGCAGCACACCGGATGTCTGGATCAACACTGCTGCTGCTACCGCCGCAACAAGTACCATGGCGATAAATATGATCAGAGTGCCTATACCGACATCGGCGTCTTCATTTTTTATTAATTTTGTTCCTTTAGCTTTCATAACGCCTCCGTTTAAATTTTATATTTTTTGATTTATAGAGTTAGGTGGCGTCATTACGCCAGACCTTTCATCTTATAATCATTATCATGATGCATACATATAAACGGTGTTGTGAAAAAGGTGTGATAAATAAGGCAAAATGCGCAGGTGAATCTCCCTGCACCAGAGGAAGGATGGCAATAATTAAAAGAATATCAGGCTAATAAAAACCTGTCATTTTTGAAATGTTTTATTTCGGTTTGTGCTGAATTGATCTTCTTTTTCAAATTATCAAGAAGTTTCCTGCTTTCCGGGTCATTTTCAAGTGTATGGTCCGGATAAAGCTGCCGCAGCAAGATGAATCGTTTCCTGTCAAGAATGTTTTGTTTCAATAATAAGAATAATAAATACAATACATCCTCCTTTTCTTTGTGATATTTAATTGTTTTAACGCATTGTTCAAGATATGAGGGAATTTCAATAGCATCCTTTACAGCCATATGAAGGCAATCCAGGGTTACAGGCTTTATGAGGTAATCCGAGACCATGGAAAGCCTGAACATATCGCTGATTACGGGAATTTTCGATGTATTGACCACAATAGGTATATCCGAATGATTCTTTTTTATTTTTTCTATTAAATCCCATCCATCCATGTCCGGAAGTTCCATATCCATCAAAACCAAATCGGGAGAACTTTTTTTAATTCCGGCCAGACACCTTTTTGCTGTAAATGCTGTGGTAACAATATACGTATTATCAACCATGAGAAGCATTTCAGCAAACAAGTCAGCTATATCCGGTTCACCGCTTACAATAAGGATGGATTTCTGCTTTTTTTCAGTCATATGATTTTACCTGGAAGACACATTAATATAAGGCTAAGTATGATTATTCTTCACAAACATTAAAATTAAGTGAGATAAAGAGTATCAAAAGCTCTATAAAATTTTAAGGTGTAGCCAATTCCTTTTATATGGCTATTAATTATCTTCATCATAAATATTGACCATATTTTAACTCCTACAAAAGCTGATTTTAAATATGTTACATATTTTTTCGGATAAAATTGGATAGGTTCACACAAGATAAGATTTTGGTGAGATTAATTTCCACACCCATGATGCTATGATGAGGTATTCGTTTTATCTCACTCACCATTATATCAGTATGAAACATTTATTAAAAGAACTTTTTATACCAGAGTATGGCCAACCACCTTTTGTTATTATTGACTTTACTAACTTCCTGACATAGTATAAATATAAATATTGGCACGCATATAGGATATTATAGGGAAGTAGGTTCTAACAAGAAATGAAAGACTATAGCGATCTTTCTAATTAACAGCTACAATTAATAAATATAAAACTCATTCAAAGTTTCCTTTAACTCTTGAAAGAGAGCATAATAGAAACTGAGATTGAAAGCAAGATATAAATTAAAAGGAGGTGAAAAGTATGGCAACAAGAGAGGAACAACATGTTGAAGAAGAGGAGCCAGTTAAACAGGCCGGAAAATCTCATGGGAAAAGCACAAAATCAGGTGCCACTGAAGAATACAATGAGAGAATGAGGAATTTCAACAAAGAGCTAATGGAGAAAGTAAAGGGGGGTGCCAGCGAGGAGGAGGAAATGCCAAGCGCACACTCAAAGACATCCAAGAGGGCAGCAGCATCTGAGGAAGCAGAAGCATCTGAGTAGCTGTAAAGATAAATACGCATCCATAGCCTTTTATGAGGGATGTAAAAGCTGCAATACTATGCTGCTTCAGAAGAATTATTGGAAGAACATTCCCTCTTTTTTTTTACGGTTTTTTATAGTCTTAAGAGGAGCTCTGGAAAAGGTGGAATCCAGAATTAATAAAAGTAGAAATAAATACACAGGTAGAAGTAAATATACAGCTCTGAATACTTTCTTAATTGTTCATGTATCAATTTTATTTCATACCTGCCTGCTCTTTACCAGAACCCCTGAGGCAGTAGCGGTCCCATCTGAGAGACAATGTCTTCTGGACAGGGCAGGTAGGGCATAGACAGCCTTTATAATTCTTGATTATTGTGCTTCTCCCGATTGCGCAAAATGCAAGTTTGTTTTCGCCGGTTCCAATATAAGTAGGACAGTTTACACAAATACATATTTTACTCAGCTCTTTGATTTTATCCTGCATCTGTGCCGGAGTCATTTTGCTCATTGCTTCCATATTCTGTTCAAATGTTTTCTGTGGTTCTGCTGGCATATTTTACCCCCTTAAATTAGCATATTAACAATTCTGGTTGTTAGTATATAATTGTTTTCAATAGATTTAATACCGTTGCCATTACATATTATTAAATGAAGGGGTGAATAAGTATATGGATAGAAATACAGAACAAACTGTAGACAAGTTTAAGAAAATTGAAATGGGATTAAAATGCATCAGGGATTTGAACCTTCTTGATGATTTTTTTGATGAGACATGGAAAGAGGGGACAGAGAGGTTCCTGGATAAGTATGAGGATAAAAAATCATTTTATGATCTGCCCCTGGAAGAAACCGATAAAGTTTTAGACAAGGTAACCGAATGGTTCGGAGATGATTACGGGCTGGCTGTAATCGATGGGGAATTCTGGATGGTTGCTGTGGGCAGCGTAGAAGAAGGCGGCAACAAGTGGTGGTTCAAAATGAGACTCAAAACAAATGATATAGAGACCGCCAGAAAAGTCATTTTGCTGGATAAATGCAGGCCGAGGAGATACTAAAATACTAAACTCTTTTTTGTTGATGAACCTGAGAGTTCGAAGTAAAAAGAACAGTGCCCAGACCCGGACTTGAACCGGGGACATCTGCGTCTTCAGCGCAGCGCTCTCCCAGGCTGAGCTATCTGGGCACAACAGGTGCTAATTGCCGACATCGTATATCAAACCTTTGCCAGCGAACTCACAATATGTTTAACCATAGAAAAAGGTTTCGATTATCGAGAAAGGAACATTTTCACAAGATAGACGCCAATACCGATCACTAAAAGGCTGAAAATCGATCTGATTAGAGCTACATAACGATAATCAAACAATGTGGAAATTGCCTCCTGCATATCGAAAAAAAATGTGTAAAGTGCGATAAAGATAAGTCCAACCAGCATGATAACAACTGCAATGTTGACCAGCTTTTGGAAACTGTTATCTTCTATCTTTCCTGCACTTTTTTGTTCCTTTTGTTCCCCTTCCATTTTATTTCATCTCCTGCGCCGGATGATTATATGATATACAAGCAATATCCCGATTAATGCAGAAACAGTAAGGAATCCTGGTTCTGCTGGCGTTGCAGGTTTTGGTTTCCCTTCTTCCACAAGAATATTAGTTACCGGTTCGTTATATTTCAAAGTATTCAGTTTTACTTTGTCAACCAATTCAGCCTGAGCAACAGTTTTTCCGTTTTCCAGGACTTTAACAGAAAAACTATATTCCTTATTCCTGGGAATGGTGAATGTCACCTTGCCCCTGGACCTGCCCTCGCTTTTTATTATATTTAGCGTCTCACTCTGGACATACGTATTGTAAGGGTCTACCTGGGCTGTCACTTCAAGGGTCAGTGGATTTGAATCTCCCCCCTGATTGTATAATCCGGGTGAAACATCCACTACAGCCATTGACGCATCATTGAGAAGTTTGGTTACGACAATGGTCATATCAATAAGTTTGATATCCGATGGATCACCTGGCGCAGGTTTTGCTTTGACAACAACAGGAGTAAAATGTTCAGGAGTTAAGAGCTTTCCTCCTTCAAATACCTGGACCACAACCGCATATTCGCCGGGATTCGGAACATTGAGTGATACACTGCTGGACGAAGAAGATTTGCTTTTAATATAACCTATATCCGAATCCTTTTCTGCAACTATTAAATTTGTTGAAGGTTCCCTTATTTTTACTTTGACTGTAAGTGAGCCGGTATCAGTATCCTGGTCATTCCTGATATACGGGGTCACAGTGAGTTTTGTTCCGTCTTCAACCTGTGAATACATAACATCAGTTGAAGTTATATAGACGCTACCGTATTCTCTCATGCAGCCGCTAAGGGCTACTGCAATAAGAATAAAAAATAAAAATAAAAAAACATTCAATTTCATATCTTATAGTTTTACCTTGAGTTTTATTGTCTTTGAATCAATGACTTTATCACCCATCATAAGAGTAACGAATACATCTGTCTCTCCATTGGGTGCGTTTTTCAGGACCTGGACTTGAAGAGGTAGTGTATTGGATGTTCCGCCTTTTGCCATTGCATTCCCGATTGTGAGTGAATTATTTGTTCCCATTCTCTTATTATCAACATCCACGAATACTTTCAGGGTATTTTCATCTATTGTTGACCTGCCATCATTTTTAATTGAAAAGGTTATAGTCACATTATCTCCGGCACTTGCTTCCCATGTAGTTACTTCGGCCTCTGATATGCTGTTAATATCCTTAACGAAGCCAACGAACTGAAGTTTTGCATCAGGAAGAACTATGGTATTCACAGGGATTGACTTCGTTTTGGTTATGAGATTGCCTTTTGAATCCTTTCCTGAATCATAGGACACTGTAAGAGTTGTTGTACCTGTAACATCTTTGAAACCTGGCGCCTGGATTTTTGCAGATAAGAGAACAGTGGACGGCTGGTCTTCCCTTGCAGGAATATTCACATTTCCGCCAGAGAGAACTGTGAAAGGCTCAAGTGACTTTACAGAAACAGAGTCTATCGGTGATGTAGCGTTGTTCATAACGTTCACTGATATTTCTTTTTCCTGGAACTCTTTCATCTGGATCGGAGCAGCACTTATTGTTATGTCCGATGGGTCAACTGGAGTTACTGTCGATACACATCCTGATAAAAGGACGACCAAAGTTAATAGTATATACATTAATGGTTTTTTCACGATATCACCTGATGTTAAACTATTTATTTACATGTTTAACTATTTATAATCCTACTTACTCATACAAATTCATTTTTAACCATATATAGATTTCCCCACAATTGTTCCACTTAACCAGAAATTACCAATATCGACAAAGGCCGGAAAATATAAATATTAACGACCTCTATAATATAATTGTGAGAGTTCTGATCCGCAGCTTTATTTTACTTGTTTTGATATCAGGTTTAACCATTGGTCCGGCACAATGTGAACCCCTGCAGAATTTGACAGATGTTGGCACGTTCACAACATCTGAACCTCACGATGCCGAATTCTATAAGGATTACATGTTCATTGCTGATGGGAACTCCCTCCTGGTATACAATGTAAGTAATCCTGAAAAGCCCGGGCTGCTCAATAAAATGACAGATTTTGATAAGGTTTATGGGATATCTATTCTGGAAGAGCGTTTGTATATGGCATCAGGTCCGGGTTGGATATATGTGCTCAATATCAGTGATCCTGAAAACCCAACAAAATTACAGCAGATCACCTACCTGGATAATGCAAATGATGTTGCAGTAACTGAAAAATATATGTATGTAGCCGATACAAATACCGGATTACTTATTTTTAATTTCAACGATCAGACAAACCCGGAACTTTCCGGAATGTTTTACGTATTAAAATCTAACATTAGTGGAACTCTTCAAGGATGGGCAGGGATATCGATTGAAGTTTCTGGAAATTATGTGTTCTTAAGTGCAGAAAAAAGAGTTGGATTTTATATTGTTGATGTATCCGATCCGGAAAGTCCAAAGGAAGTCTTTCATTCTCTTGGAAAAAATGTATATGATATAGCTATACGAGGAAATGATGTTTATCTTTCCAGGGCTGATGGAACATCTGAATATAACCTGCTGGATGTCAGCAACCCTTATGCTCCAAATAATACCGGTACATTTTTTATAAATGAAATAAAAGATAGAGCCGCTATTGCAGTCCATCCATCGGGTGATTATATCTATGCGGCATCGGGTGACACATGGCATATTTTCAAAGTTCCTGATACCATCCCCCCACAGATAATAATTGACAGGCCACAGCAGGGCGAAATATTTTCAAACCAGGTAATTAACATCTCAGGTACTGCTTCTGATAAAAATGATATTAAAGAAGTTCTGGTAAACGGAAATTTTTCCGGAACAAAGGTATGGGATCAAAGAGTCAAGCTTCAGGAAGGGACCAATAACATCACCATAACTGCGTGGGACACGAATGGAAATAATATTACTGAAAGTATTCAGGTTGTATACCGTCCGCAGGCCATTACACCCATGCAAACAATTACTTCCAGCCCATCACCGAAGGAGACCCCTGAAATCATAAAAGATACTGTTAAAAAGCCTGTGTCTTACAATGTTATATTAATTGCAATGCTCTTTTTAATAACTATAGCTTTTATTTATTGGATAACCAAACTAAAAAAATAGGACATGCTTTGCGTTAAGCAAATATAGGAGTCATGATGATGCTATCAAAACCATATCATTTTCCCCGGATATTTTATCCCGGCCATTTTCCCCAAAGGCTTCATACATTGATTTTAGTGCCTCTTCCTGAGTGGAAGCACTTCCGAATAACATGTATATAGATGCCGGATAATTCAATAGTTTACTTATTTTCTGAGGACTCTTATTATTAGAGAGATACATTGTTATTAATTTTGCATAGAAACTGTTTATTTCAGGATCTATACCCGTTATCTGGATTGATATCTGACCATTTTCACTCCCGATATTCACGGAAATAGGCCAGTTCAGGAATGAGATCTCTTCATTTATTACCTTGTTAAGGGTATTGATATCATAACTATTGATATTTTGTTGTGAAAACAACTGAATTGCTTCATTTATGGGGGGTAAACTGCTTTTTCTATTACTTAAAAGCCACCTGAACATTGTCAGGGGAATTGTTATTCCATAAATGCGGTTTCGTGTCTGCTCCATTGCATGATTTTTTTCTTTAAAAAGATCTTTTGCAGTTTCCAGGCTTCCCATATTTTCAGTAACAAAGCCGGTGAAATCGATAATATCTCGCATTGCTGCAGATAAATTACCCTGGTGTTTTTTAAGCAATGGGTCGAGCATCTTTAAATGGGTATCACTTATAGAGACATTTTTTCGTAGCATATTTCACCTTTTAGATTGGATTTTTAAATGTTCATAAAGCGTAAAATCTTGACATTGCCCTATGATTCTTATGATAATGATAATAATAGCTAATACTATTTATAACTTATCCCAAAAATTCATCAGAAACATAAATTTAAATCGAAATTATTACTTCATCCCCCTGCTTCCTACCAAACATTTTCGATGCATTCCCCATGTTCACTGCTAACTCAAGAAACCCATGGCTGCCCACTAATACCAGGGGGTCGCCTTCTTTAAAAAACCCATATGAACTACCAAATATTACCCTTCTTTTCCCGACCCATAATTCATCCCCGGGCAGAAAATCCACCGATTCCCGGGAAATATTTGTGATAATATTACCGAATGAGTCAATATATATGACTCTGCCATGAATGGAACCATTCACTTTTTTCCCCTTCCCAAAATCAAGTTCCTTATAATCAAAGATTTGTCCGCCTGCATCTTCAATCCTTGATCCTTTTGAAATATGCGCACCCACGGGTGCAAAAATATCCCTGCCATGAAAAGTGCAGGATATATTTTTTTGAAATAAATTTGTATTTGAAATTTCATATACTTCTATCGTTCCAATGCTTTTTGCGGCAGGGATAAGAAGACCGTTGTCCGGCCCGATAAAATAATGGATCTCACCATTATGGGATACAGCCTTGATTGCAATTTCGCGCCTTTTTGTCCCGACACCAGGATCAACTACTGCTATATGGACAGTGCCTGAGGGAAAATATTTTGCCGTGGTCATTAATATGAACGCTCCGGCACGTATATCATAGCGCGGTATTGAATGTGTGATGTCCACGATATTTACATCGGAATTAATTCCGAGTATTACACCTTTCATGGACGCCGGATATACATCCCCGAAATCTGAAAGCAGGGTTATTACCATACAGGAACATTTAATACCTGTTTAACTATATAACTGATAGGAAGTATAATCCATCGCTTGTCGAAAAGGCGGGTGGTTCACGGTATTATTCTTTTCCCGGGTACTTTGTAAGCCCATCTGCTGAAACTATTTATATAGAATATTTCTTCATACCTGCTCTTTTCGATGAATTGTATATTTCCTTCTTCAACCTCTCCATTTTCAAGTTTGAATCGCACATTGTCCCCGATAGTATATTTCATATATTTCTCCTGCCAGGTTTAATCAAACCAGGCAAATTTACTTCGCAATAATTACTAATTAACATGCTCATATAAACTTTTTGGTTTTTATCGAAATTAGTGCTATCATATTATTACAATAATTAAAATTCAACTTTGAAATGTGTCTATTTAAGTATAAAATCAACATTGTACCCCTTTATTCCTGTATAACTATCTTAGTACTACTTTATTCACACCAGCTTATTTATGGGTGCTACTTAATTTAGAGGAATGGAGCAAAAGATAATACATTTTACCAAACGGCTGGAATGATAAATCAGGCAGGTTGGAGAGTGGGGATTTCACTTTTAATTAGCTTATGGTTTTTTCGGGTGTACTTTAAAAATTTACGCTGTTGAAATCTTAAATTGTTTGATTATATTGCTCACTTAACCGATAGCTTAAAGTACTTTATAGTAGAAAAGAGTACTCCCCTATCATCCGTAGGAGACAATAGTCGAATAACTACGGGAGGAATTATATTGGAACATGAAAAAGTATTAGAAGCTGTCAAGCAGGCTCTGGAAAAGTCTCCGGAGCGAAAATTTGCAGAAAGCGTTGATCTGGCTATCAACCTTAAAAATCTTGATATGAACCAGCCTACAAACAGGCTTGATGAAGAAATAATCCTGCCAAACGGCCTGGGAAGACCTATAAAGATCGCGGTATTTGCAAAAGGTGATACTGCCCAGAGGGCGAAAGCTGCTGGTGCAGATTATGTTTTTGATCCCGAAGAGATAAGTATTCTCGGAGAAGACAAAACACGAACAAAAAATTTAGCAGAAGAAGTGAATTTCTTCATAGCAGAAGCAGCATACATGCCTCTGATCGGTAAAACCCTTGGCCAGGTGCTTGGTCCCAGGGGGAAAATGCCTATACCATTGACCCCGGATAAGGATGTCGTTCAGGTAATAAACAAGTCCAAGAACTCAATAAAAGTAAGGTCCAAGGATAAAATGACATTCCATATTGCGGTGGGTAAAAAGGATATGGATCCTGTGAAATTATCCCAGAATATCGAGGCGATAATCAACCGTATTGAGCACAGGTACGAACGCGGCATGTATAACGTCAAATCGATCTATGTAAAATCCACAATGGGGCCGGCAATAAAGGTGGTATAAAATGTCAACTGAACTAGTACACCACAGTATTCATATCCCAAAATGGAAAAAAGATGAAATTGAGGATATAAAAAGACTTATAACGACTCATTCTTCAGTCGGTATTGTAGGAGTTACAGGAATTCCATCTAACCAGCTCCAGCTGATGAGAAAGAGCCTGCGCGGTATTGCAGATCTCAAGATGTGCAGGAATTCTCTAATTGACCGTGCGCTTGCTGAATCATCCGATGAAGTTAAGCAGATAAACAAATATGTTGAAGATCAGACCGCGTTATTATTTACTAACGAGAATCCTTTCAAACTCTTTAAGATCCTGGATAAAGGAAAGACCTCTGCACCAATGAAGCCAGGAGGCATCGCTCCAAAGGATATAGTAGTCGAGAAAGGACCGACTTCTTTCCCACCCGGCCCGATAGTCGGAGAATTGACTGGAGCAGGAATCCCGGCAGGCATCGAAGGTGGAAAAGTCGTTATCCGCCAGACAAAGACCGTGGCTAAAAAAGGCGATGTTGTTGATGCAAAACTTGCATCTATCCTTTCACGCCTTGAAATACACCCCATGGAACTGGGCCTTGACCTTCGTGCTGTTTATGAAAATGGCATGATCTATGAATCAAAGATCCTGTCGGTCGATGAGACCACTTATACAAATAATCTGACGTTGGCAGTCCAACATGCATTCAATTTGTCAGTCAACTCAGCTTATCCGGCTAAAGCAACTATCAGCACACTGCTCACAAAGGCAGCATCGCAATCAAGGAATCTTGCAATAAATGCTGAAATCATGATGCCGGAAATCATCGATGTACTGCTTGGAAAAGCAAATGCGCAGATGATGTCTATTGCCAGATTGGCAATGGCAAAAGACGCTAACTCCGTCAGCAGCAAAATAAAGGAGAAGGTTGCAGCAGCACCCAAGTGAAGAAAAAAACAAAAAAAAGATTTATAACGGGCTTTGGCCCGTTATTTGGTTAAATTCAATAAAAGGTGATTAAAATGGAATACGTATATGCAGCGCTATTATTACACAGCGCAGGAAAGAAAGTAACTGAAGAAGGAATAACCGCTGTTATCAAAGCAGCAGGTGTTGAAGTTGATGCAGTAAGGGCAAAAGCACTCGTTTCAGCCCTTGATGGAGTCAATATCGAAGAGGCCATTGCAAAGGCAGCATTTGCAGCCCCGGCAGCAGCAGCCCCGGCAGCAGCAGCAGCGGCAGCCCCGGCAGCAGCTGAAGCTCCAAAGGCAGATGAAAAATCCAAAGAGAAAGCTGAAGAAAGCGGAATGGAAGGCCTCGGCGCCTTGTTCGGTTAAGAAGAATTCATATTCTTCTTAAATTTTTTTCTTTTTTTTCGTTTTTTAAAAAAGAAAGGTAAATGCTCCTGCATCTACCCTAAATGGTATCCAATAAGGAAATTTCCATATTCATATCATTAAACGTAGTATCTATTGCAGATAGATTACTTTCTGTCCCAAAAAGGTCATCAGGTGCCGGTGAAACTGCCGGTGATCCTGCTGACGGAGTTGCAATTACCGGAGTTACAACTGCTCCGGGTGTAACTGCTGCTTCACCAGGTTCACCAGGTGAAACCGATGTCTGGGCAGGGGTCTGTCCAGTTGTTTCAGCCTGATTCTTATCAACGCAACCTGAAGCTGAGGCCGCTACAACCAGCACTATTAAGATATAAATCCATTTCATATTTTTATTCTCCTTTACTTGGCAGTAAGTGTAGTAGTGGCTTCACCGTTTATTTCCAGTTCGCCTTTCTCACTAACTTTTACTTTTCCACGGGCAAGTTTTCTGAATTCTTTACCGAATTCTATCAACTGTTTGCCTGCTTCTTTCAATCTTTTGATCGTATCTCTTTGTAGTTCATTTGCCTTTTTAAGGAAATCCCTGGCATCTTTTTCATTCGTAACAGTGCCATCTGCAGCAAATCCGGAATGAGTTGCAAATAAAGCCACTGTTTGGGCCTGGATGTCTTTTGCTTCTTTTACCTTGTTCTTGAATTCTGCTGCATCGGACTCAAGTTCTTCTGTATCTGTACCGTTAGCTTTCAATTTTGCAACAGCATCATCCACTTTTGCTGAAACGTTATCTGTCTGGTTTATAAAATTGTCGATCCTGTGGTTTAGCACCATTCCCATGAAATAACGTGTTTCAAGATTTATCTTAGCTACAATTCCTGCCAGTTCTTTATGGGCAGCTCTAATTTCATCGATAGTAGTTGCCTGGCTGACATTTCCTTTCATCTGTTCAAGCTGTGCAGTATGTGCATCAATGATCTTTATAGCATCAGAGGCCAATATTCCTTTATTTTCAGGATTATCAAGCCTGTTCTTCATTACCTGAAGTTGCGCTTCGGTATGGTTTATTGCCCTGAGGATATATTCCCTGGCCTTTTCCATCAATTCTTCTTTTGACCTGTTATCTGATTTATTGTCTCGTACATTTTTAAATTTCTTGTTAGCCTCCTCAAAGAGTTTTTTCGCATCTTCGAATTGCTTTCTTGTATTGTCGAACTTTTCTTTTTGTACCTGGTATTGCTCTTTTGTTTTTTCATACTGTTCTCTGGCTGTTGTCTGTGCCGCAACACTTCCTGAGAATAAGCTCAGGATGAACAGCGCCAGGATCAGGGGTGTTAATATCCTGAATATATTTGTGGGTTTCATGTTTTTTCCTCCTTCTATATTTCAACCGCATTCGCGATTGCATACCCAATACTATAATGACAGATTACATAAATATACTTTTATGTGATTAAAAAATTAAGTTTTTTTATGCATGATAATTCTTTACAAAACATTATAAACGCTTTTTTGGCTTTATAATAAACTATATATACCATATTTTGAGATTAGAATATGTGTTCATGAAAAGACGAATTATTTTATTGATAATTCTAATAACCATCCTGATCTCTGGCGCCCAGGCAGCAAAGGTATACGGCAGCATATATGAATGGTCAGAACTTGATAAGCCCCTTAAGAATGCGATAGTGGAAATAGAAGAAAATTCCACCAGGATGCAATATAAAGTTTCCGGAGATGGAACATATTCTTTTGATATTTCACCTGGAAGTTATGATATCAAAGCTAAATATTATTACAATAATATCCTGGAATTATCCGGTGAAGAGAAACTCCGGATAAACAATCCTGATGATTCAAAGAACCTTGATCTTATTCTGTTTCCACCTATTGATTCGGATTATGAGTATCTCGGGAATATAAGCCTGACCGGGGAATTAGACACAAAACAGGCGGATTACACAAATTATATCATAACTTTTCTCACTGTTCTTGTTGCTTTAATTATTATTTCGGTTATTATCTTTATATGGAAGAAAAAAAAGAAGCCAGCCGTTCCAATAATCGATGAACCTGTACCTTTGCCTCCCGAAAAGCTAGAGAAAAAAGAAGAAAGTAGCCGGATCGAACTTCCCGATGACCTCAAGGAACTATATGATATAATATTGAAAAAAGGCGGAAGAATAACCCAGAAGGACTTGAGAAAAGAAGTGATATATGGTGAAGCAAAGGTCAGCCTCATGATCGCCGACCTTGAAGACCGGGGTCTGATCAAAAAGATCAAGAAAGGACGTTCGAACATAATAATTGCTGAAAACATAAAATAAAATAAACACAAATTTTTGTGTTTAAAAACGCAACATTCATGGACTCTTAAAACTTACAGGTGAGTATGATAGAACGGAAGGAAATAACCGAAGTACTATGCGAATATGATATCAGTGAAACTACGATAGGTGTACTGGCATCACATTCGGCACTGGACGTATGTGATGGGGCAGTAGAAGAGGGTTTCAGGACATATGCAGTATGTGAGAAAGGACGGGAAAAAACCTACACACAATATTTTAAGGCCCACAGAATAAATGGCAATCTCATTCGGGGAATAGTTGACAGCGCTGATATTTATTCTAAATTCAATGAGATAATGAAGCCGCAGAACCAGAAAAAGATGAGGGAGAAAAATACGATCTTTATTCCAAACCGCTCTTTTACATCGTATTGCGGGATAGATGAAATTGAAAATAATTTCAAGGTTCCAATGTTCGGAAGCCGAAACCTTCTCAGGAGCGAAGAGCGGGGAGAGGAACGGGATTATTACTGGCTTCTTGAAAAAGCAGGACTTCCGTATCCGGAGAAAATAGCAAGCCCTGAAGATATCGACAGCCTTGTTATGGTGAAATTACCTCATGCTGTTAAGAAACTGGAACGAGGTTTCTTCACCGCAGCATCTTTTGATGAATACAGGAAAAAATCAGAGGCCTTCCTGAAACAGGGGATAATCACAAAAGAAGCGCTTGCAAGCGCCCGGATCGAGAGATATGTCATCGGGCCTGTATTTAACCTTGATATGTTCTATTCACCACTTGAAGAAAAGATGAGCAGGGTAGAGCTTCTCGGTATTGATTGGCGCTTTGAGACAAGTCTTGACGGACATGTTCGTCTTCCTGCTCCCCAGCAGATCGCGTTGAACGAACGCCAGCTTACTCCTGAATATACAGTATGCGGCCATAATTCCGCGACCTTACGTGAATCTTTACTGGAGGATGCATTTGAACTTGCTGAAAAATATGTCAAAGCAACCCAGAAATATTATGAACCCGGAATCATTGGACCGTTCTGTCTTCAGACATGCGTTGACAAAGACCTTAATTTCTATGTTTATGATGTGGCGCCGCGTGTTGGCGGAGGGACAAATGTTCATGTTTCTGTAGGGCATCCGTATGGTAACACGCTCTGGCGCAAACCCATGAGCACCGGAAGGCGAATGGCAATGGAAATAAGAAAGGCGATCGAACAGGAAAGAATAGAAGAAATTGTGACATGATTTAAAAAGATATGAACAGCATTAAATCCATAATACTTGCAGGCGGTTCGGGCACACGCCTGTGGCCTTTGAGCAGGGAGCAATATCCCAAGCAATTCTTAAAACTTGAAAACACATCGCTTTTCCAGAAAACTGTGTTGCGGTGCCTTAAGTTATCTGATCCTTCCGGGATATTTGTTGTTACAAATGAAAACCAGAAATTTTTTGTTTCAGGACAGATGGAAGAACTCAGGATTGAAATTCCAAAAGAAAACATATTGATCGAACCACAGGGAAAGAATACACTTCCGGCAATATGTTTAGGTATGAATGAGATAAAAAAGCAGTATGGCAAGTGTGCTGTGGGCGTTTTCCCCTCTGACCACCTGCTTGACATAGAAGCTATCGATAAAATAAAAAGTGCAGAAAAATTGTGTTCTAAATATCTTGTGACTTTCGGGATCACACCTTCTTCTCCTCATACCGACTATGGTTACATAAAACCGGGGAAAAATTTTGAAACCGGTTCCAAAGTTCTTGAATTCAGGGAAAAACCCGGATTAGAGGCTGCAAAAAAATACATACAGGAAAAATGTCTCTGGAACAGCGGCATGTTCATGTTCGAAACCGGAGTCTTTTTCAAGGAACTTAAAATACATGCGCCAGACATTATATCAGCCTTCACGGATGGAAAGAATATCGAACAAATTTACAGTGAACTTCCATCCATTTCGATTGACTACGGGATAATGGAAAAGTCGGATAAGGTGGCTGTTGTAAGGCTTGAATGTAAATGGAGCGACCTTGGTGACTTTGATTCGATATTCCAGGAAACGGGCAAGAATGAATTAGGAAATGCAGTTTATAATTGCGATGATATGTCTTTGAATTCCAGGGGAAATCTCATATATTCCAAGAAAGATAAGATCGTATCACTTATCGATGTAAGTGATATGGTTGTGGTAGATACATCTGATGCCCTTCTCGTTTCCCCCAGGAAATCATGCCAGAAAGTCAAAAATATCGTGACATCACTTAAGAAACAGAATAATAATAAAGCATTATTCCACCTGACGGTGTACAGGCCATGGGGCTCATACACGATACTGGAAGAGTCAGAAAGACATAAGATCAAGAACATTACAGTAACACCTGGTAAAAAACTCAGTCTTCAGCTTCACAATCACAGGAGCGAACACTGGGTAGTTGTCACAGGAATGGCATGGATCCGGGTTGATAATAAGGAATTTTATTTACGTAAAGGAGAAAGCACTTTCATCAAAGCCGGAATCAAACATAGATTATCAAATCCCGGAACAATACCGCTTGAAATTATCGAGGTGCAGCTTGGTGATTATGTGGGTGAAGATGATATTGAAAGATTTGAGGATGATTTCGGAAGGGTCAAAGAATAAGGAACATTAAAAATTGTGGCAAAAATGTGGTTCTATTACCATGACACCACTTTATCATATTCAAATAGCATCTGTGCTATCCTCTTAAAATCCACACATCCATGCTTCGTGATCCCTCTTGCCCTGGCATCAGCTTCACAGGCATATACTTGAAGTTGAATATCAGGATTCGCGTAAACAGCATCATGCAAGAGAAGAACTGCCACCTCATGCTCATTACTCTGGGATCTGGCTATCTCAAGCGGGGTAGCATCGTTGGGGTTTCTAATAATATGTAGTATCTTCATAATTTAGAATGGAATAACAATATCTGATTCGTTAATTGTTCGGATTATCTCTTCACGTTCAACACATTTTATATTTTCAAGAATCTCCTGGATCCCTCTTTTTTCCATTGAAGGCTTATCTGCCAGCATGCTGCATTTAAGCATGGAAAGCGCCCCGAATTCTCTTACAGGATGAGGAATATTGATCAATTCGGGTTTTGTGCGGGTTGCTGTATAAACTCCATCGTCTATGAAAATAACCGTGACCTTATCCTCCCGAAGCGTCAATCCCACACTCATGCGCAGCGCCTCGGCATTTCTGCGTATATTAAAAGGAAGGTTTCTTACAATCACGGTTATTTTTTTCATAAATCATCCGAACGATATGAACCTGTCAGCACTATTTGCAATACAGGCATGGTCATACTGGCTTCCGAATAATATGCCATCCACTTTAGCGACTCTTCTTTGTTCTGCATTAAATGCGCAAATGGTTATTTCAACGCCTTTGTTGATCAATTCTGCAAATTCTTTTTTATTCACGTTATAAACGCCATCATACATCAGGAAAATAGAGACATCATGACCCTGCTCCCTTGCAGCTTTGCTTATTTCAATAACAGTATTGGTATTCTCATTCTCAGGGCTTGTGGTCAGGAGTATCCCCAGTTTCATGCTTTTTTTATCCTTACTTTCCAGAGGCGATCGCCTGTTTGCTCAATACCCATTATTTTATGACCTTCATTTTTCAGGCTTCGTGGGACATTCTCAACAGCAGGTGCATGGTCAAAAAATACGACCAGTTCCTCGCCGCTTTCTACTTCTTCAAGTTTCAGTTTCGTTTTTACAAAGGTGTAAGGGCAAACCTCACCCTTCAAGTCAAGTTCAATTGTCATATTATTCACCATATTCTGCATGAATCCCCATATATCTCTTCCTGTATTGAGGTTATCTTTGGTACTTCACCGCAAATCGGGCAGTTCTTGTTCCATCTCATCTTGATCTCATCGAAAGTCATATTCAGCGCGTCATAATAAACGAGACGACCCACAAGCAGTTCTCCAATTCCAAGGAGATATTTCACGACTTCAGTTGCCTGCATTACACCGATTATTCCAGGCAGGACGCCAAGTACGCCTGCTTCCTGGCAGCTCGGCACCATTCCGGGGGGAGGAGCATGTTCGAAGAGGCATCTGTAGCATGGTCCCTTGTGGGGGATAATGGTTGTGACCTGTCCCTCGAACCTGTATATGCTGCCGTGAGACAGAGGTTTATTTGTGATAACACATGCATCGTTAACAAGATACCTGGTCGCAAAATTATCAGAGCCGTCAACTATCATGTCATATCCATTGAAAATATCGATAACATTATTAGCATTCAGCCGCTCAATATAGGTTTTCACTTCGATATCAGGATTGAGATTGTTGATGAATTGTTTTGCAGATTCAGCTTTTGACATTCCCACATTGCCGCCATGTATGACCTGTCTCTGGAGGTTGCTCAAATCCACGGTGTCATCATCGATAATACCAAGAGTCCCGATGCCTGCTGCTGCAAGATATTCAATTATTGGTGCGCCAAGACCCCCTGCACCTATGCATAATACCTTTGATGAAAGCAGTTTTTTTTGTC
Organism: Candidatus Methanoperedens sp. BLZ2; assembly: GCF_002487355.1. Classification (GTDB taxonomy): domain Archaea; phylum Halobacteriota; class Methanosarcinia; order Methanosarcinales; family Methanoperedenaceae; genus Methanoperedens. Next base: position 13,816 of record NZ_NTMG01000041.1, on the reverse strand, counting down.
CTTTCCCACCTACTTCAGGTAATATGATATGACGCGAGTATCTTCTTATTTGTTCTTCATTGAATCCGCCTAACATTGTTTTATCACCACATTATTACTGTGAGTTCTATTTGAACCTATGAAGTATTACTGGGATAAATAATTTTTGGTAATTTTCTTACGATAGGTTTATCCATTAATCAGATAAACTTTACATTTATGCAAAACCTGAATATATTTTTGATTGCTGCAACAGGATTGATGATCATTGTTTCAGGCTGCATGAGTAATCAAGATGCTGAGCAGAAGCAGAATTTAACACAGAATATCACCAGTTCTCCCAAACCAGCTATAACGGCAGATGTAGGAATGGGCCATGTCATATTAAGTCACAGGGGTGGTGATGAAATACCTATGAATAATTTTACCATAATTATCGAACAGGGGGAGATATATTTTATTTATGAGAAATTAGGCAAGCCTGATGAAAAATTTGAAAAAGGTGATATCCTTGACCTCACCCCCAATAACGTATATTTAAATGATAGAATAATAAATGCCAAAATTTCAGTTAACAGCTCGGGTGTTATAGGAAATGAAACAATTATTACACTTCTTTCGAATGGAAACAAATTTGCAAAAATTGTTTCAAGGTATGAATTTTTTGAACGTTAAACCTTCTTCATCATCATAGCCCTTACCAGCCTTATTTCACCATACGAGAAATTATCCCCCAGTCTTTCTTTTATTGGCTTTAAGGCATGCCCTCCTATTTCGGTTAAAGCGCTCAAAATCAATTCGACCTTTTCTTTCTTTATTAACTTCTCGATTTTGATATTTTCACCGGACAGTATCAATTTTTCGATATGGAGATATATAGTATTAAGGGATAAATTCCTTTTTAATGTGATCTCATCAAGATTCATACCTTGATCCAGCATTTCAAGGGTTATGGATTCACTTGATTGCTTTTTAACCTGATAGCCGCATGAATCCTGTTTTTCACAAAACCTGCGAATCTCACTTATAAAAATGCCGCCGTAGCTTTCAAGTTTTTTATCTCCTACCCCGGTGATCTTCCTGAAATCCTCAGGATTGCATGGATGGCGCGATGCCATCATTTTCAGGCTTGCATCGTTAAAGATCATATAGGGAGGCTGGTTCCGGGCATCTGCCAGGGTTTTCCGTAATATCCGGAGTTTCTCGAACAAAGCATCATCGGCTGTATCCTCCTCAATTTTAGAATTATGCTCGATTAAACCTTGCTTTTCGATAGTCAAGGGTTTTACAAGGTATATTTTTTCATTTTTAACCCCACTCCATGACAGCGATAAAATATCCCGGCTTTTCTGGTTCAATTTGATGACCGGGTATTCTCCTTCAACTTTTAAATATCCGCGCTGGATAAGTTCTCTTATAAACCCATGCCACATTTTCTTTGGCAGGTTTTTTCCTGACCCATATGATCTTAATGAAGTATGCCCATTTTGCAGGAGCCTGCTGCCCTTTCCCCCGGTAAGCACATCTATAACATAATTTATCCCAAACCTCTCACCCATTTCATCGATGCAGGAAAGTATGGTCATTATTTCAGCTGTTGCTTCGATTTCCTCCTTTGGCAACAGGCAGTTATCGCAGCTCTTGCAGTTATTTTCTTTGAAATCCTCTCCAAAATAACCCAGCAATAGTTTTCTTCTGCATAGATTTGTTTCAGAGAAATTTATTATATCATTCAGCTTATTTTGTGCAATTTGTCTTTCCTTTTCATTAGATATCTGTTTTAGAAAATACTCGATTTTTTGCCGGTCGCCATAACTATAAAAAAGCACGCATTCGCTTTTCAATCCATCCCTCCCTGCACGCCCTGTCTCCTGGTAATATGCCTCAAGATTTTTAGGAAGGTCATGATGTATAACAAAACGGATATTGGGTTTATCAATGCCCATCCCGAAGGCGACTGTGGCCACAAGTACATCAACGTCGTCTTTTATGAACTTTTCCTGGTTTTGACTCCTTTGATTCGCAGATAAGCCCGCATGATATGGAAGCGCCCGAAATCCCGCACTTTTCAGGCCTTCCGTAATAGTTTCCACGTTTTTCCTGCTATAACAGTATATTATGCCTGATTCACCCGGCTTTGTTCGCAGGATTTCCACAATCTGCCTGAATGCATCCTGTTTGGGTCTGACATAATAGATCAGATTCTCCCTGTTAAAACTGGCAAGATATCTTTTGCAATCGGAAAGGGCAAGCTGGGTGGTGATATCATCCCTGACTTTCGGGGTAGCGGTTGCAGTTAGCGCTATTATCGGAACATCCGGAAAATATTGCCTTATCTGCTTTAACTGCCTGTATTCAGGTCTGAAATCATGTCCCCATTCTGATATACAGTGGGCTTCATCAATAGCGAACAGGCTTATGTCAAGCCCCTTCAGGAAGGATAGAAATGATGGTACTGTAAATCTTTCCGGAGCAATGTACAGCAATCTGATATTGTTCTGTAAAAGAGCGGATTTTATTTTTATAATATCCTGATAACTCTGTGAACTATTTATGAATTCAGCAGGAATGCCATTCATTCTCATGCTGTCCACCTGGTTCTTCATCAGTGAAATAAGAGGTGAGATAACTATTGTCAGTCCTTTAAAAAGCAGTGAAGGATACTGGTAGCACAGCGACTTTCCCCCGCCTGTGGGCATAAGCACAAGTACATCATTTCCTTTCAGGACATCAAGGATTATATCCTTTTGAAGCTGGCGGAATTCAGGGTATCCGAAATACCTCCTGAGTATATCATAATCGATAACAGGGTTCCTTCTATTAGAACCTGTATCGATTTTTTTCTGATCTTCAAAGGTTTTCAATTTCGGGCACAGGTCAAAAAGCCCTTCGTCTTTTAATCCGCACTTTTCTAATGCTTCGCATCTGCCGCACGCCTGCATAGGAGGTATACATAATCTCAATGACAATAACGGTTTCCATAGACAGCAAATCCATTGGCATTCCTTATTTCCTTCGAAGTTATGATCATTATTGTTATCATAATATTCATATACTATCTTATGCATTGAACTTCTTAAGAGGACACAATGACCGAAAATGTTGAGAAAGGGTTCTTTATCGAACTGCTGGAAATTATTAAGTTAGCTACGATATTTGCCATACGAAAAATGAGTTTTCAGTCCGTACTTTTTTTTATGGCTTTCCTGACTCTTGGGTTAGGCGATGGTATTACGTCCGCCTACATGATGGAAAAACTGGGTGCAGATGCAGAGATAAATCCCATTATGAGACTTGTTTTTCTGGAACATGGCATTGGAGGGATGATGATGGCCAAGATATGGCTTACTCTGATGTTACTGTTTGCGGTTTATGTAGTCCAGTTGAAATCCGATGGCCATGCATTCTGGACAGTGAATGGATTTCTGATCGCACTTACAGCAGGAGGGATTCTTGCGATGAACGCAAACCTGAGCGCAATTAATGGATTAGTACCATCATCTCCCGGGGAAATAATTGTCATATATATGGCCCTTGTATTATTACTGACAGAAGCCGGGAGTTATATAGATACCCACTAAGAACCTATCCGAAAAGTTGAAACCACAAAGAACACAGAGAGCGCAGAGATTTTTAAACATATCTCTGTGTTCTCGGTGGCCTCTGTGGTTCATTCGGAAATGTAATATTGATTGATTTTTCGGATAGGCTCTAATAACCGATTGCAACAACTTTAAAATGTTCCATCCTTTTAATCCATCTTTCGCCTGTACCTATCTCTGTATGGCATTTTGAACATTTATCCGTATGGCAGTTGTTGCAGAAAACTCCTCTTGGCCTGTGAACAGTGATCAAATTGCCTTTGCTTGGCAGTAGCGGATCTGGATAATCATGGCAATTGTTGCATGATATGCTGCCGTTAGAATAGACCGGCTTACCAGGGCTTGTCCCATGGCATTTTTCGCATGTAACGTCGTTGTTGATCGGGTGTTTCTCATGCGATATTTGATGGCAGGAAAGGCAGTAGGCGCCTCCGTTGACGTGAGGACCGGCACTTTCTGCCTGGGGTATGGAGGGTTTGCCTGACATGTGGCATCCTTCACAAACATCTTTGGATACAATAACCGTATAGTTATTTACAGGCTCAGACTGCTTGTTCAGGGCTTGTCCTTCCGGAATTGTTTTGGGTTCGGTCTGTTTTTTCCCGGATTCCGGACTTAATGCAATTAATAAAAGCACGACGGCTGCCGCAAATATGGTTACATATATAATTTTTTTATCTAGTTTCATTATTTGGTTTAATTTTATATGTTATTTTACTATATATCTTTTTTTGCAATTATAAGATTAAAAAAAATCGCATGTACAGAATACCAAACAAAAAGATATTTCATCTCCAAAGATATGCTGGGTATGATGAGCCCACCCCTTGTATCGATTATAATCCCATGCATGAACGAGGAAAAGACCATAGGAGTGTGCATCAAGAAAGCATTGTTAGCACTGGAGAAAGAAAAATGGGACGGGGAAATAATTATCTCGGATAATTCTACTGATAACTCCAGGAATATCGCAAGGTCACTTGGGGCAAAAATCGTAATACCCAACAATAAAGGATATGGAAATGCTTTCCTTGAAGGATTCTGGCATGCAAAAGGAACATACTTCTTGCTTGCGGATGCAGATGATACCTATGATCTTTCTGAAACAGCAAAGTTCCTGAAACCTCTAATGACAAATGATGCGGATTTTGTAATGGGCACAAGGTTTAAAGGCCAGATCAAAAAAGGTTCTATGCCATGGCTTCACAGATACATTGGAAATCCATTATTAACAGGTATTCTTAATGAACTTTTTAAGACAAATCTCAGCGATTCCCATTGCGGCATGAGATCGATTACAAAGGAAGCGTACGATATGCTTGATCTTACAAGTGAAGGGATGGAATTTGCAAGTGAAATGATAATAGAAGCTGCCAGGAAAAAGTTGCGAATAACCGAGGTACCTATTACATATTATCCCAGGCTGACGCCCTCCAAACTCCACTCGTGGGGAGACGGATGGCGCCATTTAAGATTCATGATGCTTTACAATCCTACGCCATTTTTTTCGATCCCGGGATTGTTAATATTAATACTTGGAATATTTATGACCCTGACATTATCAATTCGCGGGAATGTTGGAACAACAAGCCTGCATTCATTTATACTTGGTTCGATGCTGCTGATCATTGGCACCCAGACGATAGCCACCGGCAGCTACATGAAAGTTTACGGGATGGTTCATAACAGGATCGACAAAACCGGTTTGACCGCTAAAATACTGGATTATCATTCACTTGAGTTCGGATTGATGTTTGGAATTGCATTATTGTTTGCGGGCCTTATCCTGGGCTCAGGTGTGATCCTGAAATGGATAGGATCGGGATATGGTTCACTTTCCGAAGTGGGAACAGCAGTAACATCAATGACAATGGCGGCGCTCGGGATCCAGGTCATATTTTCGGCACTAATTATAAGTATATTTATTCTTGAAGATAAGGAAAAATAGTATAATTTATGGAAAATATAAAATTATCAGTTGTCATCCTTACAAAAAACAATGGTACAACTATCGGAAAAGTCCTGCAACAAATCCAGGCGCAACAAATCCGTAATGATTATGAGATCATTGTTGTTGATTCGGGGTCAAGCGATGATACGATACAGAAGGTATCCGGATTTGATGTAAGATTTTATACAATACCACCAGGTGAATTCGGACATGGCAGGACCCGGAACCTTGCATCTGAATATGCTACAGGAGACTATATTGTATATCTTTCTGCTGATGCAATCCCTGAAAATAAGAACTGGCTTGGAAATCTCGTAAGTAGACTTGCCATTGAAAATGTTGCAGCGACCTTTGGAAGACAGATCCCTTATAAAAATACACCACTTATGGAACGATTTTTCATTCTAAGGAATTATCCTCCTATTTTAAATGAACCGTATTCAATAAAAGATTTCAATATGAATGCGTTTTTCTCAAACGTAAATTCTGCGATCAAACGTTCTGTATGGACAAATATAAAATTTAACGAGGAACTCATCATAAGTGAAGATCATGACTGGGCAAAAAGAGCAAATGAGCTTGGATATAAAATAGAGTATGTCCCGGATGCAGCAGTATTCCATTCCCATAATTACAGCTTAAAACAGGTATTTAAGAGATATTTTGATTCAGGAGTATCATTCTCCCAGATGCGTATGAAACCAGCAGTTCTCAGTAATGGGATCAGATATTTTATAGATGAAATAATATATGTGGGGCGGGAAAATTTCATCAAAATACCGTATGCAATATGCTACGACATTTCTAAATTCACTGGATTTTTTTTTGGGTTGCGCCATAAATGGATCCCCGGATCAATTAAGATACATTTGAGCATGCATGCATATTACTGGAAAAAGTGAATCATCATATTCGCTCATGACTTTTTATTATCCATCGATCGAGCCTGGAAAAATCTGCACCATTTGATCGTAATTTCATTCGCTGGTTCAATATATGAGGAAGTTTTGCATACGCTGACAACTTTGCCCGGAATACTGCAAATAAAATAGATCTGAAACTGTAATTTAAAACAGGTTCTTCCTTTTCCGGAGTCTTTCCAAAGAATGCTTTTATAAATAATATTAAATATCTAAAATAATAAATATTCGTGAATGGGAGTTGGATAAGAAGCATCTTGACCGGAAAATATTTCCACATATTCCAGAGCTTGTTCCTTTCGATAAAGAATATTTTAAATGGTGAAGAACTTTTGGCTGTTGCGGAATGCATATGATATACAATAGCATCAGGCACGAAAATACATTTCCAACCAGAAAGATGCATCCTGAAAGATATATCCACATCCTCAAAATATGCAAAATACTCTTTATCAAAGAGACCGATCTCATCAAGCATTTCCCTGCGGTACAGGGCTGCTCCGGCGCAGGGGCCAAAAATTTCTTCCATTATATCGTACTGCCCTGTATCTTTTTCTTCTCTTCCCCTGTCGTATGCATTTCCATTCTGGTAAATAACGATGCCTGCTGAATCTATTATGTTCCTTGCATAATAACGCAGCATCTTTGAACCACAACACCCTATGCCTGGATCGGATTCCATGACCTCCACAAGACTTTTTATCCAGTTATCATCTGCCTGGGCATCATTGTTAATGGTGGCTATGAATTCTCCCCCTGAAATCCTGATACCGCTGTTCACGCCTTCCGCAAAGCCAAGATTAGCGGCATGTCCTAAAATGACGACACCTGGAAATTCATTTCTTACAAAATCAATTGACCCATCAGAAGAACCGTTATCTACAAATATGATCTCAATATTTTTATAAGTTTGTCTTACCAGGGATGAAAGGCATGTCTCAAGATACTGTTTTCCATTCCAGTTGAGAACGATTATGGAAACAGTTCCGATAACAGTTCGTTTGGGAGTCATCGAAGCATATAATGGAAAAACTAATATAATAGTATAAGCCTTTTATTTATTCTTCTGGCAAAGTTATTTAATGAATACAATAAAACAGTTATATCTGGATAGGATATTATAGGAAATATGAAAAACATTGACGGTGTAGTCATAAAAAACCTGAAAGTCATTCCTGATGAGCGGGGCTGGCTTATGGAAATCCTCAGGTGTGACGATAAGATATTTACCAAATTCGGGCAGGTTTATATTACTACTGCTTATCCCGGGGTCGTAAAAGGCTGGCATTATCACAAGAAGCAGACCGATAATTTCACATGTGTACATGGCATGATGAAAGTCGTCCTGTATGATGGGAGGGAAGAGTCACCGACATATAAGAATTTAATAGAATTGTTCGCCGGTGAAAAAAATCCGATACTTATCAGCGTTCCTCCGGGTGTATATCATGGATTCAAAGGCATTGGCACGCAAACAGCATATTTCCTCAGTATTCCCACCCTGCCTTATAATTATGAAGAACCTGACGAATACAGATTGCCTCCCGATTCTAAGGAAATCCCATACGATTGGGGACTTGCACCCGGATTAAAACACGGTTGAATTTGAGAGTGAGGAAATTGAAATTACTTGTAACGGGCGGTCTTGGTTTTATCGGGAGCAACTTTGTCCGGCATATGCTTGTAAAATATCCCGGGTATGAGATCATAAACCTTGATAAGCAAACGTATGCAGGAAATCCGGATAATCTCAAGGATATTGGAAAAAACCCGAACTATACGTTCATCCGCGGTGATATCTGCGATTCAAAAGTAGTAAATGAGCTCATGGAAAAAGTTGACCATGTGGTGCATTTCGCTGCTGAGAGCCATGTTGACCGGTCTATCGATGATGCATCTGTTTTTGTTAAAACCAATGTTCTTGGCACGTTTACACTACTTGATGCTGCATTAAGACACAATATACGAAAATTTATTCATATCTCGACTGACGAGGTATACGGAAGCATAACCAGGGGCTCGTTTGTGGAAACTGACATCCTGACTCCTTCAAGTCCTTATTCTTCAAGTAAGGCAGGTTCTGATCTTTTAGCCCAATCTTACTTTATCACCCATAAGCTGCCTGTGATCATTACCAGGTGCACCAACAATTTCGGACCATACCAGTATCCTGAAAAGCTTATACCTCTATTTATAACGAATTTGCTTGAAAACCTGAAAATTCCGGTCTATGGAACCGGAAAAAACGTGCGCGACTGGATATATGTTCTTGATCACTGCAAAGCAGTTGATTTTATTCTTCACAAAGGCAGTACCGGGGAGATATACAATATCGGTGGAGGAGCTGAAAAAACAAATATTGAGATCACAAAAAAGATCCTTGAGATGCTTAAAACGGATGGATCTATGATCGAATATGTTAAAGACCGGCCCGGACATGACCTTCGATATTCGCTTGATTGTTCAAAACTCACGAAGCTCGGATGGGAGCCCGAACATGACTTTGATGAAGCCCTGGCATATACTGTAAAATGGTACATCGAAAATCGCTGGTGGTGGGAAAAATTAAAACAATGATATTCGGCGCAGGCGGGATGCTGGGAACGGAACTCTGTCAGGTATTTCCTGATGCTGTGAAACTCAAGCATAGTGATATTGATATCCGGGATAAAGAAGCGGTCATCGACTCCATTTCGAGGGCTGGACCGGATGTTGTTATCAATGCTGCAGCGTATACTGCCGTGGATGACTGCGAAGATAATCAGGAATTGGCTTTTGAGGTAAATGGCAAAGCTCCCGGATATATAGCGCAAGGCTGCTCTATCACCGGTGCAAAATTCATTCATTACAGCACGGATTACATATTTGATGGCTCCAAAAAGCAATATTTAGAAACAGATGCATCCGGTCCGATCAATGTCTATGGTCATTCCAAGCTAATGGGTGAAAAAAATATAATTGAAAAAACGGATGATTTCAGGATTATAAGGACGTCATGGCTTTTCGGGTTACATGGTAAGAATTTTGTTGATACTATGATAAAATTGTCCGGACAGATGGATACTGTAAGAGTAGTAAATGACCAGTTCGGTAAACCGACGTATGCATCTGACCTTGCCAGGAAAACTGAAGAGATCATCGGACATCCGCCCGGAATATACCATATAACAAACGAAGGCGCATGTTCATGGTATGAATTCGCATCTGCGATAATAACAAATGTTAAGCCGTGCAGCAGCGATGAATTCCCGCGTAAGGCAAAGCGTCCTAAATACTCGGTCCTGACGAACACAAAAACAACTCCGATGCGGCACTGGAAAGATGCGCTTGCTGATTATTTAAATAAACGAAAAACTGTTGAGGTAACATGAAAGGAATAATACTTGCAGGAGGAACAGGTTCCCGCCTCTATCCTCTGACAAAAGTCACAAATAAGCATTTGCTTCCTGTTTATGACAAACCCATGATATATTATCCCTTGCAGACGTTGATGGATGCGGGTATCAAGGATATTATGATAGTCTCAGGGCGCGGCCATGCAGGGCATTTTCTTGAACTCCTGGGTTCAGGCGCCGATTTTGGCGTGCACTTTACTTTTGAGATACAGGAGCAGGCGGGGGGTATTGCGCAAGCCCTGGGGCTTGCTGAGGATTTTGCGGATAAAGAAGATGTGGCCGTTATCCTGGGTGATAATATATTCCAGGATAAGGTCTATAAAGCAGTAGAGTCTTTCAAGTCCGGGGCAAGGATATTCCTTAAAGAAGTCCCGGATGCCAAGCGGTTTGGCGTGGCCGAGATTAAAGGAAATAAGATCATTTCTATCGAGGAAAAGCCGAAAATGCCAAAATCAAATCTTGCTGTTACAGGATTATATATCTACGATCCATGTGTATTTGAGATAATACGCACCCTGAAGCCTTCGGGCAGGGGAGAACTTGAGATAACGGATGTGAACAATGAGTTCATACGCCTTGGTAAGATGGATTTTTCCATGCTGTATGGATTCTGGAGCGATGCAGGAACGTTCGAATCACTGTTCAGGGCGAGTGAACTTGTGCGGAAAATGAAATCAGAAAACCCGAATGAATGAAGATTATTGAATCGAAGGCAATAGAACATACCGAATCATCATGTATATATTTGAATATAAAGAATTAATTAAAAACCTCGTGATAAGCGATCTCAAGACAAAATATTCAAATTCAGCCCTTGGTTTTGTCTGGTCTATGCTGAATCCTCTTTTGATGATGCTCGTTCTTTATCTGGTTTTCAACAACGTCTTTCGCAATAACCAGGAGCATTTTGCGCTGTATATTCTCATTGGCCTGACAGGCTGGAGATTTTTTGCCCTTGGTACCTCAATGGCTATGTCCTCTATCGTGGGAAGATCAAGTCTTGTTACAAAAATCTACATACCCAGGGAGATACTCACAATCAGCGTTGTGCTGTCCGCACTGGTCAGCTCTCTCCTTGAATTCCTCGTGCTGATACCCCTTCTACTCATATTCGGCGTGGGTCTTTCGGCCACAATCCTCCTGTTCCCTGCTCTCCATGTCCTGTATTTTCTGATAGTGTACGGCATCGCACTTTCGCTTGCTTCTCTTTACGTCTATTACAGGGACATTAACCAGATATGGGAAGTCCTTCTGCAGATAGGTTTTTTCCTGTCTCCCATCGTTTACCCGATTTCACTGATACCTGAGGAATACAAGCTTTATTACATGCTGAACCCCATCACAAGGTTGATCGAAATGTACAGGGATACACTTTTATATGGAAGACTACCAGGATTCACTGATTTCGGCCTGGTGCTGGTGTTCGGGATCATTATGTTTGTCTTCGGTTCATGGTTATTTCGAAAGCTGTCTCCCAGGTTTGCAGAAGAGGTGTAACCAGACGGAGCAGCGTGCCATCAGTAGAAAACGTCTTTTAGCCTTCAAGAGTGGCGCTGGGGTTTCGAACCCCAGACCCCTGTGGACGCGCCGCCGATGGCGGAGTTTAACATAAGATTACAGGTTGCATTAAATGAAGCGCTGCGGCAGATATCGTGTCCAGGCAGTGATACACCCATATATAGTTGCAATATGATAATATTATCATGATTCAACAATTCATAAACCGGGAAGAAGAATAGCAGGCGTACTCACCCGCGACTCAGGTTCTGTCAAAATGAACAGTAGGATAGCCCGTTCCTTGAAATTGGGATTGGCTTCAACCCTGAACTCGCAGCAGAGGACAATGTCTACGGCGCCATTATGGCAACCATAATAGAATTATAGGATTTCTTAAATAAAGGGTATGCATATATAGATTAATTAGACCATATTTTGGAGAAAAATTTAATGACAGCAATAATTGTATCAGCCAGGGTTCATGGAAGAAATCTAGAATTGATAGATAGTCCGATAAATCTTGGTTTATCTGAAAATGAAGAACTATTTGTTGTTCTGAAGAAAAAAAAAGAATCACTGGTTGAGAGAACAGCCGGAAGCGAAATGGATGAAGGATTAATAGATAGTTCCATTGAATTGACAGAATCTGGTGAATAATTTGAAACAGGAGATAATACCTCCAGATTCAGATGTTTTTATTGATAGTAATATATTTACTTATCACCTTCTTGGACATAAGAGATATAGAGATTCTGTGAAAGATTTTTTGATAAAAATCGAGTCTGGAATATATACCGGCTATATCAATGAAGTTGTTGTTTCAGAAGTGTATCATAATTTTATTCGTGTTATAATTTGTGATAAATTTAACATACAACCGGTTGATTTCATAAGATTTATTAAACCAAATCCCGAAGCAATTGCTGAAGTGGACCTAAGTAAGGTTACAGCTATTCTTTCGATGAAAAATCTTCAGTTAATACACGGAATTAAGATCGATATGGTAGAGGAAAATATGAAAATGTATAATTTATTATCTTCCGATGCAATCCATTTATCGTCTTGCAAGCTCCAGAATATTGAATATATGGCAACAAACGACTCTGATTTTGAAAGAGTAGATTTTCTTAATTTGTGGATGCCTTGAAAAATTGAATTAATCATGGCAAAAACTATAATTATAATTGAATTAATATCTGGCGCTTCGCATATGTCAGGGCAACAACCGAAACCGAATCTATTGCAAATACAATAATTTTCCGGCGCTTCGCGGAAATCCCGATCAACCACCACATATAAGGAAACATAACCAAAGCATCATGAAAATAAAAGATAAGCTTTATGCATTATGTTATCGAATAATGATAGGTCATTCTGAAAAAAACCAAACCGCAGATGAACGCAGATAAACGCAGATTTAATGCATCGGTATTTATTAACGTATTCTGTTTATTAAAAACTAAACTCATCAATGTTCGACCTCCAAACCCCCAAACAACCATCTGAAGACGCAATCATAGTCCAGAACGTCTCCAAGCACTTTCGCATTCCGCACGAGAAGAAAACAAAGCTATTAGAACACATCACCGGCGCACTAAAAGGTACCACTTCAACCTACGAAGAATTCTGGGCAGTAAAAGACGTCAGCTTCACAGTAAAAAAAGGCGAGACCCTGGGCATCATCGGCGAAAACGGAAGCGGAAAAAGCACCCTTCTGAAGATCATAGCAGGCGTATTGACTCCAGATTCAGGCAGCGTAAAAGTGAACGGCAAAATTGCTCCCTTCCTGGAACTTGGCGTTGGCTTCAACCCGGAACTAACAGCAGAGGACAACGTGCGGCTTTACGGCGCCATCATGGGGATGTCGAATAATGAGGTTCAGGAACATGAAGCTTAAAAATTTTTCAAGCAGTAAAATATGGTGAATAAAATGACAGAAGTTTTTGAATGTATATACGAAGGTGGTGTATTTAAACCACTTGGAAAAGTGATTGAAGTAAAAGAAGGGGAGAGAGTCAAAGTAAGAATAGAAAAAAAGATCGATTTTGAACCTATTAAATTGAAAAAGCGTATCACAATCGATAAAATTATGAAAATAAGGAATGAATTATGGACATCTTCTTAGACACTTCTTTTATCATCAGTCTTTTATTAGAAACTGAAAAGACTGAAGGTACAAGAAAATTTTTTAATGAAACATCAGATTCTTTTATTACAAGTGTTTCTGTGTACGAAGAAACATTTTTTGTTGGAATAAAAATGATAGCTGAGGATAGGTTGAACATTGTAAGCTCATATTCTCTTAGAGACTATATAAAAAAAAGTGGATATGATTTTGCAGATATATTTTTTAATTATATGCGTGAAGTATTCAAATCAGTACAAATCGTTCATGATACAAATGATCTAAAACTTATTGAACAGGCTGTCCCAAAACTTCCTATTTTTAAAAAAAATCACTAGTTCTACATT